>NZ_BDBP01000004.1 GCF_001613045.1 Nocardia lijiangensis NBRC 108240 | reverse complement strand
TCCACCCGCGCCAGCTCGGCGTCGGCGGCCTGCTGCCTGCGCGCGGCCGCGGCCAGATCGTCGAGCTGGGCGGCGCGCTCCTGCGGTTCGGCGGTGCGGTAGCGAGCCGTGGCCGCCTCGACCTCGGCACGGGCCGTGTCGAGCTGGGCGAGCGCGGCGCCGCGCTCGCCGAGCAGTCGCGCGATCTCCAGCGGTCGACGCGCCTGCCGATCCAGTTCCGCGGCCCGATCGTTGAGCGCGGCCAGCATGTCGAGATCGGCGGCCCGCCCGTGTACCTCGGCGCGCAGTTCGGCCTGCACCTTCGCCAGTTGCCGCGGGGTGAGCCGTTCCTTCTGGTCGATCTTCCCGTCGCGATAGATCCCGTAGACCTTCTCGAAACGCTTGGCCTTGGCCGCCTTTTCCGCATCGGTATCGGCAGGCTGAATCGGTTCGGGCAGATCGACGCCGACGGTCCTGGTGAAATCCGGGTTCGGCGTCGGCCGCGGATCGGGCGCGGAGTTGTTCGCGCCGAGCATGCCGAATCCGTCGAGCACCCGGGCACCGCGCAGCGCCTCGGCCAGCGACTCGAGATCACCGACCACGTCGAGCAGATGCGCGACGGCCTTGTCGTGCACCGGGAATTCGACATCGGCCAGGCGGGGGTCCACCGCGTCCGCGCCGCGCGACACCGGATCGAACGGGTCGAGCCGGTTGACGGTGCGGTAGTACTCGGTGAGCGCATCGATCAGGTTCTCGCGCTCGGCCGGTCTGCGCGCGAGCTTGGCGATCGCCTTGTTCAGCCGCTTCGGATCGGTGCCGGTCCGGTCGGGACGGTACTTCTTCTCGTCGTTGCGGTAGTTGCGCGGGAACAGATCCCTGGGGAAACGGCCGCGCCGCCTGCCAACCCCGAGCCGTTCGGCGAGCCGATCCCGCGCGGCGTCGACCACATCGGCGTCGATGCCGCGCATGAGCGTCGCGTAGGCGACGAGATCCTCGACGGCCTGATGCCTGCGGGCCGAGCCGATCTTGTCCAGCACGAAGGCCTGGGCGAGCCGCTCCGGTGTCAACTCGCCCGGCTCGAGCTTCAGCCGGTCGGCCAGCTGCGCGCGGGCGTCGCCGATGCTGTGGAAGTCATCGATATCCCATGCGGTGCGGCCGTAGTCGATGAGCGCTTCGATCTGGCTGGCCCTGATCTTGTTCTCCGCGCGGATCTGTTCCATCCGATCGGAAAGGCGCTGCGGGTCGTCGAGATCGGACTCGGGCACACCGAGCCGGTGCGCGAGTTCCTTGCGCGCGGCCTCGATCTCGTTGCGGGACAGCCCTGCCAGATCGGGCTTCGGCCGCGGCCCCGCTCCTTCGGTCGTCGGCGCGACCTCGACGACCGGACGCCACCGTCCGTCCTCGTCGAGCAGGAAGGTCATGTCCAGCCTGCGACCGTCCACCAGGTCATCGACGTGCCGCACCCGCATGGGCACGCTGTCGTTGACCCGAATGGTGCCGTCGGGCGCGATCTCCGCTACCCGGAACACCACGTCGACCTGACCGTCGTTGACGACCTCGGCGATATTCGGATGCGCGCGCAGCGCCGAGGCGAGCACATGGGCGTGGTCGAGATGACCGTCGACCACGATCAGCCGCGTCGGCCCACCGTCGACACCTGGCAGCAGCCCGAGGCCGTCGGTATCCGGAATCAGGAAGCCGCCGTCGGAGACGATCGAGGAGCGCAGGGCGAGATCGGTCACGAGCCGGGTGAGTTCGTCGGCGTTGCCGTCCGCACGCACGAATTCGTTGGCCAGTTCGGCGAATCGGGCGATGTCCTCGGTACGCGCGAACACGGTGGCGAGGGCGTCGGCGAGCGCGCCGCGCGGATGCGCGTCGAGATACTGGAGGTCGACCTGCAGGAGCTGGGCCCAGACGGCGCGCTCGTCCTTGATCTGATCGCGGCGCAGCGCGTTCACGAAGTAGCCCGGCTTGCCCTGGTCGATGCCGGGCTGATCGGTGTAGCCGAGGTCGCCCCAGTCGCGACCGGGCTCACCGCCGTTGTTGACCCCCTGCCAGTCCAGCAGCGTCGTCGGCCGGTCGTCGGCGTGCACGATCTCGCGCAGGAAGCGCGTCATCGGGTCGTTGTCGAAGAAGCTGACTTCTTCGCTGAACGGGATGTGCCGGTTCTCCGAGTCGTAGCGCACGGCGGACTCGGCGAGCCCGGCGAGCGCACCGATCCGCCTGGCCTGCTGATACTGCAGGACCCGCACCGCACGCAGGGCCGCTTCGCCGTCCAGGCCGGGATCGAGGCGAAGACCCATGTCACGGGCGGCTGCCACGAGCCGGTCTGCCAGCTCGCGGCGATGGTCGGCGGCCCCCGCCAGCTCGTTCAGCAGATCGGCGAAGGCGCCGGTGGCTTCGGAGTTCGCCGCGGGGATCCGGGGGTCGGGCTGCGGAAGCTCGTTGACAGCAGGCTGCTGGGACTCGGGCGAATTCGCCTGCTGCGCCGCGTCGTCGCGCCGCCGCATCTCATCGATGTCGACGCCGTGTTCCTTGCGCACCGCTTCGGCATCGGTGTCATCGATCCAGGGCCGGTATTCGGTGCCGTCCATATCGCGGATCGGCTGGAATTCGGCGGCGCGGTCGGGAACACGACTGGTCAGGCGGTTCAGGATCGGTACCAGCTCGCGGCTCTTCCACATGGTCGCGCCCTCTTTGAGGATGCGCGCCGGGTTGAACTTGATCTGGAGCACGTCGCCCTGCGGGCTGTCCTTGGTGAGCGGCAGACCCGCCGAGTATCCGAGCACCGATTGCCCGGCGCCGTCCAGGCTGGAGCCGGAGGGATACTTCGGGTTGTAGCCCTGGAAGCCCTCGCGGTAGGCGGTGTTCGCGAGGAACTTCGACTTGGGCTTGTCGATGGAGCCGGGCGGTTTCTGCGCCGCGTGCGGAGTCTCGACCTCCTTCGGGTCCGTCGCCTTCGGCGCGGTCTCCGATTCCTGCGCAGGCGGATTCTCCTGGCGCAGTACGGGATTCCAGGCCCCCGCGCCATTGTCGGTCAGATCCAGTCGGAAGGTCAGTCCCTCGAACTCGAACAGATGCTCGCGCCGGGCCGCCGGACGCGGCGCGGGACGTCGCTCGCCTTCGTTGGGCTCATCGGGCAACGGCGCGGGGGTGGGCGGCTGGTTCGGCGGCTTCCCCTGCCCGCCATCGGCATTCGGTTCCATCGGGAACTCGGGCGCCTCGTAGCTCGCGGGTCCACCGCGCTCGGGCCTGCCGTCGGGCCCGAGCCGGATGTCGTCGGCCGCGGCGCCGTCCCGCTCGGCCCGATTCATCGCCGATTCGACCTCGGCACTCGCCTTGCGACCGAACGGCAGTCGGCCCTTCCTGCGGCCGAACATACCCTTGGGCGGCGAGGTCTCGCCGAGATCGGCGGTTCCGTCGGTGAGCTTCTTGGCGATCCTTTCCGCCAACCGGTCCGGATTGGTATCGGTCATGCCCTGGAAATACTGGGCCAGCACGTCGGAGGCGAGGCCGTTCCGGGTCGGCGGCGGCACGCGCCAGCCGCCTCTGCCGTCGTTCTCCAGGTAGATCCACACCCGCACGGGGCCGAACGTCAGTTTCTTGCTGCGGAACCGCGGACTCGGTAGCGCATCGACCGGCTTCTGCGGCGGCTGTGGAATCTGGCGCGTGTGCAAGCGGTAGGCCACCGCGGCGGGATCGGTCTCACGAAGACTCGGATTGTTCTGCGCCGCACGGAATCCGATCTCCACCATGTCGTGCCGGAGTTCGGCCGGCTGCCAGGCCGTGCGGTTCTGCGCTCGGAATGCGAACCGGGTTTCCTTCTCGAGGTAGAACGCGTCCTCGCCCAACCGGAGGAACCAGTCGCCGAATCCCTCGTCGATCCTTCCGTCGGCCCGGAACGCCAGGTACTCCGAGAGCATCGACGCGACGGCGTTTTCCAGGGAGGGTCTGCGGAAGGGCCCCTCGACGATGTGGCGCAGAAGTTCGGTCGACGACGGCTCGCCGTCGGGACCCGGCTCGACCTTCCTGTACTGAACGTCGTGCCCGTCCCACAGGGCCTGCTGCAACGCCGGATCGTTGCGCACCACCGCGAGCAGCGCGTCGAGGTGCCCGCCGTCGTGCGCGATCACCAGCAACTCGGGCATGCTCGATTCCTGCTGGAACCGCAGCACGTTCGGGCTCAGCAGCTCACCCTCGGGGCGCGAACGCAGTTCGTCCTCGATGACGCGCCGCACGAGATCGTCGGCGTCGGATTGGGCGATCGGGCTCGGGTCCGCATCCGACTGGGCGATCGGGCTCGGGTCTGCATCCGACTGGGCGATCGGGCTCGGGTCCGCATCCGGCAGGGCGTCGGCCGCGGTTTCGGACCTGGCATGGGGCAATCCCCAATGCAATCTGCCTCGTTCGCTGGGATCGGCCGAGCGAGCGAGGTCGAAGATGACCTCGGCGTGCTCCGCGCCCACATCGTCGACGTGCTTGCGCACAGCGGCGAGCCCGGCCTCCTCGGCGACCCGCGCGGGCGGGCGGGCCTCGGGATTGCGTGACTGCCTGCGCTCGGCTTTGCGATACGCCTTGTCGTAGGCGTCGGTGTAGGCGATTTCGGCCGCGCCACGAGGAATGGATCGGCCGTCGGCCCGCATCTCGGGGAACCGCCGGATCTCGTCGGCGAGGGTGCGGCTGAGCCGGTCCCGTGCCTCCGGGCCGTCTCGATCGGGCGCGGGCACGCCTTCTTCGACGGAGGCGACGTCGGCGTCCAGACCGCGGGCGCGATCCCATTCCGCCCCGGCGTACCGGCTAGGAGACAAATCGTCGATGCGGCCGCCCAGCGCATCGAGATTCGCACGGACCGCCCGCAAGCCGGCACGATATGCGGCCGCCCAGAGCATGTCGTAGCTGATCGCGTCGTCCTTGTAGAGGATCGGCGCGACGATCTTCGCCGCGGCATCGTACGCCTCGACGAACGCCCATTCCAGATCGTCTTCGATCAACCGCCCGCCCTCGCGCGACCGCTTCGCACGGTAAGGCCGCGTGCCATCCTCGGCATCTCTCATGCGGCGATGGTTGTGTTCCAACGCGTACGCTTCGGCCAGTCGGTCCAACGTCGCGGCGATGTACTCGTCGCGATGCATCGTCAGCCGTTCCTGTCGCACGTCGACACCGAGCGCGCGCTGTTCGGCTGCGACCGCCGCGCGGATCAGAGCACCGATCTGCGTGTGCTGCGAGTCGCTGACCTGGAGCACCGCGCTGTTGGTAAGCGGCTCGTAACCGAGTGACAGCCGTGCGTTGTCGTCGGCATCCGGGCGACGAACCGAAAGAGCCGGATCGTCGGTGAATCGAATGCCCACACCGTGCCACTCGAGTGTCTGGCCGACCCAAGGCAGTATTCGATCAGCCCGGCTCACAAGCTCTTCGACGAGCGAATCGTGGCGGCTGCGCGTCAACTGATCGAGGCTGGATCCGGCCGAGTCGTCGGAATCGGATGAGGTGCCGAGCCGGTGCGCGTCGACCGCCGACTCCGGAGAGTCCGCGTGCTCGGGCCGCACGAACACCGAACCCGAGTCGTCGACCTGAATGCTCGGGCGGCGCGCCGTCGTGCCGTCGGTGGTCTCCGGCCGCGGCAGATCGCGGCCGACCGTATCGGCGATCTCGCCCTCGAGCCGTGCCAGCTCACCGTCCAACCGCGCATGCCACCGCGACAGGTCGACGAGCACGGCTTCGGCGACATCGCTGTCGCCGAGACCGGGCCGTCGGTCCGCGACGCGGCGCAATTCGGCGATGATCGCTTCCCGATCGGACCCGAGATCGACAGTGTCGGAAATCTGCAAACTCCGCCGAAGCCGCCCGGCGGCACGATCGAAATCGAACCGAATCCGCGCCTGATCCCGCCGGATGTCCGCGTGCTCGCGGATCAAGCCCTCGACCTGACGCGCCGCGTCCGGAGTGGACGGCACATACTCGTCCATACCGTCCGGAATGACGTTGCGCTGCAGATCATCCCATTCACGACCGGCGCTGTCCCGGATAGTCGTGCCGCCGGGGGCGAAGTCCGGCGAGTCGAACAGATCGGTCGCCAGCAGTGTCGCGATGCCCGCCTCGCGGCCGACCTCACGCAGCTGGGTCTCGGTCAGGCCGTCGTCGCCGCGCCTGGCCGATTCGATGGCGGCATCGTGCGCGGCCAGGTAGTGCCGCTCCAGCGCCGTCCGATGGTCGCGGGCAGGCAACGACTCGGACGGATCTGCTTCCGGGGTACCGAAATCCCGGTGGAAAAGGGCCTGCCTGCCGAACGCGTCCGCCTCGGCGCGCAACCGAGACTCGACATAAGCCTCGCGGTCCATTGCCCGGATACGCGACGGCATCACCTCGAGCCGACCCGCACGCACCGCATCCGCCACCGCAGCCGCCCGCACGACCGCAGCCGCCTGCGCCTGCTGACCACGATCGCGCGCACCGACGACGACATCCATCGTCAGCCCATCGACGGCATCGGCACTGCCCGGCTCGCTACCGTCGATACGCACGCCCGCGCGCATGTCCGCCAGCAGTTCGATGGCCGCACGCCCGGTTTCGCTCCCACCGAGCACATCCCAGACCTCGGCGAACCCACGATCCGGCGACCCGACGAGCCACCGGCTCAGCCCGTCGGGTGCGGGGCGCGTGGCGACCGAAACCGCGGGCGGGGCAGCAGCGGCGCTCGCGCTGTCCGGCACGGATGCGTTGTCGTCCAGCTCGGGCGACAGCGGGCTATCAATGTCGCGGCCGAGCGTGTCCTCGGGCAGCGAGCCGTCGCCGATTTCGGCGGTCCCGTCGATGAGCTGCTGAGCGATCCTTTCCACCAACCGATCCGGATCGGAATCGGTCATGGCATGGAAATACCTGGCCAGCACGTCGGTGCCGCCGTCGCGCCCGGTCAGCGGCACCCGCCAGCCGCCCTTGCCGTCGTTCTCCAGATAAATGTCCACCCGGACCGGGCCGACCCTCACCTGCCTGTTGACGAACTGCGGGCTCGGCAACGGTTCGCGCACCTGGTCGAGCGGCTGCGGAATCTGCCGCGTGTACAGGCGGTAGGCCACCGCGGCAGGATCGGTCTCCGGCAACCGCGGATTGTTCTGCGCCGCGCGGAATCCCACGTCGACCACGCCGGGTTGCAGGCGGACCGGCGTCGATACCCACCGATTCTCCCTCCGGAACGCGAGCCGGGCCTCGTCCTGGAGGAAGAACGCTTCCTCCCCCAGCCGGGTGATCCAGTCGACGAATCCCTCCCTGATCCTGCCCTCGGCCCGGAACCGCAGGTACTCCGACAGGAATGTGTCGACGGCGTCGGCCAGCGCGGGGTAGCGGCGCGGTCCCTCGGCCACATAGCGGGAGAGCTCGACCGTGGACGGGTTGCCGTCGGGTCCCGGCTCGACCGCCAGGTAACGCATGCGCTGCCCGTCCCACAGGGCGTCGCGCAGCGCCGGGTGGTCGCGGCTCACCTGGTCCAGTGCATCGAGGTGCTCGCCCTTCGGTGCGATCACCAGCAACTCGGTCGTGCCCGACTCCGACTGGAACCGCAGCACATTCGGGCTCAACTGTTCACCGTCGGGGCGCTCGGCCAGCTTGTCGTCGAGGACACGCCGCACCAGGTCGTCGGCGACCGGTTCCGCCTGCTGCGCTGAATCCGCTTCGGGTACATCGCTAGGGTCGAGGCGCGGCGAGCCCCAGTACAGACCGTCCTGTTCGATCGAGTCGGCCGAACGGACGACGTCGAAGGCGACCTCGGCGCGCTGGGCGCCCACCTTCTCCACGTACTTGCGCACGGCGGCGAGCCCCGCCTCCTCGGCGACCTTCCGCGGCGAAGGCGCCTCGGGATCGCGGGCGAGCACACGCTCGGCCTTGCGATACGCCTCGTCGTAGGCCGCCGTGTACGCCGTCTCGGCCGGACCGTACGGAACGTAGCGGCCCTCGGCCCGCTGCTCGGGGAACCGCCGGATCTCGTCGGTGTAGGTGCGAGCCTGCCGGTCGAGCGCCTGCGGGCTGTCGTCGGCGACCGGCAGCCGCTCCGCTTCGCCCTCGGGCGCGAGATCGGGTCGAAGTCCACGGGCCCGGTCCCACTCCGCCCCGGCATATTCGGCGGGAGTCAGCCCGTCGATGCGCAATCCGGATGCCTCGATGGCCGCGCGGACGGCCCGCAGACCCGCGCGGTAGGCGGCGGCGTCCAGCATGTCCCGGCCCACCGCGCTGTTCTTGCCGTAGATCTGCTCGGCGATCTTCCTCGCCTCGGTGAAGGCGTCGAGAAACGCCAGCTCCAGCGGATCGTCGATGCGCCGCCCGCCTTTACGGCGCCTCGGACGGGAGTAGTAGTCCGCTTCGCCGTCAGTGGCGGCGGCGATCCGCCGGTACTGGAAGTCCATCGCGTACTCGGCGGCCCTGCGGTCCAGCTCGGCCGCGATGTAATCGTCTCGGTGCAGCGACAACCGGTCCGGCGCCCGATCCGCGCCACGGGCATGCAATTCGGCCGCGACCGCGGCGCGTACCAGCGCCGCCACTTGGGTCTGCGTGCCGTCGTAGTACTGGAGGACAACGGTATTCGTCGCCCGATCGTGGACCGGCACCGGTCCGTCTCCGTCCGACCGCGCGATCATCGCGTCGGGATCATCGGTGTAGCGGATTTGCACACCGTGCCGTGCCAGAGCGGCCGCCGCCCACTCGCCGATCTGCCTGGCGCCGCGCCTCAGATCGGAGAACAGCCTTTCGTTGCGCGGGGCGGTGAGGTCCTCTAGCCCGTCCGTCGTGGCGGCATCGGGATCGACCGGCGCGGTCCGCTGTCCGGACTCGGCGGTCTGCGGCGTGCTCGCATCCGTTCGGCGCACGAACACCGCACCCGATTCGTCGAGATGGATTCGCGGACGTCGCACCCCCTGGCCGCCGTCCTGGGTAGGTTGCGGCAGGTCGCGACCGATGGCGTCGGCGATCTCGCCCTCCAGCCGTGCCCGCTCGTCGTCCAATCGGGCATGCCACTGGGATAGGTCGGTGAGCAACGCGTTGACGACGAAACCGTCGCCGCCGAGCGCTTGCTTCTGGGCGATGCTCCGCAGTTCGGCGATGATCGATGCCTGATCGGATCCGAGATCGAAGTCGTCGGGAATCTGCATATACCGACGGCGCTGCTCGACCGTCTGATCGAAGGAGAACTGGACGAGCGCCTGCGCCCTCCGGACGTCCGCGTGCTCGCGGATCAGGCCCTCGACTCGACGTGCCGCCTCCGTGGTGGACGGCACATACTCGTCGGTCCCCTCGGGAACGACGGTGCGCTGCACGGCATCCCACTCGCCACCGGCGATGTCACGGAGACTCACGCCCCTGTCGGTGAGATGCGGCGAGTCGAACAAGTCGGTCGCCAACAGCGCCGCGATGCCCGCCTCGCGAGCGATCGCCCGGAGCTGCTCCGCGTCCAGATCTCGGCCGGGCTGCCGGGCGGCGGCGCCGAGGGCGGATTCGTACGCGGCCAGATATCGCTGCTCCAGCTCCCTCCGGAAGTTGCGGTCCACCAGCGATTCGGACGGGCCGGCTTCGGGAGTGCCGAAATCCCGGTGGAACAGGGCCTGCCTGCCGAATGCGTCGGCCTCGGCGCGCATCCGGGTGGCGATATAGGCGTCGCGTTCCATCGCCCGGATACGCGATGGCGTCACCTCGAGCTGCCCGGTGCGCACCGCGTCCGCCAACGCCGCCGCCCGCACCACCGCCGCGGCCTGCCCCTGCTGGCCGCGATCGCGCGCACCGACGACGGTGTCCATCGTCGCCCCATCGAAGCTGTCGGCACTGCTCGGCCGTCCGCCGTCGAAACGCACGCCCGCGCGCATTTCGGCGAGCAGTTCGATGGCCGCACGGCCTGTTTCGCTGCTGCGGAGCACCTCCAAGACCTCGGCGTACCGACGATCCGGGGCGGCGGCATGCCACGAGTTCAGCCCGTCGGGCTCGGCGTGCGCGGCCACGGGGACCGACGGAGAAGCGTCGGCAGCCTCGGCGACGACGTCGTCCGCCTCGGAGTCGGCGGGACTCGCGCTGTCGGGGACGGACCCGTCGCCGAGCGGCTCGGATGTCCTGCTCGCACGCGGGTTGCCCCAGTACGCGCCGTCGGGCTCGTCCGTGCGAGCGGCCCGCACGAGGTCGACGATCAGCTCGGTGTCGTCGATTCCCGCCTTGTCGACGTGGCGGCGGATCGCAAGCTCTCCGGCCTCCCTCGCGACCAACTCCGGTGGCCGCGACGACTTCTTGCGTGCCAGTGCCCGCTCCGCCTTGCGGTGCGCGCGGTCGTAGGCGTCGGAGTACAACTCTTCCAGCGGACTGCGTGGTATGCCCGAACCC
This sequence comes from Nocardia lijiangensis NBRC 108240, assembly GCF_001613045.1. Taxonomy (GTDB): domain Bacteria; phylum Actinomycetota; class Actinomycetes; order Mycobacteriales; family Mycobacteriaceae; genus Nocardia; species Nocardia lijiangensis. The sequence continues at coordinate 185,324 of NZ_BDBP01000004.1, read as the reverse complement.
TTACCGTCGGCACGCAGTTCACGCACCTGCTCGAGCTCCGTCACCAGGGCGTGGATATGCCGCCTCGGCGGGGCGGGTGCGTCCGTCTCGGCGAGCGGCACGGCCGCGCCCGGGGTGATGCCGTGCGCGCGATACCACTGGTCGGAGAACCGCTGGGTGAAGTTCCGGCCGTCGACTTCGGGCACCAGCTCGTCGAGGTTGTCACGCACCGCCCGGATGGCGGCTCGATGGGAGGCGGCGTCGAGTAGCTGCCCGGTGATCGCCGGGTCATTGCGGTAGGCCCGGGCGAGGACATCACCGGCCTGAGCGAACGCCCGGAGGTAGGCCTTCGCCAACGAGCCTGCCATGGACCCGATCATGTTGTCGTCGGTGAACTGGTGGTTCGCCGCGAATCCCATTGCCGCGGCGTCGGCTTGGTGATCCAGCATCAGGTCGATGTACTCCGTGCGCGACATGCGGAGTTGCGGTATCGGCCCGTGGGGCGACGCGGCATGCAGCTCGGCGAGGCGGGCGGCGCGGACCAGCGCGATGGCCCGCTGGCGCGGATTGTCGCTTTCGCGCAGTACCACCGTGTTCGTCGACGGGTCGTAGGATTCCTCCAGCCCCACCTCCACGTGGTCCCGGCTGGCGCGGTACGAGCGCGGTTCGGAGGTGTAGAGCACCCGCACACCGTGGCGCTCCAGCGTCTGGGCCGCCCATCGACCGATGTCGTGGCGGTGATCCCCGAGCAGCGCGGCGACCCGATCCGATGCCTTCGCCACCAGATCCGCCAATTCCGTTCGCGCGGCGTCGTCTTCGGGACGAACTGCGGGCGCATCGGAATCGGAAGGTCGCTGCGGCAGGTCCACATCCGTGTGGTCACCGCCGATGAACACGACGCCGTCCTCGGCCACGTGGAGCGTGATCGGCTCCTCGGCACCGAGATCGCGCCGCACCGCCGCGGTGAGATCGTCGCCGAGCGCGCGGTGCTGCTCGGTCAGTTCGCCATGGCGTGCGGTCAGTTCGGCGAGCACAGCCAAGTCGGTGTGGGCACCGTTCCTGCGCGGACCATCGGGGCCCTGCAGCTGCGCCGAGACATCCTGCCGGTCGAGCGTGTCCGCGTCCCCGCGCAGCCGCGAGATATCTCCCAATCGCGCCGCCACGCGATCCCAATCCGCCTCGACCCTGGCGAGTTCACGTTCGACGGCTGCGCGCTTCCTGCCGATATCCTCCAGTTCCCGCGCCGCGTCCCGTGTGGTCGGCGCGTATTCGCGCAGCCCATCCGGCGCGGTGATGCGGTGCTGGGCGTCCCAGAACTCGGCCGCTGCCTGCCGGTGGGCGCGTGCGGGTCCGGAACCGTCCGGTGCGTCGAATTCGCCTCCCGCCAGCAGTGCGTCGACACCCGCCTGCCGCGCTCGTTCGAGCAGAGCGGGATCGATCTCCGAATCAGGCTGTCGCGCGGCGATTTCGGCATCGAAGGCGGCCAAGTAGGTCGCCTCCAGCCGCTGCCGGGCGGCGGGGTCGGTGACCGGATTCGCGGCGGTGTCGTATCCGGCCAGCTCGAGTTCACGATGGAACTCGGCCTGCCTGCCCAGTGCCAGCGCCTCGGCGCGGACGCGCGCGGCGATGAAGTCGGACCGATCCTGGGCGCGAACGCGCGAGGGCGTGACCTCCAGCAGACCGTTCCGCACAGCGTCGGCGAGCGTCGCGGCGCGCACGATGGCGGCGGCCTGGGCGGGATGGCTGCGACCCCGCGTGCCGACCGAGACCTCCATCGTTCTGCCGTCGATCACATCGACGGACCCGTTCGCGTCGAAACTCACATCGGCGTTCAGGTCGCGCAGCGCCGCCGCCGCATCGCGACCGACGGCACTGAACGCGAGCACCCCATGCACGTCGTTCTCACCCGGTAGCCCGGGACGCAATGTCCACGAATCTCGCAGTGCCCCAGTGATTTCGGTTTGCCGATCGGCATCGTGGCGGAATTCCGGGCTACCCGCGGCCGGGGTGGACTGCTGGTCATCCGCGGCGGCGACCTCGCCGTGCGATTCCCGCCACGCTCGCTCGTAGAACTCCGCGTTGGTCAGATCGGAGCCCGCGGGGCGGTGCGCCGCTACGTGCGGGCGCAGCGCGTCGAAACCGGCTTGGTTCGCGATGCGGTCCAATGCGTCAGCGGGGCCGCCGATCTCGTTCGCCGCGTCCTCGCGCGCCTTACGGTAGGCATCGAGGTAGACGTGATCGGTCGCGGTGAGTTCCACGGCGCCACGCAACTGCACGGCCGCGACGATCTCCCAGACGCGGGCCGAGGTCTCCTCGTCGATCTTGCGGTCGACGTAATCCTGTCGCTCCGAACGCATCCGGTCACGGGCGTCGATCGCGGCATCCTGCCTGCCCGCGAACTCGGCGTGCATCGCGCCGCTCACAATCGCGCGCATGTGCTCGCCGTCGGTGGCGCCCGCGTCGATGACCAGCACCCGCCGCGAGGGGTAGTACCGCACCGGACCGCCGGAACTGTGCTCGATCGTGACACCGTGGCGACGCAGGGTTTCCAGCGCCCACCCGCCGACCGCGCTGTTCGACAGCGCCGCCATGATCGGCTCGAGTCGCTGCCTCGTCGCGGCGGCGGCCAGATCCGGTTCCTCGACGACCCTGTCGGAGGATTCGAACACCCGCGGATCTATCGAGTCGACCTTGCGTGCTCGGACCTGGCCGAATTCATCGACGCCAACCGAGACGTGCTCGAACTCGACCGGCATGAGCGCGCGAACCCGTGGATCGGCCGCCGCGGCATTGCGAAGGGCCTGGTGCTGGAAGGACTCACCGGCGATGACGATCCGGTTCGGGCTACCGGGAATATGGACGTAGTGGTCACCGAGCGGGCGCGCGCCCGGAGCGTAGTCGGCCAGCACTTCGCGGGCGGCCAACGCGGTCACCCGATCGGCCTGCCGTTCGAAGGCCGTCTGCGCGTTCTCGCGCCGCACCGTCAGATCGGTCAGGGACAGCAGATCGTGCGCGGTGCGCCGCAGCTCGGCCAAACGCTCGGGAGTGATCGATGGATCGGCCATCTCGTCGCGAACCGGCCCAAGGCGCGCGGCGAGCTCCCGGTTCAGCGAGTCGGCGTCGAGGTGCGCGGCGATACCGTATTCGCCTGCCCTGCTGTTGAGTTCGTCGGTGATGTCGACCAGATCGCGCTGCGCCCGGCTGCGGTCCACCGCACCGGCGCGCAAGGCCGCGGCCGCCTCCGGTGACGGTTCCCGCGTGATCTGCGGGTCGTAGAGCCCGGCGTGATCGGTGCGGGCGCGATCCCATTCGGCCCCGTAGTACTCGGCGTAGTTCTTGCCGTTCGGCCACACATGGGTTCTGATCTCGTCGATCAACGCCTCGGCCGCGCGGTCGTGCGCTCGGCGCACACTGTCGGTATCTGTGGATTGCCCTGTGCCGCTGCCTGATCCGAGTGCCGCCGCGAATGCCGCATCGTAGACGTCTTCGAGGTAGTGCCGGTCGCCGAAGTATCCACCGAGCTGTTGGTCGGCGCGGAACTCGCGGGCGAGCTGGATCCACCGCGCTACCGCCGCCGCCTCCTCGGCGACCATCGTGCGGATGAACATCGCACGGTCCATGCCGAGATGGCCGGACTCGCCGCGTATGTACCGCTCGGCGTGCACCGACTCGTGCGCCAACGACAATGCCTGACGCACCTGATCATTGGTGCCGGTGTACACCGTGGCCGTCAACGAGTCGGCGGCGAACCCACCCGTGCGCCGATCCGCGGCCGCCCGTTCGTATCGCACGCGCACCGACGAATCGTCCAGCACCCGAAGCACATCCGCGCCGGTCTCCGTCCCGCGCAACAGCGCTCGCACCTGATCGGCGTGCGAGTCGAGCGAGCGGCCGATACGCACCGGCGAATCCGCCGTCGGCAGATACCCGGCACCCTCTCCCCGGATGGCATGCACAGGGTTGCCCTGCGCATCGAAGATGATGGCGGACGTGCCGTGCAACTCCCGCGGAATCGATGGCGGGAAGCCGTGCTCCTCCTCCTTGCCGGGATCCCGAACGGTCAAGCCGTCGGTCCCCGGCCCGAGCGCATAGGCGTGGGCACCAACACCGAATTCGTCCAGGGGACCGGAATACTCGTCGATGACCAGCGCCCAGCCCCCTTCCGGGATCGCCCGGCGGATCGCATCATGATCGGTGTAGGACCGCAGCTGGCCACCCGCGGCTTCCTGCACCTGCGCCCGCGACATGCCATCGAGCCCGACCGGACCCTTCGGCGGCTCGATCGTCGTGCTGCCGGTCATCCGCTTGATCAGGCGCAGCGCGAGTTCGGCGCAGCGGCCGCGGTTCGCCTCGGGTGTGTGCGGAGCGACATCGTCGGAATGCTCGACGAGCTGCGCATCGTCGGCGTCCTGATGTCCATCGATGGCATCCGGCGAGTCGTCATCGGAATGATCGACGAAGTCCGCATCATCGACACTCTGGTAAATGTCGACATCGGGAACGGCGCCGTCGACGTGGACCGTGCCGTCGGCCGCCACGCCGTTCGCGTCGTTCCAATCCCTGGTGTAGACGCCGACATAGTCGGTGACACCACTGTTGGACGTCCCGAGGTACGCCCGGATGCCTGCCGCACCGAAGTCGAGCGCCGGGTCCCGCATGGGATCATCGAAGCGTCGCGACCGCGACAAATCGGTCATCCGATTCAGGGCCTGATGCGCCATCCCGGGACGTGCGGCATCGCTCGCGCCTTCCAGATCGCCGACAGGAACGACGTGTCCACTGGCCCGCAACTGTTTGACGAACTCGGCCTCCAGCGCGTGCGCGCGGCTCTCCTGCCGGACCATCGCGTCGACGTAGTCGCCAACTTGCGTCGTCAACGGATGCGGTGACAACCCCTCCGCGGCATCACGCAAGTGGGCGGCGGCATGCACCATATCGATGGCCTGCCGCACCTCCGAGGTCCGGTAGTCGAGAACGAGCGTCCTGCGCTCCGGGTAATAGCGCGGCTCGACGTCCAGTTGGTGCACAACGCGAACGTTGGAGCGCTGAAGCATGTCATCGGCCCACGCGCCGATCTCGCTGCTCTCCAGCAGACGCCGAACCCGCGCGATCCGATCCGCCGACGTCTCGCCCGCGGAATCGCCCGGCATCCCCACCGGTACGGCAGGTTCGTCCTCGGAAGTCCAATTCAACGCTTCGTCGACGACGTCAGGACCGGCGTTGCGACGAAGCGATGTCACCTCGACATTCGCGTCCGGGCCCGGCTCTGCGACCTCGATCAACCGCAGATCCAGATCGGGATGACCCAGCGCGGCCGCGAGTTCCGAGCGGCGCGCCAACGCCTCGACGAGCACGGCGGCGTGCTCGCGTTCGAGCGCGACGACGACCACCCGAGGCGGCTCTCCGGCGACCAGCGCGACGTGCGGGGTGATCCTATCGGCCCCGTCGAGTCCGGCCTCCTCGAGTTCGGACGCGAGCACATCCCTGGCCACGGCGGCATTCGCAGCGGCGTCGGCACGGTTGATCAACTCACCCTGCAGGTGATACTGATCGCCGAGATCGGACAACAACCGAAGCCGCAGTTCACGGCCGAGCAGCTCAGCGCGCTGTCGCTCCATCGCCGCGTCGGGCAGCATGTCCCGGCCGGCATCGGCCCGATCCACACCGAGCCGTTCGGCCAACTCGGCCAATTTCCGCTCGTTCGCCTCGCGCAGTCTCGGCAGCGTCTCCGCGCGCAGTTCCTGGTCGATGGCGTCGATGGTGTCGATGCCGAGACTGCCCGCGAGATCGTTGATCTGGCCCGCCAGCTCCCTCCGACGCCGTTGGGCGACGACCCGCCGTGTCGCGTTCTCGGAGACCTCCGCCTCCGCTTCGAGCGAACTCCACCCGTGCACATCGGACCCGCCGGTCGTGAGTTCGTCCCATGCGGCGCCGTAGTACTCGAGGTAGTTGTTGCCATCCGCCCACCGATAGGTGGCGATGTACTCCGCGATGGCGGCCGCGCCTGCTTCCCGTGCGCGGGTCAGGATCTCCTCGTCGGTGAGGCCGAGGCCGGGGCGCGACGCCTGCGCTGCCCTGGCGTCGTAGGCCGCGAGGTAGCGCTCGGCAGGCCGGTAGTCGTCGTCGACCGCGTAACCGAGCCTGCGTAGTTCACGCGCGAACTCGAATTCCCGTCCGGCCGCGAGGGCTTCCTCGCGGACCATCGACGCGATGTACTCGTCCCGGCCCAGCATGCGAATCCGGTTGATCCGGTTGCTGGTTTCGCCTTCCCACGCCATCTGCGCGTGTACGCCTTCGTGCACCAGCGTCTGTGCCTGGCTGATGAGATGGCGTTCAGTGACACGGATTTCGGCGACAACCGCTTCCGAGTCGTATGTGCCATAGGCGAATTCGGAAGTCATCTGATGCCGGAAATCGACCGAGACCTCGCCGTCTCCGAGAATCGCGAGGATCTCCCTGCCCACGCTGGTCAGCTCCAGCAGCGAAGTGACCTGATCGGAGTGTTCGCCGAGCGAAAGGCCAATGCGCATCGGCAGATCCACAGTCGAGTGGTGGCCGGATCCGTCCCTCGCGATGGGGTGCACCGGAACGCCGCGGTCGTCGAACAGGATCATGTGGGTCGAGCCGATATCGGAAGGCAGCCTCGGCGGGTAACCCCGCACGCTGCCCGCACCCGCGTCGTACACCACGACGCCGTCGTGCTCACGCCTGAACACATAGGCGTGAGCACCGACACCGTGCTCATCCACCGGACCGGTATAGGCATCGACCACCAATGCCGAAGACCCCTCCGGCATGTCGAGCAGCGCCCGCTGGATCTCCTCGTGACCGGACACCGTGCGCAACTGGCCGCCGGCCGCGGCCTGCACCTCGGCCGCGGTCATTCCGTCCAGCCCGGCAGCCCCCGACGGCAGCCTGATCACCGAACTGCCGGTCAACGCCTTGATCAACCGCAACGACAGCTCCGCGCAACGACCACGATTGCGCTCGGCCACCGCACGCGACGCGGACTCCGGCGACCGCCCACTGGCGGACCCCGCGTCATCTCGCTGCGGCGGTGCGTCGGCCAGCTGGGCGATGGTGGCGGCGAAATCACGGGTTTCCGCGCGCAGCCTGGTCAGCGTTTCGGCGACGCCGCGATCGGTGGCGAGATCGACGGCGGGCACCTCGAGCGCACCGGCCCAGTGGGCGAGTTCCGCGGCGCTCAGGTCCAGGTCGGCCGAGTCGATCGGGGACCGGATCGCGCGAGCGAGAGCCTCGATCGCGCCCGCGCGCAACAGGGTTCGAACCCGCTGCTCGGCAATCGCCTCCGCGAGCCGCGCCTGAAGCGGTGCATCGAGGGGCACATTCATCTGACTGAGCAGCCACGCCTGCGTCAGATCGGGCGACAATGGTTGCGGGACAAAGATATCCGGTGCCGGGGGCGCGGTATCAGGTCGCGATCCCGGATCCGGATCCATTTGCGGAGACGGAGCGACCCGCTGCGCCAGATCGGCCAGTGCTCGCAACGGATTCGGGTTGCCGGACAGCGAATCACCGAGTCCGAGACTGCCGGACAGCTCGTCGACGTAAGCGCGCTCGGGGTCGGTCAGCGGATCCGGGCTCTGTTGCCCGGGTGCCCGCGATTCGTCGAGGGTGCGCCGCAGCGCGGCCATCGGGTCGGACGGATCGCTCGTGCCCGCTCGCGGCGGCATCCGCCGGTCGAGATCGTCGTTGCGCGCGCCGCTTCCGGCCGCGAGCCCATGCCCGCGCTCGTCGCCGAGCGGGCGTGTGGCGATGCCGTTCTTGTTGTAGAAAATGCCCCAGGTCGCCTTCGCGTCCGGAACCTTGGTGGGATCGAACTCGAACGGATCCGGTTGCCGCAGCGGGTCATACACCATGACCTTGTCGGTGTCGGAGTCGTAGTACATGGTGAACGCGTGCGCACCCGGCTCGCCGTCGGGGACGCTACCCCGCTGCTGATTGATGACGATCACGGCGGACTTGCCGCGCATGTACCGCAGCGCATCAGCGATCGCGTGCTGCCCCGTGCGCTTGCGTCCGGTTCCCAGCAGGTTCAACGCGGCGAGGCGCCCTCGCCGCCACAACGGAGTCAGCTGAGCATCGGCATTGCGCTCTATATCGCGCCAGTCCATACCATCCGGGCCGACACTGTCCGGCGCCGGAACAGTGATGGCGGGGTTGCCGGTGACCTCGGCCGCCTTCCACAGCGCCTGTGGCCCGCAGCCACTCTCGGTCATGTCCGGACGTGGCGAATTCGGTTGCGACGGATCGACATCCGGCACGTAAGGTGCCGTCCCTGCCCGGTTGGACTCGATATCGGACACCCGGTACATGGTGTCGACCGGGACCCCTCGCGGCGCCCTCGAGCCCTCGGGGTCCGGCGCGTTCCAGTGGCGGTAGAGCCCGTTGGTCTCATCGGGCACGAACACCCGCACGCCGTCGCCGAAGTGCTTCGACGGCAGAATCGGATCGCCCGGCGTGCCGACCAGCGCGATATCGCCGACCAGGCCCGACAACCGGCCCTTGCGGCCCGCGGCTGCCGCGACGTCGACACCGTAGCCGCCCGCGATGATCCTGACGGACGGCTTGTCCCCCGCCACCGCCCTGGTCGCGTTGAGGATCGCGATATCGCGCCGGAGCAGGTCCGCCGCCTTCTTCGCACGCCAGTTGACCATCGCCGACGCCCGGCCCGGTGTGTCGTAACCGAGCCAGGCAATGGATGCCAGCGAGTCTCCCGCGCGCAGGCGGCCCGTGGCCGCGGCGTGCCTGGAGGCGGTCTCCTGGAGGACTGCGCCGAGATCCGCCACGGTCGCGTTCCTGCCCTGCACATGCAACGACACCAGCGTCGCCGTATCCGGATTGCCGAACGCGACCAGCGCCCTGCCCTTTCCACCGAAGGCACTCGGATCGTAGGCGAGCACGCGCACCGGCAGGTCCGGATCGATCCGCGCGGCCCGCACCTGCGCCTGCCGCAAGTCGGCGACCGTGCGCCTCAGGTTGCGCAGTTGCTGACGTTCCTGGCGGTTCAGGGTGTCGCGTGCGCTGAGATCCGCGATATCCCTGGCGATCTGCAACCGGTTGGCGGTGTCGGCGGAATGCGTGTCGATGCCGGGTGCTCTGCCGATCACGTCCGGATACGCACGAATCAGGGCGGCCCGTTCGGCGTCGGTCAGCGCGTTCCACCGCCGGGAGTTCTTGTCCGCATGCGCCGCGGCCTCGTCGTCGGTGGCGGGATTGGTGTCGGAATCGCCGAGCAGCAGATCCTGCGCACGCAGACCCGGCTCCATCCGGTTCAGGATGGCGTCGGCCTCGTCGATCTCCGCGCGGGTCGGCTCGCTGCTGTCCTCAGGTAGGACACGGCGCGGGTCACGGGTGTTGGTGTTATCAGTGTCCGCGTGAGAGTCGGTGTCGGCGTCAGGATCCGGGTCCGCGTCAGGTGCGGCGGCCGCATCGGCATCGGGGTCCGCGACAGACACGGCGTCGGGATCGAGATCCGGATCCAGATCGGGGTCGCGGTCGGGGTTCGGCCGCGCATCGGGGGCGGCACTCGAACTCGTGTCGGGCTCGGCTTCCGCCCGATCGCCGCCGGTGGTCGGGCGTGAGCTGCTCGGCGCCGGTCCCGGTCGGCCGGGCGATGCGGGCGGCAGCACGAGGGCAGCCGCGGCCGGGTCCACTCCGACAGCATCGTCCTGATCGGCCGCATCGTCCGTATCTCGCTGTCGGGAAATCGGATCCGCCGTGCCGTCCGGCGTTGTCGGCGCCGGGTCGGGCGAAACCAGGTCGGCAGGGCCCACCTGCACCTGCTGCTGACCGGTACTCGCCGCGGCGGCGTCGCCCTCCGTGTCCGCCTGCGATCGGGCCTGCGGCGCTTCGGAATCCGCGATTTGCGCCTGAACCGATCCGGCCTGGTCCGTCGACGCGCCGGGAACACCGGCCGCCCGGGCCGGTCCCGCGCCAACCTCCGTCCGGCCCTCGCCGGTCGGCGTCGCGCCGACCGTATCGGGTGGGACGGCGCGCGTAGTGCCGTCCAGCGCGGCGGAACTCCCCTGTGCATTGGCGGGCCGGGAAGCATTCGACGCGAGGGCGCTACCGGACTGCTGCGCCGGAGCAGCGGATGAGGTCGGCGACGAAGACGCCGGCGACGAGGCACCGGGGGCGACATTCGACGCCGTCGGCCCGGCGACCGCAGGCGTCGAACCGGGAACGGCCGCAGCGGGGGTACCGGCAACCGTCGGCGCGCCGGGCGTGGCCATCCCGACCGGTCCGGCGTTCACGGGAGCAACGCCAGGCGTCTGCGCCGCGGGCGACGCTCCGCCGACTCCGACTCCGACTCCGGCTCCGACTCCGACTCCGGCCCCGGTCGTACCGGCACCGGTCCCCGAATCGGTGGCACCGGCAGCTGAAGTTTCCGGGGTGGAGCCTTCGGCTACGCGGTGGCCATCCGCAGCTGAACTACCTTCCGGCGCAACCGAATCCGAAGCAACGGATGCGGGGTGATCCGTGTGCGCGGCGGAATCCGCGCCGCCCGCATGTACGGAGGCCCCGCCCGCTTGTGCGGAATCGGCGCCCACTTGCGCGGAATCTCCGCCCGGCGCAACCGAATGCGCGCCCGTCGAGGGGGCGCCGCCGTTCTGCGCAGCGGAATCACCGTTCGAGGTGTTCGTATTGCCTTCGTTGGCATCGGAATTCGCATTGCCTTGACCGGCAGGGGCCGGGGCAGCGCTCTGCTGGCTTGCCGCCGAGTCACCACCGGCCTCGCTCGTGCCCACCGCTCCGGCATCGGAAGTGCCTGCGTTTCCGGCATATTGGCTGGTGTCCGCCGACGCGGGTGTGGTGCTCGGAGTTCCAGCACCACTACCGCCATCGGCATTGGCTCCGGCACCATTCGCTCCAGCGCCGTTGGTCCCGGCTCCGTTCGCCCCACCACCGTTCGTTCCACCACCGTCGGCACCGGCACCATTGGTGCCCGCACCATCGGCAACATCCGGTGCGGGAACCGGGGACGTACCGTCACCGGCAGGTCCGGAGCCGGGCAGGGTACCGACCCGGACCGGCTCCCGGTTGTAGTTGATCGGCCCGTTGTGCTGGGTCTGGCCCCTGTAGCCGTGAACACCGCTCGGCCCAGCGCCGGAGATCGCGCCACCGACGAATGAACGCGGATCCCAGTTCCCTGTCGCCCACGCCGCGACAAAAGCGCCCGCCAGACCCGCCCCCGTACCGACGATCGCGCCACCGGTGAACCCACGCCAACCGCGACTGTTCATCAAGCCGGGCGCGATCCGGCCCATCGCCCGGTTCAATCCGAAACCCGCACCACCACCGGCGCCACCGGCCAGCGCGGAGACCCAGGCGTTCTCCCAGATCGCGCCCGTATCCCAGCCCTGGCTGTTCAGACCCTCGGCGATGACGATGCCCTGCACCGCCACCTCTTGCGCGGTGCCCTGGAAGACCTCGACGATCGCTTCCTGGACGATCTCGTAAACGAGCTTCGACACCACATCCTTCGCCGCATCCGACAGGAATGTCCTGGCGAGCATGGCGATGATCCGGCCCTCCAACCACTGCGCCATTGCTCGGAACACGGCTCGCGTCGCCGCGATCGCCCCGGCCTGCACGGCCCCCGCCCCCGGGCCGGCGAAGAAGGACAGGGCCAGCTCCGCCGCCAACCAACCGAGCGAGAAGATCGCGTTCAGGTGATTCGCGTGAACCGCACCCGCGAAATCATCGACCGAGACCGCGAGATCGTTGAACGAGTTGCCCATCAACTCGATCGAACCGTGTTGCGGCGTCCCGCCTTTGGGCGTGTCGTCATGAATCACCGAGCGCAGCGAATCGACGATCTGCTGTCCGCCATCACCCTGCGGATACGCATTGACCACCGCCGCGGCGGCGACATCCGCCTCCGCTATCGCCTCATACAGGATCTCTTCGGCGATCTCCCGCAGTACAGCGGAAACCTTGACCACATCGTCGGGATCGATGCGCGTGATCTCCGAGCCCGCTACCCACTCGAGCCAAGCGAGCTCCGGCGGAATCGCCCAATAACCCATCGAGAGGCCGATTCACACGTCACCAGGCTTGGCCGGCGACGCTCTCCGTTGGTCCCCTGCTACCACCACCGTGGTTGTAGCTCTCGACATCGGTGAACGTCATCACCTCATCGCGCTCCGACGAACCGGGGGGCGCCAGCGAAACCGGCGGCTCCCGTGGAATTTCGGTCTCGATATCCGGCATTCCCTCGATCACGTCGGACAATTTCGGCAGCCGTGCCTGCTCGTCGAACAACGGCGCAGCGAGCGCCTTGCTCTTGGCGAACACCTCGTCGGCCGCTTGCTGCGCCATCCGGGTGACCGCCTTGGCGATCTGGTCGTAGCTCAGTTCATCGATGCGGTCGGAGAAGCGAGTCTCGATGACGACGCCGTTGGCGTTCACCGTCACCGATACCGTCTTGTCACGCGTGGTCGCGGTCGCCGTCAGCTTGACGCGCTCCCGCTGCGCTTCCGCGATATCCCGCATGCGGCTGCGGAAGTCCTCCAACAGCCCGGCGATCTCCCCCTCCATACGCCCAGACGTCATTTCACCCACTCCGAACTCCATGGCGGCACCCGGAAAGCCCGCCGGCCACCACTGCCGCTGCTCAGACTTGCTCGATCAACTGCCGAGCGGCGTCCTCGTTCCGCTCGGCGGCAACCGCCGCCTCGTACTGCCCCTTCGACAGGTTCGCCCAGGACTCCGCCATAGTGGTGGTGCCGTCCACCGCACCCTGCAGCCGCTCCGTCAGTCCGGGACTGCCGTTGCCCTGAACGTATTTGCTGCCGAAGTTGTCGCTGCCGATCACGGACAGCAAGGTGCTCAGCTGGTCCTGAACCCGACCGGAGATGTTCCCCAACCGAGCCCGGACCTTGTCGGTCTCGTACCCGGCGGTCCGCAGCTTCTCGGAGTAAGTCTCAGTCGTCATCTCGCACCTCTACCCCCGGGGTGGTGTGCCCACCGCTCGACTACGGTTCGAACTCATCCGACGATGGCAGTCCAGTGCAACTCATCAGTAACCTTTACATGAACTTAGGACAGCGTGGGGGTAACGCACAGACGCGCAACGACGTACGAGTCGATAGCCTGACGAACGCCTGATGACCTGCCGCACAATCGCATTGGCACACACCCGAATCGTCTCGCCGTCGCCGTCCACACCCGTCTGCACTGCCAGGAAACCTCCTGGCAACCCGTCGGGGACACGGACCGCCACTCGTGGCGATCTCGCCTCCGGAAATGCCTGCGGCTCAGCCACTTGCCGACCGCAGCCGCCGCCCGGTTGCGCGGCGCGTCCGCCTCCGGTGCACGACGAATGCGATGATCACGGCATGCGAGTACTGGTGCAGCGCGTGACCGCCGCCGAGGTGCGAGTCGACGGGGAGATCGTCGGCCGGATCGAACCCGACCCGCAGGGATTGGTCGCGCTGGTCGGCGTCACCCACGACGACACCGAAGCGACGGCGAAGGCCCTGGCGGACAAGCTGTGGCGGCTGCGCATTCTGGACGGCGAGCGTTCCGCGGCGGACATGAACGCGCCCGTGCTCGTCGTCAGTCAGTTCACCCTCTATGCCGACACCACCAAGGGGCGGCGCCCATCCTGGTCCGCGGCCGCGCCGGGTCCGGTCGCCGAACCTCTGGTCGACGTATTCGCCGAGGCACTGCGTGCGCTCGGGGGGACCGTCGCGACGGGTCGTTTCGGCGCGCATATGCACATCGATCTCACCAACGACGGTCCGGTCACGCTGCTTCTGGAGGCGTGACCACGCGGTTCGCGCCGAGTTAGCTGACAGCTAGCACTAGGCCGGTTCCCCGCCCCGATCGTTCTCGGGCGAGGGCACTCGATTTGTGGCAGACTTTCCGCGAGAACAGATGCGGCCGAAGGAACGACCGTCTGTGAAAGGTGATGCGGGAGTTGGGGTCGCGATGGATCTGAGTGCTATCGAACGACAGGTAGCGGTCGATCGCAGTGCGGCCCGAGACCGAACTGTCGAATCCGAACTCCGATTGGCCACCTCGCTCTCCGAGCTGGCCAAGGCGCTGATCGCCACCCGAACCGATCCCACCGCCCGCCGGGACCGCACCGTCGAGGCGCCCGCGCCCGCCCAGGAAGCGGTCGGCATCCGGCTGCACTGGCTGGCCGCCGGGATGGTCGAGGCACGGTTCGCCGGCGAACTGCAAGAGGCCCTGCGCGTCTTCGAGCAGGTGACGCGGGCCGCGGGCGGCCGCGAACTGGCCACGAGCACCATCCGCGGTGCCTGCGCCGCGTATCGCCAAGTGGCGCAAACTTATCCGCACGTGGCGGGCATGTGCGCCGACGGGCTCGGCAAGTGCGGCGTGTGGCTCGGCAGGCTGGACCAGGACGCGGCCGTGGCTGCCGTAGAGGACGCCGCACGGATTCGCGCTCAGCTCGCCGCGGACAATCCCGACCTGGCGGGCAAGTACCTGGCCAGCCTGAGCACGCTGCTACGCACCCTCATGGTGGGCCGCTCACGCAAGCAAGCCCTGGCGATGTACCGCGAGCGGTTTTCCGCGTACACCTCGACGAGCATGTCGATCCGCCTGCGCGCGTGCGGCATTCGCGATCTCGACCTCACGCCGAAGTCCTACAACGCGCTGGTCGAACTGGAGTGCCGCACCCTCGAACAAGCGGGACGGCTGACGCAGCAGCAGATCGTCCGCAAGTCATCCGGCGACCTGTCGACGGTGGAGGAGATCAACTGGCGCTTGGCGCTGGTCGGCCTGCGCCCGCTCGCGCCGGGCGAGGATCCGGAGCCGCCGTCGACGCCGGTCGAGATCGGCCCCAGCTTCGGCGCCCTCGGCGTGCGCTGCCCGGACCGGGACGCCATGACGCAACTGCGCGCCGCGATCATCGCGGCCTACGCCGAGGACGACATCCAGCTCGTCGACAGCGCCACCTACCTCAATGCCGATGACGAGGACTGGGTGATCGGCGAGGCGGAGTTCAATACCGCGAACACGCTCGGTGACGACGTCGTGCTGATCGAGATGTCCTACGGCGGCTGGGTGACGGTGATGAGCCTGAACTGGGAGCTGGCTCCGACCGGCAGAAATCCACTGGCACTGCGACTTTCCCGGCAGTGGCCGGTGCTGAGCGTGACGGCCACCGCGAACATGTCCTACGAGCTGTGCCGCTACGAGCACGGCAAGGCGACCCAGTACGCCGCGCTGGGCCGACCGGCCGGACCCGCATCGCTCGACGAACCCCTCGCGCCCTTGGACTTCGGGGTACTGGCCGCCTACGGCGCGTCCCACGCCACCGAGAACAAGGTGCGGTCGGCATTCGGCAATACGCAGTCCTTCGCGAATCTGACCTACCTGCCCAGCGCGGGCATTCGACAGCTGCGCAAGTCGATCACGCTGATCGACCACGATCACGTGCTGTTCTTCCGCAAAACCGGCCAGAGCTGAATCACACTCCGCCCCAGCATGTTCGGTGAGGCAGACGGCTGCCGTCTGCGTGACTGCGCGGTCCGGCTGCGGCTTCCGGCAGCAAGATTCGAGTAGTTCGCTACTCGGGAACCGCCCCCCGCACGGAACCTAGTCTGACTGCATCGTCAGAGAGTTCACAACGAGCCGGGGAGGTACCGAACAGAACCGCCGAATCCGCTGCACGGCCGAAGGTCTCGGCTAAGCGCACAAAGCGCGGGTGCAAGGAACGACGTCACCGATCCAGCGGCAAAGCTGGGTATCGCCCGGCGACTCCGGCCAGGACACGAACGTGTCGAAGCCGGTCGCCACGGCGAGATCGACCAGGGCCCAGCCCGCGGCGTCGGTGCGAATCGGGTCCTCGCCGCGCAGGCGCACCGGACCTGGCGTGTCGGTGATCGTCCCGACCAGCTGCGCCATGCGGGTGATGTCCGCCGGGGAACGTCCGGCGTCGACGGCGGACGCGGACATAGTGTCTTGTGCCCCTTGCCATTTCTCGTAGGGCAGATAGTGCGGGATCGGCGCCGCCCAACCGTCGGCGGTCCGTCCGGTCAGCTTGTTGGCCTTCGGGCCCACGCTGCCGAACCAGATCCCGACGAGATGTGCCGGTGCGGGGCCGGACTGCTTGTCTCTGGGCCAGATGCGGCGACTCGCGGGGAACGCGAAACGGCGGCCCCCGATTTTGTAGGGGCCGCCGTGCGAAACTTTCGCGCTATTCCGGGCGCAGGGTGAGGATGCGGGGGCCGTCCTCGGTGACCGCGACAGTGTGCTCCCAGTGAGCGGAGCGGCTGCCGTCGAGGGTGACCACGGTCCAGTCGTCGTCGAGCACCTTGGTCTGGGTGGTGCCGAGGGTGAGCATGGGTTCGATGGCCAGCACCGAACCGACCACGAGCTTCGGGCCCTTGCCCGGCGCGCCTTCGTTGGCCAGAAACGGGTCCATGTGCATCTCGCGGCCGATGGCGTGCCCGCCGTAACCGTCGACGATGCCGTAGGCCCGGCCGTGCAGCTCCTCCGCGGCGCGGGTGCCCAGCTCGATGGCGTGCGACACGTCGGTCAGCCGGTTGCCCGGCAGCATGGCCGCGATGCCCGCTTCCATGGACAGGCGGGTGGCCTCGCTCAGCAGGCGATCGGCCTCGATGATCTCGCCGACGCCGAAGGTCCACGCGGAGTCGCCGTGCCAGCCGTCCAGGATGGCTCCGCAGTCGATCGAGACGAGATCGCCCTCGGTGAGGATCTCCTCCGTGGTCGGAATCCCGTGCACCACACGGTCGTTCACCGACGCGCAGATCGAGGCGGGGAAACCGTGGTAGCCCTTGAAGGAGGGCACCGCACCGGCGTCGCGGATGGTCTGCTCGGCGACCTCGTCCAGTTCCAGGGTCGAAACCCCGGGCTTGGCGGCCGCACGCACGGCGACGAGGGTGCGGCCGACCACCGCGCCCGCCGCCGCCATCGCGTCCAGCTCACCGGCGGTGCGGAACGGCACCACCTTCTTGCTCTTGTTACGCCCGAAAACCATGGCGGCTCAGCACTTCCGAGGCAAGGACATCAGTGTCCCAGCGCGCGCAGCGCGCGGCCGTTGACCTCGTCCACTTCGCCGACGCCGTCGACCGTGACGACGAGGCCGTCGTAGTGCTGCAGCAGCGGCTCGGTCTCCTCGCGGTACACCCGGAGCCGGTTGCGGATCACGTCCTCGCTGTCATCGGCGCGACCGCGCGCGAGCATCCGATCGACCACGGTGTCTTCCGGCACGACGAAGCACAGGACGGCGTCCAGCTTCTTGTCCATGTCGCCGAGGATCTTCTCCAGCGCCTCGGCCTGGTCGATGGTGCGCGGGTAGCCGTCGAGCACGAAACCGTTCACGGCGTCGGGCTCGTTGACCCGCGCCTCGACCATACGGTTGGTCACGTCGCTGGGCACCAGGTCGCCCGCGTCCATGTACTTCTGCGCTTCGCGGCCCAGCGGGGTCTGCTGGCCGATGTTCGCACGGAACAGGTCCCCGGTGGAGATGTGCGGGACGCCCAGCTTTTCCGACAGCAGGACGGCCTGGGTGCCTTTGCCGGCACCCGGCGGACCGAGCAGTACAACTCTCACTTGAGGAACCCTTCGTAATTTCGATTCATCAGCTGGCTTTCGATCTGCTTCACGGTGTCCAAGCCGACGCTCACCATGATCAGCACCGCGGTACCGCCGAACGGGAGGTTCTGAACGCCACCGGTGTTGCCGATATCGAGGAACAGGTTGGGCAGGACTGCCACCAGACCGAGGTAGATGGAGCCGGGCAGGGTGATGCGGCTCAGGACGAAGTTCAGATAGTCGGCCGTCGGCTTACCGGGGCGATACCCCGGGATGAAGCCGCCGAACTTCTTCATCTCGTCAGCGCGTTCCTCCGGGTTGAAGGTGATCGCGACATAGAAGTATGTGAAGAACACGATCAGACCGAAGTAGATGCCGATGTACACCGGGTTGCCCGGGTTCACCAGGTACTTCTGAATGATCTCCTGCCACCAACTGGGGTCAGGGTTGTTCTGCGACGAGGTCAGCTGCGCGATCAGATTGGGCAGATACAGCAGCGACGAGGCGAAGATCACCGGGATGACACCGGCCTGGTTGACCTTCAGCGGCAGGTAGGTCGAGGAGCCGCCGTACATCTTGCGGCCGACCACGCGCTTGGCGTACTGGACCGGGATGCGGCGCTGGCCCTGCTCGACGAAGATGACCGCGACGATGATGGCGAAGGCGGCCACACACACCAGGCCGAACACGAGGCCGCCACGGCTCTCCAGGATGGCCTTGCCCTCGAGAGGAATGCGCGCGGCAATGCCCGCGAAGATCAGCAGGGACATGCCGTTGCCGACGCCGCGCTCGGTGATCTGCTCGCCGAACCACATGACGAGCGCCGCACCGGCGGTCATCACGAGCACGATGATGATCATGCCGAAGATGCTGGTGTCGGCGAGAATGTCCTGCTGGCAGCCCTGGAGCAGCTGACCACGCGCCGCGAGCGCGACCAGACCGGTCGCCTGCAGGATGGCCAACGCGATCGACAGGTACCGCGTGTACTGCGTCATCTTCGTCTGGCCTGCTTGGCCTTCCTTGCGCAGTTCTTCGAACCGCGGGATGACGACGGTGAGCAGCTGAATGATGATGCTGGCGGTGATGTACGGCATGATGCCGATCGCGAAGACCGACAACTGCAGCAGCGCACCACCGGAGAACAGATTGATCAGCTGGTAGATGCCTGCGTTCTCACCGCCGGAGACCAGGTCCACACATTCCTGGACGGCCTTGTAGTCCACGCCGGGCGACGGCAACGCGGCACCCAAGCGGTACAGCGCGACCAACCCCAGCGTGAAGAGAATCTTCCGCCGTAAGTCCGGAGTCCGGAAGGCCGATACGAAGGCGGAAAGCACAGATCCTCCTGGCGCGAACGACATGGTCATGACATGGCTGTTTCAGCTTTGCCCGATTCCCTGGCGAACAGGGGGACGCCGAAAGCCATGACGTGGCTTGGCAGACAACAATTGAACTCTAACAGTGGCACCGGACGAGCTCGTCACTCGTCCGGTGCCACCGCTTGTCAGAGTACCGTCAGCCCAGCTCGGTGACAGTGCCACCGGCCGCGGTGATCTTCTCCTTGGCGGCGCCGGTCACCTTGTCGACGGTCACCTGGACCGCGACACCGATCTCGCCGTCGCCGAGAACCTTGACCAGCTGGTTCTTGCGGACTGCGCCCGCGGCGACCAGCTCGGCCTTGCCGATCTCGCCGCCCTGCGGGAACAGCTCGGCGATCTTGCCGACGTTCACGACCTGGTACTCGGTGCGGAACCGGTTCGTGAAGCCCTTGAGCTTGGGCAGCCGCATGTGCAGCGGCATCTGCCCACCCTCGAAGGCGGCGGGGACGTTCTTGCGCGCCTTGGTGCCCTTGGTACCACGGCCCGCGGTCTTGCCCTTGGAGCCCTCACCGCGACCCACGCGGGTCTTCTCGGTCTTGGCGCCCGGGGCGGGACGCAGGTGGTGCAACTTGATGGTCATGTCAGACCTCCTCAACTGTCACGAGGTGGCGCACGACGTTGATCAGCCCGCGGTTCTGGGCGTTGTCCTCGCGGACCACGGACTTGCGGATACCACGCAAGCCGAGGGTGCGAAGGCTGTCCCGCTGATTCTGCTTGGCGCCGATCGAACTCTTGATCTGGGTCACCTTGAGATCTGCCATTTACCTGGCACCTCCAGCCGCCTGAGCGCGCGCACGCAGCATGCCCGCAGGAGCGACGTCCTCGAGGGGCAGGCCACGACGGGCCGCAACCTCTTCGGGGCGCTGCAGCATCTTGAGGGCTGCAACGGTCGCGTGCACGACGTTGATGGCGTTGTCGCTACCGAGCGACTTCGCCAGGATGTCATGAATGCCAGCGCATTCGAGCACGGCACGAGCCGCGCCACCGGCGATCACACCGGTACCGGGCGAAGCCGGACGCAGCATGACCACACCGGCCGCCGCCTCACCCTGAACCGGGTGGGTGATGGTGGAGCCGATCATCGGGACGCGGAAGAAGCCCTTGCGAGCCTCCTCGACACCCTTCTGGATGGCCGCGGGAACTTCCTTGGCCTTGCCGTAGCCGACGCCGACCAGACCGTTGCCGTCGCCGACGATCACCAGGGCGGTGAAGCTGAAGCGACGACCACCCTTCACGACCTTGGAGACGCGGTTGATCGCGACGACGCGCTCGAGCTGGTTCTTCTCGGCCGCGCTCTCCCGGCGGTCGCCGCCACCGCGACGGTCGCCACCGCGACGGTCGCCGCGGCCCTCGGGTGCGTTTCCACTCTGTCCGGCGGGTCCGTTTCCGCCGTCACGCCGCTGACGTCCCGGCATCAGACGTTCCTTCCGTTCGCAATCATCATCATCAGAACTTCAACCCGCCTTCACGAGCGGCATCGGCCAGCGCGGCGATGCGGCCGTGGTAGTCGTGGCCACCACGGTCGAACACGACGGCCTCGACACCGGCTGCCTTGGCGCGGGCGGCGATCAGCTCGCCGACCTTCTTGCCCTTGGCGGTCTTGTCGCCGTCCACCGCGCGCACGTCGGCCTCGATCGAGGACGCGGCGGCAATGGTCTTGCCGAGCGAGTCGTCGATGAGCTGCGCGTGCAGGTGGCGCGAGGAGCGGTTGACCACCAGGCGCGGACGCTCGGTGGTGCCTGCAACCTTCTTGCGCAGGCGGAAGTGACGGCGCGTCTTCGACAGACGACGCGCGGTCGACACGTCCTTGCCCAGCGGGATGCGCTTGGCCTTCTGGTTTTCGGTTTGCGCCATGATCACTTACCCGTCTTTCCGACCTTGCGGCGAACGACCTCGCCTGCGTAGCGGATGCCCTTGCCCTTGTACGGGTCGGGCTTGCGCAGGCCGTGGATGACCGCCGAAATCTGGCCGACCTTCTGCTTGTCGATTCCGGACACGGAGAACTTGGTGGGCGATTCCACCGCGAAGGTGATGCCCTCGGGCGCCTCGATCGGCACCGGGTGGCTGTAGCCGAGCGCGAACTCGAGGTTCGAGCCCTTGGCCGCCACACGGTAACCGACGCCGAAGATTTCCATCTTCTTCTCGTAGCCCTTGGTCACGCCCTCGACCATGTTCGAGATCAGCGTGCGGGTCAGGCCGTGCAGCGAGCGGTTGCGGCGCTCGTCGTTCGGACGAACGACCTCGAGCTGGCCGTCGTCGCCACGGGCGACGGTGATCGGCTCGGCGACCACGTGCGAGAGGGTGCCCTTGGGACCCTTCACCGACACGCTCTGGCCGTCGATGCTCACCTCGACACCGGACGGGATTGCGATGGGCTTCTTACCAATACGCGACATTGTCCTGACCTCCCTTACCAGACGTAAGCGAGGACTTCGCCGCCCACGCCGCTCTGTGCCGCCTGCTTGTCGGTCAGCAGACCCTGCGACGTGGAGATGATGGCCACGCCGAGGCCGCCCAAGACCTTGGGCAGGTTGGTGGATTTTGCGTACACACGCAGACCGGGCTTGGAAACGCGGCGCACGCCGGCGAGGCTGCGCTCACGGCTCGGGCCGTACTTGAGGTCGACGATGAGCGTCTTGCCCACCTGCGCGTCCTCGGTCCGGTAGTCGGCGATGTAACCCTCGCGCTTGAGGATCTCGGCGATGTTCGCCTTGAGCTTCGAGTGCGGAGCCTTCACCTGATCGTGGTACGCCGAGTTGGCGTTGCGCAGACGGGTCAGGAAGTCTGCGATCGGATCAGTCATGGTCATAGTTCGACCTCGACACCTTTCTCGCTGCGGTTCCCATACAGCACCCGCGCGCCCGGGAGCGCGCCGATGGTGGGCCTACAACAATTCGGCTGGTCCGGTCGACAGTCGCCGACCGGCGGGGTACATATCGCCCGGACCGGTACACATGCGGACATGGAGGTGCCCAGGCAACCGCTCTAGTGTAGGCAATGGTCTGACCAGGACAAAATCGGGGTCGAGCGGGCCGGTCACGGCACCGGCCAGGGCGTAAGCGGCCGCACCGACACGCAAACACCGTCAGCCGCCGCTAAAGCAGACCGAGTTTCAACATCAAACCACGATCCAGCTCCGCGAGCTCGTCACCATCCAAGCTGCCCTTGAAATCCCCGAGCCGTTCCGGGGCGACGGTGTAGATCTGGTCGGTCAGTACGCGGGTGCGGACACCGTCGAACTCGATCTCCGGCCGATATACGGCCGGACCAGCGCCAGTGGAGGTGAGCGCCACGATTACCGTGCTCGCCGGAAACCTGTCGGATTGGATGATCACCGCGTAACGCTTGCCTTGCTGTTCATGGCCGCGCCCACCGGGCAGGGCTTTGATCTCGTAGATCGCGCCCCGAAAGATCACGCGACGCCCATGAACCGCTGAATGGCGAGCATCTCGGCCTGGTCCTCCGGGTCGGCCTCGAGCCGCTCCGCGTCAGCGGCGGCCTGCTCGAGGAGAAGTTCTTTATAAGTGCGCAGCAGCGCGTAGCGGACCGCCTCCGAACGAGTCCGGCCCGAGTTCGCCGTCAGCTTGGCCAGAGCGGTCTCCATAGCCTCATCGGTGCGTACATTCAGCGTCCCCATCGACCCACTGTAACACAAATTGTGTCACAACTCCCGCGGGGGCGCCCGTCGGCCATCCCGGCTCACCGCAGTCCGGCAGCGGCCGCGCCACCGAGCCTGGCGCCGTGCCGCGCACGGCCGTCGGCCCGAACGGCGACCGGTACGAGTTACCCAATCCTGCTATGCCACAGCCTCTTCCACGATCCAGCAGCCGTCAACACGTACCTCGATCGCGAAGTCGGTACACTCGCGACAGTCCCAGATGCATTGAAGCTCAACGGCACTCAGGACGTCATGTACCACTGGCCGAAGACCGTCCTCGACGAACCACTTTCGCGCCCGTGGACCACGACTCTTCAGGTGCTGAGGACTGGTTGCACCGTCGTCTGCTTGAAGGCGCCGCATTCGACGATGAGGTCAGCGCCGCGAGCAGGGGTCGGCGTTCGAACGTGAGTGTCCAGCGCAGCAAAGAGGTGAAGTACATGCCGGTCAGTGGGGGTTCTCTCCGGCCTCGTCGCTCTTCAGCCGAACAACTGTTCACGATATTCCACCCGGACACAGAACCTGAACCGAGCATTTCGGAGTCGGCGACGTGTGGTGGTCGACCCGACTCCGACGCTGAACGGATGGCGGTGTAGTGGACCAACTGACCACCAAATTCGAGGAGCTGGCTCGCGTCGTCGCGATTCCCTACCCGTGGGACACATCGGCATATGTTGCCCGCGTGGCCGAATATCGGGGGCGCCCGATCCACCTGTGCTCGATCGATCCCGATGCCTTGGCGGGAACAGGCTGCGGCACCGGGTCCGGTCTGTGGATCGCCCGCGAGCACGACGACGTGATCATGTACGGCGGCGAAACACCGTGGCACAACGACCAGATCATCGCTCACGAGATCGGGCACATGCTGCTCGGACACGGAATCGACAAGGAGGACAACGCCGACGACGCGGCTGACCTCCCCCTGCGCGAACTGATGCCGTCGCTGTCGGCCGAGGCGATCCGCAGCGTGCTGCGACGTGCCGACTACGGCAGCGATCGGGAGCACGACGCCGAAGCGTTCGCCGATCTGCTGATGGTCCACGCAATGCTGCCCCGTCGGCGCGCAAGTCGGATACGGTCGACCTTCTTTCGCGCACGGCATCGGTGAGATGACCTCCCCGATACCGGAATACCTCACCGTGCCCATGATCGTGGGCATCGTCCTGACCCTGATCGGTCGATGGTTGCTGCTGCGCGACACCATCGTCGACAGGCTGATCAACCGTGCGATCTCCGCATCGCTGGTCGGCATGCTGCTGCGAGAATCGTGGTTCGAGCAAGCCCTGACCTCGGCACTTCCCGGCGACGACGACACCGTGGTGAACCTCGCCCGCCAACTCTCCTTCGGCGCGATCCTGCTCATCGTGTCCAACATCTACGGCATCGCGAAGTTGTGGGACGGTGCGGACCCGGACAAAGCGTGGCAACGACAGCGTGTCTACGACCTGATCGTCGCCACCGTTACCGTCGTCATCCTTGTCGCTGGAACACCGGCACGCCGCGCGAACCTACTGGTGGACCAGCTTCTGGGCTGGCCAACCGTCGTACTCTGGATCTCCTTCTGCCTGCCCGTGGGTATCACCGCCGTACTCGTCGGCAGGATCTGCGTCCGGGAGATGCTGACCGGAGACATCACCCGCCAGGAGCGGGTGGTCTTCGTCGTCATCCTGTGCACCGCCGTCGCCCTGGGACTCGACGCGAGCACCATTGTTATCGAGACGATCGGATGCGTGCTGACAGATCAGCCGGTTCTCGATCCCGAAATGCACCGCAAGGCCTTGTCCTTCGCCACCTCGACATTCTTTGCGGTCAGCGTCTCGGCCATCCCCCTGATCAGCACGCTCACCACGCGTCTCGGCTGCGATCGCACCGGCCGCTACGTTCGCCGGCTGCAGCCGCTGTGGACCGACCTGACCGCCGCCGTACCTGAGGTCGTACTCGCCACCACAGCCGACCGCAGGCCGCCGGACCCCGCAATCCGGCTCCACCGCATGACAATGGAGATCCGCGACAGCCTGCTGCACCTGCGCCGCTACGTCAGCCTCGATGATGCCGACTACCAGGATCCGCAGGTCTATACCCGCCGCATTGCCGAGGCCATCGCCGCGAAGACGACCGGACGACCGCCCGTAGACAGCACCGCAAAACCCAAGAACCGAGCGCAACCCGGCGTCCGGGACCTCAATGCCGAGCTTCACGAACTGCTCGCGCTCGCCCACGCATGGCCGCAGGTACGCGGCCTGATCACCACCCACGGCCAGCGGCTCGACACGTCGCAGGCCCGATAGGAGCTCCAATGGCAGTTCGCACGCCCTCGACCACCGAGTCCAGACTTCCGCTTCCGCATCCGCGGTGGCGGTTGCCGATGATCGGCGATCTGCTCACCACCGACCCGATCAAGCCCACCCAGATGTCGATGCGTGATGCGCAGGCGCTCGGGCCCATCTTCGAGCGCCGGATCATGGACTGGCCGATGATCGTTGTCTCCGGCGCCGATCTGATCGCCGAGATCAACGACGAGAAGAACTGGACCAAGCACGTCGGGGTGCTGTTCAAGAAGATCCGGCCCGTCGCCCGTGACGGCCTGTTCACCGCGTACAACAGTGAGCCGAACTGGCAGAAGGCCCACAACATCCTCGCCCCCTCCTTCACCAAGGAGGCCATGCTCGGCTACCACGACACGATGAATGCGGTGGCCGGAGACTTGATCGCCTACTGGGCATCGCGCCGGGGCCAGTGGGTCGACGTCGCGGAGGACATGAACCGCTTCACACTCGAGGTCATCAGCAAGTGCGGGTTCGACTTCACCTTCGACTCGTTCACCCGCGAGAAGACCCACCCGTTCGTCGCGACCATGCTGCGGGGACTGCGGTACATCAACAGCAACGCCAACCTCCCGCCGATCATCCAGAAGACCATCGGCCGCAGCGCCGCCGCCCAGCACAAACGCGACATCGTCTACGTCCATCAGGTCGTCGACGAGATCATCGCCACCCGCAAGTCCAGCGGCACCGTCGGCAGCCACGGCGACCTGCTCGACCGCATGCTCACCGTCCCGGATCCCGAGACCGGAGAGAAGCTCGATGACCTCAACATCCGCAACCAGATCCTGACCTTCCTCGTGGCAGGCCACGAGACCAGCGCGGGCGTGCTGGCCTTCGCGCTGTACGAGATCGCACGCAACCCCGAGATCGCCGCGAAGGCACGCAGGGAGCTGGCCGAGCGATTCCCCGGCCAGACCCACCCGACAATCGCGTTCGACGACGTCGCGAAACTGCGGTACACCCGGCGCATCGTCGACGAAACGCTGCGGCTGTGGCCGATCGCGCCGGGATACTTCCGGGAGGCCCGCCACGACGTGGTGATCGGCGACGGCCGCTACCCCTTCAAGGCCGGTGAGTGGGTTCTGGTCCTGACACTGCAGGCCCACCGAGACAAAGCGGTGTGGGGCGAGGACGCCGAGGAATTCGATCCGGACCGCTGGCTACCCGGCCGCCAGCGCGACCAACGCGCCTACAAACCCTTCGGCACCGGATTACGCGCCTGCATCGGCCGCCAGTTCGCCTACCACGAAGTGATGCTCGCCCTGGCCCACCTCCTGCACGAATTCGACTTCGAGCACGACCCCGGCTACAAGCTCGACATCAAGGAGCAGATCACGCTCAAGCCTTCGGGATTCAAGCTGCGCCTATCGCCCCGCACCACCTGAAGGCTCAGCACTTCACCATGTCGGCGCTGGAGCAGGATCGCCCCAGACGCGTCGGCGACCAGCAGATTGCATACCACCACAAGGGGATTCGGCCGGGGCGCCTTCGGGTCGTGGTAGTACTCGATTCTGCAGTGGTGGCTACCACCATGGCATCGAACGCGCGAAAGCGCGGACTCCGGGAGTCCACGCTTTCGCCTCACCTGGCCGACGCTCAGCGGCAAGCCGGGTTCGGGTGCGGCTGCGTGCTGCCCCACGGACCACACATCAGCAGCTTGAGCAGGCCCAGCGGGAAGTCGATGGCCGCGGAGCCGGTGCCCGAGGAACCGGAATCGGCGACCGGTGCGGCCTGCGGCGCCATCGGAGCCGGGGCCGCCATCGCGGGCGCGGCACCCGCGCCCAGGATGGCCACGGACGCGACGGCGACAGCGAATTTCGTTGCGAGATGGTTCATTTCATCCTCCATATGATGGTCCACACGGAAGATCGGTAATCAGAAACGTTTGTTACTACATACGGGGATAACGCCCCGATCCGAAGCTGTTCTTAACATCGCCAGTCGGGATTCAAGGGGATGCGGGTTGTATCGCGGGGGCCGGGCTTTCCGTTCAGGTCGACCGCCTTCCCGGTCCGACAGCCCTCAGGATGTCGGTCGCTGGAGCGCACCGAGGAGGCGGACATCGCCCTGAGGGTTAGCGGGAGGGGTGGCGCGGCACCGGGCGGTTCGGATCCGACGTTCGCGTGTCACCATCCGGACTGGCGAGGCGTCGTTCCAGGGCAGTGAACGCGGTGATCGCTTCGGGTGACTCGAAGGCTCGGTTGCGTGGCCGATGGTGAGCTGGCGCAGGATTCCGGCCTCGGCCAAGCGGTGGACCGCGGCGTTCGTAGCGGGGAAGCTGCGTCCGGTCAGGGTGGCCGTGGTGGAGACGGTGAGGATCGGGGCCCGATGGGCTTTCCGAGGAGGAGGTCCAGCGTGGAGTTCGCTCGCACCGGCGCCACTCGTTCCCGCCATGAGCGTTCGAGATCAGCGGCTTTGCCTTGATCGCATCTTCGGCGGCCCGAGGGCACGCAGCGGCGAAGCGCCACGAAGTATGAACAAGTTCATACCCCAGTGATAGGCTGTGCACATGAAGCGGATCACCATCAGCATTCCCGATGATGTCGCGGCGAAGGCCGACAATGCGGTGGCACGAGGTGACGCGTCGTCGGTGTCGGCGTGGTTTTCCGAGATCGCTAGGCGCGAACCCGATTGGACGGCCGCGCAGGAGGCCGCAGACGAGCTGGCCGCCGAGGCTGGGGTAACCGATGCCGACATGGCGTGGGCGCGTGCGGTTCTCGGTCTCGACGCCATGGACGGTGCCGCGTGATCGTGCTCGACACGGGAGCGCTGATTGGAATCGAGAAGCGTAATGCCCGGGTTGCCGCCCTGCTGCAGGCAGCGATGCGCGCCCGACAGCAAGTCACAGTCCCCGCCACGGTGCTCGGGCAGGCGTGGCGCAACAGCCCACGTCAGCATCCGCTGAACAGGCTCCTCGCCGCCGAGGGCGTGCGCGTTGCGGATCTCGACCGCCGCAGCGCGCTGGCAGTGGGCGCGCTACTCGCCACGTCCGGCGCTTCCGACGTCGTCGACGCTCACGTCATCGTCTGCGCCCGTGCGACCCGGGCCATCACCGTCATCACATCCGATCCCGACGATCTTCGAACCCTCGACTCCGCGATACCACTCACGGTGGTGTGACTCCTTGTTAAAGGTTGACGATCAACCTTTAACAAGGAACCTCGTTGTTATCGCTTGTCGCAAGAAAACACACAAGGGCACGGACTCGCTCGGAGTCCGTGCCCTTGTGAGGTGTTCCGTTATGCGTGCGCGCTCACCAGGAGCGCGAGCTCACCAGGAGCTCTTGTGCACACCCGGCAGCTCGCCGCGGTGCGCCATTTCGCGCAGGCACACGCGGCACAGGCCGAACTTGCGGTAGACAGCGTGCGGGCGGCCGCAGCGCTGGCAGCGGGTGTAGGCGCGCACCGCGAACTTCGGCTTGGCGTTGGCCTTGTTGACCAGTGCTTTCTTAGCCATGTGTTCAGTTCTCCTTGAACGGGAAGCCGAGGGCCTTCAGCAGGGCACGGCCTTCTTCGTTGTTGGTCGCGGTGGTCACCACGGTGATGTCCATACCGCGCGGGCGGTCGATCCTGTCCACGTCGATCTCGTGGAACATCGACTGCTCGCTCAGGCCGAACGTGTAGTTGCCGTTGCCGTCGAACTGCTTCGGCGACAGGCCGCGGAAGTCGCGGATACGGGGCAGCGCGATGGAGACCAGGCGGTCCAGGAACTCCCACATGCGGTCGCCACGCAGGGTGACCTTCGCGCCGATCGGCATGCCCTCACGCAGCTTGAACTGCGCGATGGACTTGGTCGCCTTGCGGATCTGCGGCTTCTGACCGGTGATCAGGGCCAGGTCCTCGACGGCGCCGTTGATCAGCTTGGCGTCACGGGCGGCGTCGCCGACACCCATGTTCACGACAACCTTCACCACGCCCGGGATCTGCATCACGTTGGCGTAGTTGAACTCGCTGTTCAGCGCGTCCTTGATCTCGGCGCGGTAGCGCTGCTTCAGGCGCGGCTGGGTCTTCTCAGAGGTGGTCATGTCAGATGTCCTTCCCGTTCTTACGGGAGATCCGGACCCGCTTGCCGCTCTCCTCGTCGGTCCGGTAGCCGATACGAGCCGGCTTGCCGTCGGAGTCGACGACCATCACGTTCGACACGTGGATGGGGGCTTCCTGGGTCACGATGCCGCCCGAGGAGGCGCCGCGCTGGGTGGCGGAGTTCGCGACGTGCTTCTTGATCCGGTTCACGCCCTCGACGAGGACCTTGTTGGTCGCCGGGTAGGCCTGGATGACCTTGCCCTTGGCGCCCTTGTCCTTACCCGAGATGACGAGCACGGTGTCGCCCTTGTGCACCTTCATGTCAGAGCACCTCCGGAGCCAGCGAGACGATCTTCATGAACTTCTTGTCGCGCAGCTCGCGGCCGACCGGGCCGAAGATGCGAGTGCCGCGCGGGTCGTTGTCCGCCTTGATCAGCACGGCGGCGTTCTCGTCGAACTTGATGTAGGAACCGTCCGGACGACGGCGCTCCTTCACGGTGCGCACGACGACGGCCTTGACCACGTCACCACGCTTGACGTTGCCGCCGGGGATGGCGTCCTTCACGGTGGCGACGATGATGTCGCCGATACCGGCATAGCGACGCGACGAACCACCGAGAACGCGGATGCAGAGAATCTCCTTCGCACCCGTGTTGTCGGCGACGCGCAGTCGCGACTCCTGCTGAATCACTTCAGCCTCCTTGACCTGGATGTATACGCACGCCGGATTGCCGACCCGACGGGCATGGTCGTGTCACCACCCGAAACGCGCGCCTGCCAGCGGTTTCATACGGTCTGAGCAAGAACTCGAGAGCCAAACCACTGGGGGTTCGCGGCCGGGATGCGGGCACAGCTCCCGCAGGCAACCGGTCTAGTGTAGGGGAATCCCCAGGTCGTTCCAAAATCGAGGGCGCCGGGCGAGGAATCCGTGCCCGCGACCCGCCGCGCCGGTAGCCTCGGCGCGAACGAACGTCGCCATCGATCACAACGTGCGGGCGTTGACCGCATCGGGGAGAGGATTCACGTGACATCAACCGGTCGTCGTGTCCAGTTGGACCGCCGCGCCTTCCTGATCGCACTCGGCGTCGCCGCTCCCGCCGCGGCGCTGCTGGGGTCCTGTTCGAACGACGGTAACGCGAACACCGTGCAGCTGACCGGTGTCGACATGGGCGGCGCCGACCTGCTCGTCCGACCGCAGGACGACCTGTACCGGCACGTCAACGGCGCCTGGCTGCGCGACTACCAGCTACCGCCGGACAAGTCCGAGGTCGGCGCGATCAGCGAGGCGATCGATCGCACCACCGAGCAGCTGCGCGCCATCATCGAGGGCATCGCGGACCCGAAGCCCGGCTCCGAGGCGCAGCAGATTCGCGACCTGTACGACGCCCGGCTGGACCTGGCGGAGATCGAGCGGCTCGGCATGAGCCCGCTGGCGGATCTCTTCGCGAAGATCGACGGCGCGGCCACCAAGGGCGACCTGGCCAAGGTGATGGCCGAGCTGCCGATCGGCGGCCTGATCGGTCTCGGCATCAGCATCGACCGCAAGAATTCCAACGCCTACATCCCTACGATCGGGCAGTCCGGCCTGATCCTCGGCGAGCAGTACTACCGCAAGCCCGAATACGCCACCCAGCTCGCCGGATACAAGATCTACCTGGAGAAGATGGCCGCGGGCGCGGGATTCCCCGATCCGGCGGGGCTGGCACAGCGGGTGCTCGACCTGGAGACCAGGATCGCGGCGGCGCACTGGGACAACGTGCGCGTGCGCGACACCGACGCCACCTACAACCTGCTGAGCTGGACCGAAATGACCGCTCTCGCACCGCAATTCGAGTGGGATCAGTGGATGGCGGGCAATACCGACCGGCCGCGGTCGCTGTTCGAGAAGATCGTCGTCGGTCAGCCGTCCTTCGTCACCGCCGCCGGGCAGCTGTGGGCCGAGGTGGACATCGCGCAGTGGCGGGAGTACCTGCGCGTGCACGTCACCAACGCCTACGCCCGCTTCCTGCCCAAGGCCATCGCCGACGCGCGGTTCGACTTCGTCGGCAAGGTGCTCGGCGGCCTGGAGGAGCGGCCGGAGCTGTGGAAGTCGGCGGTCGGCGTGGTCGACGACAATCTCGGCGAGCAACTCGGGAAGCTGTACGTGGACAAGCACTTCCCGCCCGAGGCCAAGCAGCGCGCGCAGGAGATGATCGCCGACCTGACGGCCGCCTACCGGGACAACTTCACCAATTCGTCCTGGATGTCACAGCCCACCCGCGAGGCCTCACTTGCCAAGCTGGCCAAGATCAATGTCAAGATCGGCTACCCGGACAAGTGGCTGGACTACTCCGAGCTGAAGATCACCAGGGGCAAGCTGATCGAATCGCTGCGCGCGGTCAACGCCTTCGAGGTGAAGCGGGCCTTCAACCGGCTCGGCACCCCGGTCGACAAGTCCGAGTGGGCGATGTCGCCGCAGACGGTGAACGCCTACTACTCCCCCACCAACAACGAGATCGCCTTCCCCGCCGCGTATCTGCAGCCGCCGTTCTTCGACAAGGACGCGACCACCGCGGTGAACTACGGCGCGGTCGGCGCCACCATCGGCCACGAGATCGGCCACGGCTTCGACGACCAGGGCTCCAAGTACGACGGCGACGGCAACCGCCGCGACTGGTGGACGCCGGAGGATCTGGCCGCGTTCAAGGCCAAGACGGATCAGGTCATCGCGCAGTACGACGGCCTGGTACCCGAGGGTCTCGATCCCAAGTACAAGGTGGACGGCAAGCTGACGGTCGGCGAGAACCTGGCCGACCTGCGCGGCCTGCAGATCGCGCTGGCCGCCTACCGGATCGCCGCCGAACGCGAGGGCGTCGCGCCCGACTACCGCGAGATGTTCTTCTCGCACGCTCGCACGTGGCGCGAGAAGCAGACCGAGGAGTCGACCATCTCCCGGCTCCAGGACACCCACTCCCCCAACGAATTCCGCTGCAACCAGGTGGTGCGCAACATCGCGGAGTTCTACACCACCTTCGAGGTGAAGGAAGGCGACGACCTGTTCCTGCCACAGGACCAGCGGGTCAGCCTCTAGGACACACGGGCATCCGGCCGAAGGTCACCTTCGGCCGGATTGCTGTGCGAGCAAGCCGTCGACGCAGGCACCCGTCAGTCCCTGACCCCGGCGCCCTCCTTCGGCCACGCCTTGGCGAGCCGGAGCAGATCACGCAGACCCGCGGCGCGGTCGTCGTCCCCGAGTGCTTGTCCGGCGCCCGCGGGTATGGCGCCGCGTGGGCGTGGCGGTTCGCCGGAGGCCTTCGCTCGTGCGGCGTACGCGATTCGCCTGGCGTAGTCCTCCATACCCGGCTCGACCGAAAGCTCCGGTTCGTATGGTCGCAGGTGCATCAACGCGTCCTGGATCTCGACCGTCATCCGATACAGTCGTGACCTCGGTTCGTCGCGGTGCGAATCATCCTGCAGCAGAACGATTTCCGGAACGGCGGCGGTGAGATCGCGCCACAGCGGCCGTAACTGCCTGCACGCGCGGCCCTTCCGGTCGAACCCGCTGCGCACCAGCACGGCGCTGAACAGCGGGATCGCGATCAACGCCGCCACGAGCACGAGCATCACGAAAGTGGCAACGGCCCAGGGCAAACCGGGCTCGGCGGACGGCATCCCCGCGAAGATGCGGAACGCTCCGACGCCCGATGCGAAGCAGCAGTACAGCCCGAAGACGAGGAGAGCGGAATACGCCCAACGCTCCCCGGTAGTCGGGTCGGGTGTGCGGAGTTCCCGTACGCACGCTCTGGCGATCAGCGCTCCGCAGCTCGCGATGACGAGACTGCCCACCGTCCAGATCACCCTGTTCTGGTCGGCGGGGCTGCCGAGCAGATCGGACAGCGCCGGGCCCGACAGGATGACCGCTCCCGTCACCGCGCCGACCCTGTTGTATCGCCGCTGCCGGGATCGCAGCGTCACGGAGTCCATACCGTCGAGCAGCCTGGCGAACCCGTACCCGTAGGCCAGCGACAGCGCACCGAGCCCGAGGAACAACTGCTCCGCGAGATCGCGCATGCCGAGCACGCTTGCGATCTCGTAGGCCACGATCGCCGCCAGATCCCAGCTCAGCGCCGCATTGATCAGCCGATCGATCAGCAACTCGTTCACCAGGAACCAACGCCCCACGACGATCGCGGCGAGGAACACGGCCACCGCCACCACGACCGCGAGCGGCAAAGTACTCACGCCCGGCACCCTATCGGCCCGCCCCGATACCCGCCGTGCCGTGGGATATGGATAGGTTAGGCTTGGCTGACTTAATCTGATGGCTCGGAAGGGCCGGTCGAGGAAGCTCCTCGATGAAGGAGGGTTCAACGATGAGGTCTGTTCGGGCGTCCCGCGGTTGGGCGCGGGCGGCGGTGGCCGTGCTGGCCGGCGTCATGGCCCTCGGCGTCACCGCGTGTGGATCGTCGAGTGACGAGGCGAGCGGTGACGGCGAGTCGATCACCGTCAGCCACGTCAGGGGCGAGACCACCATCACCGGGATCCCGAAGAAGGTCGTCGTGCTGGGCAACCAGTGGCTCGACACCAGCCTCGCGCTCGGGGTGACGCCCGCCGCCTACATCGACAACGTCGCGGTGCTCGGCAAGGGCGCGCCGCCCTGGCAGACCAAGATCGATGGGTCCGCGAAGCCGCTGAGCACCACCGGCAACCTCGCCGAACAGGTCGCCGCGCTGGAACCGGACCTGATCCTGGCCGACTCCTTCATCGCCGATCAGAAGAACTACGACGAGTTCTCGAAGGTCGCGCCGACCCTGCCCGGCCTGAGCAAGGAGATCATCACGCCCTGGCAGGACCTGGTGACCACGCTCGGCAAGGTGTTCCACAAGCAGGACGAGGCGACCGAGCTGATCGCGGGCGTGAACGACAAGATCGCGGGCATCACCACGGCCAATCCCGGCCTGAAGGGCAAGACCTTCGCCAGCACCTGGCTGGCCAGTATGACCCAGCTGATGGTGCTCAACGACCCGAACGACGGCTCTGCCAAGGTTTTTGCGCAAATCGGTCTCGGCATCCCGAAGAACCTCGCTGACCTGCCCGCCAACCAGGGCCGCGTCGCGCTGTCCCCGGAGCGCATCAACGAGCTGACCTCCGACCTGCTGCTCGCGGGTTACTCGGCGGGCATGGACGAGAAGTGGCGCCAGCTGCCCGGCTACGCCGACCTGCCCGCAGTGAAGAAGGACGCGGTCGTCTTCCTCACCACGCAGGAGATCACCGCGGTCAACCAGCCGACCGTGCTGTCCATCCCGTTCATCCTGGACAAGCTGTCGCCCGCGCTGGCCAACGCCGCGAAGTAAAAGCGAAAACGTAAGAAGCAAGAGGAGTTTGCCGGTGTCCGCCGTCACGTATCCCGACCAGACCCGGTTCGCCCTGCGCGACGGCGTCACCTGCGTCACCGTGCCCACGGGCGCGGTCCTGCTGAATCCGCCGAACAACCAGAAGCTCACCGGCCTGGGCGCGGCCCAGGTGCAGGCGCTGAAGACGCTGAACCAGGGCCCGTCCACGCTCGGTGAGATGGCGGGCCCTGGCGGCGGCGTCGAGGTCGGCGAGCTGGTGGAGCAGCTGACCGACGGCGGCTGGCTGTCGGTCACCGTGCGCGACGGCGGCCGCGATCTCTACACCATCCGGCCCTTCACCAACCCGCCCGCCCGGCCGACGAGCGCGCTGCCGTGGTCGGCGACCCTGTCGAAATTCGCGGTGCTGCACCGTGACTCGGAGGGTTTCGTGCTGGAGCATCCGCTGGCCTGGTGCGATCTGCGCATCCACGACCCGCGCCTGCTCGCGCTGCTGGACGGACCGGGCGCGGCCGATTCCACGCTGCCCATCGCGATCAAGTCCCAGCTCGCCGCCGACCTGCACTGGTGCGGTTTCCTGGTCGCCGATCCGGCGGCCGAGGAGCGCGAGTTCACCACCCGCAGCTGGAGCGCGCCGGACCTGTGGTTCCACCGCCGCAGCACGCTCGGCCCGCGCACCATCACCTGGGAGCACTTCGGCCCGACCAAGTGGGGTAAGCCGTCCTTCCCGCAGCCGCCCGCGCGCAAGCCGAACTACCCGGGCACCCCGGTCCCGCTGGCGAAGCCCGACCTGGACAAGCTGCGCGTCGCCGACCCCAGCCTCACCGACGTGCTCGAAGACCGGGTCTCCTGCCGCGATTTCGACGACGCCGCGCCGATGACGATCGACCAGCTCGCCGAGCTGCTCTACCGCACCGCCCGCACCCGTTCGGTCCGGCAGGTCACCGAGGGCGAGGAGCTCACCTCGCGCCCGTATCCGTCCGGCGGCAGCGTGTACGAGCTGGAGCTGTACCCGATCGTGCGTAACGTCGCGGGCCTGGAACCCGGGATGTACCACTATGATTCGTTCGACCACGTGCTGCGGCCCGTCGCCCCGGTCGACTCGCCCGCCGTGCAGAAGCTGATCCGCTCCACCTCGGCCACCCTGGTCGACGGCGGCGAACCGCAGCTGGTGCTGGCGATGGCCGCGCGCTCCGGGCGGGTCATGTGGACCTACGAGCAGGTCGCCTACGCGAGCATCCTCAAGCACGTCGGCGTGCTCATGCAGACGGTCTACCTCGCGGCCACCGCGATGGGTCTCGGCGCCTGCGCGCAGGGCTTCAGCGACACCGCCGCGTTCGTGTCCGCCGCGGGCGTGAACGAGCTCGAAGAGTGCAACGTCGGCAGCGTTATCGTCGGTTCGCCCGCACGGGCTCGCTGACCGCGCCCGGCCAGGCTCTGGCCAGCTCGAGCAGGTGCCCGAGTTCGGCGTCCAAATCCTGGCCCGCGTACGGATTCTCCCGCGCCGCCCGTTCCGCCGACGGTGCGGCGCCGGCCGCCTTGGCGTCGACGGCTTGCGCGATCCGGCGCGCGTAGGCCGCGATACCGAGCTCGCCGGAGTCATCCCGCGGCATGTACATCCGCAGGTGCTGTAGCGCGTCCCTGGTCTCGACGACCATGCGGTAGAGGCGCGAGTCCGGTTCGGTGATCCGTCCGGCCGCGGGATGCAGCACGACTTCCGGAACGGCGGCCGTGAGGTCCCGCCAGAGCGGGTGCAAAGTACGTAGTTCCCGCCCGGTGCGGTCCAGTCCACTGCGCGCACCGAAGGCTCGGACCATCGGAATGGCCGTGAGCGTGGTGACGAACAGGTAGACAAGGCACGAGGTCACGGTCCACCGGGTCGGGTAGGTGACGCCGTCGAATACCGACGTCGCCGCGGCGAAAAAGGCTGCGCCGCACCAGTAGGCGGCGGTCACCAGCAGCGCCGAGTAGGCGATTCGCTCCAGCCGCGAACGGGTGCGCGGCATTTCGCGCAGACACGCGCGCACGGTGCGCACCCCGGCCGCGGCCATCGGCAGTTGGAAGATCGCGACCCAGAGAGTGGTCCGCCACCACGTCGCGGGTGCGGCAAGACCGTCACCGAGCAACAGTGACACCGCACCGCTCACCGCGAGCAAGTCGTACGCCCACTGCCTGCGGCGGACCGCCGCGGAGTCGGCGCCGTCGAACAACTCGGCCAATCCGTACACGCTGGCCAGCGCCAGCGCACCGCAGACGAGAAAGACCTTGCTCGGATAGCCGTCGGCACCGAGATCGGTATCCCAGAGCGCCGAGAACACGCACACCGCGCTGAAACTCAACGCCCGGTTGATGAGTTCGTCGGCGTGCGTGTCGTTCACCAGCAGCCACCGGCCGAGGGTGACCAAGGCTTGCAGGACGAACACCGGCACCATCAGCCACATCGGCGCAGCGCCGCTCACGCCGGACACCCCGCCACAGTTCGCGCCGTCACCACGGCGCGAACCCGGCGCGGTCGGCCGGTCCTGGCGTGCGATTCGAGACAATGTTCAGGGCGGAATTCATTGCTCCCGACGCTATCGGTCGTTTCCAGCGCCGCGCCAGACACCCCGGTCGGCCGATCGGAGACCGGCCGACCGGTCCGCATCAGCTCTGCGCCGCCCAGGAACTCTGCAGCGCGGCGAGTGCGTCCTGATCCAGGCCGGAGACCGACATCGCCTCGTGCCGGTGCTTGTCCTCCCCACCGTCTTCGGCGGGTGGGTTCGCGGCGGCCTCGTCGACCGCCGCGGCCAGTTCGGCGATGGTGAAGTACTCGAACACCAGCTGCGGAGTCAGCGGCAGACCCGCCTCGCCCGCGCGGGCCGCCCACTGGATGGCGATGACGCTGTCGCCGCCGAGGCCGAAGAACCCGTCGTCGCGGCCGACGTCGGTGATCTCCAGCAGTTCCTCGAGGATGGCGATCAGGGTGCGCTCGGTATCGGTCTGCGGCGCTTCACTCTCGCCATCGCTGGAACGAGCGGGGACGGGCATCATGTGCACAACCGACCTGGACGGATCCCATTGGCCAGCACGTACTTCCAGCTCGGTGAGCGCCCGGTCGGGCTGCTCGGCGAACGCTTCGAATACCCGGGTGATCACGTCGGCGAAGATCTTGCCGGTCGCGGCCTCGTACAGGTCGGGATTGACCACGACGCGCGTGATCAGGTCACCGGTGATATCGACGGTGTAGTCGAAGTGGAAGTCCATGAACGACACGTCGTAGAACTTGGCGATATCGCGCACCGTTGTCGCCCCGTCCGCGCTGAACGCCACCGGTGCCTGGCGATGCCGGACATGCATCATCACCTGAAACAGCGGGTTTCGCGCGAGCGAGCGCGGCGGGTTGATGGTCTCGACAAGTCGCTCGAACGGCACGCCCTGGCGGCTGATCGCGTCCAGCGCCGCGTCGCGCACCCGGTCCAGCACGACCCGCGGGGTCGGGTCGCCCGAGACGTCGTTGCGCAGCACGACTACGTTGGCGAACAGACCGATCAGGTCGTCGGTCGCCGCGCCGATACGGTTGGCGACGGCCGCGCCGATGGCCAGGTCGTCGCCGGCACCAAGCGCATTCAGCGTTACCGCGCCCACCGCTTGGCAGAGCATGAATTCCGTGGCACCCGCTGCCTCGGCCGTGGCCCTGGCCTTCTCCCAGATCGCGGCGGGCACCGTGCGCTCCGTGGCGATGCCGTTGCGCCCCAGCACCTGCGGTCGCGGCCGGTCGTGCCCGACGGCGATCTCGTCCGGCAGCCCGGCCAGCGCCGCACGCCAGTAATCCAATTGCGCCTGACCGAGCGCACTGACGGCGCGGTCGGGTCCGCGGTCGAACACCTCGCGCTGCCACATCGCGAAATCGGGGAACTGAATGGCGAGTTCCGGCCAGTCCGGAGCCACGCCTCGCGCCCGGGCGCGATAGGCCACGGTGAGGTCGTCGACGAAGATCTGGCAGGAACGGCGGTCGGCGATGATGT
The DNA here is from genome assembly GCF_001613045.1 of Nocardia lijiangensis NBRC 108240. GTDB lineage: Bacteria > Actinomycetota > Actinomycetes > Mycobacteriales > Mycobacteriaceae > Nocardia > Nocardia lijiangensis. Next base: position 147,072 of record NZ_BDBP01000004.1, on the reverse strand, counting down.
GGTGCATCAGGATCGACAGCACACTGGTTCGCTCGTCCAGCACCAGCAGGCGCAGCTGCAGCAGCGGCTCCGCCTGCAGATCGAAGACGTAGTCGGCGTCGGCGGCGAGTTCCGACTCGAGCCTTTCCGCACTGCCGTGCAGATCCAGCACCGGCACCTCGACGTGCCCGGCCGGGTGCACGAGCTGGTATGGGGTGCCCTCGTGCTCGGGGAACGTGGTGCGCAGCGATTCGTGCCTGGCCACCACGTCGTCGATCGCGGCGAACAGCGCTGCGTGGTCGATCGGTCCGTCGAACCGGATCGGGTAGGTGACGTTCTCGCCGTCGATCGAGCCCTCCATGCGCCGCTGCAGCCAGTACGCGCGTTGCGAGTACGACAGCGGGATGTGCTCGGGCCGCTCTCTGCGTACCAGCTCCGGCCGCGACGAGGTGCGCACGTCCGCGGCGGCGGTCTGGTCGGCGTCGATTGCCTCGGTCTCGCCGAGTTCGTCGAGATCGATACCGAATTCGTCCAGGAACGAGGCGACCAGGTGGGCCGCGAGGCCCGCGACGGTCGGCTTGTCGAACGGCACGCGCATATCGATCTCGATGCCGAATTCGGCGCGGATCATCGTGATCAGGCGGGCCGCGAGCAGCGAGTGACCGCCGAGCTCGAAGAACGAGTCGTCGGCGCCGATCCGGTCCTGGTTGAACAAGGTGGCGTAGAGCGCGGCGACGCGAATTTCGGTGGGGGTCCGTGGTTCCCGATAGCTACGGGCCACCGCGAGTTCCGGCGCGGGCAGCGCCCGCTTGTCGAGCTTGCCGTGCGCGGTGAGCGGCACCTCGTCGATGACGGTCAGCGCCGCGGGCACCATATACTCCGGCAGCCGCGCGCCGACGAACGCGCGCACAGTGTCCAGGTCCAGTTCGACGCCGGGCGCAGGAACCACATATCCGGCCAGGATCGGTCCGAGCGACTCGTGCTCGGTGACGATCACAACGCAGTGCGCGACGCCGGGATGATCGGTGACGGTGGCCTCGACCTCGCCGAGCTCGATGCGATGCCCGCGCACCTTGACCTGCTCGTCGGCGCGGCCGACGAACTCGATCTCGCCGTGCGCGTTGCGCCGCGCGAGATCGCCGGTGCGGTAGAGCCTTTCGCCGGACAGAAAGGGGTCGGCGACGAAGCGCTCGGCGCTCAGGCCTGGGCGGTGCAGGTAGCCGCGGGCCAGCTGGCGTCCGCCCAGGTAGATCTCGCCGACGACGCCGTTGGGCACCAGTTGCAGCGCCTCGTCCAACAGGTAGACGTACACGTTCTGGTTCGGCAAGCCGATCGGCACGATCCCGGTGCCCTGCGGCCCTTCCACCGGCATGTGGGTCGAGCACACCACGGCCTCGGTGGGGCCGTAGTGGTTGCGCAGCTCCGCGTCGAACTGGGTCGCGAACCGGTCGGCGACCTCACCGGGGAGCGCCTCGCCGCCGACCGGCACGTGGCGCAGCGTGCGCCAGTCGTTGACCTCGGGCAGCACCAGGAAGGTGGCCAGCATCGAGGGCACCATGTGCAGCACCGAAACGCCTTGGCGAGTCACGAGATCCGCGACGTACGGGATGTCTCGGTAGGCGTTCGGCTTCGGCACGACGACCCGCGCGCCTGCCGTCAGTGTGACGAAGATGTCCAGTAGCGAAGCGTCGAAGCTCACCGAGGTCGACTGCAGCACCCGGTCCTGCGGGGTGAGGTCCCACTCGGCGTTGAAGCCGGCAATGTGCTCGGCGATGGCGTCGTGCGGGACGGGCACGCCCTTGGGCTTGCCGGTGGAGCCCGAGGTGTAGATGACGTAGGCCGTGTTCGACGGCCGCAGCGGCGCACGGCGGTCGGCATCGGTCGGGTCGGTGTCGGGGCGGTCCTGCGCATCGCCTTCCGCGGCGGACAGCGCTTCGGCGTCGAGCGCGAGCTCGGGGCGGGCGTCCGAGAGCAGGTATTCGATCCGGTCGGCCGGGTACGCCGGGTCGATCGGCAGGTAGGCCGCACCGGCTTTGAACACGGCGATGGTGGCGACGATGAATTCGACGGAGGTCGCCATGCGCAGCGCGACGATGTCCTCCGCGCCGACGCCGCGGCCGATCAGCCAGTGCGCCAACCGATTCGCGCGCCGGTTCAGCGCGTCGAAGGTGAGCTGGACGTCGTCGGAGGCCACCGCGACATGGTCGGGCGCCGCGGCGACGCGCTCCTCCAACATCGCGACCAAGGTGGTCGCCGGCATTTCGGCGAGCGGGCCGTGCGAGGCGGCCAGCACTTCGGCGCGATCGGCGTCGCCGAGAATGTCGATGTCGCGCAGGCGAAGCCGGGTGTCGCGCAGCACGCTGTCCAGCAATTGCACGTAGTGGTCGAGGAATTGGGTGACCAGGTGCTCGTCCAGGGCATCGACCAGGTAGGTCGCCTCGACCCGCGCGCCCGCGCTGTCGAGCACCACCATCAGGCCGAGTTCTTCCTGAGCCACCCCGCTGCCCAGCGGCAGTTCGGCGGATTCGACGCCCGCCAGGTCGAAGCCGTTGGCCTCGCCGCGCACACTGAAGCTGAGCTGCACCAGCTGCGCCATCGCGTCGCGGCCCGCGACACGCTCCGGGCCGACCTCGCGGACCACGCGGTCGATGCCGACGCCCTGGTGGCCGAACGCGCCGACGCAGGCGACGCGGGTCCGCTCCAGCAGCGCGGCGAAATCGGCGGAGCTGTCCAGGTCCGCGCGGACCAGCACGGCGTTGCCGAAGTAGCCGATCAGCCCCTCCGCACCTGCGCGCCGGTTGACGACGGGCACCGAGACGAGGAAATCGGTGGCCGCTGTGTATCGGTGCACCAGTGCCTGGAACGCGGCGAGCAGCACCGTGAACGGCGTGGCCGAGTGCTCGCGGGCGAGCTCGGTGACCCGCGCCATCAGCTCCGGCGAGAGCGGCCGCGTGCGCTTGTCGGCGTTCTTGGACGGGGTGGCCACCGCCGCCTTGTTCGGCAGCTCGAGGCGCTCGGGCAGCGGCGTCAGCGTCTCGCGCCACCAAGCCAGATCCGCCGCGTCGGCGTCGGCCGCGCTCGCGCCGACCTCGACATCGACGTACTGGGCACGCAGCTCCGGCAGGTCGTCACCGCGGTAGGCAGCGTTGACCTCGGCGAAGAACACCGGCCACGAGTCGTCGTCCCAGCCGACGTGGTGCACGACCATGATCAGCACGTGCTCGTCGGCCGCGGTGCGGGCCAGCGTCGCGCGCAGCGGCAGGTCGGTGCTCAGGTCGAAAGAACGCGCGAACTCGCGGCGGGCGAGCACCTCGACCCGTAGGTTCCGGCTCGCCTCCGCCAGATCGCTGAGATCGTGCTCCTGCCACGGCAATTCGGCGGCGTCGCGGGACACCTGGAACGGCTCGCCGTCGGCGTCGACCCCGTAGGTGGTGCGCAGCACTTCGTGCCTGGCAAGGACGGTGGCGCAGGCCGCGCGCAACCGCTCGGCGTCCAGCGCTCCGGTCAGCCGGTAGGCGACGCACACGTTCAGCGTGGTGTCGGCCGGGTCGAGCCGCTGCACGAACCACATGCGCCGCTGGGCGTCCGACAGCGGGCTCGGCTCGCCGCTGGTGCGAGTGCGCACCGGAGCGGGCGCGGCCGCCTTCACGTCGTTTTCGCGCAATCGGCGCTGCAGCAGCTGCTTACGCCGCTCGAGAATGTCGTCTGACATGGTGGTCCTTCGATTCAGCTGACGGGCTTGGGGTTCCGGGTTCACGCGGACGTCGCGGGCGGTCCGCCGACGGCGACGGGCGCGATCGCGTGCGCCAGCGCCGCGACGGCGGCGTGCCAGATCTCGGCGAGCCGTGCCACGTCGGCGGCGGAGAACAGGGCATCGCTCCACCGCAGCAGGGTGACCAGCTGCGGCCCGGCGTCGGTGGGCTGCACGCCCGCGATGACGTCCATGGCGTACCGGAGTGGGAAATCGGGTTCGGGTGCGGTCGGCAACTGGGTGAACAGTTCCACCTCGTGGACCGGCGACCACGGCTTGCGCGCGACGGCGAGGTCCATCCGGCCGAGGTAGTCGAACAGCACCTGCGGCTCGGGAGCCGCGGCGAGTTCGGCGTCGGCCTCCAGGTAGCGCAGGACGCCGTAGTCGACACCGTTGTTCGGCACCGCGGCCAGCGTCGCAACGACGGAATCGAGCAGCGCCCGTGCCACGGCCGGATCCTGTTCCGCGGCAGCCACATCCACCGCGTCCGCGCCCGCGCCGAAGCGCGCGGGGAAGACGCTGGTGAACCAGCCGACCGTCTGCGCGGTGTCGATGCCGTCGCCAAGCACCTCGTCCTCGCGGCCGTGGCCCTCCATCGCGAGGTACGCGCCGCCACTGGCGTCCTGGCCGCGTTCGCGGCGCCAGGTGGTCAGGGTCGCGGCCAGCGCCGCGAGCAGGAATTCGCGCACGCCGAACTCGCCGCTGAGGGCGTCGAGCACCGCGGCGGTCGTCTCCGGCGCGGTGAACAGCGGCTGCACCCGGTAGGAGGACCAAGTATCGGTGCTCGGGTCCGGCCGCCGGGCGGCGAGCACCGGGTCCGGCGCGGTCGTCTGCGCGACCCAGTAGTCGCGCTGTGCGGCGACCTCGGCGCTGCCCGCGCGGGCCCGGGTCCGCTCGGCCCAGGTGCGGTACGCGGTGTACTCGACCGGTGGCGCGAGCTCGGCCACCGGCGTGCCCGCCGACAGCTGGTCCCAGGCCGCGGACAGGTCCGCGCACACGATGTGCCAGGAGACCGGGTCCACCGCGAGGTGATGGATATCGATCAGCAGCAGGTCCGGCGCGTCGGCGCGGGTGAACCACACCGCGCGCACCAGATCGCCGGTGAGCGGGTCGATCTCGTCGGCGACGGCTTGGGCCTGCGTGCCGAGTTCCGTCGGGAAGTTCGGGCCCGCTTCGATTCTGGTCAGGATGTCCGCGGCGCGCACCACACCCGGCTCGCGGGTGACGACGTCGTATCCGGCTGCGGTCTCGACGAATCGGGCGCGCAGCATGTCGTGGCCGTCGAGCAGGGATTGGAGCACCGCTTCCAGGCGCGGGCCGTCGATATCGGCGGGCAGCTCCAGCAGGGTGTTCAGCGCCAGCCTGCGGTAGTTGCCGTGCTCGTGCATCCAGGACAGGATCGGCACCTGGCCGACGGAGCCGTACTCTGCGACGGCGCCGGTCTGCTCGGCGCCCGCGCCCGCGTCGATGGCCGCCGCGAGTTCGCGGATCGACCCCGCGGTGAGCACCGCGCGCGGGCTCGTCGCGATGCCCTTGCGGCGCAAGGCGTTCACCAGCGAGATCGCGACGATGCTGTCCAGACCCAGCTCGACCAAATGGTCGTCGATGCCGGGCTCAGCGCCGCCGGTGAGTTCGGCGACGGTCGCGCACAGCGCGCGCTCGGTGTCGGAGGTCGGCGCGGTGCTGGCCGCGGCGCTGTCCAGCGCGGCGTTCGCCAGCGCCTCGAGCTGGCGCGCGTCGAGCTTGCCGTTGCTGGTGACCGGCAGTCCGCCGACCGCAAGGATGCGGTGCGGCACCATGTAACCGGGCAGCCGATCGGTGAGTTCGGCGCGCAGCCGGGCGGATTCGAGTTCCGCGCCGACCGCGAAGCCGACGAGCACCGGTCCGCTCGGGCGGCGCAGCACCAGGACCGCGGCCTCCCGGACGCCGGGCAGCGCGTGCAGCGCGGCCTCGATGTCGCCGATCTCGATGCGGTAGCCGCGGATCTTCACCTGGTCGTCGGCGCGGCCGAGGTAAGCGAGATCGCCGGAGGGCAAGCGCCGCACCAGGTCTCCGGTGCGGTACATGCGATGACCGGGCCGGAACGGGTCCGCGACAAAGCGTTCGGCGGTGATGCCCGGCTTGCCCGCGTAGCCGCGCGCCAGCTGCGACCCGGAGAGGTACAGCTCGCCGAGGACGCCGTGCGGCGCCGGACGCAGCCGGGAATCGAAGACGTAGCCGGTCATTCCGGTGGTGGGCGAGCCGATGGTCGGCGTCGCCTTCGGGTCGGAGACGGACGCCACCACCGCTTCCACCGTGGTCTCGGTGGGGCCGTAGCAGTTGTGCACCGCTGTATCCGGCAAGGCGCACAGCTGCTTCCACAGCGGCACGCCGATGGCCTCGCCGCCGAGGGCGAGCACCGCGAGATCGGCGCCGCCCTCGTGCACCAGGCCCGCGGCGGCCAGCTGGGCGAACATCGACGGCGTGGTGTCGATCATGTCGATGTCGTGCCTGCCGATCCCGTCGACCAGGCGGTGCGCGTCGCGCATCTCCTCGGCGTCGAACAGGTGGTTCGACTGACCGTCGAGCAGGCCGATCATCGGCTGCCAGGACGCGTCGAAGCTCAGCGACCAGGCGTGCGCGATCCGCAGCGGCCTGCCGAGCCGGGCCGTCGCAGGCCGGTACACCCGGTCGCGGTGGTCGGCGAAGTAGGAGGCCAGCGCGGCGTGGGTGCCCATGACGCCCTTGGGTTCTCCGGTCGAGCCGGAGGTGAAGATGAGGTACGCGCGCTGCTCCGGGTGCCCGGCGACCGGGGCGGTGAGCGCCGCGGAGTCGGTCACGACCGCGCCGAACGCCTCGACCGGCGGCAGCGACTCGATCTCGGCGAGTGCGGGCACGCCCGCGCCGTCCACCAGGATCAGGCGCGGATTCGACTGACGCACAATCGATTCGATCCGCGCGGCGGGCAGCGTGATGTCGACCGGCACGTAGGCCGCGCCGGCCGCGAGCACACCGAGGATGGCCACGATGGACTCGGCCGAACGCGGCATCGCCAGGGCGACAACGTCTTCGGCGCCGATACCGCGGGCGGCGAGCCCACCGGCGAGGCGCAGCGCGGCGTCGGACAGCTCGCGATAGGTATAGCGCTCGTTCTCGGTGCTCAGCGCCAAGGCGTCCGGCGTCGCGGCCACCTGGCGGGCGAACAGCTCCGGCACCGTCACGCCGAGCACGTCAGCGGCCGGGGCGGCGGGCGGTTGCGGCCGCTCCCCCGGCAGCAGCACGTCGAGCGAATCCTGGCCCGCGTCACCGATGTCGGGCAGCTGGCGCAGCACCTCTACCAGGCGTGCGCCGAGGTCGGCGGGCGAGATCTCGCCGAGCACCGATTCGACGGCCTCCACCACCACGGCCAGCTCGCCGTTGAGCAGGTAGGAGACGACCGCGAGCGGGTAGTGGGTCAGGCTCTCCGACGCGGTCGGCCGGAACGTGGTGCCGTCCGCGGTGGTTATCGCTTGCAGCACATCGGCGACCGGCGCGTTCTCGTACACGAAGAGCGTGTCGAACAGGGCGCCGCGCCCGGTGGCCCGCTGGATAGCGGACAGGCTCAGATATCCGTTGTCGCGCATGGTCGCCGACGCGCGCTGCAACTGGGCGCAGCCGCTCGCCACCCCGCCCGCGGCATCCAGCTCGTCGAGCCGGATGCGCACCGGGATGGTGTTGATGAACAGGCCGATCATGGTCTCCACACCGGCCAGCTCGTCCGGCCTGCCGGAGACGGTGGTGCCGAAGACGACGTCGCTGCGGTCGGTCAGCCTGCCGAGCACGATCGCCCACGCGAACTGGACGACCGTGTTCATGGTCAGCCCGTTCGCGCGGGCCCAGCGCTGCACCCGGTCGGTGTCGGCGCCGTCGAGGACCACCTTGTGGATGGTCGGCACGATCGTGTTCACCGCCGCGTCGGAGCGGTCGGCGAGAATCAGCGGGTCGGCATCGGCGAGGTAATCGGCCCAGCCGCGCAGGGTGGCCTCGTTGTCGCGGGCCGCGAGCCAGCCGATGTAGTCGCGATAGGGGCGCGGCGCGGGCAGCGCGGCCACCGAGCCGCCCGCCTCGTAGACCGCGAACAGCTCGCGGAAGAACACACCGAGCGACCAGCCGTCCATCAGGATGTGGTGCGCGGTCACGATCATCCGGTGCGACCCGTCGGGCAGAGCGACCATCGCGACGCGCAATGCCGGACCGCGGGACAGGTCGAAGCTGTGGCGGGCCTCGGAGGCCACGATCGCCTCGAGTTCCCTTTCGTCGGCAGCCCTTTCGAACCACGGCAGTTCCACCGCGGTGGGCACGATCTGTACCGGCTTCGGCACGTCGCGGTCCCAGAACGCGGCGCGCAGGTTGGCGTGCCTGCGCAGGATCGCCTCGACGCTGCGGCGCAGCAGCGCCACGTCGACCGGGCCCCCGACCTCGATCACGAACTGCATGTTGTAGAGGTCGCCGTCACCGGCCAGCTTGGCGAGCGAGAACAGGCCCTCCTGCAACGGACTGAGGGCGAGCACATCCTCGATCTGCGGCGGCGCCGCCTTGCGCTCGGGCGCCTGCGTGGTCTCCGACATTCCAGCGGACTCCTCAGCCTTTGTTCTCGGACATCAGCGACACGACGTCATCCAGGGACGCGCCGCCGAGAATGGCGGCGACCGGAAGGTCGCGGTTCAGTTCGGCCTTGAGCCGTTTGCGCAGATCGAGCGCCTGCAACGAGTCCATGCCCAGCGAGACCAGCGGGACCGTGCCGTCGATGGCCTCGCTGCCGTCGGAGAGCATGACGCGGTCCAGCTCCTTGCGGATACGTTCGGCGAAGCCCGCTTCCGGAAGCGACGGCGCGGAAACCACTGGGGCCGGGGCGGTCTCGGCGCGCACCGGCTCGGCGGCCTGTGCGGTCGGCGCGGGAGCGGGAGCGGGAGCCAGTTCCGCCAGCGCGTCGAGCGCTGAGGCGAAAACCGGTTCGAGTCCGACGGTTTCGGTGACGCCGCGCAGCTTCGACCAGTCCGCCGCGAGCACCAGGCTGTTGGCGGAGGTGTCGGCCAGCCCGGCCGCCACCGCGCCGGCCGCCGCCATCGGCAGCAGACCCGAGCCCTCGATCCTGGCCTCGACCGCCGCGTCGGCCGCGGCGGGCAGCACCCACAGACCCCACTGCACCGACGTGCACGCGCGGCCCTCGGCGCGCAGCCGCCAGGCCATGGCGTCGAGCATGCGGTTGGTGCCCGCGTACAGCGCCTGGCCCCAGCCGCCGAGGGTGGCGGCGAAGGACGAGCACAGCAGCACGGTGGCGGCCGGTGTCATCGGCAGGGCGCGCAGCACCTCGCCGAAGCCGACCACCTTGGCGGCGCCCGCCTGGGCGACGGCCGCGGCGTCGGCGTCCGTCGCGGCGGAGTACACGTAGTCCACGGCCGCGTGCGCCAGCAGGCTCACCGGGCGGTCCGCGTACCGGGCGGCCAGCTCGGCGACCGCGGCGGGATCGCTGATATCGCAACCGAACACGTCGATCTCGGTGTCGCCGAGCGCGCGGACGGCGCGCAGCCGTTCGGTCAGGGCGGCAGTCTCGCCGCTGCGGTTCACGAGAGTGATCCGGCGCGCGCCGTCGCGGACGAACTGCGCGCAGAACTCCAGGCCGACGTGCCCGGTGCCGCCGACGATCAGCACTTCGGCGAGATCGGGTGCGGCGGCCGTCGTGGCCTGCTCGGCCACGGCGAGTCGCTTGGCGTGCAGCTTGCCGTCGCGCATCGCGAGTTCGGGCTCACCCGCCAGGTGCAGGGCTTCCAGGATCCGGTCGGCGGGCAGCTTCTGCTCCAGCGCCGGGTAGTCCGCGGGCAGGTCGATGCGGCGGAAGGTGACGCCGATGCGCTCCAGCGCGACGCAGCGGAAGGCCGCACCGGCCGCGGCGGCGGCGAGCGCGGGAATCTCGTTCTCGCCCACCGCTTCCGCACCCGCCGTAACCAGCCAGCACTCGGTGACGCGCGGGCCGAGCGCCGCGAGCCAGCCCTGATCGGTAGCGAAGTCGGCGAACTCGGCGACCGCGGCCGCCTCGTCCTGCGCGCTGCTCGGAGGCAACAGCACCACGACCGTGTCGGCCTGCTCGACGGGCGAACCATCGAACATCGTCACCGACGCGCCGTGCCGTTCGGCGCGCTCGCGCAGCGCGGCGGACAGCTCGGCGCAGCGACCGTCGCGGTCGACGACGGCCACCGTGCGCGGCGGCGTCAGCGTGCGCCGGGAGAGCCGAGTCCAGTTCTCCGCCAAGCGAACCGGCGCGACCTCGGCAGGTCCCGCCGTCTCCGCGGACCGATACGGTGCCCACAGCCGCTTCGGCGACATCTGGGTGTGCGGGAAGTTCGGCAGCGGAAGCCGGACGGCGGAGCCCGCCACTCGCAGGCTCTGCCAGTCGTAGTTCAGGTCGTGCACGGCAAGGGTCGCGAGGTTGCGCGTGAAATCCTCCAGCCCGACCGCGGTGCGCCGCGAGGTGCCGAGCACCTGGAAGTCGCGCGGTCCGGTTGCCGGGTCGTCCGGCACGGTGGCCAGGTTCTCCTGCAGCGCCAGTTGCAGCGTGGGGTGTTCGGCGACCTCGATGAAGGTGTCGACCTCGGCGGTGGCGGCCACGACGGCGCGGTCGAAGCGGACCCGGTTGCGCAGGTTCCAGTACCAGTACTGCCGGTGCGTGATGTCCGGTGTGATCGGACCGCCGAGAGTGCCGCCGTAGCAGGTGATGTCGGTGGGCGAGAAGGTCGGCGCGCTCATCTCGTCGCCGAGCACCGACTCCATCTCATTGCGGAGCTTGATCAGGAACGTGGTGTGCGCCGGGTAGGCGACCTTGATCTCCTTGGCGAACTTCCCCGCGGCGTTGGCCATCGCCACCATCTCGGCGACGGTGTCCTGGTCGCCGGAGATGGCAAGGATGTGCGGCGCGTTCACGACGGCGAGCTCGGCCCAGCCGGAATGCCTGGCCAGCAGCGCCTCGCACGCCTCGCGGTCCATGCCGAGCACGGCCATCGAGTACTGCTCGGGGTACACGACCTCGTCCACGAACCGCGCCCGGTGGGTTACGGCCAGCACCGCGTCGCGCCGGGTCATGATGCCCGACACCCAGCCCGCGGCCAGTTCGCCTTGGCTGTGGCCGACCGTCGCGACCGGGCGCACCCCGTACGCCTGCCACATGGCGGCCAAGCCGGACATGTGGAACATCAAGGCGGGCTGCACTTCCCAGACCGTGTCCTGGTATTCGCCCTCGTTTCCGAGCAAGTAGTGGAACGGCGCGATGTGGCCGTAGCGCTGCTCGTGGATCTCGACGCAGGCGTCGACCTCGGCGCGGTACTCCGGTGAGTTCTCGTAGTAGGAGCGGCCCATGCCCGGCCGCTGACTGCCCTGACCGGGGAAGACGAAACCGACGCGGCGCGGCGAAGCGAGTCCGACGGTGCTCACCACCGCGGGGTGCGGGGCGTCCGCGACGACGGCGCGCAGCGCGTCGAACAGGTCGTCGCGGGTGCGCACCATCGCGAGCGCGCGGCGGCGGCGCGCGATCCTGGTGCGGAACAGCATGTCCGACACGGCGTCCGGCGTCACGCGCTCGTGGCGCTCCAGGTAGGAGAGCACGGCGGCGGCTTCGGCGCGCAGCCCGTCGGCGGTGTCGGAGGACAGCAGCACCGGAACGGCGCCGTCCGGGAGACGGTAATCAGGCATCGATATCCTCCAGAACCGGCATGGCCAGGATGGCGTGCGCGTTCGTGCCAGCGACGCCGAACGACGAGACCGCGGCGTAGCGGAAGCCCTCGTGCGCTTGCCACGGCTCGAGCTTCGTGGCCAGACGCAGCCCGGTCGCGCTCCAATCCACCGCGGGGGCGGGATCGCCCGCGTGCAGTGTCGGGGCGATGTGGCCGTTGGCGCCGCACAGCAGCACCTTGATCAGCCCGAGCATGCCCGCGGCGGCCTGCGCGTGGCCGACGTTGGTCTTCACCGAACCCAGCCGCGGCCCGCGCTCGGTATCGGTGCCGTAGGTCTTGCACAGCGCGGTGAGCTCCAACGGGTCGCCCACCGGCGTTCCGGTGCCGTGCCCCTCGACGAGGCCGACCAGGCTCGGGTCGATGCCTGCCGCGTCGATCGTCTTGCGCACCAGCGCTTCCTGCGCCTGCGCGCTCGGCACCGCGATCGGCGCGCCCTTGCCGTTGTGGTTGACCCTCGTGGCCAGCACCCTGGCGTACACGCGGTGGCCGAGCTCGCGGGCCCGCGACTCGCGTTCCAGCACGACGACTCCGGCGCCCTCGCCCCACAGGGTTCCGGTGGCGCTCGCGGAGTAGGCGCGCAGGTGGCCGTCCGCGGCCAGCGCGTTGTTCTTGGCGAACTCGTAGAACGCGCCGGGCGAACCCATCACGCACACGCCGCCCGCGAGCGCCCAGTCGCATTCGCCGTTCCGGATCGCAGCGGCGGCCTGATGCACGGCGGTCAGCGACGACGCGCACGCGGTGTCCACGGTGATCGACGGCCCTACCAGGCCGAGGCCGTGCGAGATGCGCCCGGCGACCGCGCCGAGCGCGGTGCCGACGGCTCGGTAGCCGTTGTACTCGTTGACTTCTCCCGCGCGCGGGCCGTATTCGGAGAACGAGGCGCCCATGAAGCAGCCGACCTCGTCACCCGCCAGCGCACCGGGATTGATGCCCGCGTGTTCGAGCGCGCGCCAGGCCACCCGCAACGCGACCCGCTGCTGCGGATCCATCGCGACCGCCTCACGCGGCGTGATTCCGAAGAATTGCGGATCGAATTCGGTTGCGGTGGAAAGGAATCCACCGGCGTCCGGCACGGAGCCCCAGCCTTCGTTCCGGTCGAGGGCGAACATTTCGCGTAGCGGCCATTCCCGGTCGCGCGGAAAAGGTCCGATCAATTCTCGCGATTCGGCGAGTGCCGACCAGAAATCGTCCAGATTGTCGACGCCCCCCGGCGCTTCCACCGCCATACCGGCGATGACAATGTGATCTTCGTCCCCCGAAACAGAGCGTGCCATGCCAAACCTAACGTGCGAATTCGCGAACTATCTCGCGGAAAGAACTTCGGACGTCAGCAATTCAGCAATGCCGTCCACGTGGTCGTTCAGGTAGAAATGCCCGCCGTCGAAAAGGGTGACGGTGATGTCCCGCTCGCTGTGCGTCGCCCACTCCTGCAGGTGCCGCGCGGTGACGTGCTCGTCGTCGGAGCCGCCCATGACGTGCAGCCTGGTGCGCAGCTTCACCTCGGGCCCGCACACATAGCGGTCGAAGGCGGCGTAGTCGGCCTTGAGGGCGGGAAGCGTCATGCGCATGATCTCGCGGCTGCCGAGCACATCCGCGCCGGTGCCGTTGAGCCCGGCGAGATGATCGAGCAGCGCCTCGTCCTCGGTGGGGTGCTGCGGCATGTCGACGACCCGGAACGGCGCGACCGCGCCCGAGGCGCCGAACAGGTTCACCTCGACGCCCGCGGCCTCGGCCTGGCGGACGAATTCGAACCCGACCATCGAGCCCATGCTGTGCCCGAAGACCGTGATGGGCTCGCCGCGGTGGTATTCCGACTCCAGGAACGCGCTCAGCGCGCCCGCCGCCACCTCGGGCAGGGTCGTCGGCATCGGCTCGGCCGCCCGGTCCTGACGGCCCGGGTACTGGAAGATCACGACGTCGAAATTCTCGCTCAGCGCCTTGGAGAAGGTGCGGTAGGCGGAGGCGCCGCTGCCCGCGTGCGGGAACATCAGCAACGTCGGGCTCGATTCCGAGCTCGGCTTGTGGAATTTGCGAATCCAACCAAGGGTTTTCGGCATTACGGCTCCTGCATCACGGTATCGCTGCGCCAGCCGCTCGACTCCGTCCTCGAACTGGCGACGGGCCGGGCAACGCTAACCCAGCGACGTTAGCATAGGGTAACCTTACTGATGTAAGGCTAGGGTAACTTCGCCACTCGGGATCGAGGTCGCGCGAACAGAAACAGCGACTCGAACAGCCGCCGGATACACGTGTGGGCCGCGAGATCCCTCTCGCGACCCACCTGTCACGTCGTGAAGATCACTCCGGGGCGTCGGTCAAATATCCGCCGCGCGCGAAGACTTCGGCAGCGGATCGCTCCACCCCGTCGGCCGTGCGCACCCGCGTAATCACCAAAGCGCGGTTGTTCCCGCGAAACGCCTCGGGCCCGCACACCACGGCGGCGCCGTCCTCGTGCACCACGACACGTCCGACCGTGCCGCCGTAGCAGCCCTCCGACACCGTGGCAGCGAGCACCTCGACGCGCTGACCCCGGTAGTAGCCGAAGGCGGGCGGGTAGGGCGCGGACAGCGCGCGCACGAAGCGCTCCAAGTCCACCGCCGGCCAGCTCCAGTCGATCCGGCTGTCGCGATCGGATCGCTTGTGGAAGAAGGTGCGCTCGGACTTGTTCTGCGGACGCCACACCGCGGTGCCCGAATCAATGGCGTCGAGAGCCTCGTTCAGCGCCTCCGGGATCAGATCCATTCCGGCCAGTACCAATTCGGTGCCGGTGGCGGCCGGGCCGATCGGAAGCGATTTCTGCACGATGATGTCGCCGGTGTCCAAACCCTCGTCCATGCGGTGGATGGTCAACCCGGTCTCGGCGGCGCCGCTGATCAGCGCCCACAGCACCGGCGAGAACCCGGTGAATTTCGGCAGCAGCGAATCATGCAGGTTCAGTGTGCCGTGCGGCGGCAGCTGGTACAGCTCCGGCGGCATCCAGGTGTACCAGCTGTTGACCACGATGACGTCGGGCTCGACGCGCTTCACCAGGTCGATGGTCTCGGCGTCGGCGCGCTCGGTGAGGTGCACCGGAATGCCGTGCTCGCGCGCCAACTCCTCGACCGAGTCGCCCCAGATCCCCTTGTACGAATGATCACTCGCCGGATGGGTGACCGCGAGGACGACCTCGTGCCGGGAATCGATCAGAGCCTGCAAGGTCCGCCGGCCCCAGGTCTGGAAGCCGAACGATACGACGCGCATGAGAGGTGCACCCTTCGTAGAAGTAAGCTGAGGCTATCCTATATTAGGCTCGCTAGAGTAGCTGGCGGTTGTCTGCGGCGCTCGACTCGACCCGCGCGCCGCGCGCCGGGCGCACCGATTCGCTGCGCAGCACGCGATCCGAGAGTTCGCCGAGGCAGCTGAGATTCGGGAACCCAGGCCCCTGCGCCAGCGCGGCGAGGTTGGGCAGGTACAGCTTTGCGTCCAAGCCCTGCACGGCCAGGTCGTAGCCGATCGAGGACTCGATCCTGGCCTGTGTCACCTGCCCGCCGACGGCCAGCTCGATCAGGTCGGAGGCGTTGGCGTCGAACAGATCTACGAACCACAGCGGCTGACCGCCCGTGGCGTCGATAACCAAGTCGAAGTTGTGAATCTGATCGGGGCGCATCTCGTTGCGCAGCGTCAGCGCGACGCCGTCGCCATGATCGGCGATTCGCACGACGCGGCCCTGCATGTGGTGCACCCGGTTGTCGGCGAGCAGGCTTTCCTGCACCCGGACCGAGAACACGCCGCGGTCGGTGCGGCGGATGACGTCCCTGCGCTCCTCGGTGCTCAGCGAGCCCCACTTGATCGGATCACTGAACAGCGAGTTCTCGAAATAGCTTTCGCCGCGGGTGTAGATCGTGGCCATCGGAGAGATCACCGAGATGGACAGCATGCCGTGGCGGACCAGTTCGTCCAGCGCCGAACCGGCCGTCTCGCCGCCGCCGATGACGGCCGCGCGCGAGGAGACCGGCAGCTTGCGCTTGCCGGCGAGGTCCCAGAATTCCGCGACGCTGAGCACCTTGGGGTGCTTGGCGAGCGCCTTCTCGCTGCGGCCAGGACCGGTGATCATCAGTGCGTCGGCGTCGATTTCGGTCGGAATGCCGTCGGCGTCGACCGCGGTGATCAGCCAGCCGTCGGCCGCGGCGGCGATGGTTCGCACGGTGCCGAGGACGAGTTCGAAATCGGTACGCGCCGCGACCCACTGGAGGTACTTGGCCCAGACGTGGTGCTGCGGACTCGGACGCCCACGGTCGATCCACTCGGCGTAGGTGCCCTGGTCCACCAGGAAGGAGGTCCAGCTGAACGCCGTCATGGCCTCGTTGATCGCGCGGTTGTGGCCA
Organism: Nocardia lijiangensis NBRC 108240; assembly: GCF_001613045.1. Taxonomy (GTDB): domain Bacteria; phylum Actinomycetota; class Actinomycetes; order Mycobacteriales; family Mycobacteriaceae; genus Nocardia; species Nocardia lijiangensis. Next base: position 131,236 of record NZ_BDBP01000004.1, on the reverse strand, counting down.
CGCGCCCAGGTGGAGTGGTACGGGAAGCCCACGTCCTTCTCCGGGCTGGTGCCGAGCCGGTGCTGACCGTCGGTCCAGCCGCCGCTGGGCAGCCAATTGCCGCCCACCGTCTGCGCTTCCACCACGACGACCCGCGGTGCGGGCAGCCCCAGTTCGCGCAGTACGTGCGCCTTGGCGGCGACGGCCATCGCCTTCGGACCCGCGCCGATCACCACAAGTGTTTCCACCGGTTCTCCCACTCTCACATCGCGCGTATCCGTGTTCGCGCCCACATCGACGAACCCCCGCCTTCATGTTTGCATAGGCTTACCTTACAGTGAACCGCAGTGTCGATCCCCACAGCGGGGAGCTCCTCGGCACGAGAACGATGGGAATTACTTCATGATCAGCACCCGAAAGAAGCTGGGCGCGGTGGCCTTTGCCGCTGCCGCCCTGGTCGGCGCGTTCGGCACCGTCACCACCGCCGCGATCGCCGAGGCCGCGCCGATCACCGCCCCGCTGCTCACGAAGGCGCCGAGCACCGGTGAACTGCGCGCCAAGATGGCGCTGCTGTTCAACGCGGGTGCGTCGCGCGCCGCGCGCGCCGCCGAGCTGGAGAACGGCGAGGCAGGCCTGCCCGCCTTCGACACCGCGGCCGCGCTGATCGCCATCGCTCCGGCGAGCTGGCGCTGGGACGTCACCGGCCCGGTTTCGGTCAACGGCGACACCCTGTCCGCGGTGCTGTACACCGCCACCGAGGGTTACGAGCCGTGGACCTTCGATCTGACCTGGAAGCAGATCGACGGCACCTGGAAGCTGAGCCGCGAATCCGTCTGCACCATCGGCAACTTCGTCGGTCAGGGCTGCTGACCAGGCGCGTGCACGATTCGGCCCCCGCTACGGCGGGGGCCGACGTCGTTGCGGGGTACCTCATGACATTCAACCCAGCTTAGGCTAACCTCACCTCTATGGGCAGAGGTTTCAACGGCGTCATTGTGAAAGCGTGGGGCGGTCAGGACTACCGGCTCACCGTCACCGCGACGGAATACGTCACGGACAAATACATTCGGCTCGGCTTCGACGCGGGCGGCCTGCTCGCCGACCATCCGGTGCACCCCACCCAGTGGATTCGGCTGTGGATCCCTGACCTCGAGACCGAGAAGTTGCACCACCGCGGCTACACGCTGGTGGACCCCGATCCCGAAGCGGGCACGTTCGCCATCGAATTCGCCGTGCACGACGGTCCCGCCGCGCGCTGGGCCATCAATGCGGCGGTCGGCGACGTGCTGGACGCGTCGGTGCTCGGCTCCAGTTTCGAACTTCCGGAAACCGCGCCGAGCGAATACCTGATGTTCGGCGACACCGCCTCGCTCCCCGCGATCAACTCGCTGCTCGACGCCATCGGTGACGTTCCGGCCCGGGTGTGGCTGGAATGGCAATACGAATCCGACCAGACATTGCCGGTCCGCAACAAGCCGCACCACCAGGTCACTTGGCTCCAGCGCGTCGACGACGGCCGCCTGCTGCGCGAGCACTCGCAGGAGATCGCCTGCTCGGCAGACGCTTTCGCCTGGGTCGCCTGCGACGGCCACACCACCCGCTCGATCGTCAAAACGCTCAAGCAGACCCACAACCTGCCCAAGACCGCGATCAAGTCGCAGGCCTACTGGAAGTAGTTTCCGTGGTCATCCCTCCGGATGATCACCTTGCGACCTGCTGCCGACGCGCAACGATCCGATCGCGCGCCAGACTCGACCTCGAATCCGTTGTCCGAGTGGAAACGAGGCAGCTATGTCGCTCATCAATGCGGTGATTCCCTTGGCCGCGATCGTGTGCGCGGTGGCGGTGATGTGCACCGAGCGGATCGGGCGCGCGCCCGCGCTGGGGCTGCTCGGCGCCGTGGCGCTCGTGGCAGCCGTCCAGTGGCTGCGTGAAGGGTTCTACTGGCAGTTCCTTCCGACGTATCTGCTGCTGGTGGCCACCGCGTGGTTCGTCGCGGCCCGGCCGAGCGGGCGGTTCGGCGGGGTCGCGGCGCGCGTGGGAATCGGATTGCTGGTCGTCGCAGCGGCTTTCGCGTGGGTGCTGCCGCCGGTGCCGACGCTGCCCGCGCCGAGCGGGCCGTATCCGGTCGGCACCGAGACATTCCGCTGGGTCGATCCGGGCCGACCGGAAACCGCGACGGACGACCCGGCCGACCACCGCAACGTCATCGCGCAGGCCTGGTATCCCGCGGCCGAGGCGACTGGAAGCGGCTCACGATACCTCGACGGACTGGGCAAGTTGCCGCGGCAGGTGAGCCAGATCCCGAGCTTTCTCATGCGCGGCTACGACCACATCGACACACACGGCGACTACGGCGCATCTCTCGCCCGCGACCGTGACCGCTGGCCGGTGGTGCTGTTCTCGCCGGGATACGGTGCGCCGCGCGCGTTCTACACCGCGCTGGTCGCCGAGCTGGCCAGCCGCGGGTTCGTGATCCTCGCCGTCGATCACCCCTACGAGACTGCTGTGGTCGAACTCGCCGACGGCCGCCTCGCGACGCCGGTCGGCGACTTCCCGGCCGACGACGCCGCCGGGGAGCGGTACATGACCGAGCAGCAGGCGGTGCGGGCCGCCGACCTGCGGTTCGTCCTCGATCAACTCGACCGGCCCGGCGCGCTCGGCCCGCGTCTGTCCGGTCGTCTCGACACCGAGCACATCGCCGCCATCGGGCATTCGTTCGGCGGTGCGGCCGCGGCCGCGGCGGCCGCCGACGACGATCGCATCCGCGCCGCCGCGAACATCGACGGCACCCTGTATGGCCATCTGCCCAATCGCACGCTGCGCCAACCCTTCCTGCTGATGGAGAGCGAGCACGACGAGACAGGACATTCCGCGAATTTCCTGGAGCGCAACGCCGCGCTGCTCGGCAGGCTCGGCGCCGGCGGCTTCCGTTTCGAGATCGGCGACGCCAACCACTACAGCTTCACCGACGTGCCGCTGTTCCTCTCCGGGCCGGGCCGGTTCGCGGCGGCGCAAGTGATCGGCGGATCGCGGGGACCGGGCCCGACGCAGCACGTGGCCGCGGACATCGTGGTGGCGTTTCTCAGCGAACCGCTGGGCGGGCCGCGTGCCGACGTGGTGGCAACGGCGGCGGCACACCGCGATATTCGGGGCGGAATCGTCGGGCGCTGACCACCGATCGGCAACCACCAGGCGACAACCCAGTTTCGTTAGGCTAACCTTATGCCCCATGGGACGAGGGGCAAACGGCGTCATCATGAAGGTGTGGCGCGCCGATGACTACCGACTGCGCGTGACGTCGACCGAGGCGATCACCGACAAATACCAGCGGATCGGGTTCACCGCGGGCGGGTTGCTCGCCGACCACCCGGTGCACCCGACGCAGTTCATCCGGCTCTGGATCCCGGACGCGGAGACCGACAAGCTGCACCACCGCGCATACACGGCCGTCGATCAGGATCCCGCGAACGACCATTTCCACATCGAGTTCGCGGTGCACACCGGCCCGGCCAGCACGTGGGCGCAGCGGGCGAAGGTCGGCGACGAGGTCGAGGCGTCGGTGCTCGGGTCGAAGTTCGAGCTGCCTGCGACGACGCCGAGCGAATACCTGGTCTTCGGCGACACCGCCTCGCTGCCCGCGATCAACTCGCTGCTCGACGCGATCGGCGACGCGCCCGCCCGCGTCTGGCTGGAGTGGCAGTACGAATCCGATCAGACCCTGCCGGTCCGCAACAAGCCGCACCACCAGCTCACCTGGCTCCAGCGCGTTGACGACGGCCGTCTGCTGCGCGAACAAGCCCAGGAGATTTCCTGCGCAGCGGACGCTTTCGCCTGGGTGGCCTGCGACGGCCACACCACCCGCTCGATCGTCAAGACGCTCAAGCAGACCCACCATCTGCCGAAGACCCAGCTGAAGTACCAGGCCTACTGGAAGTAGGCGTATCTCTGCCTTCGCTCCGGCCATGCGCGGGGCTAGGGCGGACTCCGTCCGGTTGCGCCAACTGTGCGTACCTCCGCCTTCGCACTGTCCGAGCGCGGACTGAGAACGGACGCGTCCGACAGCGTCAGCCGGGTCCAGAACCGAACGGGCCGCCGCGAAACACTCCGGGGCGGCCCGTTCTCGTTGTCGCCGGATCAGATGCCGGCCGGTTCCAACCGCCAGCCCGACGCGCGACTGCGCTCGTTCCAGAAGTCGGCGTAGCGACCGCCCTGCGCGAGCAGCTCGGCGTGCGTGCCGCGCTCGACGATGCGACCGCCGTCGACGAACAGGATCTGATCCGCGTGCGCGATGGTGGCCAGGCGGTGCGCTACCACGATCACGGTCTTGTCCCTGGTGAGCTCGTGCACGCCGCGCACCACCACCGCCTCGCTGTGCGGGTCCAGCGCGCTGGTCGCCTCGTCCAGCAGCACGATCGGCGCGTCCTTCAGCAGGGCGCGGGCGATCGAGACCCGTTGCCGCTCACCGCCGGACAGCGCGGCGCCGCCCTCGCCGACGGCGGTGTCGTAGCCGTCCGGCAGGCGCTGGGCGATCTCGTCGACCCGCGCGGCCTCGGCGGCGCGGCGCACCTCGGCGTCGGTGGCCTCGGGGCGGCCGATCCGAATGTTGTCCGACACCGACCGGTCGAACAGGTAGACGTTCTGGAAGACCAGCGACAGCTGGTTCAGCAGTGTCTCCGAAGGCTGTTCCCGCACATCGTGCTCGCCGACGGCGACCCGTCCGGCGTCCACGTCGTAGAACCGCGCGGCCAACCGCAGCAGCGTCGTCTTGCCCGCGCCGCTGGGGCCGACGATCGCGGTCGTGGTCCCGGCCGGGACGCTGAAGGTGATGTCGGAGAGCACCGGCTCGCCCGGGCGGTAGCCGAAGCTGACGTTGTCGAAGACCACGGTCGGCGTGCCCGGTGTCACCGGCGAATCCGCAGCGGGCAGCGCCTTTTCCACGAGCAGCGCGGTGACCCGGTCGACCGCGGCGGCGGCCGAGCGCAGGCCGTTGCCCAGCTGCGCGGCCTGATTCAACGGCTCGATGAACCGCGAACCGACCGCGATCAGCGCGATCGCGCCTGCGGCCGAGACGGCGCCGTCGGTCACCCGGGCGATCACCACGTAGACCAGGACCAGGAACACGGCCTGCACGAAGAGCGCGAAGACGATCAGGCTCGGCACCGAGGTGAAGACCATCCTGGTGTTGGCCGAACGCTGTTGCCGCAGCGCACTGTCCAGCGCCTTGTTGCCCGATCCGACGGCGCCGAACGCGCGCAGCACCGGCTGGGCCTGCGCGAATTCCACCACGCGCGAATCGGCTTCGGCCGCCGCCGCGTGCATGCCATGATCGGCCCGCTGATACGCGCGGTTGGCGAGGCCGTTGACGAGGAAGAGCACCGGGGCGGCGAGCAGCATGGTCAGCGCGATCCGCCAGTCGATGAACAGCATGCCGACGGCGACGCCCAGCGGGACCACGATGCCGGTGACCACCTTGGCGAGCAGATAGGCGACGGCGCCCTGGATCTCGCGCACGTTCTCCACCGTGACCCGCGACAGCGGCCCGGAGCTGCGGGTTTCGAACCAGCCGAGCGGCAGCGCGTTCAGGTGATCGCCGAGCCGGGTTTGCAGGCCGCGCTGCATGCCCACCGCGATACGCAGACCGAGCGAGGCCTGCAGGTAGCCGAACACCACGACGGCGCCGACCGCGACCAGCATCGGCGCCGCCCAGAACCAGGCGCGTCCGAGGTCGTCGTCGAACAGTGCCTCGAGCACCGGAACCAGCAGCAGGTACGCGACCGCCTGGCTGATCGCCTGCGCCAGGATCGCGGCGAGCAATCGCGGTGTCAGCGGTGCGAATTCGGCGGGCACTAGGCCGAGCACTTTGCGAATCATCGGGCTGTCTCACTTTCCACGAGCGAGACCGCGCCAAGGGCCGCCTCGTTGATCTCCCAGAGCCGCTGGTAGGTACCGCCCGCCGCAGACAGGGTGCGGTGATCGCCCTGTTCGACGAGGGTGCCGTTCTCCAGCACCAGAATCCGGTCCACGCCGGTGATGGTGTGCAGCCGGTGCGCGATGACCAGCACGGTGCGCCCGGCCACCAGCGCGGCGAGCGCGTCCTGCACGGCCGCCTCCGATTCTGGGTCGGCGAAGGCCGTCGCCTCGTCCAGCACCAGCACCGGCGTATCGGCGAGCAACGCACGAGCCACCGAAAGCCGTTGCGCCTCACCGCCGGAGAGTGTGGCGTCGACGCCGATCTCGGAGTCGTAGCCACGGGGCAGCGCGAGGATGCGGTCGTGGATCTGGGCGGCGCGCGCCGCCCGCTCCAGCGCGGCGTCGTCGGCGTCCGGCTCCGCGAGCAGCAGGTTCTCGCGGACGGTGCCGCGGATCAGCCGCACATCCTGGAAGACGAAACCGACTGTGCGATAGAGCTCGTCGCTCGGGTAGTCGCGAATATCGCGGCCGCCGATCGTGATCCGGCCCGACCCGATGTCGTAGAAGCGCGGCAGCAGTTTGGCCAGCGTCGACTTGCCGGAACCGCTGGGGCCGACCAGCGCGGTGATGGTGCCAGGCCGCAGCTCAAGGTCGATGTCGCGCAGCACCTCGTGACCCTCGCGGTAGCCGAACCCGACGGATTCGAAGCGGACGCGTCCCGCTTCGGCCTGCTCGCCAGGCTCGTCGGATACCGGTGCGGCGGAGACGAGTTCGGGGCTCTGCTGCACCTCGTACAGTCGCTCGGCCGCCGCGCCCGCCGCACGCAGCGCCTGTCCCCCGTAACCGAGGCCGAGCAGCGCGCTGCCGAGACCGAGACCGACCAGCAGGAACGGCAGCACGTCGAGCGGAGCCAGCCAGTCCGCGCCGACGCCCGCCAATCCGGCGACAACGATCACCAGCATCACGAACACCGGGGAGATCATGATGTCGGCCACCGCCTGGAGCCGGATCATCGGCGTCTTCCACCGGTCGAAGCTGTCGGCCTGGCCGTCGACGGCGTCCTGGAACTCGCGATGCGCCTTGCCCGCCTGCCCGAAGGCGCGGACCACCTGGATGCCGTCGACGAACTCGATGGTCGCCTGCTGCACCCGGCGCTCCCAGCGGGTGTAGACCGCGAGGCGGTCCATGCTCTCGCGGTCCATCATCTTGCGGAAAGCCATGGCGTAGACGAACAGCGGAACCAGCAGGACCAGCGTCAGCCGCCAGTCGACGGTGAACAGATAGCCGAGCGAGACGAGCGGCACGAGCAGCGCGCCGACGAACTCCAGCCGCGCGTGCGCCACCAGATAGTGCAGCGCCTCCACGTCGTCTTGGAGGTACTTCTTCACCTCGCCGGAGCCGTGCTCGCCGAACCAGCCGAGCGGCACCCTGGTCAGCTTGGCGGCGAGCGCGCGGCGCACGGTGAGCTGATAGCCGCCGTCCACCAGGTGCGTCCAGGTCAACGCCGCCGCCTGCAACAGGGCGCGCACCAGCAGCACCAGCATCGAAAGACCGAACAGCCGCCACACCCGATCGGTGTCCACCGGATCGTCGAGCAGTTCGCGGCAGGCCTCGACGATCAGAATGAACGGCACCACGGTGCAGACCGAAGCGATCGCCATGACGATGCTGGCGAGCGTCAGCGCCCCCTGCACCGGCGCGAGAATCTCCTTGCGCGCCAGCGCCTGCTGTTGCTTGCGTTGTTTCGCCACCGCACGGGGCGGCCGGTTCCCCGTCTCCGCCGCTGCGTGCGGCGTGACCTCCACCGTCATGTGTCCTCGCCTCTCGTTCTGGCGTACCTCGCCGGAATCCGCCTCATCTTCACACAGAAAGATAGGTAAGGCTAACTTTCCCCGCGACGGTGGAACGGCAGGCGAACGGCGGTGGCCGCGCGAGTCCGTGGCTTTGCCGCTGTCCGACGCCGCGTCGAAAGTTGCGTGAACGGCGCTTCGTCTCGGTTCCGGAACACCGGATCGGGAACTACTTTTCCCCGTTATCTACCCGTCTCCAGAGTTGGAGGTTGTGGAAATGTTTGTCACACACATTGTTTCGGCCATTACCGATTGCCACGCCGATCCAGGGGAACTCTCCGCGGCCCAGGCTCACCGCGCGATGCAGATCCATCTGTATTGCTCCGTCGAACTGTGCCGGGTGCGCCGACGAGCGCGGCAGACCCTCGTCGAGGCGCGGCGCATGGTGCTCGACGAACGCGCCGAGCCCTGATTTCGCGGTATTCGGACATCTCCGCGCCGACCGGAATCGGGGCGCGTCCGGAGACGTTGACCACACCATGACCACCACGGCATCCGATCGCCCCGCCGCGCCCGTCGTCGACACCGGTACCGACTTCGGCGCCAAAGTCGCCGAGCGCCTCGGCCGCGAGTTCGTCCTCTGGCTCACCACCGTCGGCCCGTCCGGCACGCCGCAGCCGAACCCCGTCTGGTTCCAGTGGCGCGACGGCGAGTTCCTGCTGTTCAGCCAGCCGGACAAGGCGAAGGTACGCAATATCGTCCACAACCCGCGCGTCTCGCTGAACCTCAACAGCACCGACAACGGCAGCGAAGTGGTAGTGCTGACCGGGACGGCGCGCATCGTCGAGGAATGGCCGTCGGACGACGAAATCGCCTCGTACACGGAGAAGTACACCGAGGGCTTGGTGGACATCAAGATGTCGGCGGAGGAGTTCTACGCGGAATACTCGGTGCCCATTCGGATTACGCCGGATCGGTTGCGCGGCTTCTGATTCGGGCGTGCGCACCGGCGCGCTGCCGTCGGATGGCGGCACCGCGCGCCGGTCTCGAGGTGGCGTAGTTCCACCTCGTGCCCAACCATCCGTCATCGCGACGCCCGAGCGTCAACCGCCCGGTCGCGGCCGGTTGACCTGGGGCGATTAGAGTTGTTGCCGATGAGAAGAAGGCAGCAGCCGCCGCTGCCCAAGCGGTACGGCTTGGACCCGGCCCGGCTCCGACTGCCGGAAACGGGCGAGTGGGCAACGATTCGCGACCATCTGGTCGAGCGACTTCCCCGGGTCGCGCCGGAACGGATCGATCAACTCCTGCGCGAGGGCGGGATCGTCGATCTCGAGGGACCCCTCGCGCCGGACGCACCGTACGTCCCGGGCGGGGCCGTGTGGTTCCATCGCGACCTGCCGGACGAGACCGACGTGCCGTTCGACATCACCGTCGTGCACCGCGACGAGAACCTGCTGGTGGTGGACAAGCCGCACTTCCTCGCCACCATTCCGCGCGGTCAGCACATCCGGCAGACCGCGCTGGTCCGGCTGCGTCAGGAATTGGATCTGCCCGATCTGGTGCCCGCGCACCGGCTCGATCGGGTGACCGCTGGACTGCTGCTTTTCATCGTCGACCCGGCCCGGCGCGGGGCGTACCAGACCATGTTCCACCGGCGGGCGGTGCGCAAAGAGTACGAGGCGATCGCCCCCTATCGGCCCGATCTGGACCTGCCGCGCACGGTGCGCAGCCGCATCATCAAGGAGAAGCAGGTGCTCGCGGCCCAAGAGGTCGAGGGCGAACCCAATGCGGAAACCGTCGTCGACCTGCTCGAGCACCGCGACGGGCTGGGCCGCTATCGGCTGCGGCCGCTGACCGGGCGGACCCACCAATTGCGCCTGCACATGAACGGGCTCGGCGTGCCGATCCTCGGCGACGATTTCTACCCGATGCTCACCGACAAACCGGTGCACGATTTCACCCGGCCGCTGCAACTGCTGGCCGCGTCGCTCGAGTTCACCGATCCGGTCACCGGGGAACCGCGACGATTCGAAACGACGAGGACACTCCAGGCGTGGACGGACCACGCCGCCTGGTCGGGCTGACGGAAGCGGGCCGGCCGGCGGAACAGGGGTAGCCGGCCGGCCCGAGCGCCCGCGACGGTGGCTCTTCACACCGCGGGGCGCAGCTCGGTCAGGACCCCATCCAAGCCAGAGGTCCGGCGCCGCAGGTGGCGCTGCCGGTGAGGGTGGGCTCGGCCACGTTCACCTTGATCTCGTAGGCCAGGCCCTGCAGCGCGGCCAGAGTGTGGGTGCCCGACTTCTTCGGCTTCCACTGCACGGTCGCCACGCCGTTGACGGGCTTGACCGGGCTGCCAGGAATGACCAGCGCGTTGTCGTAGAACCAGACCTCGAACCAGTGGTTCACCTTCGCGGTGACCTGGTAGGTGCAACCCGCTTGCAGGTTGCCTGCCGAGACGCTGAGATCGTCGACTGTCGCGGACGCGTAGGGCGCGGTCAGTACCGCCGCGCAACCCGCCGCGGCCAGCGTCGTCAGGCCGACGCCGAGCCGACGACCAATCCGCTTCTGGGTTCTTCTCATTCGGAAACTCCTCTTCGAAACGCACACCGGGTGCGAATGAGCGGACTGTAGCGACCGTCCAGTTCCCTACGGGCCAGTTTCGCGAAAAAACTGAAACATGTTTCATTCAGATTGTCCACAGGATAGCCTGCCGAGCCCGCGCGCGGCGGGCAATCGACAGCTGTGATCAGGCACTCAACCGGCGGCGGGGCGCGCGGGCCGGACCGTACACTGGGCCGGGTGTTTCGAACGGACCTCGAGGAAGCGACCCCGGCCCGCGGCAAACTCCACGCCTATATCGATGTGGCGGTCGTGATCGTCGTCCTGGCGGGCACCAACCTGATCGCGCACTTCACCACCGCGTGGGCCAACATCGTCACGGTCCCCATCGCCGCCGTCGTCCTGCTGGTTCTGGTGCGCAGGCGCGGGCTCGGCTGGGCCGAACTCGGGCTCTCCCCCAGGCACTGGCGGCGCGGATCGCTGTACGCGCTGGCCGCGGTCGGCATCGTGCTCACGGCCGTGGCCATCGGGGCGCTGCTGCCTGCGACGCGCCCGTTCTTCCTCGCCGACCGATACGCGACCATCTCCGGCGCGCTCATCGCCTCGATGATCGTCATCCCGCTACAAACCGTCATCCCCGAGGAACTGGCCTTCCGCGGCGTGCTGCACGGAACCCTGGATCGTGTCTACGGCGCGCGTGGGGTGTTCGCTGCGGGTTCGCTGCTCTTCGGCCTCTGGCACATCGCGTCCTCCTTCGGCCTCACCACCAATAACCGCGGGCTCACCGGATTCCTCGGCGGCGGCCTCGTCGGGCAAATCATCGGCATCCTGCTCGCGGTCGCCGCGACCGCCGCCGCGGGCGTGGTCTTCACCTGGCTGCGCCGCCGCAGCGGAAGCCTGCTCGCCCCCATCGCCCTGCACTGGTCGGTCAACGGCGCGGGCGCACTCGCCGCCGCCGTCGTCTGGCAGACGACGCTCGCCTAGCGCCGGGTCGCGTCGCTTGGCGCGTCAAGCATCCTTCCTAGTCCCGGGGCGCGGCTATAGGTTCGAGTCGTGCCTCTCGGACATCTCGGCATCAACGTCACGGATCTCGCCGCAGCGCGGGCGTATTACGATGAAATGATGCCGCTCGTCGGCTACGAGCCATTCCTGCTGGACGACAGCCAGTTCGCCTACCGGCCCGCCCGCGGCAAAGTCGGCGCCTACCTGTTCTTCTATCCGGCCGAACAGCCGGGATATTCGCGCGCGAAACCGGGTCTGCAACACCTCGCCTTCATGATGCGAACGCGCGCCGACGTCGACGCGGTGCATACATGGGCGGACTCACGCGGCGACGAAATAGTCCATCCGCCACGCGAATTCCCGGAGTATCCGCCGCCCTATTTCGCGACCTTCTGGATCGGGTACGACGGCGTGCTGCTGGAGGCCGTGTGCCATAAGGACGCTTGATCTCGCCCGAACGACCAGCGCTACCTGCGCCGACGCGCGGCGCCCCGAACACTGCCGCCGTTCGCATTGACCGCGGCGGGCCGCCGGTTTAGTCTCATCGCGTTCACACATATGTTCGAGCACACTTGTCGACGCCGAGAAATCGGCCCGATATCGGCTCCAGGGAAGGCTCGCGATGCCCGACGAACCGTCGACCGGCAATTCCGAGATAGCGGCACTGGCACAACGGGTCGCGACGGCGCGCGGGAAACTGCCGCTGCAGCACGACACCGCATTGGTCGAGGTGCTCTCCGAGGCCGAGATCTCCGCGGAACGCGAACTCGCGGAATGGATTCGGGGCCAGCGGCGCGGCCAGCGGCGGCGCGCCGTCGAGGACGAACTGGCCGCCGAGAAGCTCGACCGGCGCACCGCGGCCGCGATTCGCCGCGCGGACGAGTCCGACGCGCGCTGGCACCGGCGTGCGCTGGCGGCCCGGCGCCGCGTCGCCAACCAGGACGCGCGGCTGGCCCAGCTGTATCGGCGCGCCGAATGGTCCTCGCGGGCGCTGATCGGCGTCGTCATCCTCGGCATGGTGTGGGCCGGCGTGAACGTGCAGCACAACCTCGTCCCGAGCGGCGATATGTCGGATCCGCTGTACTGGCTCAGCTACGGCATCGAGGCGATGATCTCCATCCCGATCATCACCATCATGGTGGTCGCGACGACCGCCGCCCGGTGGGGCCGGGAACTCCCGCGCGGCAAGGTGATCCTCTTCGAGGCGGCGCTGCTGGGAACCACCGTCGCGCTGAACACCGGGCCGCACCTGGCCTCGGGCGATCTCGGGCGGGCTGCCGAATACGCGATCGCGCCCGCGATGGTCGGCGTGGTGATCTGGCTGCACGCGTGGGTCGCGGCTCGGTACGCCCAGCTCATCGATAGCGTGCCGATCGTCGACGACACCGCGGTGCCGAAGTTGCGCGGGTCGTACGGGTCCGCGGAGCCATGGGTGCAGGCGGATACCGCTGGGCCGATGCTGGATTCGATCGGCGGCCCGAGTGCGATCACAATGCCGGACGATGTCGAAGTCGCGTCGGGATCGTCCGGTGTCGAGCCGCGACCACTCGAGAACACCGGTGACAGAACTTCCGTGGCACTCGCGACCGACGTCGAGAAGAAGCCGCTCGACAGTCCCGACGCCGAATCCACGCTTGCCGAGGAAGCCGGATCCGACCCCGCTACGGATCAGGGCCCGATGGGCGGGCTGTCGTACTTGGTTCCGCTCTCGCTGCTCACCGGCGGGCTCGCCGAGGAAGACGACGGCCCGCGAACGCCGCGGCGCAACGGATCGTCCAACGGCCGCTCGGGTCATATCGCGAACGATGCCGCGCAGCCGGTCCACTTCGCACCGAGCCGGCTCCGGCCGGTCAACGGCAACGGCAACGGCAACGGCAACGGCCGCACGGTTCCCGCGATGTGGGCGGGATCCCATGCTCTGCAAGCTATTTCGTATCCCGACTCGGATACCGACGAAGGAGCGGAGCCCGTGAACACCACGGACGCTGTCGATCTCGCCGCGTTCCAGGCCGTCCGCAGCGGTAAGTCGACCCCTACCCCTGACGAGCACGCGGTCACCGACGACACCACGCCGATCCTCGATTCCACCGACACCGAACAGCCGGAACCGGTCCGATCCCGAACCGCTCAGCAGAACAACGGCTCCGGCGCGAAGACCGACACCGGTAGCCACACGACACCACGCGAGCGTGCCGGTACTGCCGCCGAACAGCACGAACCGGTCCGATCCCGAACCAACCAGCAGGACAACGGTTCCACCGCGAACGCCGACACCGGTAGCGATACGACACCGCGCGGGCGCGCCACCGAACAGCCCGAAGCAGTGCGAGTCCGAACCAACCAGCATCACAACGGCTCCGGCGCGAAGGCCGACAACGGTAGCGACACGCCATCGCGCGAGGGCGCCGCGACCGACGCCGAACAGAACGAACCACGGTCTCGAACCAGGCAGCAGCACAGCGGTTCCGGCGCGAAAGCCGACAACGGCAGCGATACAACGCCGCGCGAGCGCGCCGCCGAGCAGCTCACCTTGGAACCCGAGCCGGAACCGCGGCGTCCGCGCAGCACCGAGATCGTCCTCGCCACCCAGCGCGCCATCGCCGAGGAGGACGGCACGGACGACGATCTCGACCAGGAGCCGGACAGCGCCGAGGACGAGGTCCGCCTGGTCGCGCGGAACATCGCCGAGCAGGGGCTGTCCAAGTTGCCGGTCGAGCAGATCGCCGACATCCTCACCCTCGCCGACCAGTCCTGGTCCAGCACCGGCATCGCCAAGGAGGTCGGCGTGTCCGGCTCCGCGGTGGCCCGCGTCATCGACTCCGCGCACAAGGTCCGCCGCCCCTACGCGACCAGCGGCTGAACCGTTGCCGCGCAGCGAGGCCTGCGCGGTCGCATGCCACGACATAGCATGGGTTCTCGATAGCGGGCGCGGAGGATTTCGTGAGCGACAAGAGCGGGGCGATGAACCTCTGGGAGGAGTACGAGCGCCTGATCGACGCGGCATTGTTCGCGGTCGAGAAGACCGAATCGGTCTGGGGCGATCACATTTTCCGGCCATTGCTGCAACCCTGGATCCGCGAGCGGCTCGAGAGCCAGCGCTCACTCATCCGCCACGCCGACTCGCAACTGGATGTCGCGGATGACACCTCCGACGTCATAGCCACCGCGCACCACTACATCGAACTGCGTAAGGAACTGTTCTCCGAGTTGTTCCACTTCCGCGCCGAGGCCCAGTGGCGGCTGGTCGGCCGCGCGGGCGATTTCGCGGTCCGCGCGACACTCCAATCTCCCAACGCGCGACCGGTATTCGCGCTGCGCCGTGACAACCGCTGGGTCTTCACCGTCAATGCGCCCCATCCCACGGAGCCGGGCGAGCGCACCACCCTGAACGTCCTCGTGCAGCAGACCTACGAAGACAATCGGAAGAAGAAGATCGAGTTCCGCATCCCCGCCGAACTGCGCGATCATCCCGAATGGCTCGATCAGCTCCGCTGCGGTTTCGAGGCCCTCGGCTACGCCGCCGCCATCCGCGCCTGACACGATCCACGACAATCCGCCGCGTTCGCGGCCGAAACGCCGAAAGGGCTGTTCGCCGAGAAGTTTCGACGAACAGCCTTTCGGATCGTGGGTCAGCCCTGCCAGTACCCCGTGGTCGAACGGTCACGGACGGCCTGCACCTGCGTGGCATCGGCCGAGGTCGTGTACGTCGCGTACTCGTACTCCGGCCTGCCCGAAACGCTTTCAGCTGGCTTCGAGCCGCGATCGCCGTGCCCCGGCCACCAGGCGCGGTGGCCGAGAAGAGCGGTGATCGCCGGGGTGAAGAACATCGCCATGATGAAGGCGGCGATGGCGATGCCGACCGAGATCGCGAAGCCCATCTGGGAGAGCATGCTGTTGCCCGCCAGCATCATCGAGGCGAAGGTGCCCGCCAGGATGACGCCCGCCGCGGCGACCGTCGGTCCCGTGTGCCGGACGCTCAGCGCCGCCGCCGTCCGCGGGTCGCGGCCCTCGCGGGTTTCCTCGCGCAACCGGGCGATCATCAGGATGTTGTAGTCGGTGCCGAGCGCGACCACGAACAGGTACATGATGACCGGCAGCGTGAAGATCACGCCGGAGTCTCCCTGGATGTTCTGGAAGACCAGCACCGTGGCACCGAGGGTCGCGGCGAAGCCGAGGAAGACCGAGGCCATCAGGTACCACGGCGCGACCAGGCTGCGCAGCAGCAGGGCGAGCACGAGCATGATCAGCAGCGCCGCCACGGGGAACACGATCGCGTAGTCGCGGTTCATCGCGTCCTGGAAGTCGACGTACACCGCGGTGATTCCGCCGACCGCCGCCGTCGTGCCCGCGGGTGCCGCGTCGTGCGCCGCCGTGCGCAACGGGCCGCGGACCGTGTCCAGCGCGGCGTCGGATTCCGGCGCGTCGGCGAGGGTCACCTGGAAGTTCGCGATGGTTCCGTCGGCCGACACCATCGGCTCGCCGACCGCGCCCACCCCGGTAACCTGGGCCAGCGCCGCGCGATACCCCTGCAGCTGATCGGGATTCAACTGCCCCTCCGACGCGTGCAGCAGCACATCCGACGGCTGGGTCGCGCCCGCGGGCATGCCCTTCAGCAATTCCTTGTTGTAGACAACGGATTCGGACGCGTCGGAGGTCGAGCCCGCGCCGATGTCGAAGGTGGGGTTGAACCCGATGGCGAAGACGCTCAACGCCACCAGCACACCACCGGAGACGACGGCGAACACGCCGGGCCGCTTACCCATCGCCGCGCCGATCGCGGCGAACCGCGCGCCCTTCGGCTCCACCTGCCACGCCTTGGACGGCCAGAACACCTTGGTCCCGAGCAGCGAGACGATCGCAGGCACCAGGGTGAGACCCGCCACCAGCGTCACCGCGACCGCGATCGCCAGCGCGGGCCCGAGCGAACGGAACATGCCGAGGCTGGAGAGCGTCAGCGCCATGAAGGCGATGATCACCGCACCGGCCGCCGAGGTGATGGCCTCGCCGACGCGGGTGACGGCGCTGACCATCGCGGTCTTGGGATCCTCACCCGCGCGCAGACGTTCCCGGTACCGGAACATCAGGAACAGGATGTAGTCGGTGCCGACGCCGAACAGTACGACCACCAGCATGGAGTTGATCGAGGCGTCCATCTCCAGGTCGAAAGCCTTGGCGACCATGGCGATCAGGCTGCCGACCATGCTGGAGATGCCGCCGATCACGACCACAGGAAGCAGCGCGATCACGGGGCTGCGGAAGATGATCAGGAGCAGCGCCAGGATCAGCACGATGGTCGCCGCGCCGACGATGGCCATGCCCTTTTCACCGGACTCGGTCTGATCCAGGGTCTGGGCGGCGGCGCCGGTGATGCCCGCCTTCAGGTCGGTGTCGCGCACCTGCTCCTTCAGGCTGTCACGGAGGCTCTTCACCGCGTCGCCCTGGGTCTTGTCGGAGGCGTTGGTGACCTTGGTCATCTGCACCGCGATGACCTGGATCAGCCGGTTCTCCGAGGGCGGCGTTGCCTGAATTCCGGTGACACCCTTGACGTTCTGGCCGCCGAGCGCCGCCGCCGCGGCGGTCACCGCGGCCGAGTCGTTCTCGGTGAGCGCCGCGCCGTCCTCGCGAGCGAAGACGATCAGCGCCGCGGGCGCCGCATTCTGCGGAAACGCCTTCTCCTGCAGTTTCATCGCTTCGATCGACTCGTAATGCGATGGCAGGAAGCTGGATTGATCGGTGGTCGAGGTGAATTCGGGGGCGGAAGCAACCACCGCGATGGCGGCGAGCAGCCACAAGCCGATCACTTTCCACGGGTGGTGGACGACGAGTCGCCCGAGGCGACCGAACATGGACGTTCCTTTCGTTGGCCGGGATCGGCTCAGATGTCGAGGTCTTGGGAGGTGCCGTGCTGGGCGATGTCGGCGATGGTGCGGTAAACCTTCGCGGGCACCAGATCTCGCATTTCCTCGACCGAATCCACCACGGTGACCGTGAAATCGCCCCAGTCCTGGTTGCCGATATTGATCATGTTGCGCCAGTTCCTCCAGTCCTGGGTGAAGTCGGTGAACACCGCGAAGTCGGACCATTCCGAAAACTGGCGCTGCACCACGTATTTGCCTTTACGGCTCCGATAGACGCGCACCACCTCGATACCGTCCTTGGTGACCTGGCGCGCCTCGATGAGCCGACGCCCGTGGAAGCGCTGGGTGCGGCCGCCGCCGGGACCGGCCTTCAGCACGATCTCCGGGAAATCGTCGACTTCCTGGAAATCGCCGGCCTTGTGGATGTCGATGGGAGCACCCGCGGGCGGTGCATCGGATTGGTGCTGGTCGTTGGTCATGATGTCCCCGTTTTCATTCGTGGATGCGCATGCAGGCATGGGTCAACTAGCGGCGGATCCCTCATTCGATCCGTCGTAGCCGGGCGCTGTGCGGTTGTGGATGACGTCGTGCGCGTTGTCCGTCACTCGGTCTCGACACACTATAAGTAGATGTATACGTATAACGCAAGAGGGGCGCTATCAGGATCGATAGCGAAGCGCGCTCGCGGGGCTAGGCGAGTTGCGCGCGGCGCAGGAGGTATTCGGTCAGCGGCTCGTAGAGGCCGGGTTCGAGGCCGTCGTCGAGTGGGACGGCGACGGCGATCTTGCCCTCGTCGTATCCGGCGAAGAGCGCAGGATCGTTGCAGTCGCCGAAGCCAACGGTTTCTATACCCGCCTCACCCGCAGCACCCGCCCAGCCGTGGTCGGCGACGACCAGACGCGGGAGTTCACCGTCGAGGTGCGCGAGCGCGGCACGCATCGGCTCGGGATCGTGCGTGTGCCGCCACCTTCCGTCCGCACCGACCAGCGCGGCGACGCCCGAGGCGTAAGCGATTTCGCGATACGGGGAGGGCTCCCAGAGCCGGGATTCGTACGACCAGCCCGCCGCAGGCGTGAGCACGGCGCACCCGGCGGCGCGCAGCGCATCCTCGATCGCCCGGTAGACACCGAGCAGCGTCTCCGGATGCCCGGTCGCCAGCAACACGGTCGCGCCGTCGGCGGCCGCGGCGCCGAGACGCTCCCCCATCGCGTCGAGTGCGTCGATCGTGAGATCCGGATCGATGGTGTCGACGCCCCTGGTGCGCTCCGGATTCGGATCGACCCCGCACAACCGCGCCATCATCGCCAACGTCTCGTCGAACGACCAATCCCGCAGCCGCAACCCGAACTGATACCGCGGATCCTTGGCCACCATCCGCCCGTAATGCCGCAGATTCCCCTCCCGCGGCGTCGCCACCTCCCCGGCGATCCCGCTGCGCACCAACTGCTCACGCAACTCCGCCCGCGACACCCGCTCGAATCCCATCGCACCCCTCCGAACTGGCGCGGCCCCACATCGGCGCGCAGTTCGGCCACCGCCGATCGGTAGACAGCAGACCCGGCTTCCCCGCCGCTTCGTCCACCGCGACCGCTCATCGAGTACGTTACCCGCGGCGATCGGACTCCAGGCGGGTTCAGCCCGTAGATCCGCCCAGGTCGAAAGTCTCCTCATCGCTGAGTAACGGCTCGTCAGTCGACGACGGAGCGCTCGGCCCGGCACCCCGGGAACGGCGAAGGCCCGCTTCCCGGAATGGGAAGCGGGCCTTCGAGGTTCACGCCGTGGAGCGGGGAATTACTTCGCCTTCTCCAGGACCTCGACCAGACGCCAGCGCTTGGTGGCCGACAGCGGGCGGGTCTCCATCAGCTGAACGCGGTCGCCGATGCCGGCGATCTCGTTCTCGTCGTGCGCCTTCACCTTGGAGGTGGTGCGGATGATCTTGCCGTAGAGCGGGTGCCGGTGACGGTCTTCCAGCTCGACGACGATCGTCTTGTTCATCTTGTCCGAGACAACGTAGCCGCTGCGAACCTTGCGGCTGTTGCGCTGCCCTTCCACTTTTTCGCTCATGCCGCATCTCCCTTGCCAGCGGGTCCGGTGGCCAGACCGAGCTCACGCTCACGCATGACCGTGTAGATGCGCGCGATCTCGTGACGAACGACGCGCAGACGACGGTTGTTGTCCAGCTGACCCGTCGCCATCTGGAAGCGCAGGTTGAACAGCTCTTCCTTCGACTCACGCAGGCGGGAGACGAGTTCCTCTTCGGTGAGCTCGCGGAGCTCTGCGGCCGGTGTACCGGTTGCCATCAGAACTGCTCCTCCCTGGTCACGATCCTGCACTTCATCGGGAGCTTGTGCATCGCGCGGCGCAGCGCCTCGCGAGCGATCTCCTCGTTCGGGTAAGACATTTCGAACATCACGCGGCCGGGCTTGACGTTCGCGATCCACCACTCCGGCGAACCCTTACCGGAACCCATGCGGGTCTCGGCGGGCTTCTTGGTCAGCGGGCGATCCGGGTAGATGTTGATCCAGATCTTGCCGCCACGGCGGATGTGGCGAGTCATCGCGATACGCGCCGACTCGATCTGCCGGTTGGTGACGTAGGCAGGCTCTAGAGCCTGGATACCGAAGTCACCGAAGGCCACCGACGTGCCGCCCTTGGCCATACCCGAGCGACCCGGGTGGTGCTGCTTGCGGTGCTTGACCTTGCGAGGCATCAGCATGCGTCAGCCCTCCTGCTTCTCTGCCGGGGCGTCCGCCACCGCGGTGGCGGCGCGTCCGACCTCAGTGCTGGTCGCAGTGGTGCCGGTGGAGCCGGAACGACGCGGACGGCTCGGCCGCTCGCGGCGCGGACGATCGCGATCGCCGGCCGGAGCGCTCGCGGCGGTCAGCTCACGCTTGCCACCGACGATGTCGCCCTTGTAGATCCAGACCTTCACGCCGATGCGACCGAAGGTGGTCTTGGCCTCGTAGAGGCCGTAGTCGATGTCGGCGCGCAGCGTGTGCAGCGGCACCCGACCCTCACGGTAGAACTCCGAGCGCGACATTTCGGCGCCGCCGAGGCGGCCCGAGCACTGCACACGGATGCCCTTGACGTTCGGCGAACGCATGGCCGACTGGATGGCCTTGCGCATCGCGCGACGGAACGCCACACGGTTGGACAGCTGCTCGGCCACACCCTGGGCAACCAGCTGCGCATCCGACTCGGGGTTCTTGACCTCGAGGATGTTCAGCTGAACCTGCTTGCCGGTGAGCTTCTCCAGCTCGGCGCGGATGCGGTCGGCTTCCGCACCGCGGCGGCCGATCACGATGCCCGGACGTGCGGTGTGGATGTCCACCCGCACGCGGTCACGGGTGCGCTCGATCTCGACCTTCGAGATGCCCGCCCGCTCCATGCCGTTGGCCAGCAGCCGACGGATGGCGACGTCTTCCTTCACGTAGTCCGCGTACTGCTTGTCCGCGTACCAACGCGACTTCCAGTCGGTGGTGATACCGAGGCGGAAGCCATGGGGGTTGATCTTCTGTCCCATTTACTTTGCCCCTCCCTTCCGGCGGCTGCGAGCAGCACCGGCGGTGGGCACGCTCTCGACCTCGATGGTGATGTGGCTGGTGCGCTTGCGGATCCGGAATGCGCGGCCCTGGGCCCGCGGCTGGAAACGCTTCATGGTGGCGCCCTCGTCGACGTAGGCCGTCGAGATCACCAGCGTGGCCGGGTTCAGACCGAGGTTGTTCTCGGCGTTCGCCGCAGCGCTGGCGACGACCTTCGCGACCGGCTCGCTCGCGGCCTGCGGCGCGAACTTCAGGATCGCGAGAGCGTCCTCGACTCGCTTGCCGCGGACCAGGTCCACGACGCGGCGAGCCTTCATCGGGGTGACGCGCACGTGCTTGGCGGTCGCCCGGGCAGTGGGGTTCTGAGTCTCAGTCGTCATCGCCGCTTGCTCTTCCGGTCTTCCTTGACGTGGCTCTTGAACGTCCTGGTCGGCGCGAACTCACCGAGCTTGTGTCCGACCATGGACTCCGAGACGAACACCGGGACGTGCTTGCGGCCGTCGTGCACCGCAAAGGTGTGCCCGATGAAATCCGGGATGATGGTCGAACGACGCGACCAGGTCTTGATGACCTGCTTCGTGCCCTTCTCGTTCTGCACGTCCACCTTCGCGAGGAGGTGGTCGTCGACGAACGGGCCCTTCTTGAGGCTGCGTGGCATTTCTTACCTCCTCCTTCAGCGCTTCTTGCCGGTCTTGCGACGGCGGACGATGAGCTTGTCGCTCGGACGGTTGGGCTTACGGGTGCGGCCTTCCGGCTGACCCCACGGCGAGACCGGGTGGCGACCACCGGAGGTCTTGCCCTCACCACCACCGTGCGGGTGGTCGACGGGGTTCATGACGACACCACGGACCGTGGGGCGACGGCCCTTCCAGCGCATACGGCCGGCCTTGCCCCAGTTGATGTTCGACTGCTCGGCGTTGCCGACCTCGCCGACGGTGGCGCGGCAGCGCACGTCGACGCGACGGATTTCACCGGAGGGCATACGCAGCGTGGCGTAGGGGCCTTCCTTACCGAGCAGCTGGATGCTCATGCCCGCGGAACGGGCCAGCTTGGCGCCGCCGCCCGGACGCAGCTCCACCGCATGGATGGTGGTACCGGTCGGGATGTTGCGCAGCGGCAGGTTGTTGCCCGGCTTGATGTCGGCCGTCGGGCCGGACTCGATCGGGGTGCCCTGCTGGATACCCTTCGGCGCGATGATGTAGCGCTTCTCGCCGTCCACGTAGTGGAGCAGCGCGATGTTGGCGGTCCGGTTCGGGTCGTACTCGATGTGCGCGACCTTGGCGGGGATGCCGTCCTTGTCCAGGCGACGGAAGTCGATGAGACGGTACGCCCGCTTGTGCCCGCCACCGCGGTGACGAGTGGTGATGCGGCCGTGCGCGTTACGACCACCGGTCTTGGTCAGCGGACGAAGCAGCGACTTCTCCGGGGTGGACCGGGTGATCTCGGCGAAGTCCGAGACGCTGGAGCCACGGCGGCCCGGCGTTGTCGGCTTGTACTTGCGAATTGCCATGAGTTCTTCTCTGCTTTCTGGATTCCCGCCCGCTTACGCGACCGGGCCTCCGAAGATCTCGATGGGCTTGCTGTCGGCCGAGATGGTCACGAGCGCACGCTTGGTGTTCTTGCGCTTGCCGTAACCGAAGCGGGTCCGCTTGCGCTTGCCCTGACGGTTGGCGGTGTTGACGCTGGTGACCTTCACACCGAAGACCTTCTCGACGGCGATCTTGATCTGCGTCTTGTTGGAGTCCGGGTGCACCACGAAGGTGTAGGTGCCTTCCTCGATCAGTCCGTAGGACTTCTCCGAGATGACCGGCGCCAGCAGGATGTCGCGGGGGTCGGCGATGGTGGTCACTTGCTCTCCTCCTGTGCCGCCTCGGCGGGACCGTGAACGAAAGCGTTCAGGGCCTCGACGCTGAACACCACTTCGTCGCTGTTGAGGACGTCGTAGGTGTTGAGCTGATCCGGGGCGATCGGCTGCACGTTCTGCAGGTTCGCCACGCTCTTCCACGCGGCGATGTCCTCGCGGCCGACGACGACCAGGAACTTCTTGCGGTCCGACAGCTCGGCCAGGAAGCTCTTGGCGGTCTTGGTCGACGGGGCCTGACCCGCGACCAGTTCGGTGACCACGTGGATGCGCTCGTTGCGGGCCCGGTCCGACAGGGCGCCACGCAGGGCGGCGGCCTTCATCTTCTTCGGGGTCCGCTGGCTGTAGTCGCGCGGCTGCGGGCCGTGGACGGTGCCACCGCCGGCGAACTGCGGCGCGCGGGTCGAGCCCTGACGGGCGCGGCCGGTGCCCTTCTGGCGGTACGGCTTCTTGCCACCACCGGACACCTCGCCACGAGTCTTCGTGGAGTGAGTGCCCTGACGAGCGGCGGCCAGCTGCGCGACGACGACCTGGTGCATCAGCGCGATGTTGGCGGTCACGTCGAAGATCTCCGCGGGGAGGTCGACGGTGCCGTTGGTCTTGCCACCGATCTCCTTGACCGGCAGCGTCAGGTTGGCCTTCTTCTCGAGGCTGGTCATGCGTGCGCACCACCCTTCACGGCGCTCTTGACGATCACGACGCCGCCCTTGCGACCCGGGATCGCACCCTTGATCAGGAGCAGGCCGTTCTCGGCGTCCACCTTGTGAACCGACAGGTTCTGGGTGGTGACGCGGTCGTTACCCATCCGACCCGACATGCGCATGCCCTTGAACACGCGGCCGGGGGTGGCGCAGCCACCGATGGAACCCGGGCGACGGTGCACGGCCTGCGCACCGTGCGAGGCACCCTGACCGGCGAAGCCGTGACGCTTCATGGTGCCGGCGAAGCCCTTGCCCTTGCTGGTGCCGGTGACGTCGACGTAGGCGCCCTCTTCGAACACGTCGGCGCTGATCTCCTGGCCGACCTCGAAGGTGGAGGCGTCCGCGACCCGGATCTCGGCGATGTGGCGGCGCGGGGTGACCTCGGCCTTGGCGAACTGGCCGGAGGTCGGCTTGTTCACCTTGCGCGGGTCGATGGCGCCGAAGGCGACCTGGACGGCGCTGTAGCCGTCGCGCTCCACGGTGCGGATCTGGGTGACGACGTTCGGGCCCGCCTTGACGACGGTGACCGGGACGACGCGGTTCTTCTCGTCGAAGACCTGGGTCATGCCGAGCTTGGTACCCAGGATGCCGGCCGCGGGCCGGTTCTTGTTGTCAGTCATGTCTCGAGTCCCCGTCACTGAATGTTGACGTCGACGCTGGCCGGCAGGTCGATGCGCATGAGCGCGTCGACCGTCTTCGGCGTCGGGTCGAGGATGTCGATGAGGCGCTTGTGCGTACGCATCTCGAAGTGTTCGCGCGAGTCCTTGTACTTGTGCGGCGAACGGATGACGCAGTACACGTTCTTCTCGGTCGGCAACGGCACCGGGCCGACCACACGGGCCCCGGTACGGGTCACCGTCTCAACGATCTTGCGCGCAGACGCATCGATCGCCTCGTGGTCATAGGCCTTGAGCCTGATGCGGATCTTTTGTCCCGCCACGCTAAGTGTCCTTTTCTCCGCTTTCCTTCGTGATCCGGAAGCCGGGCTTCCGCACCACCCTCAATTTGCACAGCCCGAACACACGAAAGACGTCTCAGAGGAGACCACGACCGGGCACGCCCGATCCTCGCCGCTGTTCATCTGTCATGGTTCTCCGGTACACGCGGTCGGGCGTGTCGCCCTACCGCTTATTCCTCAGCCCGGACCGAAAACTTCATCTCAGGCTCGGAACAACGTCCCGGACGTACTCACACCGGAAACCGGCGAAGCACTCGATTGGGTACTGCTCGCCTCACCGTTCACGCCCTGTCTCAACCGAAACAGGCACGACCTCGTGCAAGGCAACCCGAACAGTATGCCCGAGACCCCCAACCCACTTCAAATCGCCCCCACTGTCACCCCGATCACCCCCGCGCATCCCGCGACTTCGCAGGTCATTCGCGCGCCTCGCAGACGTTGCAGCCCCTGCGAGGCGTGTGAAGAACCTGCGAGGAACCTCTGGAGTACGGAACTTACTTTTGAGTAAGATCGTGGGTATGGGTACAGAGACCGCGACGCTGCGCGGGTGGAAGAAGCTGCCGGACAATCGGCTGGGGCACGCGCTGTTCTCGCTGGGGATGGTGGCTCGGGTGCCGTACTTCGGCACGGTGCTGCCCAGTGTGGTGCGGCTGGAGCCGGGGCTGTGCGAGGTGACCTCGCCGAAGTGGTTCGGCATCCACAATCATCTCGGCACGTTCCATGCCATCGCGGCGTGCAACCTGGCCGAGGTGGCCATGGGCATGCTCAGCGAGGCCACGGTGCCGACTACGCACCGCTGGATTCCCAAGGCGATGAACGTGCAGTACCTGGCCAAGGCCGACACGGGGTTGCGCGCGGTGGCGAAGCTGGCGGAGATTCCGGACTTCGCGGAGATCACCGAGGGCCGGGACCTCGTGGTGCCGGTGTCGATCTACGACAAGCACGGAGTCGAGGTCGTGCACGCCGACATCACGACCTGGGTCACGCCGAAATAGTCGACTCGCTGGCGCGGTGGTGTTGGACACTGGTGAGCCCCTGATTGGTTGCACCGGGGTCGATGCAGCGGATTGAATGCGGATATGAGTGACGGTGCGGGCCGGGCGGCCGATCTGTGCGTCGTCGGGCTCGGCCCGACCGGACGGGCGCTGGCCCACCGGGCGATGCGGGCGGGGCTGCGGGTGGTCGCGATCGACCCGCGGCCGGAACGGCTCTGGCCGCCCACCTACTCCTGCTGGGTCGACGAGTTGCCGGAGTGGTTGCCGCCGAGCGCGATCGGGTCGCGCATCGAGGTGCCGACGGTGTGGACCAAGACCGAGCACCGCATTCCCCGCCCCTACTGCGTGCTGTCCAAGCAAGGTCTCTACGACGCGCTGCCGCTCGACGACGCGGAGGTGATCGCCGGGCGCGCCACCCGCGTCGACGCGCACGAGGTCGAACTGGCCGACGGCGCGGTGGTACGGGCCGCGGCGGTGTTCGACACCCGGGGGCTGCCCGCTCTCGGCCAGCGCAGGGCGGCCAGTGCGCACGGCATCTTCGTCGACGAGGCGACCGCCGCACCGATGGTCGGCGCGGGCGAGGGACTGCTGCTGGACTGGCGGCCGGAGAACGGCGCGGGTCCGGATGAACCGCCGTCGTTCCTCTACGCGGTCCCGATCGGCGACGGCACGGTGATCTTCGAGGAGACCAGCCTCGGCCTGCGCGGCGGCATGCCGCAGCACGAGCTGCGCGAGCGGACGCTGAATCGGCTCGCCGCCCACGGGATTCGGCTCACCGGCGCGGAACCGAGCGAGGCCGCCCACTATCCGCTGGACCAGCCGCCGCCGAAGAAGGGCACCGCGCGGGTGGTTCCGTTCGGATCGCGCGGCGGCATGATGCACCCCTGCACCGGCTACAGCGTCGCCGATTCACTCGCCCTGGTCGACACCGCGATCGACGCGCTGCGCACGGGCCGCGACCCGATCGACGCGCTGTGGCCGTGGCGGGCGCGGCTGGTCTATTGGATGCGCGTGCGCGGGCTGTGGGGCCTCGGCAGGCTGACCACCGAGCAGTCGATCGCCATGTTCGAGGCGTTCTTCACCGAATCCGAACGCGGCCAGCGCGCGCTGCTGTCCGCACACGACGACTACGCCGCGCTCGGCGCGGTGCTGTTCAACACGGTCTCGCACACCTGGCCGTTCCGCTGGCGCTACGACCTGGTCGGCTGGACGAACCGCAACCGCTGGGTCGGTCACGAATTCAGCAGGCCGCGCGAGCCGATGACGACCGAGAACGACTAGCCACAGGTTCGGGCACCGGCCGAGCGGCGGGCAGGTGATCTGGACCGGCCCGCCGAACCCGATGCCGATCAGGCGGTTTCGGCCGCCCTGCGGTAACCGCGAACCGCGGGCACCGCGAAGACGACCACCAACCCGACCGTCCACGCGATCGTCTTCAGCAGCGGCTCCGCGACCGGCCCGCCCGCCGAGAGCCCGCGCATCGCATCGATGGCGGTGCTCATCGGCTGGTTGCCGACCACGTCCTGCAGCCAGGTGGGGTAGGCGAACACCGGGACGAAACCGGTGTTGAAGAACATCAGCAGCGTGTTGACGATCGTGATCAGGCTGACCAGCAGCACGCCCTCGGTGAGGGTCGCGAGCGCCGTGCACAGCACCGCGAAACCGATGCCGAACAGCACCGGGATGCCGATCAGCGCGATCGCCGCCAGCGGTCCCTGATTGAAACGGAAGCCGAGCGCCATGCCCACCGCGAGCACGAACAGCGTCGTGATCAGCACCCGCACCGCCTCGGCGAGCAACCGGCCCGACAGGCTCGCCGCGCGATTCATCGGCATGGTCCAGAACCGGCTCAGCAGACCGGTGGCCTTCTCCACCTTGAAACCGAGCGCGCTCACCACCGCGCCGGACATGGCCGCCACCAAGGTGATCAGCGGAACCTGGCCGTAGATGGCGTCCATGCCGGTGTTCCTGGTGATCGTCCCGCCGAGCACGACGTCGAACATGAGCAGGGTCAGCGCCGGATAGACCAGCGTCTGGATGGTGGTCGCAGGGTCGCGCATCCACCCGATCAGCAGGCGCTTGCACTGCAGCAGGCTGTGCTGCGCCCAGGTGCCGATCGCCTGCTCCGAGCGCGGAGTCACGGTCGGCAGCGGCGCGAATTCCGTGCCCTTCTCCGCGGATTCCGTCGTTTGCGTCACGCTCATGACCGCCTCACACTCGCCCACACCGCGAACGGCATGAACACCACCGTCAACCCGATCAGCCACGTCAGCGGCACCCACAGCACACCCCAGCTCACCCCGTCGGCGGCCATGTCGCGCAGCGCGAAGGAGAACTGCGAGATGGGCTGGTTGCGCACGAACGGCTGGATCCACTCGGGGAAGCTGCTTTCCGGCACGAACCCGCAGGACAGCATGCCGAAGATCAACGTCGGCAGGGTGAGCGCCTGACTGAGTTGCTCCGGGCTCTTGGTGAGGCTGCCGAGACCGTCCGCGCCGATGGCGAGCACGGTGCCGATGGCCAGCGAGAACACGCAGAACAGCACGGCCTGGCCGAACCCGGCTTCGAACTCGAAACCGATCATGTACCCGAAGAGCAGCGCGCCGGTCAACGAGGTGACCGAACGGACGAGGCCGGCGCAGATCCGCGAGGTGAGCGGCACCAGCGTGCCGATCGGCATGGTCTGCAGGCGCGAGCTCAGGCCGGTCATCGCCTCGAACGCGGCGAGCTGCGCGTTGGACAGCATGGTGAACGCCATCGTCTGCAGCACGATGATCGGCATGACGAACTGCGCGTAGTCGATGCCCTGGAGCTTCATCACGAAGCGCAGCGGCAGATAGAAGCCCAGGGTGAACACCAGCGGCGTCACGAAGGCGACGATCAGCTCGCCCTTGGTGGCCATGGTCTTCACCACGCGGCCGGTCAGCGCCCGCCACTGCGCGAAGGAGGACGGCCGGGCGACGGGTAGTTCGGCGAAGAGCTGGGCCGCCTCGGAGGTGGCCGGTTCGGTGGCGCTCGCGGTCACGAGTGGCCGCCCGTGTGTCCGGTGAGCGAGAGGAAGACGTCGTCGAGCGACGGCCTGCGCAATGCGATGTCGGCCAGCGCGACGCCCGCGCTGTCGAGCCTGCGCAGCGCCTCCGACAGGGTGGTCGCGCCGTGCGGCGCAGGGAAGGAGAGCCGGTCGGCGCCGTCGAGTTCGGCGGTGACGTTGGCGGGCACCAGATCGCCCAGCGCGTACGCGGCGGTCAGTACCTGCTTCGGATCGAGCGGGACCACCTCGCAGTAGCTGCCGCCGGTCTTCTCCTTGAGTTCCTCGGCGGTGCCCTCGGCGATGACCGTGCCCTTGTCGATGACGATGATGTTGTCGCTGAGCACGTCGGCTTCTTCGAGGTACTGCGTGGTCAGCAGCACCGTGATGCCCTGATCCTTGAGCACGCTCACCAGATCCCAGACGCCTTGGCGGCTGCGCGGATCCAGACCGGTGGTCGGCTCGTCGAGGAACACCACCTCGGGGCGCACGACGAGGCCGCAGGCGATGTCCACCCGGCGGCGCATGCCGCCGGAGTAGTTGCGCACCGCGCGCTTGCCCGCGCTCACCAGATCGAACTCCTCGAGCAGGGTGTCGGCGCGCTTGCGCGCGGCGGACTTGCCCAAGCCCATCAGCCTGCCGAACAGTTCGAGGTTCTCGCGGCCGGAGAGGTTTTCGTCCAGCGCGGCGTACTGCCCGGTCATCATGATCGAGCGCCGCACCCCCGCGGGGTCCTCGCGCACATCGTGGCCCGCGACGACGGCGGTGCCCGAATCGGGGCGCAGCAGCGTGGAGAGGATCTTGACCGTGGTGGTCTTGCCCGCACCGTTGGGGCCGAGGATACCGAGCACACTCGCCTTTTCGACGGTGAAGCTGATCCCTTGCAGTGCGTGCACGTCGCCGAACGACTTGCGGACGTCCTCGACGCGGACCGCTGGTTCGCGCTCCGCCAAGTCTGGCTGGCGCGCCGGCGATTCTGCTGGGTTCAAGCTGGGCATCAACTCTCCACTATCGGCGGGGGCGGCGATCCGATCGCCGGACGCACTCGAAGTACGTCGGGGTGGTGATCCCTGCCGCTGGGCGTGATGTTACCGGCATCTCGATTCCTGGACAGGCGACCACTCCATACCCAGATGGGAACTCGAATAAGTGTGGGATTGATCACATTCGGAGCCACTCACCCCCACAGCACACAATCGACGCTGGTCGAGGCATGGCAAGGGCAGTGCAGGGGCGGTGACGCAGCCTTGTCGGCCGGGGACGGCGACCATAGTCTGCTAAACGGGGGCATACACGCACTCACTCGTCTGTGGCGGGACCGCGCTGGGAGCCGGTCCGTCAGGGGTCGGCTCGATTCGGGTGGGAGCACGGCGGGTCGAGACTGCAAAGAGGTAACCATGGCCGAGTCCGCGCAGCCACGCTTGGCGGCGCATCCGGGAGGATCGGGCCGATCGAGCGTGCTGATATCCCATGATCCGCGCACCGGAGAGGTGGTCGGAAATTACGCCGTGATGGGGGCGGGCGAGCTGAATCGCACCGTCCGCGCCGCGCGCGCCGCCGAAAGATGGTGGGCTGATTTGGGTTTCGGTGGCCGCAAGCGATGGCTGCTGGATTGGAAGCGCAGCATCGCAAGGCGGGCAAGTGAATTGGTGGAGCTGGTCTCCGAGGAGACCGGAAAACCACAGGCGGATGCGGCAATCGAGGTGATGCTGGCGATCGAGAATCTGGATTGGGCCGCGCGCAACGCTTCTCGCGCACTGCGGCGGCGCAGGATCGGTTCGAGTTGGCTGAGCCGCAATCAGCAAGGCTCGGTGGGTTATCTGCCGCTCGGCGTCGTCGGGGTGCTCGGGCCGTGGAACAACCCGGTCTTCACGCCGATGGGTTCGATCGCCTACGCCATGGCGGCGGGCAACGCGGTGGTGTTCAAGCCGCACGAGCTGACCACCGGTGTCGGGGTGTGGCTGGCCGAGAGCTGGGCCGCGCTGGCTCCGAGCCAACCGGTCCTGCAGGTGGTGACCGGGGACGGCGGCACGTCGGCCGCGCTGTGCCGGGCCAAGCTGGACAAGATCGCCTACGCGGGCTCCGAAGTGGGTGCGCGGGAGGTGATCTCGCTGTGCGCCCAGTCCATGACGCCGGTGGTGGTCGAGCGCAGCGGTAAGGGCGCGATGGTGGTGCACGTCGACGCGAAGCTCGACGAGGCGGCCGAGGCCGCGGTCTACGGGGCGATGGCCAACGCGGGCCAGAATCCCTCCGGTCTGCAGCGCGCCTACGTCGCGGATTCGGTCTACGACAACTTCCTCGATCTGGTGGCCGAGCACGCCCGGCGGCTGCGCCCCGGCGCGGACAAGCGCGCCTCCTACGGTCCGATGATTCTGGAAGCTCAGGTCGACGTGGTGCGCAAGCAGGTGCGCGACGCGCTCGCCAGGGGCGGGCGCGCGGTGGTCGGCGGACTGGATTCGATCCGTGAGCCCTACGTCGAGCCGATCGTGCTCGCCGAGGTGCCCGAGGAGAGCATCGCGGTCACCGGCGAGGCGATCGGGCCGGTGCTGATCGTGAACCGGGTGCCGAACATCGAGGAGGCGGCCAAGCGCATCAACGCCACCGGAAACGGCGTCGCGGTCTCGGTGTTCACCAGGGACATACACAGCGTGGAGGACTTCGCCGAGACCCTGCGCGTCGGCGTGGTGACGATCAACTCGACCACCGCCCACCTCGGCATCCCCGCGCTGCCCATCGGCGGCGTCGGCGAGTACGGCCAGGGCCACAGCCACGGCGAGCACGGGCTGCGCGAGTTCAGCAGGACGCTCGCCGTCGCGCGCAAGCGCTACCGCGCCCCGATGAACCTGGCCACCTTCGACCGGCACCCGCGCCATCTCCGCACGGCCAAGGCGATGTTCCGACTACGTCACGGGAGCCGCGGCTGAGGGGAGCAGGACCGCGTCCATCAGCGCCGTCACGCGGGCCAGCTGAGCCGGGCGGGCGTCGAAGCGGATGAGCCTGCCGATGTCGATGACCTGGCCGATGGCGGCGTGCACGCGGAACCGGGCCTCGACGGGGTCGCCGTCGAGCAGGTTCGCCCATTCCAGGACGTTCTGGCGCTGGATGGCGCGCAGCTTGTGCTGCTCGGCCTGCGGCAGGTTGCTGAACTCGGCGTAGTAGACCGGCATGATCTCCGGGGTGGCGAAGCTCAGCTTGGCGTAGCGCGCGGCGATCAGGCGTACCGCGTCCGGCCGGTTCGTCGCCTCGGCGAGCGCGTCGGTCATGGCGACCGAGACCCGGTCGCCCGCGCGGTGAAAGGCGGCGGCGAGCAGATCGGATTTGCTGCTGAAGTACCGGTAGACGCTGGAGGCGTTGATTCCGACCGCGGCGCCGATCTCCTCGATGCTGGCCTCGTGATAGCCCTGGCGGCCGAAGATCCGGATGGCCTCGGCGAGCAGCTGTTCGCGCTTGGAGGTGACCGGAAGGCCGCGCGCCACCGGACTCTGCTCCGGTTGCGCGGGAGCGGGCGGCAGCTCGGCGCGCAGGATCGACCAGCACATGTCGCGCAGCAACGGAAGCAGCCGGGCGCCGGACAGCGCCGTGCGGTGCGCGGAAATGCTCGCCACCACGCTGAGCACCGACGCGGCGAGCACCCGCAGGTCGGCTTCGGGAACGTCAGGGCGCAGCTCGGCGATGGGCGCGGCGAGGGTGGCGTTCAGATCGTCGTAGATCTTGCGGATCCGGATCCGATCTTCACGTTCCAGGTAGCGGCGCTCCCACCGGTAGAGGCCCGCCTCGCGCCGGATGTCGATGGTGTGCTCGGCGATCGCCTTGATCAGGCCGTCGAGCCGCGGTTCGGGGTCCAGCCCGGGATCGTCGGCGTTGCGCGCGACGGCGAGCAGATGCCGCGCGCCCTCCTCGGCGGCGGCGACGAGCAGCGCGTACTTGTTCGCGAAATGCCGGTACAGCGCGGGCCCGGAAATACCGACGTCGGCGGCGATTTCGTCGACGCCGACCGGGTAGTACCCGCGTTCGCTGAAGGCACGCGCGGCGGCCCGGATGATCTGAGCCTTGCGGTCCTTGGGGCGGCGGCGCACCCCGGCGCTCTCCGGTCCGGTCCTGCCCCCGCTCGGTTCGGGCCGCGCGGGCGCGAGGTCTACCTCGCCGTGTTCCGCGACCATGCACCTCTCCGTTCTGGGACGGCGCCGCCTGGTTGACAGCGCCGGACAAGTCCACATAAGTTAACCACAATTCGCAAAGTTAACCACCATTCATGGTCCGGCGTCCGCCGAATCGCAGACCAGGAGCGAAAAATGAGCAATACCGATTCCGAACCCGCCGCGGCGGCCACCGCCGGCTTCACCGCGGTGCAGGACGGCAAGGTACTGCGTATCACCCTCACCAAGCCCAAGCGCAAGAACGCCATCGACTACGACACGATGGTCGCACTGGGCGACACGTTCCTGGCCGCGGCCGAGCACCGATCGGTGCGTGCGATCGTGCTGACCGGCGAGGGCGGCGACTTCTGCACCGGCGCGGATCTGGCCGCGTCCCCCGGCGAGGCGCAGCGCGGCATCACCGCCGACTTGGTGATGGACGCGGCCAACCGGCTGGTGAAGGCCATCGTGGACGCGCCGGTTCCGGTTGTCGCCAGGATCAAGGGCGCGGCCGCCGGCGTGGGCGTCGGCATCGCGCTGGCCGCCGACCTGGTGTACGCGAGCGAGGATTCCTACCTGCTGCTGGCATTCATCAACATCGGCCTGATGCCCGACGGCGGCGCGGCCGCGTTGGTCGCCGCCGCCGCGGGACGCCCGCTGGCCGCGGAGATGGCGCTGCTCGGCGAGCGGCTGCCCGCACCCGCCGCGAAGCGGGCCGGGCTGTTCACGGCCGTGCTGCCCGACGACGAGCTCGACGCGGTGGTGGAGGCCGCGGTCGCCAAGATCGCCGCGGGCCCGCGGCGCGCGCTGGAGCTCACCAAGAAGGCGCTCAACCAGGCCACCCTGACCGCGCTCGACGCGGCGCTCGCGGCAGAGAAGTCCGGCCAGAGCGAGCTGCTCGGCTCCCCCGATTTCCGCGAGGGAGCCACGGCGATGCTGACCAAGCGCAAGCCGGTCTTCGCCGACTGAGTTTCCCTCGGCGTCGCGGCAATCCCGCGACGCCGGGGAATCCCGGGCACCGCGAGGTGCGCCGGATCGGTCGTTCGCGGGTCGCCAACCGGTAGCTCGGGCCCCGCGAACACCACCCGGTCCACCGCTGTGTGATCCCGGGCACATGCCGCGCACCTCGGGCGACTATGTTGAATCGCTATGGCTTACCTGGTTACCGGAGCAACTGGGTTCATCGGTCGTTTTCTGATCCCCCAGCTGCTCGAGCGCGATGCGGACATCCACGTGCTGGTCCGGCCCGGTCAGCAGTCGGCCGACCGGTTCGCCTGCTGCACCAGGGAATGGGACGCGGGCGAGCGGGTGCGACCGGTCCGCGGCGATCTCGGGGCGCCCGGGCTAGGCATCGACAGCAACTGGCTGGCACAGCATCGCGGCGCCATCGACCACGTCTTCCACCTGGCCGCGGGCTACGACCTGACCGAGCGCGGCGCGGGCACCCGCAACGTGGTCGACGCCGCGGAGGCGCTGGGAGCCGGTTTGCTGCACCACATTTCGACCGTGGAGGTGGCGGGCTCCGCCGAGGGGCCTTTCACCGAGGACATGTTCGACCACGGACAGACGCTGACCACTCCCCTGCAGCAAGCCAAATTCGAGGCCGAGCGCATCGTCCGGGATTCGGGACTCGCCTGGCGGATCTACCGTCCCTCCATCGTCATCGGCCATTCCAGAACCGGCGAGATCGACCGCATCGACGGTCCCTACTACTTCTTCCGGCTGCTGCGGATGGCGGCCCAGCTACCGCGCATCCTTCCGGTGCTGGTGCCCAAGCTCGGTGAAACCAACATGGTCCCGGTGGATTTCGTGGCGCGGGCACTCGACCACATCGCCCATCGGCCCGGGCCCGCGTCGAGCACCTATCACCTCGTCGATCCCCGCCGGATGAGCGCGGTCGAGGCGCTGAACCTGTTCGCCGACGAGGCGGGTTCGCCGCACCTGGTGGAGGTGATGCCCAAGCGCGCCATGAACATGATGTTGCGGGTGCCCGGCGCCCAGTGGATGCTGCCGCGCGTCGGCGTTCCGATGGACGTGCTCGAACACAGCGAGTTCACCTGCTGGTTCGACGCGAGCCGCGCGGGCGCCGCGCTGGCGGGCACCGACATCAAGGTGCCGCCGCTGGCCGCCTATGCCCCGCTGATCTGGAAGTACTGGATCGAGAACTGGGTGTGATCGGTCCGAGCTAGCCACCCGGCACGGCCGGGTTCGTTCGCCACAAAAGCCGACCGCCCTGCTCACACGGGGTGCGCGAGCAGGGCGGTGGGTGTGGAATCGGGCAGGCTCAGAGACCGAGGCCCTTGGCCAGGACCGGCCACGACCGCGGGAACTCGTCGTTCCAGTAGCCCCACGAGTGGGTGCCGTCCGGACGGAAGTTGAAGGTCGCCGGAATGCCCAGCTCGTTCAGGCGGGTCTGCAGGTTGTGCGTGCAGTAGTTGGTGCCCGCCTCGATGACGCCGCCGATCAGGATCTGGTTGGCCAGACCGTAGGCGCCGGGCAGCGCGTACTCGCCGTTCAGCGTGTCGTGCTGGCCGGGAAGGCCGGTGCCGGTGGAGATGTAGAGGTCGAGACCGCGCAGGCCTTCGGCGTTCACGTACGGGTCGTTCTTGACCCACGCCTCCGAGCCCATCGGGCCCCACATGTTCTCGGTGTCGCCGCCGCCCCAGGTCTCGACGGTGAGCTTCACGAACTCGGCGCCGACCGGGTCACTGGTCTGCGCGCAGCCGCTGTAGGCGGCGGCGGCCTTGTACAGGCCGGGCTTGGCGATCGGCAGCGCGAGCACGGTGGTGCCCGAGGTGGACAGGCCCGCGATGGCGTTCACGCCGTTGGTGCCGAGCGCGCCGTCGACCAGCGGCGGCAGCTCCTCGGTGAAGAAGGTCGTCCACTTGTTGCGGCCCAGCGTCGGGTCGTCCTTGATCCAGTCGGTGTAGTAGCTCCACTTGCCGCCGATCGGCTGGATCACGTTGACGTTCTTGTCCTTCAAGAAGTCGAGCGCTTCCGAACGGGCCACCCAGGAGGCGTCGTCCTCGCCGCCGCCCGCGCCGTTGAGCAGGTAGAGCGTCGGCCGCGGCACCGAGGCGTCGGCCGGACGCTGCACGTCGATGAGGATGTTCTCGTCCATGGCGGCCGAGTACACGTGCAGCCGGATGTTGCGCGAGTCCTTGATCTCCGCTTTGACGATCTTCGAACCGTCGGACGAGGTCGGATTGGCCAGCAGCGCCTTCGACTCGAAGATCGGGTCAGCCGTTGCCGAGGATGCGCCGAGTCCGGACACGAGCCCCGCGAACACCGCAGCGGTCGCGATCATCGCCGCGGCACGCGTGCCACGGCGCCGGTTCTGTCGACGTATCAATTTCGCACCTTCACTTCGTATCGGGATCACGGATGGGTTTCCCCGGGCCGCCGGACGTGCGCGCGGCTGGCGCCACGCCCGACCATACGGCCTATGTAGTCGTCAGACCAGGGTTGATTGTTACCTCGCTGTTGCCCCATCATGACCGACCAGCTGAATTGTGATCGTCTCCGGCCCCGGGAAGTCGTGACGAAAGTCTCGGTCCGATCTCGGCGAACGCCTCCGGCGAGGTCATCTGGTCGTGCGTCGCCTGGATCGGGTGATCGGCGACGACGCCGTCGACGAACGGTTGCCACTTGTTCGCCGAGGTCTCCGGGTCGATGCCGTGCACCAGGTTCTCGCCGAGAATCCGCGCGCTGAAGTACTCCAGCCTGCCCCGGAACACGCCGGGCCGGTGCTCGGCGATCAGCTCCGACGAACGGACCGCGCTGCGGTAGATACGACGCAGCCGTTCCGGCGTCAGCACGGCGAGCTCCGGCGGGATGGTCGCGTGCAGCGCGGCCAGCGAAGCATCGCTGAGATCGTGGACGTCACCGTCGCCGAGCAGGTCGTCGGCGCCGATGCCGATCTCGGCGAGCGCACCGCGCAGCGCGGTGCGGAAATCGGCGACGCCGATGTCGTGGTGGCTGTCCAGCATGGCGAGCAGCGCCACCCGCTCCCCCGCCGCCTGCAGCCGGACCGCGACCGCGTGCGCCAGGATGCCGCCGAGCGACCAGCCGAGCAGGTGGTAGGGGCCCTGCGGCTGGACCGAGCGGATCTCGGCGAGGCAGCGCGCCGCCATGGCGTCGAGCGACTCGGGCAGGTAGTCGTCCTCGGAGAGCGCGGGCGACTGGAGTCCGATGATCGGACGCGACCGGTCCACGTGCGGCACCAGGCCCGCGTAGCTCCACGACAATCCGGCCATCGGATAGAAGCAGAACAGCGGCTCGGCGGAGCCAGTGCCGCGGATCGGCAGCAGCGGGCCGAGGGCGGCGGCCGAATCGGTCGCGTAGTCGACGCCGTTCTCCTGCGCGGTGCTGATCTTGGCGGCCAGCGCGGCGACCGTGGAATCGGTGAAGAACCACTGCACCCGCACCTCGGCGCCGGTGAGCCCGCGCAGCCTGCCGACGACGCGGGTCGCGACGAGCGAGTTGCCGCCGAGATCGAAGAAATCGTCGTCGGCGCCCACGGTGTCCACGCCGAGCACCTCGGCGAAGACCGCGGCGACGGCCTGCTCCATCGGCGTCACCGGTGCGCGGTAGGCGCGGGCCGCGAGCTGGGGCTCCGGCAGCGCCCTGCGGTCCAGCTTGCCGCTCGCGTTGAGCGGCATCGCCGTGAGCGGCACGATCGCCGACGGCACCATGTACGCGGGCAGCGCGGCGCGTGCGTGCGCGAGCAGTTCGTCGATGTCCACCGCGGAGCCGGGCACCGGGACGACGTAGGCCACCAGCCGGTCGCCGGTGGCGAGCCGCACCAGCGACACCGCCACGTGGCGCACCTCGTCGTGATCGGCGAGCACGGCCTCGATCTCGCCGAGCTCGACGCGCTGACCACGCAGCTTGACCTGGAAGTCGGTGCGGCCCAGGTATTCCAGTGCCGCACCGTCGCTCGCGGCGTGCCAGCGCACCACGTCACCGGTGCGGTACAGCCGCTCGCCGTCCTCGTGCGCGACGAAACGTTCCGCGGTGAGCGCGGGGGCGCCGTGGTAGCCGCGGGCCAATTGCACACCCGCGACGTACAGTTCGCCCGCCGCGCCGAGCGGCACCGGCCGCAGCTGGCGGTCGAGCACAAGCACCCGGGTGTTGGCCACCGGCGTGCCGATCGGCACGGCGGAACCGCGATCCGCCCGGCCGGGGTGCGCGGTGACGACCGTCGCCTCGGCGGGGCCGTACCAGTTCACCAGCTCGGCCTCGGGCAGCCCGGCGGCGAAGGACTCGGCCGTTTCCGCCGAGAGCGCCTCACCGGCCGCGAAGACGCGCCGCAGCGCCGGGTAGTGGACGTCCTCGTCGACGCCGTCGAGGAAGGCGTCCAGCATGGACGGCACGAAATGCACCGTGCTGACGCGGTATTCGACCATGACGCGGGCCAGGTAGGCCGGGTCGCGATGCCCGTCGGGCTCGGCGATCAGCACGGCGGCGCCGGTCTGCAACGGCCAGAACAACTCCCACGTCGAGATGTCGAAGGTGATCGGCGTCTTGTGCAGCACCACGTCGGAGCCGTCGTGCGGGTACGCGCGCTGGGCCCAGCGGAACTGGTTGGCCATCTGCCGGTGCGTGATCGCCACGCCCTTCGGGCGACCGGTCGAACCGGAGGTGTAGATGACGTAGGCGACGCTGTCGGCCCGCACGGTCGCCTCGGCCATCGGCACGGCGGTCGCGGCGAAATCGAGCGTGTCCACCGCGATCACCGGGACACCGGTGGCGGTGCCGAATCCGGTACGCGCCGTGGTCAATACGCACACCGGGGCGGCCCCGGCCAGCACGTACTCGCTGCGCTCGACCGGATGGTCCGGGTCGACGGGGACGTACGCGCCGCCCGCGCGCAGCACGGCGTAGATCGCGACGACCAGGTCGACGCTGCGCCGCATCGCCACGGCCACCAGCGATTCCGAGCCGACGCCGCGCGCGGACAACTCCCGCGCGAGCCGCCGCGACCTGGCGTCGAGTTCGGCGTAGCTGATCCGCTGGTTGCCGAAGATCAGCGCCGTCGCGTTCGGCGTGCGGGCGACCTGGGCGTCGAACAGCGAGAGCAGCGTCGAATCGTCCAGCAGCTCGGGCACTTCGGTGGCGTTGCGGGCGGCGAGCGCGGTGCGCTCCTGCGCGAGCAGCGCGTCGACCTCGCCGACCCTGGCGCGCGGCTCGGCGACGAACGCGCCGATCAGCATGGCCAGCCGGTCGGCGAGCATCCGCGCGGCGGCCTCGTCGAACAGGTCGCGCAGGTACTTGATCTCGACGTGCAGCTGCTCGCCGAGCGCCACGATGACCGACACCGGGTAGTGCGTGCCGTCGGCGACGTGCACGCCGCTGACGCTCATGCCGTCGATCGCGCTGGCGCGCCGCAGTCCCTCCCGGTCCACCGGGTAGGACTCGAACACCACCAGCGAATCGAAGAGCCCGTCCACCCCGATGGTGTCCTGGATTTCGCTCAGGCCCAGGTAGTGGTAGTCCAGCAGCGCGGCCTGCTCGCCCTGCAGCGTGCGCAGCAGCTCGGCGAGCGTCTGTCCCGCGCCGAGGCGCACCCGCACCGGAATGGCGTTGAGGAACAGGCCGACCATGGTCTCCACGCCGTCCAGCTCGGCGGGCCTGCCGGACACGGTCGCGCCGAAGACCACGTCGTCGCGGTCGGTCAGGCGTCCGATGACCAGCGCCCACGCGGCCTGCACCACGGTGTTCACCGTGACGCCCGCGCGCGCCGCCGCACCGGTCAGCGCCGCGGTCTGGTCGGGCGAGAAGACGAAGTCGACTTCGCCGATGCCCGCGGAGATCTCGTGGTTCGCCGCACCCGCCAGCGGTGTCGGCTCGGCGATGCCCGCCAGTGCCGAGCGCCACGCCTGCCGCGCCGTGTCCTGATCCTGCGCGACCAGCCACTCGAGGTAGTCGCGGTACGGCCGGATCTTCGGCAGATGACGGGAGCGGACGCCGAGCGCGTAGACGGTCAGCAGCTCACGCATGAGCAGCGGCACCGACCAGCCGTCGAGCAGGATGTGGTGGCTGGTCACGATCAGGTGGAACCGATCGGTGGCGGTGCGCAGCAGCGTGAAGCGCAGCAGCGGCGCGGTCCGCATGTCGAAGTGCTGCGCCATGTCGGCCGCCTTGATCCGCTCGGCCTCGCTCGCCGCGACGGCCGGATCGAGGTGATTCAGCGCGATCTGGCGCCACGGCACCGTGACCGAATCCGGCACCACCTGCACCGAGCGGCCGTCGCCGGTGTCGGCGAAGGCGACCCGCAGGTTCGCGTGCCGATCCAGCAGCGCCTGGGCCGCGGCGTGCAACCGCGCCGCGTCCACCGTGCCGTCGAGATCCAGCACGAACTGCAGCATGTACGCGTCGATCGAGGCGTCGGCGAGCTGGGCGTGGAACAGCATGCCCGACTGCAGCGGCGTCATCGGCCAGACGTCGCCCAGCTCCGGGTACGCGCCGCCGAACCGGTCCAGATCGGACTGGGTGAGCCGCACCAGCGGGAAGTCCGACGGCGTGTAGCCGCCCGCGCCGGGACGCAGTGCGTGTTCGGCGAGGCCGCCGAGAGCCCGGACCCAGTGCTCGGCAAAGGTTTTCACGTCATCGGCGCTGCACGCGGCCGCGGCGAAGTCGAACCTGGCGCGCAGTCCCTCGCGGGTGGCCTCCACCACGATGTCGAGCAGCAGGTCCTCGGCCGCGGCGTCGGTGTGCATCTTCGCCGGGCGCAGGTCCCGGTAGCGCAGCCGGATCAGGCCCGCTCCCGGCAGTTCCGCCGCGCCGTTCAGGTGGCGCAGCAGGCCGTAGCCGACGCCGCCGGAGGGCACCGAGCGGCGCAGTTCCTTGATCTGGCCCAGCGCGACGCCCGCGGCCGGGCCGCCGATCAGCGCGTCGGCGATGTCGACGCCGGAAAGCTCCAGCGGCAGCGGGTAGTCGGTGGTGAAGCCGCCGACCAGGTCCGAATGCGCGCGGTCGCGTGCGTCGGCGGTGAGCCGGACCACCGAACCCGCGGCGCGCGCGAGGTTTTCCTGCCCCGCCGTGCGCAGAGCGATGGCCAGCGCGGTCAGCAGCACCTCGTCGACGGTGGCGTGGTAGGCCTGCGCCATCGTCGTGACCGCCGCAGCCCCTTCGGTGGTGATGGTGAGCGACACCCGCGAGCGAATCGAAAGATCGGCTCCCGCAGGCGGTTGCGTCGTCACGTCGGCCAGAGTCCGCTGCCACCAGGACAGTTCGGCCACGGTCGCCGGATCCTCGGCCTTCGCGGCCAGGCCGCGCAGCACCGTGCCGAGACCGGATTCGGTCGCCTCGGGCGCGGCGTGGCGGTGCCGCGACCAGCCCGCGGTGAGCTGGTCGATGACCATGCGCCACGAGAGGTCGTCCACCACGAGGCCGTTGGCCACGACGACCAGCTGTGCGGCCGTGTCCGGGCCCATCCGGACGAACCGGATGTTGCGTCCCTGCGTCGGATCCAGCGCCAGCGCGGCGGCCTGGACCACGTCGTCGAGCGGGACGGCGGCGGCGTCCTCCAGCAGATAGAACGGCTGGTCGTCCGGCGTCGGCGCGGCGGGCAGATCGAAGGCCGCGGCGACGCCGTCGGCCGCCGGGCACAGCCGCACCCACAGCATCGGGTTCTGTTGCAGCACCGCGTCGATCGCGGCGCGGACCATCGGCACCGGGCGATCGGCGGGCACGTCGAGCACGATCGCGCGCACCTCGACGCCGTCGGGCCGGGCCGCGAGCAGGCGCGCGGCTTCCGGCGTGAGCGGCAGCTCGCCGGTCTGCTCCTCCGCGGCCGACGACGCCGAGGTCGCGAGCGCGGCGAGCGCCGCCACCGTGCGGGCCTCGAAGACGTTGCGCGGGGTGAACAGCACGCCGTTGGCGCGCGCCCTGGCCACCACCTGGATGGACACGATGCTGTCGCCGCCGAGCGCGAAGAAGTCGTCGTCGGCGCCGACGCGGTCGATGCCGAGCACCTCGCCGATGACCGCGGCGATGATCTCTTCCTGCGCCGTCCGCGGCGCGCGGTATTCGCGAGTCGGCAGCACCGGCTCGGGCAGCGCCGACCGGTCCACCTTGCCGACCGAGGTGAGCGGCAGTTCGTCGAGCACGACGACGGCCGCGGGCACCATGTACTCCGGCAGCTGGTGCCCGAGCTGCGCGACGAGCGCCTCGGTATCGAGTCGCGCGCCCTTCACCGGCACCACGTAGGAGACGAGAGTCATTGCCCGTCCGCCGGATTCGCGGCCGACGGTGATCGCGAAGTCGACGCCGGGTTGCGCGGTGAGCGCGGCATCGATCTCGCCGAGCTCGATGCGGAAGCCGCGGACCTTCACCTGGAAGTCGGTGCGGCCCCGGTATTCCAGCTCGCCGTCGGCGTTCCAGACCACCAGGTCGCCGGTGCGGTACATACGCGCACCCGGCTCACCGGAGACCGCCGCGGCGATCGGATCGGCGACGAAGCGGTCGGCGGTGAGCCCCGGCCGCGCGAAGTAGCCGCGCGCCAATTGCGCACCCGCCAGGTACAACTCGCCCGGCACGCCGACCGGGACGGGACGCAGCATGGCATCCAGCACGTAGACGCGGCTGTTCCACTCCGGCACGCCGATCGGGACGGAGCCCGCGTCGGCGTCGGTGACGGGATGGTTGGTGATCGAGACAGCCGCCTCGGTCGGGCCGTACAGGTTGAACAGCTCGGTGCCGCCCGCGCGGACCCGCTGGGCCAGCGCGGCGGGCAGCGCCTCGCCGATCGCCAGCACCCGCCGCAGCGACTCGGGAAGCCGCCCTTCGGATTCGGTGAGCAGCGCGTCCAGCATCGACGGAACCACATGCAACGTGGTCACACCCGTCGAACGCATCAACCCGTTCAGGTACACCGGATCCCGGTGCCCGTTCGCGGTCGCCACCACGAGGCGGCCACCGCTGACCGCGGCCGACCAGAACTCCCACACCGACAGGTCGAACGTGGCCGCGGTCTTCAGCAGCACGACGTTCCCGCTGTCCAAACCGAATTCGGCCGACTTCCACAACAACTGGTTCACGATCGCACCGTGCGGCACCGCCACACCCTTGGGCTGACCCGTCGAACCCGACGTGAAGATCACATACGCCGTATTCGCCGCAACCAGAACACCATTGCGCTCGCCCGCCGCGATCGGCGCGGGCGAGAAAGCCGTCAGGTCCAGCGCGTCGAGCGACACCGTCTCCGCGGCGGCGCTGGCGAAACCGTCGGCCGCGGTGGTCAGCACGCAGCGCGGCGCCGCGGTGTTCAGGATGTAGTCCACCCGCTCGGCAGGCTGCGCCGGATCGATCGGCACGTACGCCGCACCGGCCTTGGCTACTGCGTACATCGCGATCACCAGATCCGCCGAACGACGAATGGCCAACGCCACCCGATCCTCCGGACGCACACCGCGACCGATCAGGTACCGCGCCAACCGGTTCACCCGGGCATCCAGCTCGGCGTAGGTCAGGTCGCGC
This sequence comes from Nocardia lijiangensis NBRC 108240, assembly GCF_001613045.1. Lineage (GTDB taxonomy): Bacteria > Actinomycetota > Actinomycetes > Mycobacteriales > Mycobacteriaceae > Nocardia > Nocardia lijiangensis. The sequence goes on along the minus strand of NZ_BDBP01000004.1, from coordinate 88,432 downwards.
AGGCCCGCGGCGGTGTCGGCGACGAGCGCCGTGGCGTGCGGCGAACCGGCCACGGTCGCGTCGAGCAACGACACCAGGGTCGCCTCGGTGTCCACCGCGTGCGCGGTGTCGTTCCAGGACCGCAGGATTCGCTCGTTCTCCTCGGCGGAGAGCAGATCGATCTCGCCCACCGACACGGCGGCGTCGGCGATCACGGCGTCGAGCACCCGCTCGAACCGGTCCGCGAAGCCCTGCACCGTGGCCTCGTCGAACAGGTCGGTGGCGTAGCTGAAGTCGGCGACCAGTTCGGCGGGTGCCCCGTCCGGGGCGTAGCGGTCGGTCACCGTCAGCTGGAGATCGGTCTTGGCCAGCCTGGCGTCGAAATCCACCGCGCCGACCGTCAATCCGGGCAGCTCGAAGGTGGTCTCGGCGAGGTTCTGGAACGAAAGGCCGATCTGGAACAGCGGATTGCGCGCCGTCGACCGCGCCGGGTTGAGCACCTCGACCAGGCGCTCGAACGGCACGTCCGCGTTGGCGAACGCCTCGAGGTCACGCTCGCGCACCTCGGTGAGCAGGTCGGCGAACCGCTCGCCGGGCCGCACCCTGGTGCGGAACACCACGGTGTTGACGAACATGCCGATCAGATCGTCGAGTTCGCGCTCACCGCGGCCCGCGAGCGGGGTACCGACGGCGATGTCGTCGGTGCCGGAGAGGCGTGCGAGCAGCACTGCGAGCGCCGCGTGCACCACCATGAACAGCGACGCGTGGTTGGCGCGCGCCAGCTCCTGCAACGCGGCGTGCTGATCCGCCGAGATCACGGTGCGCAGCGCAGCGCCGCGGAAGGACTGCACCGGGGGACGCGAGCGGTCGGCGGGCAGCTCCAGCTGGTCGGGCAGCCCGGCCAGCGCCGTGCGCCAGTAGGAGATCTGCTGGGCGGCAATGGATTCCGCGTCGTCCTCGGAGCCGAGCACCGCGTCGTGCCACAGCGCGTAGTCGGCGTATTGCAGCGGCAGCGGCGCGAAACTCGGCGCCGCGCCCGCGGCTCGGGCCGCGTACGCCGTCATGACGTCGCGGGCCAGCGGGTTCATCGAGGCGCCGTCGGCCGCGACGTGGTGCACCACGATCGCGAGCACGTGCTCGGTGGGCGCCAGCCGGAACAGCGTCACGGCGAACGGGACTTCGGCCGTCACATCGAAGGTGGTGAGGGCGAAATCGACCACCGCGGAGTGCAGATCGCCCTCGCCGATGTCGACAGGGACCAGTTCGGCGGGCAGTTCCGACGCGGGATGGACGATCTGGCGTGGCGCCTCGTCCGATCCCGGGTAGGTGGTGCGCAGCACCTCGTGCCGCGCGATCACGTCGGCGATCGCCTGGCCGAGCGCATCGACGTCGAGTGCGCCGGTCAGGCGTACCGCGAGCGGGATGTTGTCGACGGCCGACGCGGCGGTGTCGAACTGGTTGAGGAACCAGTAGCGCCGCTGCGCGGGCGAGAGCGGAATGATCTCCGGCCGCGGACCGGCGACCAGCGCGGGCCGCGCCGGGGCGGCCGCCGCGCTCTGCGCCAACCGGGCGGCCAGACCGGCCACGGTGGAGGCGTTGAACAGTTCGCGCACCTCGAGACGACCGCCAAGCGCGCTGCCGAGGCGAGCCATCACCTGGGTGGCGATCAGCGAATTGCCGCCGAGCGCGAAGAAGTCGTCGTCCGCGCCGATCGGCTCCTCCGAACCGAGTGCCTCGCCGAACAATTCGGCGATGAGCTGCTCGAGCGGGCCGCTGGGCGCGCGGAACTCCTTGACCTGCAACTGCGGTGCGGGCAGCGCGCGCCTGTCCAGCTTGCCCGCCGGGGTCAGCGGGATCTCGTCGAGCACGGTGATGGCGGTCGGGACCATGTGGCGCGGCAGCGTCTCTTCGGCGAACGCGGTCAGCGTCGCGACGTCCACCAGCGCACCCGGCGCGGCGTGCACGTAGGACGCGAGAATCGTCGTGCCGCCGTCGAGTTCGTGCCCGACGGTGACGGCGAAGTCCACGCTGTCGTGGGCCGCGAGCACCGCGTCGATCTCGCCGAGCTCGATGCGGAAGCCGCGCACCTTCACCTGGAAGTCGTTGCGGCCCAGGTACTCCAGATCACCCTTCGTGGTCCAGCGCACCAGGTCGCCGGTGCGGTACATCCGCGAGCCGTCGGCGGTGAACGGATTCGCGACGAAGCGGCTCGCGGTCAGGCCGGACTGGCCGCCGTACCCGCGCGCCAGCTGCGCACCCGAGACGTACAGCTCACCGGCCACCCCGGTCGGCACCGGACGCATCCGCTCGTCGAGCACGTACGCGGCGACGCCGCGGATCGGCGCGCCGATGGTCACCGGCACGTCGGGCGTCATCGACGAGGTCACGTTGGTCATGACCGTCGCCTCGGTCGGACCGTAGGCGTTGAAGAACTGCCGCATGCCGCGACCGACCGGAACAACCCAGCGCCGCACCAATTCCGGCGGGCAGGCCTCGCCACCGGTGATGAGGACACGCAGGTCGTCCAGACCGGCCGAATCCATGGAGGCGAGGGCCGCGGGCGTCACGAAGGCGTGCGTCACCCGCTCGCGCCGCAACAGTTCCGCCAGGCCCGCGCCGCCGTAGACGTCCGGCGCGGCGACGACCATGGTCGCGGCCCCGCCCACCGCGAGCAGCAGCTCGAGCACCGAGGCGTCGAAGGACGGGGACGCGAAGTGCAGCGTCCGCGAACCGGGGGTCACCCGATAGCGTTCCCGCTGCTCGTCGCAGAAGCCCGAGAGACCCGCGTGCGTGACGACGACGCCCTTCGGGGTGCCGGTCGAGCCGGAGGTGTAGATGACGTAGGCCGGGTGCTCGGGCCGCAGCGGCCGCACCCGGTCCGCATCGGTGACCGGCTTGGCCGAATACACCGCGAGCCCGCTGACGAATTCGATGTCGTCGAGCAGCAGCCATTCGACGAGCCCCGGCAGCGCGCGCTGGGCGTCGGAGACCGTCAGGCCGAGCACCGCGCCCGAGTCCTTGACCATGTGGCCGATGCGCTCGGCCGGGTAACCGGTGTCCACCGGCACGAACGCGGCGCCGGTCTTGGCCACCGCCCAGACCGCGAGCACCGATTCCACCGAACGCGGAATGCCAACGGCCACCACGTCGTCCGGGCCGATGCCGCGGTCGATGAGCAGCCGCGCCAGCAGCGTCGAGCGCAGTTCCAGCTCGGCGTAGCTGAGGTGGCCGTACTGCTCGGCGGCGTCGGCCACCACGACCGCGATGCCTTCCGGGTTGGTCTGCACCGCGGTGCGCAGCAGCTGCGGCAGCGTGACCTCGCGCGACACCGGAATCCGGTTGGGGCGCAGCCGGTCCCGCTCGAAGGGCTCCAACAGGTCGAGCGCGCCGACGCGCTGCTGCGGGTCGGCCGCGACCGCACCGGCCACCATGGCGAGGCGGCGCGCGAATGTACGCACGGTCGCCTCGTCGAAGATGTCGGTGGCGTAGGTGAAGACGGCGGCGAGCTCGGCGGGCGAACCGTCCTCGCGGTGGCGCGGTTCGACGTTCAGCAGCAGGTCGAACTTCGCCGCGATGGACTCCGAGTCCAGCACGCCGACGGTCAGCCCCGGCAGCTCCAGGGTCGGGCGTTCCAGGTTCTGGAATGCCAGAACCGCTTGGAACAGTGGGTTGTTCGCGCTGGCGCGGCCGGGCGCGACGGTCTCGACGACGCGCTCGAACGGGATGTCGGCATTGGCGAACGCCGTCAGATCCGTCTCCCGCGCCGCCTGGACCAGCTCGGCGAAGGTGGCGTCGGGATCGACCGTCGTGCGCAGCGTCAGGGTGTTGACGAACATGCCGACCAGGTCGTCGAGCGCGCGGTCGCCGCGGCCCGCGATGGGGGTGCCGATGGCGACGTCGGAGTCGCCGGTGAGGCGCGCGAGCAGCACGGCGAGCACGGCGTGCAGCACCATGAACAGCGACGAATTCTGTTCCCGCGCAAGGCGAGCGAGTTCGCCGTGCACCTCGGCGGGCAGCCGGAAGCCGACCGAGGCCCCGCGCATCGACGGCACGGGCGGGTGCGGGCGGTCCTGCGGCAGCGCCGCGGCGCCGGTGAGGCCGGCGAGCTGCTCGGTCCAGTACGCCAATTGCCGTGCGGCGACGGAATCCTCGTCGTCCACCACACCGACGACGGCGCGCTGCCAGAGCGCGTAGTCGGCGTACTGCACGGTCAGCGGCGCCCAGCCCGGGGCCTCGCCCTCGGTGCGGGCGATGTAGGCGGTCATCAGGTCGCGGGCCAGCGGCGCCAGCGAGGCGCCGTCGGCGGCGATGTGGTGCGCCACGAGGACGAGCAGGTGCTTGTCCGCGACGCCGCCGTTGAGCAGCGCGATCCGCACCGGAGGCTGTGCGGTGACGTCGAAGCCCGCCGACATCAGTTCCACGACCCGGCCCATGATGCCGGTCGGCTGCTCCACCGCGAGCCCGCCGGGCAGCGCGTCCGCGACGGTCAGGATCTCCTGGTACGGCAGCTCACCGACGTCGGCCGCCGGGTAGCGGGTGCGCAGCGCCTCGTGCCGCTCCAGCACGTCGAGCACGGCCTGCTGGAGCGCGGCCACGTCGAGCCTGCCCGCCAGCTGAATGGCGAACGGGATGTTGTAGGCGGCCGAATCCGGATCGATCTGGTTGAGCACCCAGATGCGCTGCTGGGCCAGCGAGAGCGGCACCAGCTCCGGGCGGACGACAGGCACCAGCGGCGGCCTGGCGTCACCGGGCTCACCCGGCACGACACGCGCGGCGAGCGCGGCCACGGTCGGGGCCTCGAAGATCTCGCGGACCTCGATGTTCGCGTCGAGCGCCGCGTTCAGCCTGGCCACCACCCTGGTGGCGAGCAGCGAGTTGCCGCCGAGGGCGAAGAAGTCGTCATCGAGTCCGACCTCGTTCGCACCGAGCAGCGCCGCGAACACCTCGGCGACGGTCTGTTCGATGGGCGTGCTCGGCGCGCGGAACTCCGAGCCGCCGCCGAACACCGGCGACGGCAGGGCCTTGCGGTCCAGCTTGCCGCTGGGGTTGAGCGGGAAGGCGTCGAGCACGACCAGCGCCGCGGGCACCATGTAGGCGGGCAGCACCGCCGCGAGCTCCTTGCGCACCGCCTCGGCGTCGAGCGACGAATCCGGTTCGGCGACAACGTAACCGACCAGCTGATCACCGGCATGCGCATCCGAACGCAACACCACCACCGACTGCGCGACACCCGGCTGCGCCAACAGCGCCGCCTCGATCTCACCCAGCTCGATACGCAGACCACGCAACTTCACCTGGAAGTCGGTGCGGCCCAAGTACTCCAGCTCACCGGCACCGGTCCACGTCACCAAGTCGCCGGTGCGGTACATCCGGGCACCGGCCGAACCGTACGGATTCGCCACGAAACGATCGGAGGTCAGGTCGCTGCGGTTCAGGTAGCCCAGCGCCAGCTGGTCACCCGCCAGATACAGCTCACCCGCGACACCCGGCGCGACCGGATGCAGACGCGAATCCAGCACGAACACCTGGGTGTTCCACACCGGACGACCGATCGGCACCGTCACCTCGTCGGTGTCGATCACCTCGTGATAGGTGACGTCGACGGCGGCCTCGGTCGGGCCGTACAAGTTGTGCACACGCGCACCGGTCAGCTCACGCAACCGCTGCGCCGTCGGCGCGGGCAACGCCTCACCGGAGGCGAACACCTGACGCAACAGCGGCGCGGCAGCGCCGTCCGCCAGCGTCGCGACGAACACCGACAGCATCGACGGCACGAAATGCGCCGTGGTGACGTTCTGTTCGAGCATCACCGTGGCCAGGTACACCGGATCGCGGTGACCGTCCGGCTTCGCCACGACCAACCGCGCACCGACCTGCAACGGCCAGAAGAACTCCCACACCGACACGTCGAACGTCGCCGGAGTCTTCTGCAACACCACATCATCCGCGCCGAGCGGGTATTCGTGCTGCATCCACAGCAGGCGGTTCACGATCGCGCCGTGCGCGACGGCCACGCCCTTGGGGCGGCCGGTGGAGCCCGACGTGAAGATCACGTAGGCGGTGTCGCCCGGCCGAATCGGCCGCGCCCGTTCGAAATCCGAGATCGGTGCCGATTCGAACCCGTCGAGGTCGAGCGCGTCGACCGCGAGCACGGGTGCGGCGGTGGTGCCGAAACCGTCGCGCTCGGTGGTGAGCACGAGCGCGGGCCTGGCCGTTTCCAGGACGTAGTCCACTCGATCGGCGGGCTGGTCCGGGTCCAGCGGAACGTAGCCCGCTCCGGCCTCCAGCACCGCGTACATCGCGACGACCAATTCGGTGGAACGCCGAATCGCCAGTGCCACCAGGGATCCGGGGCCGACGCCTTGGGCGAGCAGCAGCCGGGCCAGGCGGTGCACCCGCGCGCCGAACTCCGCGTAGGTCAGTCGTTCGTCCTCGAACACCAGCGCCGTCGCGTACGACGTCGCGGCGCGCTGGCGCTCGAACAGCGAGACCAGCGTGGCGGCGGGTACCGGGCGCGCGGTGTCGTTCCACCCGGTGAGCACGGCGGCGCGCTCGGCGGGCGTGAGCAGATCGATGTCGCCGATCACGGCGGTGGGGTCGCCCGCGATCGCGGCCAGGATCAGCCCGAAGCGGTCGGCGAACCCGCGAATCGTCGCCGGGTCGAAAAGGTCGGTGGCGTAGGTGATCTCGGCCGAGATACCCGCGGGCGCGCCATTGGCGTCCAGCTGCTCCGCCAGCGCGAGCTGCAGGTCGAACTTGGCCAGCGGCACCGCCATGTCCACACCGGACACCGTCAGCCCCGGCAACGCCAGCTCCGTGCGCGCCAGGTTCTGGAAGGTCAGCATCACCTGGAACAGCGGATGCCGCGCCGCCGAACGCACCGGGTCCAGCAGCTCGACGAGCCGCTCGAAGGGCAGGTCGGCGTGGCCGAAGGCGGCCAGGTCGCCGTGGCGGACCGCGTCGAGCAGCTGATCGACGGTGGCGGCCGGGTCGACGTCGTTGCGCAGCACGAGCGTGTTGACGAACATGCCGATCAGATCGTCCAGCGCGGCGTCGCCGCGGCCGGCGACCGGCGTGCCGATGGCGATGTCCCTGGTTCCCGACAGCCGGGCCAGCAGCACCGCCAATGCGGTGTGCACGGCCATGAACAGCGTCGAATGATGGCGCTGGGCCACCGCGACGAGCGCGGCGTGCACCTCGGCGTCGATCTCGAAGCGAAGCACGTCGCCGCGGTACGAGGCGGCCGACGGGCGCGGACGGTCCGCGGGTAGCTCCAATTGCTCGGGCAGCCCGGCCAATTGCTCCCGCCAGAACACGATCTGCTGCGCGAGCACCGACTCCGGATCGTCCTCGGCACCCAGCACCTCACGCTGCCACAGCGTGAAATCGGCGTACTGGACCGCGAGCGGAGCCAGCTGGGGCGAGCGACCAGCGACGCGGTCCGCGTAGGCGGTCATCAGGTCGCGGGTCAGCGGGCCCATCGAGAAACCGTCACCGGCGATGTGGTGCACCACGCACACCAGCACGTGCTCGGTCTCGCTCAATGCCAACAGGCGCAACCGGATCGGCGCTGCCGCGGTCACGTCGAAGCCCTCGGCCACGGCTGCAGCGACCAGGTCGAACAGCTCCGCCTCCGCGGCGGGTTCGGCGATCAGTTCCGGCAGTGCGCGCGGATCGTCGGCAGGCAGCACGAGCTGGTATCCGACGCCGTCGAATTCGGGGTAGATGGTGCGCAGTACCTCGTGCCGCTGCACCAGGTCACGCACCGCCGCGCCGAGCGCGGTCGCGTCGAGGGCGCCCGAAAGCCGCACGGCGACGGGGATGTTGTTGACCCCGCTGGCCGGATCGAAGCGGTTCAGGAACCACATGCGCTGCTGGGCGTACGACAGCGGGATCTGCTCCGGACGCGGCTGCGGCTCCAGCGCGCGGCCGAGCGCCGACCCCGCGTGCTGTTCCAGCTGCGCGGCCAGCCCGGCCACCGTGGAGGCGTCGAAGAGCAGCTGCATCGGCACTCGCGTGTCGAGTGCCGTGCCGATCCGCGCGATGGCCTGTGCGGCGAGCAGCGAGTTGCCGCCGAGGTCGAAGAAGTCGTCGTCCGCGCCGACGCGGGCGTCCGGGTCGTCCGGCAGCAGCAGGGCCGCGAACACCTCGGCGACGATCTCCTCGGTCCGGGTCGCGGGCGCGCGGTACTCCTTGACCGCGAAGACGGGCTCCGGAAGCGCGCCGCGATCCAGCTTGCCCACCGGCGTGAGGGGGATCTCGTCCAGCACCACGATCGCCGTGGGCACCATGTAGGCGGGCAGCGACTGGCCGACGAACGCGGTGAGCGCGTCGGTGTCCACGGTCGCGCCGTGCCGCGGCAGCACGTACGACACCAGCGCGGTCGCGCCCGAGGGCAGCGATCGGCCGAGCGTCGCGGCGAAGTCGACGTCCGGGTGCGCGGTCAGCGCGTTGTCGATCTCGCCGAGCTCGATGCGCAGGCCGCGGATCTTCACCTGGAAGTCCGAGCGGCCCAGGTACTCGATCGTGCCGTCGATCTCGCTGCGGCGCACCAGGTCACCGGTGCGGTACAGCCGGGAGCCCAGCTGTCCGGTCTCCGCGCCGAACGGGCTGGCGACGAAGCGTTCCGCGGAGAGTCCCGGCCGGTTCAGGTAGCCCTGTGCCAGCGCGGGGCCGGACAGGTACAGCTCGCCGACGACACCGGCGGGCACCGGGCGCAGCCGGGTGTCCAGCACGAACGCGCCGACACCCGGGATGGCCGAGCCGATGGTGATCGGCTCGTCGGGGTGCATCGGCGCGGTGCTGGTGGCGAGGATGGTGGCCTCGGTCGGGCCGTAGCCGTTGTAGAACTCGCGGGTCCCGTCGGCCCAGCGCGCGACGAGTTCCGGGCCGAACTTCTCGCCCGCGACCACCACGACGCGCAGGTCGTCGAGTCCGGTGGCGTCCACCGACTCCAGCGCGCCCGGCGTGATCAGCATGTGCGTGACGGCTTCGCGACGCAGCAGATCCGCGAGCTCGTAGCCGCCGAACACCTTCGGCGGCGCGATCACCAGGGTCGCGCCCGCCGAGAAGGTCAGCAGCAGTTCCAGCACCGATACGTCGAAGTTCGGCGAGCAGACGTGCAGCACCCGCGAATCGCCGTCGACCCCGTAGTGGTCGCGTTCGGCGGCCACCAGACCGGCGAGGCCGGTGTGGGTGACGACGACGCCCTTCGGCTTACCGGTCGAACCGGAGGTGTAGATGACGTAGGCCGGGTGTTGCTCGTTCAGGGCGCGCACCCGGTCGGCGTAGGTGATCGGCCACTCTTCCCTGGCCAGGATGCGCTCGGCCACCACGGGGTCGTCCAGCTCGATCCAGTAGACGCCGGTGCCGAGCGCACGCCGGTGCGCCGCGGTGGTCAGACCGAGCACGGCCTTGGAGTCGGAGACTATGTGCGCGATCCGGTCCGGCGGATAGGCCGGATCAACCGGCACGTACGCCGCGCCGGTCTTGGCGATCGCCCACACCGAGAGCACCGAGGCGACGGACCGCGCGATGCCGATGGCCACCACGTCGCCGGGGCCGATGCCTCGGTCGATCAGTTCCCTTGCCAACCGGGAGGAGTCCTCGTCCAGCTGACGATAGGTCAGCTCGACGGCGGTCTCGGGATTGTTGGCGGGGTCGAAGCGCACCGCCACCTCATCGGCAGCGGACTCCACCGCAGCAGTGAGGAGCTGCCCGAAAAGTGGACTACCTGGCCTGCGGCGACGACTACCACGTGTAGAACGGCGGGCAGTTTCCATTCGAGCGTATTCACCTCTCGTCGAGCTATCACCGCGACCGGACGCAGATCAGTCCCCGCCCATACTGAACTGCCATGGTCGGTGCGGTCCGAGCAATCACATCAGTCTAGGCGGGCAGCCGCAACAGGCCGACCGGTCTGATCGACTCGGTATGTGACCAATCGCGGATGCCGCGGCGCGGCGTTACATCCCCGCTGAGGCTACAGCCAGCCACGTTACCGGTGGGTACTGTGTCACACCTTTCCGTCGAGCAGGGCGGCGAGCAACGGTCCCACCTCGGCGAGCGGTTCGGGGGTGGTCATCGCCCGGTGCGTCGATGCGATCGGATGCACCTCGATCACGCCGGATACGTGCGGCTCCCAGGCGAGCGCACCGCCGTGGCCGCGCCCGTTCGGGTCCGGGATGGTGGCGCGGAAGTAGTCGACACGCCCCTCGAACACGCCGGGCCGGGCGGCCGTCGCGATCTCCACCGTGCGCAGTGCACCGCGGTAGATGCCGCCGATGCGCTCCGCGGTGAGCACCGCCGAGTCCCAGGTGAGCGCCTCACCCAGCGTCGCGAGCGCCGTTTCGTCGAGGTCGCCGAGGTCCTGATCGGCGGGCAGCGTGATGCCGAGCGCGGCGAAGCCCTCCCTGATCTCGGCGTGGAAGTCGGCGATGTCCACGTCGGGGGCGCTGTCCAGGATCGCGAGCAGATCCACCCGCTCGCCCTCGCCCTGCAGCTCGATCGCCACCGCGTGCGCGAGCACGCCGCCGAGCGACCAGCCGAGCAGCCGGTACGGGCCTTGCGGCTGCACCGCCTTGATCTCGTCGACATAGCGGCGCACGATCTCCGCCGCGGCGACCGGCTGGTAGTCGGGCTCGGTCAGCGCGGGCGACTGGAGCCCGTAGAGCGGCTGGTCGGCGGGCAGGAATCGGGCCAGGCCCGCGTAGGTCCACGACATGCCCGACATCGGCGGCAGGCAGAACACCGGCGGACGCGTACCGCCCGCCCGGATCGGCAGCAGCACGCGCAGCGCGCTCTCGGCGTTCGCGTCGTAGTCGTGCCCGGCCTCGAGCGCCGCGGCGACCTGGTCCGCGATGCCCGCGACGGTGGGATCGGTGAAGAAGGACGCCACGGTCAGCTCGGCACCGGTGCGCGCCCGCAGCCGCTCGACCACCTGGGTGGCCAGCAGCGAGGTGCCGCCGAGGGTGAAGAAGTCGTCGTCGAGCCCGATCCGCTCCGCGCCGAGCACCTGCTCGAACACCGCGGCGACCGCCTCCTCCAGCGGCGTCGACGGTGCGCGGAAGACGGCCTGCTGGAACTCCGGTTCCGGCAGCGCGCGCCGGTCGAGTTTGCCGACGGGCGTCAGCGGCACCTCGTCCAGCACTACGACGGCGGCGGGCACCATGTACCCGGGCAGGCTGCGCGCCGCGTGCTCGGTGAGCGCCGCCGGGTCGAGCCTGCGACCGGCCGCGGCGAGCACGTACGACACCAAGGCGGTCGTCCCCGCGGGCGTTTCCCTGCCGAGGGTGACGACGAATTCGACATCCTCGTGGCGGCCGAGCACGGCGTCGATCTCGCCGAGCTCGATGCGCAGCCCGCGGATCTTCACCTGGAAGTCCGAACGCCCCGCGAAATCCAGCTGCCAGTCCACCGCACCGACCGCGGCATTGCCCGCCCGCTGCCCGGGCTCGGCGAACCAGCGCACCACGTCGCCCGTGCGGTACATGCGGTCACCGGGCAGGCCCAACGGATTCGGCACGAACCGGTCCGCCGTGAGACCCGGTCTTCCGTGATAGCCCCGCGCCAACGCTGCGCCCGCGAGGTACAGCTCGCCGGCCACGCCCGGCGGCACCGGGTTCAGCCGCGCGTCGAGGACGAGCGCGGCGATCCCGCGCACGGGCCTGCCGATGGTGATGTGCCGTCCCGGCAGCTGCGCGCCGTAGGTCGTCATGACGGTGGCCTCGGTGGGGCCGTAGGCGTTGACGTACTCGCGGCCCGGCTGCCATTTGGCCAGCAGCTCCGGCGAGGTCACGTCGCCGCCCACCGACAGCACCTCGAGATCCTCGATGCCGAGCGGGTCGACGGTGCCGAGCACCGCGGGGGTGACGATGGTGTGCGTCACCCGTTCGGCGCGCAGCAATTCGGCGAGCTCGGCGCCGCCGATCACCGACGGCGGCACGACCACCAGCGTCGCGCCCGCGTACGCCGCGCACACCCACTCCAGCACCGACGGGTCGAAGCTCGGCGAGCAGATGTGCAGGAACCGATGCCTGGACTCGAGCCGGTACAGGTCCGTGGCCAATCCGACCAGCAGGCCGAGGCCACCGTGAGTCAGCGTGACGCCCTTGGGCTTTCCGGTGGAACCCGACGTGTAGATGACGTACATCGGGTGACTCGGGTGCAGCGGCGCGAGCCGCTCCCCGGGCTCGACGGGCGCATCGGACTCGGCGGCGACCTGGGCCGCGAACACCGGATCGTCCACGGTCAGCCACGCCACGTCGGCGGGCAGCGCGCCGCGGTGCGCCGAACCGGTGAGACCGACCACCGCGCCGGAGTCGGTGACCATGTGCCGAATCCGGTCCTCCGGATAGGTCGGGTCGACCGGCACGTGCGCGCCGCCCGCCTTGGCCACCGCCCAGAACGCCGCCACCATCTCGTAGGAGCGCGGAAATGCCAGCGCGACAATCCGTTCCGGTCCGACGCCGTGCGCGATGAGCACCCGCGCCAGCCGCGAGGAGAACTCGTCCAGCTCCCGGTAGCTGATCGAGCGGCCGTCCACCCGCACCGCGGTGCGCTCCGGATCCAGCGCCGCACCCGCCGCCAGCAGATCCGGCAGTAAACCGGCGTACCGGGTCTGCGGTCCGCGCATGCCGGTGAGCAGGTCGTACTCGGCGGAGTCGAGCAGCGGCAGATCGCCGACCGGCAGGCGCCGGTCGGCCGCGACGGCGCGCAGCAGCCGCACGAACCGGTCCGCGAAGACCTGCACCGTGTCCTCGTCGAAAAGGTCACGGGCGTAGGAGAACTCGGCGAACATGCCGCCGGGCTCCGCACCGCCGGTCGGCCGCACGGTCAGCGCGAGGTCGAACTTGGCGGTGTCGTCGGCGAGATCGACCGGGCTCATCCGCAGTCCGGGCAGCTCGAACGCGCCGCCGGGCAGGTTCGCGAACGACAACGAGACCTGGAACAGCGGATGCCGCGCGGTCGAACGCACCGGGTTCAGGATCTCCACGAGGCGCTCGAACGGGATGTCGGCGTGCGAGAAGGCTTGCAGATCGGCCTCTTTGACGCCCGCCAGCAGATCGGCGAAGCTGTGCGTGCCCGAGACGTGAGTGCGCAGCGCGAGCGTGTTGACGAACATACCGATCACGTCGTCCAGCGCGGCCTCGCCGCGACCGGCCACCGGGGTGCCGATCACGATGTCCTCGGTGGCCGACAACCGCGCGAGCAGAACCGCCAACGCCGCGTGCACCACCATGAACAGCGTCGCGTTCTCGGCGCGTGCGATCTCGGTCAGCGCGCGATGCACCTGCGCGTCGATCTCGAACGCGACGCGCCCGCCCGCGAACGACGGCGCGGCGGGCCGCGGCCGGTCGGCGGGCAGGTTCAGCTCGTCGGGCACACCGGCCAGCGCCGTGCGCCAATATCCGGCCTGCGCCGAGATCAGGCTCTCCGGATCGGATTCCGCGCCGAGCACCGCGCGCTGCCAGACGCTGAAATCGGCGTACTGCACCGCGAGCGGGGCCCATTCGGGCGCGTATCCGGCCGCCCGTGCGGCGTAGGCCGTCATCACGTCGCGCGTCAGCGGGCCCATCGACCAGCCGTCCGCGCTGATGTGGTGCGCCACGAAAACCACCACGTGCTCGGGGTTTTCGGCGTCGTCGACGCGCAGCAGCGCCACCCGCAACGGTACCTCGGCGGTCACGTCGAAACCGGTGGCGGCCACCGCGCGCACCCGCTCCGGCAACCGCTGTGCCGTCACCGGCTCGGCGATCACCTCGGGCATCGCCTGCTCGACCGGCAGCACCCGCTGCTCCGGCCCCGCCTCGGCCGACGGATAGACCGTCCGCAGCACCTCGTGCCGCGCCATCAGGTCGCCGATCGCCCCGACCAGCGCGGCCACGTCCAGGTCCCCGGTCAACCGCACGGCGACCGGGATGTTGTAGACGGGCGAGGACGGGTCGAAGCGGTTGAGGAACCACATGCGCTGCTGGGCGGGCGAGAGCGGAATCCGTTCCGGGCGCGGGCCCGCCACCAGCGCGGGCCGCCCTCCCCCGCCAGCCTGCCGCTCGACGCGGACCGCCAGCGCCGCCACCGTCGACGCCTCGAACAGCAGCCGCACCGGCACCTCGGCGTCCAGCGCGGCGCCGAGCCGGGCCGCCACCTGCGTCGCCAGCAGCGAATTGCCGCCCAGCGCAAAGAAATCGTCGTCGAGGCCGAGCTGCCGGGCGTCGTCACCCGCCGCGCCGACACCGAGCACCTCGGCGAACACATCCGCCACGATCTGTTCGACCGGAGTGCTCGGCGCGCGGAAGACGGCCTGTTCGAAGACCGGCTCGGGCAGCGCCCTGCGATCGAGCTTGCCGTTGGCGTTCAGCGGCATCTCGTCCAGCACCACCAGCGCGGCGGGCACCATGTACGCGGGCAGCAGCGCGGCCGCGCCCTCGCGCACCGCCGCCACGTCCACCGTCCGCCCCACGGACGGCACGACGTAGCCGACCAGGCGATCGCCGGTGTGCGGATCCGAGCGCACCACCACGACGGCCTGGCCCACCGAATCGTCCGCGCGCAGGGCGGATTCGATCTCCGGCAGCTCGATGCGCAAGCCGCGCAGCTTCACCTGGAAGTCGGTGCGCCCCAGATAGATCAGCGCACCGTCCGGTCCGCGGCGCACCAGATCGCCGGTTCGGTACATGCGTGCGCCGGGTCCGCCGAACGGATCGGCGACGAAGCGGTCGGCGGTCAGATCGGGGCGTCCGAGATAGCCGCGCGCGATCTGGTCGCCCGCGAGGTACAGCTCGCCCGCGACGCCTCCCGGCACCGGGTGCAGCCGCGCGTCGAGCACGTAGGCCAGGGCGTTCCACACCGGCGCGCCGATCGGCACCGCGCCGGTGACATCGTCGGCGACCGCCGCGTGGGTCGCGTGCACGGTGAACTCGGTGGGGCCGTACAGGTTGTACAGCGCGGCGTCGGTGACTCGCCGCACCGCAGTCACGACCTCGGACGTGAACGCCTCGCCCGCCACCAGCAGGGTGCGCAGCGAAGTCAGCGCCTCGGGCCGCGCGGACCCGGCGAAGACGGTGAGCATCGAAGGCACGAACGACGTGATCGTGACGCGCTCGGCCGCGATGGTCTCGGCCAGGTACCGCGGATCGCGGTGCCCGTCCGGCGTCGCGACGATCAGCCGCGCGCCCGTCGCCAGCGAACCGAACAGCTCCCACACCGAGACGTCGAAGGTGGCCGGGGTCTTGAACAGCACGGTGTCGGCGGGGCCGATGCGGTATTCGGCGGTGAGCCAAAGGATCTGGTTCACCACCGCGGCGTGCGGCACGGCCACGCCCTTCGGCCGCCCGGTCGAGCCGGAGGTGAAGATGACGTACGCGGGATGCTCGCCGCGCAGCGGGGCCCGGCGCTCGGCGTCGGTCAGCGGCTTGGCGGGGTAACCGGACAGGTCCTCGGCCTCGAGGGTGATCGTCGGCAGCGCGGTGTCGACGTCGTCGCGCGCGGTGGTCAGCACGCACACCGGGTTCGCGGTGTCGAGCACGTACCGGATGCGCTCGGCGGGCTGGTCGAGGTCGAGCGGCACGTAGCCGCCGCCCGCTTCCAGCACCGCGTACATCGCGACCACCAGATCGACCGAGCGGCGCATGCCGAGGGCGACCAGCGTCTCCGGGCCGACGCCCGCGTCGACCAGCTTGCGCGCCAAACGGTAGACGCGGGTGGCGAATTCGGCGTAGGTCCACTCCCGCTGTCCGGATGCGGCGCGATCGATGATCGCGGTCGCGAACGGTGTCGTGCGCGCCTGTGCTCCGAACAGATCGACAAGCGTCGCGGCCGAGCGTGTCTCGGGCTCGGCGTGCTCGATTTCAGCGAATCGTGCGACCTGCGTTGCGGATGCGCCGGTCTCGGGCGCGACAGCCGAGAGTAACTGTGCGCGTTCGGCTTCGGCGAGCAGATCGATGTCGCCGACCGCGGTATCGGGCCGGGCGGTGACGCCGTCGAGCAGCCGGACGAAGCGCTCGGCGAAGCCACGCACCGTGCCCTCGTCGAAAAGGTCGCGCGCGTAGGAGAACTCCGCGTGCAGCGCGGAACCCGCCTGCCGCACGGCCAGCATCAGATCGAACTTGGCGGTGTCGATATCGAAGTCGACACCCTCGACGCGCAGGCCGGGCAGCTCGAAGGAGGTCTCCGGCAGGTTCTGCACCGAAAGCATCACCTGGAACAGCGGGTGCCGTGCGGTGGAACGGGCCGGGTTCAGGATCTCCACGAGCCGTTCGAACGGCAGATCCGCGTGCGCGAACGCGGCGAGATCGGCCTCACGCACCCGGGCGAGCAGTTCGTCGAAGCTCGATTCACCCGCGACGGCGGTGCGCAGCACCAGCGTGTTGACGAACATGCCGATCACGTCGTCGAGTTCGGCTTCGCCGCGGCCCGCGACCGGCGTGCCGACGGCGATGTCGCCGGTCCCCGAGAGCCGCGCGAGCAGCGCCGCGAGCGCCGCGTGCAGCACCATGAACAGCGTCGCGTTGCGCGCTGCGGCCAGGGCCGCGAGGCGGTCGGCGAGCTCGGCGTCGATGGTGAAGGAGTGGGTGGCGCCCGCGAAGGACTGCGCGGCGGGCCGCGGCCGGTCGGCGGGCAGGCTCAGCTCATCGGGCAACCCTGCCAGCGCGGAGCGCCAGAAGGCGATCTGCGCCGAGACCAGGCTCTCCGGGTCGGACTCCGACCCGAGCATCGCGCGCTGCCACACGCTGAAGTCCGCGTACTGCACCGGCAGCGGCGGCCACTCGGGCGCGCGGCCCGTGTCGCGGGCCGCGTAGGCCAGCATGACGTCGCGGGTCAGCGGCCCCATCGACCAGCCGTCGGCGGCGATGTGGTGCGCGACGACCACGAGCACGTGCTCGTCGGTCCCTTCGACCTGGAACAGCGCGGCACGGAAGGGCGGTTCCGCGGTGACGTCGAACCCCGCGGCGACCGCCTCGGCGATGCGGGCGGGCACGGCGTCGGGCGCGACGATCTGCGGCAGCAGGCCGGGCGTCGCCTGATCGGCGGGCAGGATCACCTGCCTGGCGATGCCATCCGTGCCCTCCGGGTAACGGGTGCGCAGGGTTTCGTGCCTGGCGACCAGGTCTGCGACGGCCTGGCGCAGCGCGCCGACGTTCAGCTCACCGGTCAGGCGGACGGCCACCGGCAGGTTGTTCACCGCCGAGCCGGTGTCGAACCGGTTCAGGAACCACATGCGCTGCTGGGCCAGCGACAGCGGAATCGGATCGGGGCGCGGACCGGCGGTCAGCGCCACCCGCGCGTGCCCATCGCCGAGTTCTGCTGCCGCGGCGGCCAATTCGACGACCGTTGGCTTCTCGAAGACGCTGCGCACCGGTACCCGGGAGCCCACCACCGCGCCGAGGCGGGCGGCCACCCTGGTCGCGATGAGCGAATTGCCGCCCAGCTCGAAGAAGTCATCGTCGGCGCCGACTCGTTCCAGCCCGAGCACCTCGGCGAACACCGCGGCCACGGCGCGCTCGAGTTCGGTGGCCGGTTCCCGGTAGGCGCGGCTCGCGAACTCCGGTTGCGGCAGCGCCTTGCGGTCCAGTTTGCCGCTGGCGTTGAGCGGCAACGCGTCCAGCCGGACGACGGCCGAGGGCACCATGTAGGACGGCAGCGTCGCGCGGACGTGCGCGAGCAGGGCCGCGTCATCGATCGCCGTGCCGTCCGCCGCGACGACGTAGGCGACCAGCCGGTCCCCCGCACTGCCTCGCACCAGCGCGACCGCGGCCCGCTGCACCGCGGCGTGGCCGAGCAGGACGGTCTCGATCTCGCCGAGCTCGATGCGCTGGCCGCGCAGTTTGACCTGGAAATCGCTGCGGCCCAGGTATTCCAGCGCGGGCGTCGTCCCGTCGACGCGCCAGCGCACCACGTCGCCGGTGCGGTAGAGGCGCGTCCCGTCGCGGTGCGCGACGAACCGCTCGGCCGTGAGTGCGGGCGCGCCCGCATAGCCGCGAGCCAGCTGCACGCCCGCGACGTAGAGCTCACCGGCCGCGCCGAGGGGCGCCTCGCGCAGGTGCCGGTCGAGCACGTACACGCGGGTGTTGGCGACCGGCGCGCCGATCGGCACCGCGACACCGGCGGCATCCGCGGCGGGATGCGCGGTGACGACGGTGGCCTCGGCGGGGCCGTACCAGTTGGCCAGGTGGACGCCGGGCAGCGCGGCGGCGAACCGCGCGGCGGTCTCGGTGGACAGCGCCTCACCCGCCGCGAAAACCCGCCGCAGCGCGGGATGGCCGCCGCCCGCGCCCTCGAGGAAGGCGTCCAGCATCGACGGCACGAAATGCACGGTGCCGACCGAGAATTCGTCGATCAGGCGACCGAGGTAGGCCGGATCGCGGTGCCCGTCCGGCTCGGCGATCACCACCGCGGCACCGACCTGCAACGGCCAGAACAGCTCCCAGGTGGAGATGTCGAAGGTGATCGGGGTCTTGTGCAGCACCACGTCACCGGGGCCGTGCGGATACGCGCGCTGCGCCCAACGGAATTGGTTGACCATCTGCCGGTGCGTGATGGCCACGCCCTTCGGCCTGCCGGTCGAGCCGGACGTGTAGATCACGTACGCGACATTGCCGGGGTGCACCGGTGGCGTCTCCACGATCGCGCGGGCGTCCATCGCGTCCACCGCGAGCAAAGGCACATCCGTCGCGGTGGCGAACCGATCCTCGGTTCTGGTCAGCACACACAGTGGCGCGGCGCTCGACAGCACGTGGTCGCTGCGTTCGGCCGGATGGTCGGGGTCGATCGGCACGTACCCGGCGCCGGTCCGCAGCACCGCGTAGAGGGCGATCACCAGCTCGGCCGAGCGTCGCATCGCCACCGCGACAAGCGATTCCGGCCCGACTCCGCGCGCGATCAGCTCGCCCGCCAACGCCAGGGAGCGCTGCCGCAGCTGCGCGTAGCTCAGGGTCTCGTCGCCGAAGCGCACGGCGGTCGCATCGGGGGTGTGCTCGACCTGGGCGTCGAACAGCGTCATCAGCGTGGCGTCATCGAGCAGCTCGGGTGCGTCGGTCCCGTTGCGGGCGGCCAGCTCCGCGCGCTCGGTGTCGGTGAGCACGTCGATCCCGGCGACAGGGGTGTCGCGGTCGCGCACGAGGCGGCTCAGCAGTGACGAGAACCGCTGTGCCAGTGTGTGTACCGCGTCTTCATCGAACACGTCGCGCAGGTATTTGAACGAGAGCTGGAGACCGCCGTCGGGAATCACCATCACTGTAAGCGGATAGTGCGAGCCGTTCACCGCGGCTGCGCCGGTGACGGTCATGCCGTCCACGATCCCGGCCGCGGCGCTCAGCGCCTCTCGGTCGATCGGGAAGGACTCGAAGACCACCAGCGAGTCGAAAAGCCCTTCCACACCGACGATCTGCTGGATCTCGCTCAGCCCGAGATAGTGGTGATCGAGCAGCGCGGCCTGCTCGGACTGCAGCGCGCGCAGCAGATCGGTGACCGTGTCGGTGGCGCGCAGCCGCACCCGCACCGGGATCGCGTTGAGGAACAGGCCGACCATGGTCTCGACCCCGGCCAGCTGCGGCGGGCGACCGGACACGGTGGCGCCGAACACCACGTCGTCGCGATCGGTGCTGCGCCCGATCAGCAGGCCCCAGGCGGCCTGGACGACCGTGTTCAGTGTGACCCCGGTGTCCGCGGCGAGCCTGCCCAGCGCGGTGGTCTCGTCCTCGGAGAGCGCGAGATCGACGACACCGACGCCCGAAGCGATCTCGCGGGCCGGATCCACCGGCGCGAGCGGCGTGGGTTCGGTGATGCCCGCCAGCGCGGTGCGCCACGCGGCGTGGCTCGCCTCGGTCTCCTGGGCGTCGAGCCAGGCCAGGTAGTCGCGGTAGGGGCGGGCCTGCGGCAGCGGCGAGCCGTCCGCGCCGAGGGCGTAGAGCGTGAGCAGATCCCGCATCAGCAGCGGCATGGACCAGCCGTCGATCAGGATGTGGTGCGCGGTCACCAGCAGGTGGTACGCGTCGGGTGCGGAACGGATCAGCGCGAACCGCAGCAGCGGGGCGACGTCCATCGGGAAGCGGCGCACCAGATCCTCCGCCACGACTCGCTCGATCGCGGCGGCGGGATCGGGCGCTGCGCTGAGATCGAGGAACTGCCAGGGCAATTCGACGTGGTCCAGCACGATCTGGAGCGGGTTGCCCGCCGCGTCCTCGGCGAAGGCGACGCGCAGGTTGGCGTGCCGGTCGAGCACCCCCGCCGCCGCGGCGCGCAGCCGGTCCTGATCGACGACACCGCCCAGATCGATGACGAACTGCGTGATGTAGGCGTCGATCGAGGATTCCGCAAGCAGCGCGTGGAAGAGCATGCCGGACTGCAACGGCGTCAGCGGCCAAATGTCTTGCAGTCCAGGATGAATGCCAGCGAGCCGGTCTCGCTCGGACCGGTCGATCCGCAACAGTTCGCGGGACGCGAGGTCGTCGGCCTCGGCGGCGGCCTCGCCGGATCGCGCCAGCTCGGCGAGCGCGGCGATGGTGCGCGCCTCGAAAAGGTCGCGGGGCGTGAAGATCACCCCGCGCGCCCGGGCCCTGGACACCACCTGGATGGAGGTGATGCTGTCCCCGCCGAGGGCGAAGAAGTCGTCGTCCAAGCCGATGCGGTCCGCGCCGAGCACCTCGCCCACGACCTCCGCGACAACCTGCTGCACGGCGGTCTCCGGGGCGCGGTACTCCTTGTGCTCCAGCACCGGCGCGGGCAGCGCCGCCCGGTCCAGCTTGCCGACCGGCGTCAGCGGGATCTCGTTCAGCACCGTCAGCGTGGTCGGCACCATGTGCGCGGGCAGACTGCGCTCGGCCCACCGGATCAGCTCGGCAGTGTCCACGACAGCGCCGGAGGCGGCGTGCACGTAGGCGGCGAGAATCGTTGCGCCGCTGTCGATCCGGTGGCCGACGGTGACCGCGAAATCCACGCCCTCGTGCGCGGCGAGCACCGCATCGATCTCACCGAGCTCGATGCGGAAGCCGCGCACCTTGACCTGGAAATCGTTGCGGCCCAGGTACTCCAGCGCCCCGGACGCCGTCCAGCGCACCAGGTCGCCGGTGCGGTAGAGCCGGGAACCGCTGGGCTCGAACGGGTTCGCCACGAAGCGGGACGCGGTCAGCGCCGAGCGGTGGTGGTAGCCGCGGGCCAGCTGCGCGCCGGTGATGTAGAGCTCGCCGACCACCCCGCTCGGCGCCGGGTTCAGCCGTTCGTCGAGTACGAATTCGGTGATGTTGCGGATCGGCGCGCCGATCGTCACCGGCTCGCCAGGAATCAGCGGGTCGCTGATGTTGGTCATGATGGTGGTCTCGGTCGGGCCGTACCCGTTGAAGAACTCGCGGGTGCGTCCCTGCGCGATCGGCAGTACCCAGCGGCGCACCAGCTCCGGCGGACATGCCTCGCCGCCCGCGACCACCACGCGCAGATCGTCGAGCCCGGCCGGGTCCACCGAGGCCAGCGCGGCCGGGGTGATGAACCCGTGGGTGACGCGCTCGCGGCGCAGCAGCGCGGCGAGATCCTCGCCGCCGAACACCGTCGGCGCGGCAACCACCATGGTGGCGGCGCCGCCCAGCGCGAGCAGCAGCTCCAGCACCGAAGCGTCGAAGGACGGCGAGGCGAAGTGCAGCGTGCGCGACGCGCTGGTCACGCGGTAGCGCTCGCGCTGTTCCTCGCAGAAGCTCGCCAGACCCGCCTGGGTGACGACGACACCCTTGGGCAGGCCGGTGGATCCGGAGGTGTAGATGACGTAGGCGGCGTCTTCGGCACGCACCGCGCGGGAGCGGTCCGCGTGCGTCACCGGCTCGGCCGAGTACTCCGCGAGCGGGAACTCGGGCGCGTCGACGACCAGCCATTCGACCCGCTCGGGCAGCCGCTCGCGCACCGCGGCGACGGTGAGGCCGAGCACCGCGCCGGAATCGGACACCATGTGGTCGACCCGGTCGGCCGGATAGTTCGGGTCCACCGGCACGAAACCGGCGCCGGTCTTGGCGACGGCCCACACCGCGACCACCGAGTCCAGCGAGCGCGGCACCCCGATTGCGACCAGATCGCCGGGGCCGACGCCGCGGTCGAGCAGCATGCGGGCCAGCCGGGTCGATCGCGCGTCGAGTTCCGCGTAGGTCAGCGTGCCGAGAGTGGCTGCGGCGTCGGCGAAGACGACCGCGACACCATCGGGAGCCGCCTCGACCGCCGTCGCCATGAGCTGCGGCAGGGTGGTGACGCGTTGCCTGCGAGCGCGGACGGGACGTGTCCGAACCGTGCTGGTCATACCTCTACCACCTCACAAATCACAGAACTCGGCCAAGACGGGCGGCAACGTGCACCACCCGCTCAAATCGATCGCCCCCGTCGTGCCCGGCGCATCGCCGCCACGAGTCACACCCGCATCGGTAGCAATTCGTCCAGTGCGACAACCAGTTCCACCGCGCCGAAGGTCGGCGGAATCTCGGCGTCGTCGACCACGACGGCCCGCAGATCTTCCAGCCCGTCGGTCCGGATCGCGTCCAGCCGCGTCCGGTCGGCGAACAGGTGGGTCACCCACTCGTCGGCCAGCGCTTCCGACAACTCGGCGCGCGGGTCGGGAACGAGCACCACCGCTGCGCCCGCGACACCGGCCGCCACCAGCTCCAACAGCGCCGCGAACGAACCCGGCCTACCACCGTGATAGGTGCGCGACTCGAAGGTGAGCTCGGTCCGCGCGCGGAACCGGGCGACCGCCGCGGCCAGCTCGTCGTAGCTGCGGACCACATCGGCGGACACGAAAGCCGGATCGGCGCCGCGCAGCGCGCGGGTCCGATGGGCATAGGTCACCGGGCGCGCCGACTCCGCCGCCGCCTCCGCAAGCACCGCGGGGTCGTCGAGCGCCAGCCATTCGATGCCGCCGGTCCGCACGGGCTCGCCCGCCATCAGGCCGATCTCGACGGGCAGCGCCGCGTCGGCCTCGGTCGCCGCAACGACGGCAGCGCCCGCCTTGAGCACGGCCCACGCGGCGACCGCCCAGGCGACACCGCGTTTGAGCTCGATGGCGACGCCGGAACCCGGACCGACGCCGCGGGCGATGAGCAGCCGCGCCAGCCGCGAGGATCGCGCGTCGAGCTCTTGGTAGGCGATCTCCTCCTCGCCCCAGGCCAGCGCGGGTCCCTCGGGGTCGTCCTCGACGGCCGCGGCGAAGGCCTGGGCGAGTGTCGTCCCACCGGTCGTGGTCGCGGGCTCGGCCGTGGCGTTCGCCGCGCCACCGAGCAGCCGCTCACGCTCGTCGGCCTCGAGAATGTCGATGTCGCCCACCAGAATCTGCGGCTCGGCGACCACCGCGGCCAGGATGCGCTCGAAGCGGCGGCCCAGCGTCCGCACGGTCGCCTCGTCGTACAGGTCGGTGGCGTAGGTGAAGACGGTGGCGAGCCCGGCGGGTGCGCCGCGGTCGGTGTAGGTCGGGGCGACGTTCACCTGCAGGTCGAACTTGGCGGCCACGGCGCCCGCATCCACCACCGAGACGGTCGAGCCGGGCAGCGCGAGGCTCGGCGTCTCGGTGTTCTGGAAGTTCAGCACCACCTGGAACAGCGGGTTGTGCGCGCTGCCCCGGCCGGGCGCGACCACCTCGGCGACCCGCTCGAACGGGACGTCGGCGTTGGCGAACGCGCCGAGATCGGTTTCGCGCGCCCGCTCCACTAGTTCGTCGAAGGTGGCCGACGCGGCGACCGCCGTCCGCAAGGTGAGGGTGTTGACGAACATGCCGACCAGATCGTCCAGCGCCCGCTCGCCGCGACCCGCGACCGCGGTGCCGATCGCGATGTCCGAGCCGCCCGACAACCGCGCAAGCAGCACGGCAAGCGCCGCGTGCACGACCATGAACAGCGACGACCTGTGATCGCGCGCAATACGTTCCAGCCCGGCGTGGATCTCCCGTGCGATCCGCAGGCCGGTGGTCGCGCCGCGCAGCGAAGGCGCCGCGGGACGCGGACGGTCCTGCGGTAGTTCGAGCAGGCCGGACAGACCCGCAAGGCGGTCCCGCCAGTACCCGAGTTGCCTTGCCGCCGGGGAGTTCTCGTCGTCTTCCGCGCCGACCACAGCACGCTGCCACAACGCGAAATCGGCGTACTGCACCGCCAGCGGCGGCCAGGCCGGTTCCCGTCCCGCGGTCCTGGCCAGGTAGGCCGTCATCAGATCGCGCGACAGCGGGGCAACCGACGCACCGTCGGCGCAGATGTGGTGCACCACGACAACGAGCAGCCGGCTCATGCCGTCGGCGAGCAGCCGGATACGCACCGGAACCTGTTGCGTCACATCGAATCCCGCGTCGACCAGCGCGGCGGCCGCGGCGGACACGTCATCGACGGTTTCCACCGCGAGCCCCTCGGGAAGCACCTCGCGCACCGAAAGGATCTCCTGGTACGGATCCTGCCCGTGCCCGGTCGCCGGGAAACGCGTGCGCAGCGACTCGTGCCTGGCCAGCACGTCCTCGACCGCGGCGGACAACGCAGGGACGTCCAGCTCACCGTCGAGCCGGAGCACGAACGGGATGTTGTACGACGCCGAGGCCGGATCCAGCTGGTTGAGCACCCACATGCGCTGCTGGGCCAGCGAGAGCGGCACCCGCTCCGGGCGCGCCGCGGCGGTCAGCGGCGGCCGGGACCGGCCACCGGTCGCGCCAGGCACCGCCCGGCTCGCCAGCGCGGCGACCGTCGAGGCCTCGAACAGTTCGCGCACCGAGATCCCCGCGTCCAGCGCCTCGTTGACGCGGGCGACGGCGCGGGTGGCGAGCAGCGAGTTGCCGCCGAGGGCGAAGAAGTCGTCGTCGAGGCCGACCGCCTTCGCGCCGAGCAGTTCGGCGAACACCTCGGCCACCGCGAGTTCGATGGGCGTCACCGGCGCCCGGTAGGCGGCGGCGCCACCGAATACTGGCGCGGGCAGGGCCTTGCGGTCCAGCTTGCCCGAGGCGTTGAGCGGGAACGCGTCCAGCACGACCAGCGCGGCGGGCACCATGTAGGCGGGCAGTGACGCGCCGAGGGCGGCGGTCAGAGGGCCGGTGTCGACGGTGGTATCTGGTTCGGCGACAACGTAACCCACCAGCTGATCACCGGCATGCGCATCCGAACGCAACACCACCACCGACTGCGCGACACCGGACTGCGCCAGCAACGCCGCCTCGATCTCACCCAGCTCGATACGCAGACCACGCAACTTCACCTGGAAATCGGTGCGGCCCAAGTACTCCAGCTCACCAGCACCGGTCCACGTCACCAAGTCACCGGTGCGATACATCCGAGAACCAGCCCCGCCATATGGATTCGCCACGAAACGATCCGACGTCAAGTCGCTGCGACCCAGGTAGCCCAAGGCCAGCTGATCACCGGCGAGATACAACTCACCCGCCACACCCGGGGCCACCGGACCCAGCCGGACATCGAGCACATAGACCTGCGTGTTCCACACCGGACGACCGATCGGCACCGACACCTCGTCGGTATCGATCACCTCGTGATAGGTGACGTCGACCGCCGCCTCGGTCGGACCGTACAGGTTGTGCACACGCGCACCGGTCAGCTCACGCAACCGCTGCGCCGTCGGCGCGGGCAACGCCTCACCCGACGCGAACACCTGACGCAGCGATGTGAAAGCGCTTGTTCCGTCGCGGTTCTCGTCGCCCAGCGTCGAGACGAATACCGACAGCATCGACGGCACGAAATGCGCTGTGGTCACGCCCCGTTCGGCGATGAGCCGAGCGAGGTACACCGGATCGCGATGGCCGTCCGGCTTCGCAACGACCAACCGCGCACCGACCTGCAACGGCCAGAAGAACTCCCACACCGACACGTCGAACGTCGCAGGAGTCTTCTGCAACACCACATCGTCGACGCCGAGCGGGTATTCGTGCTGCATCCACAGCAGACGGTTCACGATGGCGGCATGGCTCACGGCGACGCCCTTGGGCTTGCCCGTGGAACCGGAGGTGAAGATCACGTACGCGATGTCGCCGGGCCGGATCGGGCGGACCCGTTCCCGGTCCGCGATCGGCGTGCGGCCGAACGCCTTCGATTCCAGGTCGCGCAGCTCGACCACGGTCGACCGCTCGGACCGGAAGTCGTCTCGCGCCGTGGTCAGCACCAGCGCGGGCCGAGCAGTCTCCAGCACGTGATCCACGCGCTCGGCGGGCTGATCCGGATCGAGCGGAACGTAGCCCGCGCCCGCCTCCAGCGCCGCGTACATCGCAACGACCAACTCGGTCGACCGCCGAATCGCCAGCGCCACCAGGGATCCGGGGCCGACACCGCGCGCACGCAGCGCCCGCGCGGCCCGGTGCACCCGCGCCGCGAACTGCGCGTAGTTCAGCCGTTCGTCCTCGAACACCACCGCCGTCGCGTACGGCATCGCCTCGGCCCGGTCCTGGAACAGCGAGACCAGCGTCACGGCGGGCACCGGGTGGGCTGTCGCGTTCCAGCCGGTGAGCACGGTGGTGCGCTCGTCGGCGGTGAGCAGATCGATGTCGCCCACCGGCACCCGGGTATCGGCGACCACGGCGGCGAGCAGGCGCACGAATCGGTCCGCGAAGCCACGGACCGTCGCCGCGTCGAACAAGTCGGTGGCGTAGGTGATCTCGGCCGAAATTCCCTGCGCCGCACCGTGGCGGTCGCTGCGTTCGGCGAGCGCGAACTGCAGGTCGAACTTGGCCAGCGGCACCGCCATGTCCACACCGGACACCGTCAGCCCCGGCAGCTCCAACTCGGCCCGCGCCAGGTTCTGGAAGGTCAGCATCACCTGGAACAGCGGATGCCGCGCCGCCGAACGCACCGGGTCCAGCAACTCGACCAGCCGCTCGAAGGGCACGTCGGCGTGACCGAAGGCGGCCACGTCCGTGGCGCGCACCGCGGCGAGCAGGTCGTCGAAACGAGCCGAGGGGTCGACCTCGGAGCGCAGCACCAGGGTGTTGACGAACATGCCGATCACGTCGTCGAGGGCGGCGTCACCGCGACCCGCGATGGGCGTGCCGATGGCGATGTCCCTCGTGCCGGAAAGGCGCGCGAGCAACGCCGCGAGCGCCGCGTGCACCACCATGAACAGCGTCGAATTGTGCTCCTGCGCCAGCTGATTCAGCGCGGCATGGACTTCCGGGGCGATCTCGAAGGTATGTGCGCCGCCGTGATGGGTCGCCGCCGCGGGGCGCGGGCGGTCCGCGGGCAGCTCCAATTGCTCGGGGAGCCCGGCCAATTCCGCGCGCCAGAACGCGATCTGCTGCGCGAGCACCGACTCCGGATCGTCCTCGGCACCCAGCACCTCACGCTGCCACAGCGTGAAATCGGCGTACTGCACGGCGGGTTCGGGGATTCGCGCCGCGCCGCCGGACAGGCGTTGCACGTAGGCGGACATCAGGTCGCGGGTCAGCGGGCCCATCGAGAAACCGTCACCGGCGATGTGGTGCACCACGCACACCAGCACGTGCTCGGTCTCGCTCGACGCCACCAGGCGCACGCGCACCGGAGGGGCGGATGTCACGTCGAAACCGGTGGTCACCGCGGCGGCCACCAGGGCGGGCAGGTCGGCCTCGGTGGTCGTTTCGAGTACGAGCTCCGGCACCGCGCGCGGGTCCTCCACGGGCAGCACCTGCTGGAAGCCCTCGCCGTCGACCTCCGGGTAGCGGGTGCGCAGCACCTCGTGCCCCGCGACCAGATCGCGGACGGCACCGCGCAGCGCCTCGACATCCAGCGGACCGGACAGCCGCACGGCCACCGGAATGTTGTTCACCGCGCTCTCGGGATCGAACCGGTTCAGGAACCACATCCGCTGCTGCGCATAGGAGAGCGGAATCCGCGCGGGTCGCGTCCGCGGTCCGAGTTCGGATCCCGCGGCCGACCCGGCCTGCCGCTCGACCAGTTCGGCGAGCGCCGCCACGGTGCTCGCCTCGAAGAGCAACTGCACCGGCACCCTGGCGTCCACAGCGGCGCCGATGCGGGCGGCGGCCTGCGCGGCGAGCAGCGAATTGCCGCCGAGCTCGAAGAAGTCGTCGTCCGCGCCGACCCGCGCCGCATCGGGCGCGCCCGCAAGCAGCAGCGCGCCGAACACGTCGGCCACGATCTGCTCCACCGGCGTCGACGGGGCGCGGAACTCGCGCGCGGCGAACACCGGCTCCGGCAGCGCGGCGCGGTCCAGCTTGCCGACCGGGGTCAGCGGAATCTCGTCGAGCACCATCAGCGCGGCGGGAATCATGTAGCCGGGCAACGACTCTCCGAGCTGGGACAACACCGCGTCCACGTCCGGCGTGGCGCCCGCGCGCGGCAGCACGTAGGCCACCAGCGCGGTCGCGCCGGAAGGCAACGTCTTTCCGATGGTCGCCGCGTAATCGATGTCCGGGTGCGCGGTCAGCGCATTGTCGATCTCGCCGAGCTCGATGCGGAAGCCGCGGATCTTCACCTGGAAGTCCGAGCGACCCAGGTACTCGATCGTGCCATCGGATTCGCTGCGGCGCACCAGGTCACCGGTCCGGTACAGCCGGGAGCCCGGCTGATCGGTCTCCGCACCGAACGGGCTCGCGACGAAACGCTCCGCCGTCAGGCCGGGACGACCGAGATAGCCCTGCGCCAGCGCGGACCCGCCCAAGTACAGCTCGCCGACCACGCCCGCCGGAACCGGACGCAGCTGGGTGTCCAGCACGAAGGCGCCGACACCCGGGATGGCCGAGCCGATGGTCACCGGCGCGTCCGCCCGCATCGGCGGTGTGCTCGTCGCCAGGATGGTGGCCTCGGTGGGGCCGTAGCCGTTGTAGAAACTGCGGTCGCCGACGGCCCAGCGGCCGACGAGTTCCGGGCCGAACCGGTCACCGGCCACCACCACGACGCGCAGGTCGTCCAGTCCGGCGGGGTCGACCGACTCCAGCGCGCCAGGCGTGATCAGCATGTGCGTAACCCGTTCCCGGCGCAGCAGATCCGCGAGCTCGAACCCGCCGAACACGCTCGGCGGCGAGATCACCAGGGTCGCACCGGCCGAGAACGCGAGAAGCAACTCCAGCACGGACACGTCGAAGTTCGGCGAGCACACGTGCAGCACCCGCGCGTCGGCGTCGACGCCATAGTGCTCGCGCTCGGCCGCCACCAACCCGGCCAAGCCGGAGTGGGTGACCACGACCCCCTTGGGCCTTCCGGTCGAGCCGGAGGTGTAGATGACGTACGCCGGATGCCGCTCGTCCAGGGCGCGCACCCGGTCGGCGTAGGAAATGGGATGTGCGGGCCGCGCGGCGATCCGGGCGCTGTGTCCGGGGTCGTCCAGCGGGAGCCATCCGATCGCGTCGTCGAACGCGTCACGGTGCGCCGCGGTGGTGAGACCGAGGACGGCGCCGGAGTCGGACACGATGTGCGCGATGCGCTCGGCGGGGTAGGCCGGATCGACCGGAACGTAGGCGGCGCCAGTCTTGGCGATCGCCCAGACCGACAACACCGACTCGATGCCGCGGGCGATGCCGATGGCGACCACGTCGCCGGGGCCGATGCCGCGCTCGATGAGCTCGCGGGCCAGGCGCGAGGAGGATTCGTCGAGATCCCGATAGGTGAGTTCGCGGTCGTCCGCGGGTGCGCCCGTGGGGCTGTACCGCACCGCAACCGAATTGGCCGCCGACTCCACTGCCGCGGTGAGCAGCTGTCCGAACAGCGGGCTGGTGGCCCTCCGGCGACGGCTGCCACGGACCGAGCGACGGGCTCCATCCATCGAGTAACTTCACCTCTCGCATCGCGAGGGCCGTTCGACCGCGCTGTCGAACCGTCCCCAACCCCTACAGTTGGGCCCTTGAACAGCGACCCCGTGCCGCAGACCAATATACGCAGGTCACTCGGACCGCCTTTGCGAGCGGGGATGCCGTGCCACTGCTGATAGCCACACGCAACCATCGGTATAGCTGCGGAAGTGGGGCGAAAGCCGAAGCCACGCCAAACAATTAGAGGTTCAGATCACAGCCACCCGCGGCGGGTGGCCTGCACGCCCGCTTGGAATCGGGTGCTCGCACCGAGCCGCTCCAGCAGGCGCGCGGTGCGGCGCACCACCGTGCGCCGGGACATGCCGAGTCTGCGGGCGATCGTGTCGTCGGTGGCGCCGAGACCCATGAGCGTGAGAATCGCCTTGTCGCGTTCGTCCAGTTCGTCGGCGGCGGGGTTCACCGAGATCGGCGCGGCCAGCGACCACAGCACGTCGAAGGTGCGCACCAGCAAGCGCAGGGCGGGAGATCCGGTGAAGCGCAGGCCCATCGGGTCGGGGCGGCGTTCGTCGGCGTGCAGCACCAGGTTGGCGCGCTCGTCGTCGGCGATGATCAGCTTGAACGGCGGTTCGGGCAGCGTCCGCGCCTGCGCGCCGCTGGCGTTGGTGGACAGCGCGTGACGTAGTCGTTCCGCGTCCTGGTAGATCGTGTCCTGGTAGAGGGTCTGGTAGCGGATGCCCTCGCCGATCCTGGACCGCTTCAACAGGTACTGCTGGTTCTCGCGTTCGATGTCGCTGAGGTAGGGGCCACGTTCGATGATCTTGATCGAGCTGCGCGCCGAGGTCTGCATCTCCTCGAAATCGGCCAGCATCTCCAGACGTTCGAAGACCGGGACGATCGAGCCGTTGCCACGCGGCGACCGTCGCACCGAGCGGAACGTCTCGCTGAGCCGGGCAGCCGCGGCGTGCATCTGATTGAGCTCGTGCTGGCGGCGCCGAGCCTCGGCCTCCGACAACGATTCCGGGGCGTGCGCGTCCCAGATCGGTTCGCCCTCGGAATCCTCGAGCCGGACGGCGGCCTGAAGCGCGCACAGGATCTCCAGCGTGGCGGCGGCCTCTTCCGGCGTCACGTCGAGATAGTGCGCGATATCGGCCAGGCCGGATCGGGGATGGTGCACCAGCACGGCGTAGGTGCGCCCGTGCGGTGATCCTGGCTCGAAAATATCGCCCAGCTCGGTCACGGCCCGAGCCTAACCGGCGCTGGCGGACGAAGTTCCGCCCAAAGCCCTTGCACGGCTGGCGCGAAGGTACGCGTAACCGGCGCTGCCGGGCGAGGGTCGGTCGAAAGGCCTTGCACGGCTGGCGCGAAGACGGGGGTACGTGTAACCGGTGCTACTGGATGAGGGTCGGTCGAAAGTCCGCGCGCGGCCGGAGCGAAGGCGAAGGTACGCCTCACCGGCGCTGCCGAACGGAGGTCGGTTGAACGTCCGTACATGGCCGCCGCGAATTCGGAGGTACGCCGAACTCGCACTGCCGGAGGGCAGTCCGTCGTGTGAAGGGGAAACTTCAAGCCGGGCAGCGGGATCAGTGCGCCGACGGGCCCCAGTGCATCGGGACGCCCTTGGCAGCCAGGTACGGCAGCGGGTCGATCTTGGCGCCGCCCTGGTCCCAGATCTCCAGGTGCAGGTGCGGTCCGGTGGACTGGCCGCGGTTGCCGACGGAGGCGATCACGTCACCGGCGCGGACCCGCTGGCCCTCGGCGACGAACATGTCGTTGACGTGGCCGTAGACGGCGGTGGTGCCGTCGTCCTGCAGCACCCGCACCCACAGGCCGAAGCCGGAGGCGGGGCCCGCCTCGATCACGGTGCCGTTGCTGACCGAGTGGATCGGCGCGCCGAGCTGATCGGAGAAGTCGACGCCGTAGTGGAACTGGCCCCAGCGGGTGCCGTAACCGGAGCTGATCGCGCCGGCGACCGGGCGCACCGCGGGCGCGGGGGCGACCTGCTGGTGCACGCCCTTGAGGATGTCCTCGACCTGGGCCAGCGGGCCCGCGATTTCGGGCGGGAGGTTGCCGAAGCCGAACGGGGCGGCGACGGGCGCGGCCACGGGTGCCGGCGCCGGGGCGGCCTCGGCGATCGGCGCCAAGGCCTGCTTGGCCGCGACGGTCTCGATCTCGGCGGTGCCCTTGAAGGTGATCTCGTCGGCGGCCTGGTCGGCGTCGCGCGAAGGGGCAAGCGGGGAGGCGTTGGCAATGGCCGGAGCGACCTGGGCAGCGGCGCCGATCAGGGCGCCCGCGGCGACTGCCGCACCCGCGGCCGCGCGGACCCGCTCGATCTGAGACGACTCGGCACGGTGCCGCGTCGGCCGCTCCGCCACGCCATCGCCGATGAGGCTCTTGACGGTAATGGAACTGGGGCCTACCCGGTGCTGCGACAAAGCTTCGTCCTAGCGTCCGACGACAGTTTCGAACGAAGGCCGCCGCGTCGCGAACGCGGTACCGGTTTCCCGGTGACCGAAGGTTTGTAACGTTTCGGCATCCGTTGTGACGGGAACTCTACCCCGTCGTGACCATTCCGCAACCTTCGAATGCGAAATCGCAGGTGAGGGCTGGATCACAGGTCTCGATCGGCGAGACTCGAGCCGTGATCATCGACGAACTGCGCGTCCCGATTGTGCTCGCTCCGATGGCGGGTGGCCCCTCCACTCCCGAGCTGACCGCCGCGGTCGCCGAGGCGGGCGGCCTCGGCGTGCTGGCCGCCGGCTACCTGAGCGCGGCCGACACCGCCGACCGGATCGCCGCGACCCGCGCACTCACCGACGCCCCGCTCGGCGTGAACCTCTTCGCGCCGGGACCGCCGACCCCGCCCGCCGAGTACGCGGACTACCTCGCCGAACTCGGCGCCGGACATGAGCTCGGCGCGGCGAAGCACGACACCGACGACTGGGACGCCAAGCTCGACCTGCTCGTCGAGACGCCCGTCGCGGTCGTCACCTGCGCCTTCGGCTGCCCCACGGCCGCCGAGGTGACCCGGCTGCACGCGGTGGGCTCCGAGGTCTGGGTGACCGTCACCTCGGTCGCCGAAGCCGAGATCGCCGCGGCGGCAGGCGCCGACGTGCTGATCGCCCAGGGCGCCGAGGCGGGCGGACACCGCGCCACCTTCGTCGACCGGGTCGCCGACGACGACGCCGATCCGCTCGGCCTGCTCGCCTTGCTCCAACTGCTCACCGCCGCGGTGAATCTGCCGATCGTGGCCGCGGGTGGCATCGTCACCGGAGCGGGCATCGCCGCCGTCCTCGCGGCGGGCGCGTCCGCCGCCCAGCTGGGCACCGCGTTCCTGCGCTGCCCGGAGGCGGGCACCAATCCGGTGCACCGCGCGGCACTGCCGAGCACCGCGCCCACCATGCTCACCCGCGCCTTCACCGGACGCCGCGCCCGCGGTCTGCGCAACGAGTTCATGGCCGAGCACAGCGCGACAGCGCCCGCCGCGTATCCGGAAATCCACTACGCGACAGGGCCGTTGCGAGCTGCCGCGCGGGCAGCGGGCAATCCGGAGGAAGTCAACCTGTGGGCTGGCCAAACCCAGGCGCTGACGCCCGAGCTACCGGCCCGCGAACTGGTCGCCGAACTGGCCGCCGCCACGAAAACCGCTCTGGAATCGGCACTTTCGCGACGAATCCAGGATTGTTGACAACCACTTTCGATTAGACTTCAGGGGCATCGCACCGCCATCCACCCCATCCCCAGGAGGAGAGCGCCATGTCCCTCGATGTTCCCGCCGCACTGCTCGAACGCGCCGAACGCGGCGAGATCGACGACGCCGATTTCGTCGAATGTGTCCGGACCTCGCTGCCCTACGCCTGGGAAGTCGTGAGCCGGGTGGCCGGCGAATTGAAGTCGGGCACCGCCGAATTCGCCGACAACGTGGTGCCGCCGCCGGACGAGGTGGCCCGCGGCCAGCTGCTGCGTGCCTTGGCCTCGGACGCCATCCGCGGCGGCCTGGAGCGGCACTTCGGCGTGAAACTCGCGTTCCAGAACTGCCACCGGGTGGCGGCATTCCCGGTGTCCGCGGTCGGCGGCGAGACCTACACCACCTTCATCGGCACCAGGGCCCAGCTGCTCAACCAGAGCCCGGAGCTGCGTAACTGCTGAACACGGAAGGAGAGTCGCCCCCGTTCGGCCGGTGCAGGAGGCCGGCCGAACGGGGGCGGTTCGCGTGATCAGGCGGTGGCGCGGGCCTCGTCGTAGTCGGCCGGGTCGAAAGTTCGTGTCTTCCAGCGGTAGAGCACGGTGGCGCCGGGCCAGTTGTTGGTAATGCGCCCCGCCGCGTTGCGGTACCAGCTGGAGCAGAAGTTCCACGGGGTGTCCTTCAGCCTGCGCTGCAGCCAGTCGTCCCAGTCCTGTTCGACCTTCG
Organism: Nocardia lijiangensis NBRC 108240; assembly: GCF_001613045.1. Taxonomy (GTDB): domain Bacteria; phylum Actinomycetota; class Actinomycetes; order Mycobacteriales; family Mycobacteriaceae; genus Nocardia; species Nocardia lijiangensis. Next base: position 54,365 of record NZ_BDBP01000004.1, on the reverse strand, counting down.
CGCGGGCGGCGAGGAAACGACCGGGGCGCTCGGCCAGGTACTCCACCGCCCGCCGGATGTAGCGGGCCTGGGATTCGAGCATGTAGATGATCGACCCCGAGCCCACATTGGTGTTGGGGCCGTACATCATGAACAAGTTCGGGAAGAACGGCACCGAAAGGCCAAGGTAGGCACGCGCTCCCGCGTCGCCCCACACATCGGCCAGCTTGCGGCCGCCGACGCCGTAGATGTTCATCGGGGCGAGGAATTCGGTGCCCTTGAAACCGGTGCCGTAGACGATCACGTCGACCGGGTGCTCGACGCCGTCGACGGTGCGGATGCCGGTCGGCGTGACGGCCTCGATCGCCGTCGTCTCCACCGTGACGTTCGGCTGAGCGAGCGCGGGAAAGTAGTCGTTGGAGAACAGGCCGCGCTTGCATCCTGCCGCGTAGTCGGGGGTCAGCTTCGCGCGCAATTCCGGGTCGGGCACCTGCTTTTCGCGATGCTGGTCGGCGAGCGCGATCACCGGGGACTTCATGGCCGGGATGTCGGTCAGCGCGAGCGCGAGCACCTCGAAGAACGACCAGATCGCGAACCGCTCGGCCCACCGGCTCGGCGGAAAGTACTTGAACAGCGCGTGATGCAGCGCGCTGTACTCGACGTCGGGCTTGGGCAGCACCCAGGCCGCCGAACGCTGAAACAGCGTGAGCTGCGCGACCTTCGGCTGGATGCGCGGAATGTACTGGATGGCACTGGCTCCGGTGCCGATGCAGGCCACCCGCTTGCCGGTCAGGTCGATCTCGTGGTTCCACTCGGCGGAGTGGAAGGCAGGGCCGGTGAAGGTGTCGATGCCGGGCAGGTTCGGCAGCGCGGGCCGGGACAGCTGGCCGACCGCGGGGATCAGAATGTCGGCGCTCAGTTGCGCGCCGTCGGCGGTGGTGAGCTGCCAGCGTCCGGTGCGTTCATCGAATTCGGCGTCGGTGACCTCGGTGCCGAAGCGGATATAGCTGGTCAGGTCGTGCTTGCCCGCCACCCCGCGCATGTAGTCGTGGATGTCACGCTGCTCGGAAAAGCGCCGCGGCCAATCGGATTTGGGTTCGTAGGACCACGAGTACAGCGGCGAGGGCACGTCGCAGGCCGCACCGGGATAGGTGTTCTCCCGCCAGACCCCACCGAGATCGGCGGCCTTTTCCAGGATGGTGAAGTTCTCCAGCCCGGCGCGCCGCAGCTCGAGCGCCATGCCGAGCCCCGCGAATCCGGCTCCGATGATGATGATGGACGGCGATGTCATGCCTCGACGATAGGGCGGGCGGCGCCGCTCACCGAGACATCAGCGGTCAGCCAATCAACATTTTCGGCCAATCATTCGCATGCTCACCGCCGCTCATTTGTTCTATTATCTGCGTATGAATGCAGATAACCAGCCACCGCGACCGCCCCTCGCCGAGGACCAAGCCGGGCTGGTCGTCGAGGTGTTCCGCATGCTGGCCGAGCCCACCCGCGTCCAGATCCTGTGGGCGCTGGTCGATCGCGAGCTGTCGGTGAACGACCTGGCCGAAGCGGTGGGCAAGCCCGCACCGTCGGTCTCCCAGCACCTGGCCAAGCTGCGCATGGCTCGACTGGTGCGCACCAGGAGGGCGGGCACCACGATCTTCTACAGCCTGGAGAACGAGCACGTCCGGCAACTGGTGATGGACGCGGTGTACAACGCCGAGCACGCGGGCCCGGGCATCCCGCCGCACCACCGCCGCGACGGCGCGGTGCTCGAACTGCCGGAGCGGAATCGAGCGACGCCATGAGTCACACGAAACGGCAAGGCGGACAGTGGCGTTCGGTGACCCCCGACCCGATCGGCCGCGGCTCCGAAAGAGAGCCCGATCATCGGCATGGGCATGCCGACAGCCACGGCCACCACGAGCACGAACACGACGACGGCCACCGTGGCGAAGCGAAGCTCCGGGAAGGCCATGCGCACGCACACGAGCACGGGCACGACCACCCCGGCGGCCTGCGCGGCATCCTCCGCGAAATCTTCGCCCCGCACAGCCACGACGCCGCCGACAGCATCGATGACGCGCTCGAAGCCAGCGCGGTCGGCATCCGTGCCGTCAAGATCAGCCTCGCGGTCCTCGGCCTCACCGCCGCACTCCAGGTCCTCGTCGTCGCGGTCTCCGGCTCCGTGGCGCTGGCCGCCGACACCATCCACAACTTCTCCGATGCGCTCACCGCGGTCCCGCTGTGGATCGCGTTCGCGCTCGGTCGCCGGGCGGCGACCCGCCGCTACACCTACGGCTTCGGCCGCGCCGAGGACCTAGCCGGGCTCTTCGTCGTCGCGATGATCGCGCTCTCGGCGCTGATCGCCGGGTACGAGGCGGTGCGCAGGCTCATCGACCCGGTGTCGATCGATCATTTGGGCTGGGTCGCGCTGGCCGGGCTGATCGGCTTCCTCGGCAACGAGACCGTGGCGCTGTACCGGATTCGGGTCGGGCGGCGCATCGGGTCGGCGGCCCTGGTGGCCGACGGATTGCACGCGCGCACTGATGGATTCACCTCGCTGGCGGTGCTGCTCGGCGCGGCCGGTGTGGCACTTGGCTTCCCACAGGCCGATCCGATCATCGGCCTGGTGATCACGCTGGCCATCCTGGCCGTGCTGCGTACCGCGGCGCGCGATGTGTTCCACCGGCTGATGGACGGGGTCGAACCGGCCCTCGTGGCGAACGCGGAGCGCGCGCTCGCGGCCGAACCGGGCGTCGAAGGGGTGCGCAGTCTGCGCATGCGCTGGATCGGGCACCGGCTGCACGCGGACGTCGAAATCGATGTCGTGCCGACCATCACACTGGCCGATGCGCACCGCCTCGCGCACGAGGCCGAGCACACCCTCACGCATGCCGTACCGAAGCTGGACACCGCCTTGGTGCACGCCTACCCGGCCCACATCCATTGACAGCATTGGCCTTTCGGTTGCTGCGCTGACCTGGGGAAACTGAGGGCGGATGCCCCCGCTTCCTATTTCGGTTCCGACCGGTCGCGGGGTGACGAACCTTCGGTAGCATCGCCGATGTGACGTGGCTCATGCCAGCCACTGAGGATGAAGGAGTTCCCGATGTTGAGCACCATGCAGGACGAGCCGCTCTCGCTGGCGACACTGCTGAAGTACGCCGCCACCTTCCAGGGCGACAGCACGGTGTCCACCTGGACCGGTACCGGCGTGCGGACCATGACCTACCGCGAGATGGGCGCCGAATCGGCTCGACTGGCGAACGCGCTGCGCGGGTTCGGCATCGGGGTCGGCGACCGGGTCGGCACCTTCATGTGGAACAACAACGAGCACATGGTCGCCTACATCGCCGTGCCCGCCATGGGCGCGGTGCTGCACGCGCTCAACATCCGCCTGTTCCCCGAGCAGCTGGTCTACGTGGCCAATCACGCCGAGGATCAGGTGGTCATCGTGGACGGCACCCTGGTGCCGATGTTCGCGCAGTACCTGCCGAACCTGAAGACGGTGCGCCACGTCATCGTCGCCAACGGCGACGCGTCCGCGTTGCAGGCCCCCGAGGGCGTGCAGGTGCACTCGTACACCGAACTGCTCGCCGCCCAGCCGGACACCTTCGACTTCCCGGTGATCGACGAACGGTCCGCCGCGGCAATGTGTTACACCTCCGGCACCACCGGTGACCCGAAGGGCGTGGTGTACTCGCACCGTTCCAACTGGCTGCACGCCATGCAGGTCTGCTCGCCGATGGGCATGGGCTTCAACGGATCCGACAACGTGCTGGCGATCGTGCCGCTGTTCCACGCCAATGCCTGGGGCCTGCCCTACGCGGCGCTGATGTCCGGCGCGAATGTGCTGATGCCCGACCGCTTCCTGCAGCCGGGCCCGCTGCTGGAGATGATGGAAGATCAGAAGCCGTCCTTCGCCGCGGCCGTGCCGACCATCTGGGGCGGCGTGCTCGCGGGTCTGGCGGCCAAGCCGCAGGACATCTCGCACCTGCGCACCGCGGTCGTCGGCGGTTCGGCGGTGCCGCCCTCGATGATGCGCGCCTTCCAGGAACAGCACGGCGTGCGAATCCTGCACGCCTGGGGCATGACCGAGACCTCGCCGCTGGGCAGCGTCGCGCACCCGCCCGCCGGCGTCACCGGCGAGCAGGAGTGGGAGTACCGCTACACCCAGGGCCGTTTCCCCGCCAGCGTGCAGGCGCGGCTGGTCGGCGACGACGGCAGCGTGGTGCCCAACGACGGAGAATCGCTGGGCGAGCTGGAGGTTCGCGGTCCGTGGATCACCGCCTCCTACTACTCCCCCGAGGGCGGGGTGATCGACCCGGACAAGTTCGACGACGGCTGGCTGCGCACCGGCGACGTCGGCAAGATCAGCCCCAACGGCTACCTCACCCTGGTCGACCGCTCCAAGGACGTGATCAAGTCCGGCGGTGAGTGGATCTCCTCGGTGGACCTGGAGAACGCCGTCATGGGCCACCTGGCCGTCGCCGAGGCCGCCGTCATCGGCGTGCCGGACGAGAAGTGGGACGAGCGGCCGCTGGTGGCGATCGTGCTGAAGGAGGGCACCGAGGCCAAGGCCGAGGAGCTGCGCGACTTCCTCGCCGACAAGTTCGCCAAGTGGCAGCTGCCCGAGCGGTGGACGTTCATCGCCGAGGTGCCCAAGACCAGCGTCGGCAAGTTCGACAAGAAGCGTCTGCGCGCGCAGTACGCCGACGGCGATCTGACCGTCACCACCCTGTCCTGAGCGTCCGCGGAGCCCGGTCGGTTGCGACCGGGCTCCGCGTGCTCAGGTCGCCGGATCGGTCCCGGCTCGCCGCACGCGCTTGGCCTGCGCGCGATCGATACGCGGATCCTCGGTCACCTCATAGCGTTTCAGGTACAAACTCACGAACGATTGCACGGTGGCGGTGGCCGGGATGGCGAGCAGCGCACCCACCGCGCCGAGCAACGCCCCGCCCGCCAGCACGGCGAGCAGGGCGACGGCCGGATTGACGTCCACCGTGCGCGCGGTCAGCTTCGGTTGCAGGACGTAGTCCTGTAGCTGCTGGTAGACGACGACGAACAGAATCACCCAGACCGCGTCCAGCGGCCGGATCGTGAGCGCGACCAGGACCGGCAGCGCCCCGGCCAGATACGTTCCGAAGGTCGGCACGAACGAGGCGACCACGCCGAACCAGACCCCCATGGCGATGGCGTTGGGCACGCCGAGCACCGCGAGGAAGATGCCGTGCGCGACCGCGGAGATCACCGCGAGCAGCGCGCGAGAGTATAAGTAGCCGCCGGTCTTCTGGATGGCGAGATCCCAGGCGTGCAGTACCGCGCCCTGCTTGGCAGGCGGCAGCAGCGAACACAGCGAGTGCCGCAGCTTCGGCCCTCCCGCGGTGAGATAAATACTGAACAGCGCGATGAGCAGCACCTTGGCCAGCCCGCCGACGATCGTGGCGGACAGACCCCACACGTGGCCCGCGGCGTGCTCGGCGTATCCGGTGAGCGTGTCGGTGTCCTCGGTCAGCTGGCCGCGCAGTTGATCGAGGGTGAATTCTTGGTTGAAGGTGCGATTCACCCAATCGACAGAGTCGTTCACCAGCCGCGGCAGTTCGATCACCAGGTCGTGGACGGTCTCCACCAGCAGCGTGCCGAGCGCCACGACGAAGCCGGCCGCGAACAAGAACACCAGCACGAAGACCACCGCGGTGCCGAGTCCGCGGGACATGCCGCGCGCGGCCAGGCTGTCCACCGCGGGTTCCATCGCCAGCGAGACGAAGAACGCCACGAACAGCACGACGAGCAACCCGATCAGCCGGTGCGCCGCCCAGTCGAGCACTTGGAACGCCCCGAGCAGCAGGAAGGTCAGCACCAGCGCCCTCGGCAACCAGGGGGGCATCCGCCTGCGGTCGGTTGCCGGGGCCTGCTCCTCGCGCGCCGCGACCTCGGAGCCGGTGGGCTCCGATGCCTCGGGACCCGGCTCGGCGTCGGGCGGGTGGGCGGCCACGAGCCCAGTGTGGTCGATCCCGCCGCGAATCCGCGGTTGCGACCCGCGGCCGGATCGGGGCCGCGCTACCGCGTGGCTCGGTCGCCGGTCAGGAAGTCCGAGATGGCGGCGCCGACCGCGTCGGGTCGATCGAGCATGGACAGCACGTAGGCGTCCTCGATCTCGATCAGCCGGGCGCGCGGGATCAATTCGGCCAGCCTGCGCCCGTGTTCGCGGGGCATCACCTTGCCCGCGGCGGACCACAGGATCAGCGCGTCGCCCGAGAAGCGTTGCAACGCTTCGGTGTTCGCGATGAGCTCGGATTTCGGGGAGGGGAACTTGGTGTAGGCGAGCAGATCACGGCGGATGCGCTTGTCGCGCAGGCCGGGTTCGGTCCAGCCGCGCACCAGGTCGTCGGGCAAGGGCGTGCGCGCCATCCACCCGAACAGCAGCGGCGAGGAGCGCAGCCATCGCACCCGTAATTGCCGCAGCGCCAGCGATACTCCACCGGGTAATGCGGTCGCGACAATGGCCATCTTGCCGGGCAGGCCGGGCGGGAAGTTGTCGAAGGCCTCGCACGGCAGCACGATCAGCCTGCCGACGCGCTCGTCGAGACCGTAGGCGGTGAGGAACAGCCCGCCGCCCCAGTCGCTGTGCACCAGGGTGACATCGCGCAGGTCCAGCGCGGCGAGAAAGTCCGCGATGAGCTGATTCAGCCCGCGCAGGCTCAGATCGACACCCGGATTCAGCGGAATCGGATGCGCGCCGAGCGGCAGATCGGGCAGCACGTAACGGAAGCCCGCAGGCAGCCGGTCGAGCACCGGGTCCCACACCGTGTGGTTCATCAACAGACCGTGCAGCAGCACCACCGGCGGGCCATCGCCGCGCTCGACATAGTGCAGTTGACCAGCGGGAAGATCGACCATCGGCATGGGATTCCTCCGTTCGAGCGTTCGCTCTAGAGCATTTGCTCTAGTCTGGAACGGTGACCGAGAGAATGTCAACAAGCACCCGTGATCGCCTCGTCACGGCGATGGCGGAACTGATACGCACCCGGGGCTACAGCGGGACCAGCGTCAAACAGGTCACCGTGGCGGCGGGCGCGCCGATGGGCTCGCTCTACCACCACTTCCCCGCGGGCAAGCCGCAAATCGCCGCCGCCGCCCTGCGCACCTCCGGCGCCGCCTACATCCAGCTACTCCCCCTGCTCATGGATCCGCTCGAAGACCTGCGCGAGGCGGTGCCCGCCGCCTTCGCCGCCGCCGCCGAACAGATCGAGCAGGCGGGATGGATAAACATGTGCCCCGTCGGCACTGTCGCCGGGGAGATCGCGGACAGCGAGCCCGCCCTGCGCGAGGTCGCCGCGGAGGTCATCGGAGCCTGGGTCGAGGAAGGCACGGACTACTTCGTCCGCCGCGGCGTCGAACCCACCGCGGCCCGCGACCTGATCCTGGCGATCCTCAGCGCCCTGGAGGGTGCATTCGTGCTGAGCCGGACACTGCGCACGGCAGACCCTCTGCATTCCGCCGGTCGCGCAATGGGAGCGCGGGTGGTGGAGTTGCTGGCCGGAGTTCACGACGGAGCCCAGGCGCGGTAGACCACCGCCGACGCGACCCCGTCGTGCACCCTGCGAACTTCGCCCCCGACGTGCGTGCTCCGCTCACCGGGGCGATCCCTCACTCGTAGGCGACCTCCCAGCGCTTGATCCCGTTGAGCCAGCCCGAGCGCAGCCGCACCGGTTCCTCGACCTGACGCAGATTCGGCATGACGTCCGCGATCGCGTTGAACATCAGGTCGATTTCCAGTCGGGCGAGGTTGGCGCCGACGCAGAAGTGCGTGCCGGTGCCGCCGAAACCGACATGGGGGTTCGGGTTTCGGAAGATGTCGAACGCGAACGGATTGTCGAACGACTCCGGATCGAAGTTGGCCGCGCTGTAGAACATGCCGATGCGCTGGCCCTTCTTGATCAGCTGGCCACCGAGCTCGGTATCGGTCAACGCGGTTCGCTGGAAGGCTGTCACCGGCGTTGCCCAGCGGACGATCTCGTCAGGTGCGGTGCGCGGGCGGTGCTCCTTGTAGAGCTCCCACTGCTCGGGGTGATCGACGAACGCCTTCATGCCATGGGTGATGGCATTGCGGGTGGTCTCGTTACCCGCAACCGCGAGCAGGATGACGAACCAGGCGAACTCATCCGACCCGAGCGCCTCGCCGTCGACATCCGCGTTCACCAACGTGGTGACGATATCGTCCATCGGACACTTGCGCTTCTCCTCGGCCAGATTCCACGCGTAACCCATGACTTCGGCGGTGGCCATCTTGTGGTCGCCCTCGAAGTCGGGATCGTCGTAGGAGATCATCTGGTTCGTCCAGTCGAAGATCTTCTTGCGATCCTCCTGGGGGACACCGATCAGCTCCGCAATGGCCTGCAGCGGCAGTTCGCAGGCGACCTGCTGAACGAAGTCACCCCGCCCCTCCTTCTTCGCCTCGTGCACGATCCGTTCGGCACGCTCGGTGAGTGCATCGCGCAGCGAGTTGACAGCTCGGGGAGTGAAGCCCTTGGACACGATCCGCCGGTTCTTGGTGTGCCTCGGCGGATCCATGTTGAGCATGAGCCCCCGCAGCATCTCCACCTCGGCGCGGGCGATGTCTCCGTTGAAGCGAATGATGGCGGTGTTCTCCTCCGACGAGAACACCTCGGGAGACTTGGACATCTCCTTGATGTGATCCATCTTGGTGACGACCCAGTACCCGCCGTCATCGAAACCGCTGACACCCTTCTCCTGCTCGCACCACCAGACCGGCGCAGTGCGACGAAGCTCGGCGAACTCCTCGACGGGCAGGCGTTCAGCCAGCACGGCGGGGTCGGTGAAGTCGAATCCTGCGGGAATGGACGGCGGGATCACAAGTACCTCCTTCGCGGCCTGCCTCGGCGCAGACCTCTCACTCGATTAGAACACGTTCTAATTCGATAGTTAAGCGCCTTGCCGCCTTACGGCGCGGATCAGGTGGTCGACCCCCGGGCTCAGGGAGGGTTCCGTGTGCTATCGGCTACAGGAGTATGTGTGGCGAGGCGGGCCAGGCAGGTGTCGACGACGTCGGCGGCCGAGTCGGGCCCCGCTTCGGCAGCCCACCGTTCGATGTAGACCGGCCCGAGGGCTCGGCCGACTCACAGTCCCCGATGTTCCGAAGGTGCGGCATCGGGGCTGGATCGTCGGTGGGCACTGAAAGGATGCCCGCGAACGTTGTCGAACGTGGGAGAAGTGCATGACGGACAAGGCTTTACGGGTGATCGGCGAGCTCATGGGTTCGGTGCCGCCGGCGGGTTCATTTGCTGCGCGTCGGACGGGCTCGGCGGAGAATCTGGTGATCGAAGTCGATGGGGTGGGGCCGATCCGGTTGCCGGTGACGCCGGCACAGGCGCGGCGACTGTGCGAGGTCGCGCGGCCGGCGCGGTATGGTCTGCGCGAGCAGACCCTATTGGACGCGAATGTGCGTGACACATGGGAGGTTCCGCGGGACCGGGTAACGGTCGACGAGCGGCAGTGGCGCGAGACGTTGCTGCCCATGCTGGACATACTGCGGGCCGAGCTTGGTCTGGCGCCGGACTGCGAGTTGTCGGCGGAGCTGCATTCGATGTTGGTGTATGAGCCGGGACAATTCTTTCAGCGCCATCAGGATTCGGAGAAGGCCGACGGCATGATCGGCACGTTGGTGGTGACTCTGCCTTCGGCGTTCACCGGCGGGGAGCTGGTGATCGAGCAGCAGGGGACGAAGGTCACCGACCAGGGTTCGCAGGAGGAGCTGTCCTTCGTCGCGTTCTACGGCGACTGCGAGCATGAGGTGCTGCCGGTCACCGACGGTTTCCGGATCACGCTGACCTACAACCTGGTGGCGAAGGGGCGTACCAGCCCGGACGCTGCCGCTTTCGCCATGCATCCGTCGGTCGCGTTACTGGCCGAGCAGTTACGCGCGCATTTCACCACACCGATGGAATTGTCGACGTGGTCTTGGCACCGCGAGCCGGCGAAACGCCCACCTCATCAACTCGTCTACCTGCTGGATCATCAGTATTCCCAGAACGGATTCGGGTGGGATCAGCTCAAGGGTGGCGATGCTGCCCGTGCTGGGATGATGCTCGCGGCGGCCGACATCGCGGGATATGACACGTCGCTGGCGCTCGCGGAGGTCGAGGACTCCTACGAGGAGGACTACACCTCGTGGATGCTGATCTATCGTCAGCGTTGGGAGCGCGTTGAGGACGGGTGGAAATGCGTCGAAAGCGCTGACGTGGAGTTCGATGAAGACGGGGAAATGGTGGAGCCTGTGCCCGATGACCCCGCGAGCCTTCCGGTGCTCTCCAGCCTTCCTTTGGTCCCGGGATCGGAAGATCTCGGCGAGCTGCGCTGGTCGACCATCACATTGACGTGGCTGATCGACCGGTCAGGGGCGGCCGGTGAGCCCGCTGTGCGGGAGGTCCGGGATGAGGAGTTGTGTACGGGCGCATCGAAATCGACGCTGGAGCCGTTCGCGTCGGAAATCGAGGGTTACATGGGCAATGAAGGAAACACCGCCAACTTCTGGTACCGGCGCGCGGCGATCATCATCCGGCCCCGTCAGTAGAACGTCGGGTTACGGGACGTACAGATCGCCGCCCGTCACGCTGAGCCACGCACGACGACGCGCTGTAGCGCAGTTCGGCGCAGGTGGTCGCATTGCTCGGTGTACGTTCCCATGTTCGATGTGCCCAGCGCACAGGGGGTCCGGGGGCGAAGCCCGCCGGGCGGGGCGTGGGGGTTGCACCCCCACAAAACACGACGAAATGAGCCCCGGCGAGCGCGCCCCGCGAGCACGGATCACCCAGCGAATGAAGTGCCCTCGGCGGGGCACACCGATCGCAGTACGAGACGGCCGACAGTTCGCAGTCGAAGTCCGGCGGAGTCGGGGCGGGTATCGTGCCGGGCGTGGACCGGCGAATCGTGATCATCGGAAACGTCGCTGGCAGCCACGCTCCGCGTCCGACCATCCGTAAGATTCTGCTGACCGCGCGGTGAGGAGACATCATGGCGGTCACGCCCGGTCTCGGTCTTGCCCTGCTCTGCCTGGCGCTGGTAGCCGCCGCGACCCTGGTCTACCGGCTGGCCCACTTGGGATCGCCGGCCGTGGTGCCCGCAGCGGCGGGTCGAGCAGTGCTGCAATTGAGCCTGATCGCGCTGATCCTCGCCGCAGCGCTGCGGCATGTGTGGTCAGCAGTGCTCGTGTTGCTCGTCATGTTCGGTGCGGCGGCCGTCACCTCGGCGCGTCGCGCCGAGGCAGGCCGGTCGGGGACCTGGCTCGGGCTGGCCATCGCCGCGGGCATCACCGCGGTGCTGCCCGCGACCCTGCTCAGTGGAGTCGTCCCGATCCATGGCGTCACCCTCGTGTCGATCGGCGGCATCCTCCTCGGCGGCACCATGACAGCGACCTCGCTGGCAGCGCGGCGCGGCTTGGACGCCCTCACCCAGCGACGGGGCGAGGTCGAGGCCGCGTTGAGCCTGGGGTTCCCCGACCGGGCGGCCCACCTACTCGTCATCGAGGACACCGCTGTCGACGCGCTGATACCGGGTGTGGACCAGGCCCGCACGGTCGGGTTGGTCACTCTCCCCGGTGCTTTCATCGGCGTGCTACTCACGAGCGGGTCGGCCGTTCAAGCCGGTGCCGTGCAGATCCTGGTCCTGATCGGGCTGATGCTTTCGCAGGCTGGCGCGGTCGCGGTGACGGTCGAACTGGTCGCGCGAAGACGTGTCCACCGTGCTCGACCACACTGAGCTCCGTGCTCAGCTGCCCGGAGCCGATCGGCACCCACCAGCGCCCTTCCCGGCATTCGATCCAGCAGCCGCAGCCGCACGTCCAGCGCTCGGGCTGTGGGATTGGTCATCGAAAGGAAATGTAACGCCTGATACATTTCTAGTCGTGACGGAGATGGGTTCGCTGACGCGGTGGGTCGTCGTACTGGTGAAGTTGCCTTCGGAGCCGTCGCGGCATCGGGTGGCGGTGTGGCGGGAGTTGCGCCGGGTGGGTGCGCTGTCGCTGGGGCACGGCGTGTGGGCAGCCCCTGATGTCGCGGTCTTCGCAGCGGGCATCGCGCGGGCGTTGGAACTGACCGAAAAGGCAGGCGGCCAAGCGATTTCGTTGCAGGCATCAGGCGCAAGCGCAGCTGATGCGGCGCGGTTCGAGGCGATGTTCACCGCTGCCAGAGAAGAGGAGTGGTCGGAATTCGTGGCCGACTGCGGTAAGTACGAGGCCGAGCTGGACAAGGAGATCCGCAACGCCAAGTTCACCCTTGCCGAGCTCGAGGAGGAAGAACAGAGCCTCGAACGCCTGCGACGCTGGCATCGCGACATCAAGGCGCGCGATGTCTTCGGTGCACCTACCGCCGCCGGGGCCACGCAGCGGTTGCAGCACTGCGCGCAAAGGTTCACCGACTACACCGAACGGGTCTTCTCCGCGCTGCATGCGCCGGATCCGTCCGCAGGCAGTGCGCTGTGATGACCGGTCCCACGCCGCCGGTGCCACCCCGCTGGCGGATGTGGCCGCTCTACGCGGCGGGCTTCACCACTGCGTTCGGCGCACACGGCATCGCGGCGAATCTGGGCGCGGAGACCGGTGATCTGCGTACTTCGCTGCTGTACCTGGGGTTGCTGCTCGCCCTCTACGACGGTGCCGAGGTGGTGTTGAAGCCGGTATTCGGGTCGATCGCGGACCGGGTCGGGGCTCGTCCGGTCCTGATCGGCGGGCTGATCGCCTTTGCGGCCGCGTCCGCGGTGTTCGTGGTGGTCGACGACTCCGGCTGGCTGTGGCTGGCCCGCCTCGGCCAGGGCGCTGGCGCCTCGGCGTTCTCGCCCGCGGCGAGCGCGCTGGTCGCCCGGCTGCACCCGAAAGCCAAGCAGGGCAGAGCATTCGGCAGCTACGGGTTCTACAAGAGCATCGGCTACACCCTCGGTCCGCTGCTGGGCGGTGCCGTGGTCTGGGTCGGCGGGCTGTCGCTGCTGTTCACGGTCATGGCGGTGCTGGCGGCCGGGGTGGCGGTGTGGGCGGCATGCGCGGTCCCGTCGGTTCCGCCGCTGCCCCGTGCCAGGCAAACCGTCGTCGACCTCGTGCGGCGGCTCTCGGAGGGGTCGTTCCTGCGGCCGACCGCCGCACTCGCCGCGGCAACCGCCGCACTGTCGGTGGGCGTCGGATTCCTGCCCGTGTCCGGGGCCGCCGCAGGTCTCGGACCGCTGGTCACCGGCGCTGCGGTTTCGCTGCTGGCGGCGAGCGCTGCGGTGGTGCAGCCGCGCGCGGGGCGGGCGATGGACGACGGTCGTCTGCCCGCGCGACAGGGGATCGCGGCCGGACTGGTGATCACGGCGGCCGGGCTGGGATGCGCCATGCTCCCCGGTCTTGCCGGTGTACTACTGGCCGCGATCGGCATCGGGATCGGGACCGGCCTCATCACGCCGCTGGCGTTCGCCACCTTGGCCGCCGACACCCCCGACGAGCGAATGGGACAGACGATGGGCGCCGCCGAACTCGGCCGCGAACTCGGCGACGCGGGCGGACCTCTGCTGGTCGCCGGTGTAGCTGCCGCGGCGACGCTCACGGTCGGCTACGCAGCGCTGGCCGTGCTCATCGCCGCCGCGCCGGCGCTGGTAGCCCACCGAACGGGCCCCCGAGTCACCACGACAGCGGGCTGAGAACCAACTTGTCGGCCGCGCTACTCCGGCAGCTCGAGGGTGCCGACGTGCCCCAGGTGACTCACGGCCAGGCCTGCGGCAAACAGGACGAGCAGCTCCTTGGCGCCTAGCTCCCGTTCAACCGTTCTGACCTGCGCATATGCAGCGCAGGTTGGTGCCCTCGGCAGGATTCGAACCTGCGACACCCGCTTTAGGAGAGCGGACTACGGGTGTTTTGCCTGGTCGGGCGTTGGTCGGCATCGTTGGTGGTAATGGCCTGACCTGGAAAGCGAAATTGCTTGCGTTGGTGCGTGATGGCTCCGACTGGTGCTGCTGCGTACGAACTGCGTACCAAAGCGGCGGGACTGACACCCCCGCCGCTTTGTCGTGTCCGGTCCACGGTGGCCCTGGTCTGGGTTGGCCTGCGCATGAAGGGGGCTGGCTACCCGCCTGCCCCGTAGGGCCTGCCCTTCGTGCGCAGAGGCTCGCGGGTCAAGGGTGGCGATAGCCATCACGTAGTGACGCCGACAGGCGCCCTTGACGCGTGAGTGGCGCACGAACACAATGCAGGCCAACCCAGACCAAGGCCAAGCGGCCGCAGGCTGCTCCATCGTCCCCACCGCTACCGGATTCTTTCAGCAACTCATTCGCTCAGGTCAGCCGGTCGGGGACGTAGGAGAAGCTGTGCCTTGGAGCGGAGTTCGGCAGCTTTCGCCTGTTTGTCCAAGTACCACGGGGTAGTCAGCCTGAGCACTTCGTCAGCGGTGGCGTTCAAGTCTTCCGCCAGGCTTGGCAGGGCATCTGGCGTGGCTATCGTGATTATCGTGTGCGGCGGGTCCGTCGGAGTGAGTTGGTAGCGCCACTCGATCGTTCCTCGCTCGATCGGAGTCAATCGCTCGTTGCCGTCGCTGTCCAATTCGCACTGTAGGAGCGGAGCGTCTACGAGCAGGACAGGAAGGACAATGGAGTGGATCGTGTCTTCCCCGCGACGCGCTTGCTGGTGCCACCGTTGAATCCCCGCGGCGGCTTTGGCAGTCGACAGCATGGCCCCGAAGGCAGCATCCTGGTTGTCGCCCGCGAAGGCCCGCACTAGTGCGTACCCGTGGGGGCTGTACCCATCAAGAAGAGGAAGCTCAGCAGACTCAACCCGTAGTGGCCGAATCCATTTCCGATCGGGGGCAACGAACCGCTGGTCCCTCCGTGCCGTCGAGGACATCCGGGTAGGGCCGTCAGTGAAGAGGATCCACGGCTTGTCCTTCGACGATTTGCACTCGATAGCAAGGCTGACCTGGACTACCGCGTATTCGTCATCGGGGTAGGATCGCCGAGCGTACGCGTAGATGTCTGTCTCGCGTTGTTGGCCGGTCTCGACATCGGCGTAGTACCAGCCCAAGGTCGTGTCAATGTCGTTCGCCGCCAGCACTCTGGCTGTGCGCATCTCAAGGGGATACCCCTGCTCACGGAGCCATTTGGCGATCTTGGCCGTGAACTGTCCGTTTTCGTCCATTGCGGTCAAGTACACCATCTTGGACGTGGCCATGTACTGGACCGCTCGATCGAAGGACTCATCCCCGAACAGAACTTCCAGCTGGGTCGGCTGCAACGGTCACGGCGCGGTGTGCGGCAGGTGATCTACGAGGCAAGCGAGCGAAGCTCGTGCGGCAGCACCGTATGGGAGTCGGCGCGCTGGTGGCCGTCGATTGGCGTAGATGCCGGCCGATTCGGGCTCGGGAATTCCGTTCAGCAATTCGGGTCGGGCTTCGTGGCGTTCCGGTCTACCGCTCGGGTCAATGCTGTCAGAGCTGCCAAGGAGTCCGGGCCGCCTGCTGATAGCGCGTGCGCGTCGCCGACGTGCCGACGCGCCGGGGCGGTGAGGTACGAGCAAGACCCGCTGCGCGTCGTCGCGCGGCGGCGGCGCGCACGCGCCGCCGCAGGCGCCTTGACTCTATATAGCGAATTTCAGCAACCACTCGTGGAACGTGAAGTGCGCCTGGAGAATCGAGGGCATGACTGGTCTCGCGCTGACGCCTGAACGTCGAACCGAGCTGGCCGCGCTGCTCGAGGATGGGCCACGGTTGATGGCGGAGTATCCGAAGGTCGCCGAGTATCTGGATACCGCGCCGATGCTGTCGGGGACTGCGAACCCTGAGGCTGATGCGGCGTTCGATCTTCGGTTCGTGCACTTCATGACCGGTGGTGCTACAGAGTTCGGCAATCCCTACTGGGAGATAGTCGGACCGGCCGTTGGGACTGATGCCGAGCGTCGGGTGGTCAACGGCGGGAGCTCGAACGGCAGTGTTCGGCTGGGTTTTGTGCAAACGATCCTCCAGGCCGCCTACACCTATGCGATCCCCTCGCCCGCGACGCTGGACTGGGTAAAGACCTTCAGCGGCGGGCGCACGGTGGTCGAGCTGGGTGCCGGTCGCGGGTACTGGGCGTGGCTGCTGGCGGGTCAGGGTGTGACGGTGAAGGCGTTCGATTCCGAGCCCCCGGACGCCTGCGCGAATCCGTCCTTTCCGGACGCTCCGGGGCAGCCTGCGGTGTGGTTTCCGGTCGGCGGTCTCGATGAGTTC
This sequence comes from Nocardia lijiangensis NBRC 108240, assembly GCF_001613045.1. Classification (GTDB taxonomy): domain Bacteria; phylum Actinomycetota; class Actinomycetes; order Mycobacteriales; family Mycobacteriaceae; genus Nocardia; species Nocardia lijiangensis. The sequence goes on along the minus strand of NZ_BDBP01000004.1, from coordinate 38,154 downwards.
GCCGCCGAGCTGGATGAGGATTCGGTGTTGTTCCTGTGCTGGCCGCCGGGCTGGGGTAACTCCATGGCATCCGAGGCCCTGGAGCTGTTCGAATCGCGGGGTGGTCGGCGCCTGGTGTTTATGGGTGAGCCCAAGGGCGGAATGACCGGTGACGATGCGTTCTTCGATCGGCTGGCGGCGGACTGGTCGCTGGAGAGCGTCGATGAACAGTATGTGTCCTGGTGGAACCTTGCAGACGTCGCGCAAGGCTGGGTTCGGCAACCGTAGCCGGAAACGAAACATGGCCCGGTCCGCGGTGGGATCGGGCCATGCTCGGTTGTGGTTGGTCAGGGTTGTGGCTCGAGGTTCATGCGGAAGACGAACGAGTCGTAGCGGTCCTTGGGATAGGACACGTCGGAGACCATCAGCACTCGTCCATCGTTCTTGAGGAACCGCTGGTGGACGGTTTTCACCAGCTCGCCGGATCCGACCTCGAGCCAGACGGCATGTGTCGGTGACGGCGGCCGGTCGGCCAGCGTCTCTTCCAGCTGCTCGGCGTCGGCAACGTTCGTGCCGGGCAGTTGGTAGCTGTCGGAAATCGAAGTCGGGCGCCCGAATTCGGAGGCGGCGACGGTGATGTGCTCGATGTCGTCACCGGGATTGATCCCGAAGATGTCCGCCAGTTCGGCGTCCGCTGGCACTATCGACGACTCGCGATCGATGCGGACTCCGTCGTCTCCTCCGGCCGCTTCGTTGCCGAAGGTCACCTCGGGGTCCTCCATCTGCCGCTCGGGTGAGATGCGAACCAGGGTCGGCCGGGCGGCGACGAACAAGCCGCGCCGTTCGATCGCGGTGACAAGCCCCTGGCTCAGGAGTAGGTCCCTGACCCTGCGGATGACGATCTCCGAGACGTTGTGCTGTTTCGCCAGCTCCGCGTAGCTCGGTAGTTGTGTCCGGGCGGGTAGAGCGCCGCTGCGGATGTCGCGTGCGATCTCTCCTGCGATCCGGACGTACGCAGGTTCAGTCATGGATTACCCCTTCGCTCGTATCGGCCGTTCTGTCGATACACAACTGCGTATACGCAAATAGTCAGGCTACGCGCCTTCGCGCGCTTGCGCGTCAACCCATCTTGCAACTGCGTATACGCACAAGCCTTGTGCGTATACGCAACTGCGTATACGGTGTTGCGTATGCACAGAAAGTGCACTGGTCAAGGCACAAACAAGGAGCAGAGATGGCACTAAAGGATGTGTGGTTCAGCGTGAATTTCGGTGAGGCGTTCCCGATGGGGCTGGTGCTGATGGGCGAGGTCCAGCCGATGACGGAGTTCAGTTCGGACCGTAACGCGCCGAAGCGGCAGCGGGTGGACCTGGACAACGACGGCAACGGCACGGGCAAGCGTCTGTGGAAGGGCACGGTGACCGATCCCGCGGGTTCGGGCGCGAGGAGCACTTCGTTCGATGTGACGTTCGTGGCGGATGTGCAGCCGGTTCCCTCGGCTGCGCCGCTGATGCCCGGTATCACTCCGATCGTGTTGGAGGGCTTGCAGATCAAGCCGAAGATCCAGGGTTCGGGTGAGTTCAAGTCGATTGGCTGGACGATCCGGGCCACCGGTATCGCCGGGGACACCTCGGGTGCGAAGCAGGCTCCGGCCGATCCGGGTGCGGCCCGCCAGGCGAAGGCGGCCTGACGATGAGCGCGGCGGACCAGACGATGTCGGCGGGGATGCGTTGGGCGCGTTGGTCCGCCGTGGTCATCATCCTGAGCGTGGGAGCGGCGGCGTTCCGGCTGTCGTTCTCCACCCTGGAAGACCTCGCCGAGCTGGCGCACATCCCCGAGCAAGATGCGTGGCTGTTCCCGCTGATCGTGGACGGCACGATCCTGCTGGCAACGGCTGGGGTGCTGGTGTGCTCCGGCCGGGAACGCCGGTTCTTCGTCACGGTCCTGGTGGTCGGCGCGGCAGTCTCGGTGGCGGGCAACTCACTGCACGCGGTCGCGGACGGTCGTGACCTCCCGCCGTGGGCTGCCGCCATGGTCGCGGCTATCGCTCCGATCAGCTTGCTCGCCGACACGCACGGTCTCGCGCTGTTGTTCCGTTCAGCGCAACGCCGTTCGGCTCCCGCGCCTGTCGCGGCTCCGGCCGAACCCGAGTCCGTATCCGATCCCGTCCCGGTGTCCGAGCCTGCTGCGGCTCCGGCTGCGGTGACGGCTCCTGATCCCGAACCGGTCACCGCTGCGCTTCCGGTGCCGGTTCTCGAGATTCGTCCGGCTGCGCCGCGTGTGGTCGCGCCGGTTCCCGTTCCTGTTCGTTCATCGCGACCGGTGCAGCAGATGCTGCCGATCGCTGTCCCTGTTGGGGGTGCCTGACATGTCGATCTCGTTCGTATCCAGCGGCCGGATCGCCGACCCGCCCGAGGCGGAGTACCGGCCTGAACACGAGTTCGTGTACGGCGGCGGCAAGTACACGGCCAACGCTGCCGCCAAGGTCGGTGTGTTCTTCGGATCGGACCTGACGCTGTGGCTTCACATCGATGACGCGCGCGTCCTGGTCGCCGAGGTCGCTGCGGCGTTGGCCGAACACGACGCGTTGGCCTACCGCGTCGATCTGGTGAAGGCGGCGGCGTAATGACCACGCTGACAAGCCTTGTCGTCACGGGCGGCAGTCTCGCCGCGGCCGGTGGTCTGGCCTGGCTTCGCCACCTCGGCTCGGGTCCGCGCCCGCTGACGGTCGCCGACATCGTCGCCGACGCCCCGCCCGAGCTGCGGACCGCGGTGTCGATCCTGGCTGAACCCTCGCAGACCAACCTGATGCTCGCCGCCCTCGGTCTGGGGTCGATCGACGGCGGATTCCCCTACGTGGAGCGCTACGACTACACCGACCACGGCCTCGATGTCGAGATTCTGATGCTCGGCGGCCAGTCCTTGGCGGATTGGTCGAATGACGAGACCTTGGCCCAGTTCGCCACCTATCTCGGCGTCCCAAAGGTGACAGCGTCGTCGCCTGCTCCGAGCTGGGTCCGTCTCCAGGTGAGGGCGTGGGACACCCTCGCTGCCCCGTCAGTGTTGCCGGGTGCGGTTCACAGCGTGGTGGACCTGGAGGCGGTCCCGGTCGGGGTCACCGAGGACTACGAGACCTGGCGGCTGCGTGTCCTGTACGGGCACATCCTGCTCGCCGGTGCCACCGGTTCGGGTAAGGGTTCGGTGTTGTGGTCGATCCTGGCCGCTCTCGGCATGGCCATCCTCACCGGTCTGGTGGATGTGTGGCTGGCAGACCCGAAGGGCGGCGCGGAGTTCGGCCGCGGCGAGAACAAGCTGTTCGTCCGCTTCTCCACCGACACCGCAACCATCCTCGCCATGCTCACCGAGGCGGTCGAGGAGATGCGTGAGCGCCTGGCCCGGATGCGCGCCCAGGGCATCCGCAAGATCGTCCCCAGCACCGACGAGCCGCTGATCCTGATCATCATCGATGAGGCCGCTTCCCTGTCCTCCTACGCCACTCGCGACGAACAGCAGGAGTTCCGGCGCCTGACCGGGCTGCTGTTGTCGCAGGGTCGCGCGGCGGCAGTGTCGGTGATCGCAGCCTTGCAGGACCCGTCCAAGGAGACGATGCCGAACAGGCAGCTGTTCCCGATCCGCATCGGCCTCCGGTTGGACGAACCGACCCAAACCACCATGGTCCACGGCCAAGGTGCCCGCGACCGCGGCGCGCGCTGCGACGAGATCAGCGAACACACTCCCGGTGTCGGCTACGTCGGCGAAGACGGCTCCACCGGGTTCGTGCGGGTCCGCGCCTACTGGGTGGACGACGCCGCCGCCGATGCCATCGTCGCCACCTACTCCCCGGCACCCGAAATCACCGGTCCCGCCGAGGATTACAGCGACTTCAACCCCGACGACCTCGGCGACGGCACCACCGACGGGGATGGGCTGGTGGCGGCATGAAACGCGGATTCGTCACCGAAACCCACGTCGTCGTCTACTGCGAGTCCTGCGGTGACCACTACACCGAAGGCAAGAACGAAGCGGTCTGCTTCGACTCCATCACCCAGGCCATCACCCACCTGAGCTTGCAGTCCGCCGGTGTCGGCTGGCTGTTCGACGGCAACACCGTCGTCTGCGACGGCTGCCGGGCCACCAACTACTGCATCGAGCACGGCCACACCTTCCCCAACACCTGGCACACCACAGTGTGGCCGCTGGGTGCGACCACCCGTTCCCGCACCTGCGACCGGTGCGGACTCCCTGAAATCGAGGCACAGCCATGAGCAAGGACACCAACCGCAAGACCAGCGGGGCCCGCTACGCCGACAACGTCATCGACCTTCAGGCTCGCCGTCGCTGCCAGCTGGAGGCCCGTGGCCTGGACCCGATCGCGATCGCGGTCAACGTCTTCGCCGAAACCGGTGCGGTCCTGGCCTGGAGCGCCAGCGACGACTACGACGGCGGGGACTGGGCGGCATGAGCACCACTGAGCAGGCGCGCGGCTACTGGAAGCCCGGCGCGGGCATTGATTTCCACCGGGTGGCGGTGTCTGTCGATCGTGGCCGGGTGCGCGAATCGTGCGAGGTGTTCGCCAATGTCGTTCCCGCTGCCGAGCAGGGCCGACAAATCCAATTGGTCTTGCACAAGGAAACACAGTTCGCGGCTGTGGCGCACCTGGCCATGACCGTAGACGACGCGATCGCAGTAGTACGTGTGCTGCAAGCGGCGATCCGCCAGGCGGCCGGAACCGATTCGCGAGGTGCGGCATGACTACTGCGGACCCGAAATCCCCTGACCGCCAGGTGAATCCGATTGTGCAGGCCGCGGCTGATCAGGTCGCCGAGGGCAAGCGGCGTCCCCGCAAGAACCTGCATGAACCCTGCCGCGGCCAGCTGTCGCTGTTCGATTCCAAGGAAGGAACCTGGTCGTGACCACGAAAACCCACACCGACCGCGACCCGTTCGACCTGCTCGGCCTGGCCGTGCTCAACCTCGGCGGCTGGCTGATCACCGGTGCCGCCGTGACGATCTGGTGGGCGGTGCTGTTCCCGATGATCTCTATCCCGCTCGCCCTCGCGGTAATTGCCGGCGCTTTTCTCGGCCCGGTCGCGGCGGCCGTGGTGGTTGGGGTGTTCGCCGCGGGGATGGTGCTCTGGCGCCGCAGGAGTCCGGAGACCTTCGAGCGGTGGATCACCACGCGGGCAAAGCACCGGTTCCTGACCTGGCTGCGCTACCGCCGACGCTGGGCACGCCTGATGACCGCCTGCCACCTGACCGTCACCACCGACGACCGCACCGCCACACCGCGCCTGCTTGCGGTGCAGATCGGCGACAGCGTGGATCGGGTGCGGGTGCGGATGCTGCCCGGCCACTGCCCCGCCGACTGGGAAAACCGTGTCGAACACCTCGCTCACGCCTTCGGTGTCCTGGAATGCCGCGCCAGGATTGTCGGCCCGTCGACGGTGGAACTGGCGTTCCGGCACCAGGATTCGCTGGCCAAGCCTGTCACTCTGCCCTCGGCGCAGGTGGAGTGGTTGTGGGATCAGAAGGACGCAGCATGAACGCCCCGACGTTGCGCCTGCTCTCGCTCGGGGCCGGTGTCCAATCCACCACTCTCGCGTTGATGGCCTGCCGTGGTGAACTCCCCGGCTTGGACGGTGCGATCTTCGCCGACACCGGATGGGAACCACCCGCCGTATACGCCCAGGTCGACCGCCTGGAATCCGAGTTCGCCACCGCCGGTATCCCGCTGCACCAGGTGTCGAAAGGACACCTGCGCAAGGACTCTCTCGACTCCGACCACCGGTTCGTATCCATCCCGTACTTCACCCTCGCCCCCGAAGGCACCATGATCCGGGAGGAGATCACCGAACCTGATACCAACGGCCAGCTCGTCATCGTCGGGTATCGGGAACGCCCGGCCACCCGCCGCGAACGCGAAGGGATTGGGCGGCGGCAGTGCACCGCCGAATACAAGATCGCACCCATCAACCGCGCTGTCCGCATGCTGCTCGGTGCTCCGGGACCTCGGTATCTGCGGGTGCCCAAGGGCCGCTATGCCGAACAATGGATCGGTTTCAGTACCGATGAGATCGAACGCGTCAACGACCGCCGCGAGAACAAGTACACGGTCAAGCGGTTCCCACTGCTGGAGCTGAACATGTCGCGTAAGGACTGCGAACGTTACCTGCGCCGCACTGGGTGGGGTCACACCGTCAAATCGTCGTGCATCGGCTGCCCTCACCACCGCAACGACTACTGGCGCGAAATGCGCGACCACCGACCCGACGAATGGGCGGATGCGGTCGCTTTCGATCACGCCATCCGTCATGGCGGCGCGAGTGCGAAACCGCTGCGCGGTCAGGCGTTCCTGCATCGCTCGTGTGTTCCGTTGGAGCTGGCGCCGATCGACCGGGTGACTCGCGCGGAGTGGAAGAACCGTCAGCTGGATCTGTTCGCCGACTACGCCCCCGACCTTGATGACGACGACACCGACGACGGGCCGGATTGCTCCCCGTATGGGTGCATCTCCGGGGCCTCCGTCGGCAACGACCACAGGAAGGCAGCATGACCGTAACTCAGGCCATCGGCACGGCCCCGGTCGGTGCCGTCGCCCCGAACCGTCAGACCGCAGCCGAGCGTCGTGCGATGCCGAACCTGAGCGACATCGCCGAATCGGTGGCCGAGGAACAGGGCGTGTGTGCGCGGGTGGTGCCGATGCGGGCCTTCGACACCATCACCGGCCGTGTGTCCTACATAGGTGCTCCGTGCAAGGCCACCGTGGCGAGCACCTGCCCGGCGTGCGCCAAGGCGAACAAGTCCGTCCGCGCTACGCAGCTGCGGGAGGGTTGGTGCGCCGAACACGAACCCGTGCAACCGGAACCGGTCATCACCGAGGCACAGGCACAGGTGTTAGCCGCACGCGCGGACCTGTTCAGCAACTACCACGATGCCCGCCGTGAGGGTGAGCACGAACTCGCGGACGCGGTGAAAGCCCTCGTGGCCGATCTCGATGTCGAGCTTCGCGAACTCGGGGTGCGGGGCCGTCTCCCGTCGTTGGACCCGAAACCTGCTCGTCGCGCGAAGTCGACCAAGCGGCGCGATGATCTGCCGGACCTGCCGCGTAAGAAGGTCGCCCGCACGACGATCGGCACCGCCTACGCCAACGGCAAGTATCGGCCGTCGACGTTCAATACCCTGACCGTGGATTCCTACGGGCCGATCAACCGTGTGCGTGACGAGGAGACCGGCGAGATGGTCTCCGACGGTTCGCCTCGTGACCCGGATTCCTACGACTACCGGCGCGCTGCGCGTGACATCATGCACGTCAAAGCCTTGTTCGAGCGGTGGGCGCAGAACCTGCGGCGCGCGGTCGGCTGGGACGTGCAGTACTGGGGCTCGGTCGAACCCCAGAAACGCGGTGCCCCACACATCCACCTGGCGATCCGGGGTTCGATCCCGACCAAACTGCTCTACGCGGTCACCGCGGCGACCTTCGTCAACATCTGGTGGCCGCACTTCGACCACGAGGTCTACACCGACGACAACATGCCCGTCTGGGACTACACCGCCGGTACCTTCGTCGACCCGAGCAATGGCCGCGCGCTGACCTATTGGGACGACGCCTTGGATGTCATCAAGTCCGTGGATGACATCGAACCGGCGCACACGATGACGTTCGGGGGCCAGTCCAAGCCGATTCAGATCATCGCGGGCACACCGGAGATGGATCGCAAGGTGGCCTATCTGACCAAGTATCTAACCAAGTCGGTGGCTGAGGTTCTGGAGTCCGACAGTGCGCGGGTGAACCGCCACTACGACCGGTTACACGCCGAACTCCAGCGGACCCCGTGCTGCCCGGAGTGCCCGGTGTGGCTGCGCTACGGCATCGTTCCCAAGGGCGCCAGCGAGAAGACTCAGCCGGGTCGGTGCCGTCGCCAGAACCATCGCCGTGACCTGCTCGGTGTCCCCGGCAAACGCTGCGTGTCCTCCCGGAAGTGGAGCAACAAGACCATCCCCGACCACAAGGCCGAACGCATGGAATTCGTGCGCCAGCGCCTGGCCGCGATCGGCATCATCCCGCCCGATACCTCGCATCTGCGTATCACCCCGGTCGGACCGGGGGACCGGGACGCGCCACCACGCTCACACCTGATCATGGCGGCGGTGTCGGCCAAACTCACCGACCGCGCGCAGTACACCCGAGCCTGCCTCGAGGTCGCCGAAGGACCACCCGGAGACGACTCGGTTTCACTTGAAACCATTGCAGCACAACAAGATTCGACAAATCAGATGGCGGCATAGGAGGAATGGCAAATGAGTGAGAGTGACACGTTTCTCCGGGCGAAGCAGTGCGAGGAGCTGACCGGTATTCCGGAGGCGACCTGGCGGTGGTGGGCGCATGTCGGCCGTGGTCCGGAGTCGTTCAAGCTGGGCGCGCGTCGGCGGGTGTGGCGCAAGTCCGTCGTGCTGGCGTGGATCGCCGAACAGGAAGAGTCCACCGGTAGCAACAGGTCGGCGGCGTAGTGGCTGCTCGACGTAATCGGCGTTCCGGCGTCGAAGACCTTTGGACCAAAGAGGAACGTCTGCCGGATGGCACCAAGCATCGCATCCCGTCGAAGCTCGATGGCAAGGGAAAGCGTTGGCGTGCAAGGTATGTCGACGGTTCCGGAAGAGAGCATTCGAAGATCTTCGCGCGCAAGGTCGATGCGCAAGCGTGGCTGGACGGCCAGACGGCGGCGGTGGTCTCCGGACGGCATGCGCCACCGTCCGCCGGTCGCGTGACTGTCGACGTGGTGGCGAAAGCGTGGCTGGCCGGTCATCCGTCCTGGGAGGAAGGAACCCGTTCCCGCTACGTCTCGATCGTGAATCGGCACATCCTCCCGAGGTGGGGGAGCACCCGCCTCGCTGACCTGGTCGAGATGCACGACGAGATTCAGGAGTGGGTGACTGCTCAGGTCGAGAAGGGCGCAGCAGGCGGAACGGTCCGGAAGAACCTCGGAGTGCTCTCGCAGATCTGCGACCACGCGGTGAAGACCCGCAAGATCGCGGTCAACCCGTGTCGCACCGTGGATCGCCCGAAACAGCGGCTCGCCACCCGGCGCTATCTGTCCGGTGTGGAGGTCGAGCGGCTGGCCGAACACGCGGGCAACAACTGGCTGACTGTGATGGTGCTGGCCTACTGCGGACTGCGGTTCGCTGAACTGGCCGGAATGCAGGTGTCCGCGGTGTCTCTCGGTCGCAATCGTATCCAGGTCGAGCGGACGATTACCGAGGTAGACGGCCAGTTGGTGATCAAGGCTCCAAAGGATCACCAACGGCGAAGTGTCGCCTTTCCGGCCTTCCTGGTCGAGCCGCTGAAACAGCGTCTGGCTGGGCGACGTGAGGACGCGGAGGTCTTCACCTCTTCGCGCGGGGCCGTGCTGAGGGTTCGGAACATGCGTCGCAGTTGGTTCGACGGAGCCGCGAAAGCTGCCGGGCTGGAAGGGTTCACACCGCACGAACTTCGGCATACGGCGGCGTCGCTCGCGGTGTCTCAAGGTGCGTCGGTGCTCGCTATTCAGCGGATGCTCGGGCACGACAAGCCGAGCACGACGCTGGATTTCTACAGTGATCTGTTCGATGACGACCTGGACGACGTTGCCGCGAGGCTCAACGCGGCCCGTACGAGTTTTTCCGCTGCGTACGAACTGCGTACGAATCGGGGCTCTGGAGCCGTCGAGCCAGGCAAGGCAACGGCCTGACCTGCAAGAATGTTGTGCCCTCGGCAGGATTCGAACCTGCGACACCCGCTTTAGGAGAGCGGTGCTCTATCCCCTGAGCTACGAAGGCCGGTTTGGTGGACTGTCGCAGTCTACCGGGTCACCTGCCCGAGGACAGCATCGCGCAGATCGCGGGGATGTCGTGCGTGGTCGGGCCACCGCAATGCCCGGCTCCGTGGTCAGAACCCGCCGTTGAAGCCTCCTCCATCGAAGCCACCGCCGCCGTCGTACCCGCCGCCACCACCGTCGTAGCCGCCCCCGTCGTAGCCGTCGTACGGAGCGGTATCCGAACCCCAGTCGCCGCCCGCATCACCCTCGCCCGCCGCGGCTCCGTCCTGATACCCCTCGCCGTAACCGCTCTCGAACCCCTGCGCGCCATATGCCACGCCCGACATCCCCGCGAACAGCGAGGTGAACAAGAGCGCGGAGCCGAGCCCCCAGGCGCCGCCGATGAGCGCCGGCTTCCACCAGGGTTCGGAGTACCAGCCCGCGGGCACCGGCCGTCCGGCGACGCGGCCGCCGGGAAAGTAGTTCGGCGTGCCCGAGGAAGGATTGGGTGACGCGGCGATCTCTCTGCCCTCGAAGACGATCGCCCGATCCTCGCTCACTCGCCCGGCCACGGCCTGGCCTTCGAGCTCGGGAATCGAGGGGCCCGGATCCATGCCCATCGCGGAGCGGGCGGCCCGGATGTAGTAGAGGCCTTCGAGCGCAGTCTGTTTCGCCAGCCGGGCCTGGGCGGGCGTGGCGGCCTGGTCCAGTTGCGATCCCGCGGCGACGTGCCGCTCCGAGGCGTCCACTAGGGCTTGTTTCGCCGCATCGTTGCTGCCGCTCAGGTTGTAGATCTGACCCGCGAGCCGCTCGTTCACCTGCCTGGCCTCGGCGAGGGCGTCGGCCAGCTCGGTCTGCGTCCGTTGCTTGCCCTCGCGCCCACGCATGAGCAGCAAGATCGCCACGGCCACGACCACGATCAAAACCAGCAGCCACTCCATTGTTCGCCCGCCTTCCGTACACGGTAGGCCCCGACTCCGAGTTTACTGACGGCTTGCTGAGATCGGGTCGAGCGTCCAGGCTCCGCAGTGCCCACAAGCCGAGCCACCAGGCGACCATCAGTATCGGCGGGCGCCCGCATAGGGCATCGAGGACATCGGCGACATCACGACACCCGTGCCGTACGTCGAGGCGTGGATCACCTGCCCATCCCCGGCGTACAGACCGGAGTGGCCGCCGCCGTAGAAGGACACGACATCACCCGGCTCGAGTTGGTCCTGGGATATCGGTGTGCCCGAAGCCAACTGGGCGTAGCTCGTGCGCGGCACATCCACGCCCGCCTGCTCGTAGGACCACTGCACCAGACCGGAGCAGTCGAAGGCGTCGGGTCCCGTCGCACCCATGCTGTAGTCCGAGCCGATCTTGCCGCGCGCGGCCTCGACCGCGACGGCGGCCGGCGACGGCTCGGCGACCTGAGGTGTGGGGGCCCCGAACGGCGCGGGCAGCAGCGGCTCGAGTATTCCGGACAGGAAAGGAAGATGGGTGCGCAGCAGATCGACGGGCGAGGGCTGGGCCGCGATCCCCGGGTTCGCGGCGGTCGCCGGAACCGACTGGGCCGACTGAGCGCGCGGGGCGGTCGAGAATTCGATCACCGCCAGCGGAGCCTTGTACTCACCCTCCGCGGGCGCCGCGATCGCGGGCGCCTGCGTCACCGGCAGGGCGGGCGGTCCGACCAACCGGATCAGGCTCGGAATATCGAGAACGGCCGGGAGGCCGACGGCGGCTGGAGTCTCGGCAACGGCCGGAATCTCGACGGCAGCCGGAACCTCGACAGCGGCCGGAATCTCGACGGCAGCGGGCGCGTCGATGACAGCGGGCTCGCTGATGACAGCGGGAACAACGCGAGGCGGTCCTACCTGAATATTTGGGTAATCGAAATCGGTGAAAGCCGGTGGTACCGGAAGGGCGTCCGGCACGTCGAAAGTGCCGATGCCGGGAATTTCTATCGGTTTGGCCGATGCCTGTCCGGCGCCCAAGAACAGGGCGCCGAACGCGGCCGCGGCGACGGCCAGGCTCCAGAACATCGCGCGTCGTAGAAAGCGCGAATATCGACCCTCAGCGGTTGATGCCATGATGCGGTCCTCCGATGCTCATATCGAAGGCTGTCGGCTCGGCCGTGCGGCGCCGTAGTTCCTGGCGGGCAGGACATCACCTAGACCTTCGAATTCGATTCGAAAAACATCACGGTGTTCAGTCCAGCGGATCCGAGCGTTCATATTGCACCCATTACCGCAGGTCGTAAACAGCAACACGCCACATTGCGATAACAAAGTAATAACCAAACGCAACAATTTAACCACCCGAAATACAACGGCGCCCCGCCCGGAATTCATTTTCCGTAGCGGGGCGCCGTTTTCTGGGCAAATCAAGCGGTGATCTGCTCCTCGATTTGTTCGGCGAGCGTGCGCAACCGAGCCGCGAATTCGCGGGCCGCGACCGGATCGCCGCTGGATCCCTTCACCACCCGCCTGCTCAGCGCGACCAGCCGCGATTCCATGGTGGAGAACAGATCGACGCGCCGATCGCCGCCCGCCTCGCCCAGATCTCCGCGCAGCCACGCCTGCAACCGCGCGATGACCTCGGCCTCGTCGAAATGCTCTGGCAGCAGCGCGATCGCCTCGCGCAGCCTGCCCGCCGTGACCTTCCCGCCGGGACTACCGGCGATCGTCGTGTACACGGTGACCGCCGCGTCTTCGCCGTATTCCGCCGCCACCGGGAGCAGTTCGCGGACCTGCCCCTCGTTGATCGTCGGCGCGACGGGGTGCAGCCGGGCGGCCAGCGGCCACGCGCGAATCAGCTTGTGCGCGTAGGAACGCTGCATGTCCCAGCGCTGCTCCACGTAATCGTCGAAACTGGGATGGCAGTCACGGTAGAGGCGCCCGTCCCGCACGATCTGCAGCGCACGACCCGCCGCCCAGAACGCGATACGCAGCGAGTCGATCGAGGACTCGCACGCGCTGAGCTGCTCCTGTTCACGCCGGTTCAGCGGACCTTCGCCTGCCGCGGGCAGCGGCATGGATAGCACGTCGGCCAGCAGTTCGGTCTCGGGCGGCGCCGGATTCGCGGCGACCGGAGCGGGCGGCCGCATCGAGTGCGGCGCCGGAGCCGCGGGGGCGGGTGCGGCCGGGCGGGTTGGTTGCGCCGCGGACTGCGAATACGCCACCGGCCGTGGCGGTTCGGTTTCACGCGGCGACACCTCGACGACCGGCCGGATCTGCTCCGAGCGCCATTCGGCGTCGCGCAGCGGCGAGACCGGCGGCGTGTGTTCGGCGTTGTCGGACAGCGGATTCGCGGATCCGCCGATGGACCCCTTCCTACGTTGGGGAGGCATCAGGCGGACACCTCCACCGCGACCCGGTACGGAGCGACCAATTCGTCTCCGACCTGCTGGTATTCGCCGAGATCCACGATCGGGTTCTCGGCGCCTTCGCCGACCTCACCGTCGGCCGCCTCGCGATACCACTTCCATGCGCTCAGATACCCGGCGAAGACGTCGTATCCGGCGTCTTCCAAATTGCCGCGCTGCGTGCGGTATTCGGTGGAGACGTTCACGCCGTTCTTCATGGTGACCGGCACCTTGGTCATCAGCACGCGCACCCGGATCTCCCGGTCGTGCCCGGCCGCGGCCTCCGCGGCGGCCCGGTAGGTACTCGGCACACGTTTGACCTCCGAGGGACTCACGCTGGTCAGCAGCACGAGTTCGTCACTGACCGGAATGGCCGCCTTGAAAATCTCGGCCGACTCGCCGCCCGCATCCACGATGATCACATCGAATTTGCTCGCATTGTCGTGGATGCAGTCGTCGACGTGCCGAGACGGAAAGGCGATCAATTCGAACGGCACCTCGACCTGCCCTTTGATCAGCCTGCGATACCAGGAATATCCGGTCTGGCTGAGCGGGTCCGCGTCGATGACCAGCACCCGCAGCTCGTGCACTCTGGCGAAATAGGAGGCCAGGAAGAAGGCCGAAGTGGTTTTTCCGACACCGCCCTTGAGATTTCCCAGCGTGATCACCAAGGGTTTGGGCAGTTCGAGTGGTGCAACAGAATTCGTCATGGACAGTCCTCCAAGCGTGAGGAGTGCAAGAAACTCTGGCGGGAACGAGTCTTGCACAGCGCACGCGAACTACCGTTGATTACGACGTATCTTTTCGGCGACGCGGCCGTGTCCAATTGGACACAGTGGCCGGACGGCCGGTCAGGCGCCCAGTGCGGCAAGAATCTGCTCGGTCGAGCTGACACGCCCGAGGCGCGGGAAGATCTTGGTGAAGGAGTGCAGATGCGAGGCGGCGTCGGTGTCGGTGGTCGCGTCCTCGGCGAACACCAACTCGTAGTTGTGCTCCCACGCCGAGCGCGCGGTCGACTCCACGCCGATGCTGGTGGCGATGCCCGCGAGCACCAGCCGGTCGATGCGGCGGCGGCGCAGCTGGAGATCCAGCTCGGTGCCGGTGAACGCGCCCCAGTGCCGTTTGGTGATGAACACGTCGGCCAGGTCGACCAGCTCGGCCGGGATCTCCCCGAAGGGTGGCCGCGGCGCGGCGGCCGGGCCGGGTTGCTCGCAGGCGGCGGGAGGCAGGTCGCCGCTGTCTTCGGACCACTCGACGCGCACCACGACCACCGGCAACCGGTTGGCGCGGAAGGCCTCGGCGAGGCGGACGCTCTGCCGCAGCACTTCGCGCGCGGGGCGCACCGTCGGCTCTTCGAGCATGCCGCGCTGGAGATCGATCAGAACCAATGCGGTATTGCCGAAACTGGCGACGGGCACGGCGCATCCTCTCGGCGAGGTTCTCGAGAAGTCAACTAGTTAGCAAAACTCACAAGTTTTACCAACCGTATCGCATGGGTCAAGACCAGTTGCTCACGATGTCACCGCCTTACCCCCAACCGGCCTTTTCACTCCGCAATGAACGCGCCGGGCAGCCGAGCGACCTTCGCAAGTCGCTCTACATTCAGTGAACGCACTGTGCCACATATGATTTCAATCTTGTCCCCAACGGCGGCACAGTCGGGCGACGGAGCGCGCGACGTCGTACATCTGGTCGAGGTCGCTAGGCAGCACCAGCGTGGACCGAAGCCGCCGACGTGTGCATCGAGCGGGCGGCGGCCAGCCGGGCACCGCGTTCGGTGAGCACGACGCGATGCACGGCCGGACCCATGGCGCGGTGGTTCAACGCCGAACGGTCGCGGCCATGACCGCGCAGACGAGCTCCCCCAGGTCAGCGACCGATTAGCGAACCAGCCAGCGGGTAGCTCCCGACCATGGACCACTCACGAGCTCCCCTGGTGGACGCACTCGCCGCGTATCACCGCACGGGCCGGTACGGGTTCACCCCGCCGGGGCACCGGCAGGGTCGCGGTGTCGACGAGCGCGTGCTCGACGCGATCGGGCGGGATGCGTTCCGCTCCGATGTGCTGGTCAGCCCCGGTCTGGACGACCGCCTCGCCCGCGGCGGGTACCTGGCGGAGGCCGAGGAACTGATGGCCGACGCGGTGGGCGCCGAGACGGCCTTCTTCTCCACGTGCGGCAGCTCGCTGTCGGTGAAGGCCGCGATGATGGCGGTGGCAGGCGGGCGGAGCGGGGGTTTGCTGGTGGCCAGGGACAGCCACAAGTCCATCGTCGCCGGACTGATCTTCGCCGGTGTGCGGCCGCATTGGATCACGCCGCGCTGGGACGCCGAACGGCACTTCTCGCATCCGCCCGCGCCGGGGCAGGTGCGCGCGGCGTGGGAGCGCAATCCCGACGCGGCGGGCGCGTTGATCGTCAGCCCGAGCCCGTACGGCACCTGCGCCGACATCGCGAGCATCGTCGCCATCTGCCACGAGCGCGGCAAGCCGCTGATCGTCGACGAGGCGTGGGGTGCCCACCTGCCGTTCCATCCCGAACTGCCCACCTGGGCCATGGATGTGGGCGCGGACCTGTGCGTGGTGAGCGTGCACAAGATGGGCGTGGGGTTCGAGCAGGGCTCGGTGTTCCACCTCCAAGGCGACCTGATCGACCCCGCGCGGCTCAGTGCCTGCGCCGACCTGCTCATGACCACCAGCCCGAACGTGCTGATCTACACCGCGCTCGACGGCTGGCGCAGGCAGATGGTGCAGCACGGGCGCGAACTGCTCGACGTCGCATTGCGCGTCGCGGAGCAGGCCCGCGCCGACCTGGCCCGGATACCCGGCATCGAGGTGATGGAGGACGCGCTGCTCGGCGTCGAGGCCTCGCACGATCTGGATCGGCTCCAGGTGTTGATGGACGTGGCCGCAACGGGCGCAACGGGTTACGACGCCGCCGACTGGCTGCGCGAACATCGCCACATCGATATGGGGTTGGTCGATCACCGCCGGATGCTCGCGACGCTGTCGATCGCCGACGACGATCGCACCGTCGCCACCCTGGTCGACGGTGTCGCCGCGTGGCGCGACCAGCTGAAGGACCCGCAGCCGTCGCGGATCCGGCTGCCCTCCCCCGCCGAGCTGCAGCTCGAGACGGTGGAGCTGCCGCGCGACGCGTTCTTCGGGGAGGTCGAGGTCGTCCCGATCGACAAGGCGCACGGACGGATCGCGGCCGAGCAGCTCACCCCGTACCCGCCGGGCATTCCGGCGGTGGTGCCCGGCGAGCGGCTGAACGACGCGGTGGTGGAGTACTTGCGGTCCGGTCATGAGGAGGGCATGAATGTCCCCGATGCCGCCGATTCCAGCCTGGACACGGTGCGCGTCGTTCGCGAGTGAGGCGGAGTTTCCCGGTCGTCGCGGGCCGGAGGTCGTCCCGCGCACCCGATAGGCGTCTGCCGCAGCGGACTTCGCACTGCAGGCACGACGTGGCCGTCACGGTGCTGTGAGGTACCCCAATGCACCATCGACGGACTCCACCCCTGCGTACCTTGGCCGTAAGGTGGCGATCATGTCGAGGACCGAGATCTCCGAACTCGTCCAGTCCGTCGTGGAGGCGTACCTGCTCGACGGCGAGCGCAGGTACAACCGCGCCGAGGTGGCCGAGCGATCGGGGGTATCACCCGGTATTTCCCGGCGGCTGTGGACCGCACTGGGCTTTCCCGAGAACCCCGAAGACGCCGTCGACTACACCGACGCCGACGTGGACGCGGTGCGGCATTTCCGCGGCCTGAAGGTGGTCGCCGCCTCCGATCTGCGCCAGCAGGCCGCGGCGGCGCGCACGCTCGGTCAGTCCATGGCGCGGTTGGCGGAATGGCAGGCCGATCTGGTGATCGCCGAGATCGCGACCAAAGTCGCCGAGGACTCCCGCGCGGACGGCTCCGACGCGGCGGAGATCGCCAGGATCGCCACCGAGGAGACGATCTCGGTGCTCGAGGAGTTGCAGACCTACGCGTGGCGCAGGCACCTGGCCGCCGCGCTGGCCCGCTCCTTCGACAACGAGAGCCCCGCCGAGGACTCGACGAGGGAGCTGGCGGTGGGCTTCGCCGACATGGTCGGCTACACCCGGTTGACCAGGCACCTGCACCCGGACGAGCTGTCGACGCTGCTGGAGGCGTTCGAGTCGACGACGAACGCGGCCATCACCGAGAACGGCGGCTGGGTGATCAAGCACGTCGGCGACGAAGTGATGTTCGCGGCGGAGACGGCCAAGGTGGGCGCGCGCATCGCGCTGGCCATTCAGGAGTCGACCATGATGGTCGGCGGCACGCCGGATCTGCGGGTCGCGCTCGCCTACGGCCCGGTGCTGCAACGGTTCGGCGACCTGTACGGCTCGGTGGTGAACATCGCCTCCCGCCTGACCGGCGTCGCCCGCCCCGGCACCATCCTGATCGACGATGCCGCCGCGGAGAAACTGGCCGACGACCGCGAATTCAGCGTGCGCCAGCTGCGCAGCGTCCGGGTCCGCGGCTTCAATCGGCTGCGCCCCCACGCGCTTCGTCACGGCTGAGCCCCACGCCGCAGCTGAGCGGAACCCGGGCCGTCCGTAAGGTCGTGCGGATGGATACCGACTGGTCGCAGCTGCGGGAGCGCTGCCTGATCGCCGAGGACGAGGCGATTCTCGCGCTGAACAAACCCGCGGGGATCTCGGTGACCGGGGAGCGGCACGATACCGACATCGTGGAGCTGGCCGCGGCGGCGGGCGAGACGTTGTATCCGGTGCACCGGATCGACAAGGTGACCTCGGGATTGGTGCTGCTGGCCAAGGATCTCGGCGCGCACGGTCAGCTGACCAGGCAGTTCAACAAGCAGACCGCGGACAAGGCGTACCTGGCGGTCGTCGACGCCACCGGGCTGCCGGAGCGCGGGGTCATCGATCTGCCGTTGAGCGTCGGCCGGAAGAACCGAGTGCGGATCGCGGCGCCGCGGGAAAGCATCCGCACCGAGGGCGACCGCTGGTTCGTCAACGACGCCGACCTGCTCGACACCAAGAACTACCCGTCGCTGACCCGCTTCGCGACCGTGCTGCGCACCGAGCGGCACACGGTGCTCGCGCTGCGCCCGGTGACCGGCCGCCGCCATCAAATCCGCGTGCACCTGGCCTGGATCGGGCATCCGATCCTCGGTGACCCGCTGTTCGACAAATCCGGCGCTTACCCCCGCGCCCACCTGCATTCGTGGCGGCTCGGCCTCGCCGCTTCCTGGCGCACCCCGCCCGAGCTGAACCTGGACGCTCCACCCGGCAAGGATTTCTGGGCGCCGGTCGGCCCGGCCGATTCCGCCGAACTTCTCGACCGCGCAACAGAACTCCTGAACGCCGACCGCTGACTTGCCCGAAAGCCTAGGCCCTGTGTCGAAGTCCGGCCGGATGCATCCGTGGCTCAGATCGTCGCCTGGCAAGGCGGAGGAGGAGCCGATACCGGGGTTGTATCGGTGACGACGACAACGCGGCCAGGCGGCGATCTGGGCCGCGGAGGCGCCGGATGGGACTTCGACACAGGGCCTAAGGTCGCGACGGCGTCCATTCCGGTGCACGACCGAGCAATCGCAGCACCCGGTCCATGGTCGAACCCGAATCGGCCGCCGCCAGCACCGGCGCGAATGCCGCGCCCGGCTCCAGCCGGAAGGACCCGTCCGGCACCGCCGCCGCGATATCGAGCGCCATCAGCGCCAGTTCCCGATCCGGGTCGACGGTCTCGCCGATCGAACGCGCCACGTCCCACGCGTGCACGACGCTGTCGACCAAGTGGAACCGGATGGCGGTCACGGCCGGGAGACGGCGCTCGCTGGACACCTCCGGCAGCAGCACGGTGCGCTCGAAGACGCCGGGCTCGGCGAAGGCGGCGACGACCTCGTCCGCGGCGGCCAGGTAGTCGGCGATCGGATCCGCCGCGGGACGCGCCTCCCACGCGCCGGGGTCGTCGACTCCGCGCGCCGCACCCGCGAATCCACGGTCCTGGGTGGCCATGTGCGCCAAGAGGGCGCGCAAATCCCATTCCGCACAAGGCGTTTCGGCCGACAACCGATCGGCGTCGATCCGCGCGACGACCTCGGTGCTCAGTCGCACGGCCCGCGCGTGCAGTTCCCGCAGCCGCTCGTTCGATTCGGTCCTGTCGTGCGCTCTTCCTTCGAATTCAGTACTCATGCGCTTATCGTAAGCATATGCATATTATCTGCCAAGAAGTATTTTCTAGGCATGCCAGACCCCGACCGACCAGATCTCGCCGCGATGGTCGTGCCGCTCGGCCGCGCCCTCGTCTCCGCCGAACTGCCCGTCCTGGAGCGCAACGGCCTCACCATGTGGGCATACGGAGTGCTGCTCGGCCTGGAGCTGGAGCCGGTGTACACGCAGGCCGCGCTGGCCAAGGCGATCGGCGCGGACAAGACCCGCATCATCGGCGTCCTCGACGACCTGCAACGCCGCGGCCTCATCGAACGCGCGCCCGACCCCGCCGACCGGCGCGTCAATCTGGTCTCGCTCACCGAGGAAGGCAAGACGGTCCGCGACCGCGCCCAGCGGGAGATCCGCGCACGAGAGGACGAGACGCTCGCCGCGCTGCCCCGCGCCGATCGTCAGGTCTTCCTCCGCGCCCTGCGCACGCTCTGGTCGAACGCCGTCGCGGAGCGCCGGCCCTAGGCGCGCACCGGCCGTGTGTGACCTCCGCCACTGGCAAACAGGGAGGTCCGGCACGGTGGCGAGCCTCATGAAGACGGACAATGCGCAGGTCATCTAGCCTGAGAAAGTGCCGTGCACACACTGTGGGCACACTCTGACGCAATGGAGCGATCCCTCAGAGAAAGCGAATGCCGATGATCCTGGTGGCTCAGGTCAGCGATACACACTTCGATCTCGGAGCGCGCAACGCCGACCGCGTGGAGCGGGTGATGGCTTTTCTCGCCGACCTGCGGCGCAAGCCCGACGCCATTCTGGTGACCGGTGACATCACCGATTCCGGCAAGGCCGAACAGTACGCCCAAGCCCGCGCTGCGCTGGCCGCCGACATTCCGGTCTACGCCATCCCCGGCAACCACGACGATCGCGCCGCCTTCCGCACCGTGCTGCTCGGCGAGCCCGCCGCGACCACGCCGATCAATCACGCACACCGGATCGGCGAATTGACTGTCGCCCTGCTGGATTCGAGCATTCCCGGCGAGGCGGGCGGCGGGCTGAGCGAGGAGACCTACGACTGGCTGCGCGGCGTGCTCGCCGACGCCCCCGCCGACGGACCCGTTCTGCTCGCCATGCACCACCCGCCGGTGCACCTGCACAGCCCGATCATCGACGGCATCACCCTCGCCGAACCCGAGCGCCTCGCCGCGCTGGTGGCCGGGGACGAGCGCATCATCGGAATACTCACCGGGCATGCCCACTCCGCGGCGACGACCACCTTCGCCGGCCGCCCGCTGCTCGTCGCGCCGAGCACGGCCTCGGTGCTCGGCGGCGAATGGGAGCTCGAATTGCCCCATCACGTCATGGATTACGCGCCGGACCCCGCGGTCGCGCTGCACATCGTCGACGAAAACCACGGCCTGACAACACACTTCCGGCCCGTTCCGATGGGCGGCTACCTCGGCGTGCCGCCGCACTGATCAGCGCAGCGACACCCGCTCGCGCCGATACGCGGCCGGTGTCACACCGGTCCAGCGCTTGAAGGCGTAGATGAAGGTCGAGGACTCGGCATAGCCGAGGCGGATCGCCACGTCGCTCACCGAAAGCGGTGTGGTGGTGAGCATTTCCTCGGCGAGGGCGCGGCGCACCTCGTCGAGCAGGACGCGATAGCTGGTGCCTGCCGCGTCGAGATGTCTGCGCAGGGTCCTGGTGCTCATGTTCAGCTCGCGCGCCACCAGGTCGATACCCAGCGGTGCGGCGAAACCGTCCGCGCCGCCCGGCACCAGCAGCTCACGCACCTCCGCGGCGATGCCGGTGCGGGCGCGGCGGCGATCCACCAGCTGGCGGCACTGGGCCAGGCACATGGCCCAGGTGTGCTCGTTGGCCTGCGGCAGCGGCTGTTCCAGGATCGAGGGGTCGATGGTGAACACATTGTGCGCGCGACCGAAAATGGGGCGAACGCCGAACACCTCGGTCATCCGGTCGACGTATTCCGGTTCCGCGAAACGGAATTCGGCGCGCAGCAGCGGCACCGGCCGTCCGACCAGATCGCTCATCACCTGGTACATGGCCGTCACGTCGCGTTCGACGAGGAATTGGCGCACGTCGGCGGGCACCGACTCGTCGTGCACGCGCGCGACGAACTCCCCCGGCTCCCAGTGCGCGACCGGCAGGCAGAAGGTGAAACTCAGGTCGAGGAACCGCAGCGCGAAGGAGATCGCTTCGCCGAGGGTCGGGCTGCTCACGCACGCGAAGCCGAAGATGCCGAAGGTGGTGATCCGGTAGCGCCTGCCCAGCTCGACGCCCAGCGCGGGCGCGCCTGCCTCGCGGACCAGATTCCGGATCACCGCGAGCTCGGTGTGCGCGTCGATCTGGGCGTCAGGGTCGCGCAGCACGGCCTCGGCCAGCCCGGTGCCTGCCAGCATGCGCGCCGCGGGCACACCGTGCTCGCCCGCGTACCCCACCATCAGGGCCACGCTGGCGATGCCGCGCGGAAAGTTCCAGTCGCGGATTCCAGTAGCCAGCACCCGCTCCACAGCGCACATTATGGCCGAAAGTCTCGATGCACCCGACCGGGCCGGTTCTAGAGTGGAGACATCGGATGTGTGAGGAGTGTCACATGACAGCTGGCGACCGGCCATCGGTTCTCATCATCGGCGCGGGGTTCGGCGGCATCGGCGCGGCGATCGAGCTGCGACGCAATGGGATCCGCGACATCACGATCCTGGAGCGAGCCGCCGACCTGGGCGGGGTGTGGCGCGAGAACACCTACCCCGGCGCGGCCTGCGACGTGCCCTCACCGCTCTACTCCTATTCCTACGAACCGAAGCCGGACTGGCCGCAGCGCTACTCCAGCCGCGCGGCCATCCACGGCTACCTGCGCGGAGTCGCACGGCGGCACGAGCTGCTGGAGACCATCGTCTTCGGCGCCGACGTGACCGACGCCGAATTCGACGAGCAGACCGGCCGGTGGACGGTTCGCACCGCCGACGGCGCCACCAGGACCAGCGACGTGCTGATCTCCGCGGTCGGCCAGCTCTCCCGGCCCAAGCTGCCCGACGTTTCCGGCATCGACACCTTCGCGGGCGCGTCCTTCCACTCCGCCGAGTGGGACCACGACGTGGACCTGACGGGCAAGCGCGTCCTCTGCATCGGCACCGGGGCAAGCGCCATCCAGTACATCCCCGAAATCCAGCCGAAGGTCGAGCACCTGACGCTGTTCCAGCGCACCGCGGCCTGGGTCATCCCCAAGTTCGACACCGACTACTCGCCCATCCAGCACAGCCTGTTCGCGAAGCTGCCCGGCGCGCTGCTGGTGGAGCGGTTCGGCTGGTGGTCGGTCGGGGAGTTCGTCTCGCTCGGGCTCGTCGAATTCCCGGCGATCGCACGGATGGTCGGCCGCATCGCCGAGCAGCACCTGCACAAACAGGTCGCCGATCCGGAGCTGCGGGCCAAGCTCACCCCCGACTACCCCATCGGCTGCAAGCGCGGGCTCTTCTCCAACGACTACTACCCCGCGCTCACCCAGCCCAATGTCGCGGTCGAGACCACCGCGATCAGCGAGATCGTCCCCGAGGGTGTGCGGACCGCGGACGGCAGGCTGCACGAGGCCGACGTGATCATCTACGGCACCGGCTTCAAGGGCACCGAATTCCTCTGGCCGATGCAGATCTACGGACGTGGCGGTCGCAAGCTCGCCGACGCGTGGGCCGGCGGCGCGCACGCCTTCCTCGGCATCGCCGTGCCCGATTTCCCCAACCTCTTCCTGGTCTACGGGCCGAACACCAACCTCGCCGCAGGCTCGATCATCTACATGATCGAATCCCAGGCCCGCTACATCCGGCAGGCCGTGCGGCTGCTCGCCGACCGGCCGGGCCACTGCCTCGAGGTCCGCGACGAACAGGAGCGCGCATTCAACGACGCGCTCCAGCGGCGGCTGGCCCGCACACCGTGGAACTTCTGCTCCAGCTGGTACCGCACCGCCTCGGGGCGCATCACGAACAACTGGCCGGGCACCGTGTCCAGTTACCGCCGTCGCACCCGTCGGCTGAACCGCGACGACTACACCCTGACCAGGGTCGCCTGATCCGGCCGCCCAGCCTCGCGGCGCGCCCCCTGGCAGACTTGTTGCGTGAGTGATCTGCCCGCGGCCGACGGCCGGACCGGTTCCCAGGAGCGCGGTCCGCTGCGCCCGATCGAGCTGGCCACCGGCGCGGTACTGGGCGGTGTGACGGTCGGGCTGGTCACCGTGGGGTCCGTGGTTCCACTGGCCGCCGCGCTGCAAATCGTCGCGGCGGTCCCGATGGGCATGCTCGCGCACCGCTACCGGCCGCGCGCGCTGGTGACCGCGACCGCCTCGGCCACCCTGGTCACTTTCGTCGCGGCGGGCGTCATGCCCGCGCTCGGCGTGATCGCCTCGGCGACGATCGGCGGCATTATCGGCGGGGTCAAGCGCCGCGGCGGCGGGCTGATCTCGGTGTTCGTCCTTGCGCTGCTGGCGGGCGCGCTGTGGGGCGCGTTCACGGTCGGATCGCTGCTGGTGGCCGGGCAAGCCAGGGAGCTTTTGTTCGACACCATCCGCAACACCGCCGACGGTGTGCAGCGACTCGCCGCGAACCAGGCCGCGCTGGAACCGCTCGGCCGGGCCGCGTCCGATCTCACCGACGCCGTGCTCACCTGGTGGTGGGTCTGGATCGGCGGAGGCGTCGCGCTCGGCGTGGTGGTGAGCGCACTGTTCTCCTGGTTCGTGCTCGGTTCGGTGCTGGACCGGCTGGCCTGGCTGCCCAATCGGGACCGCCTCGACGCGCCGCTGGACGAGCGGCCGATCGCCCCGCTGCCGGTGACGCTGCACGCGGCGGGATTCCGCTACCCGGGCGCACGCGCCGACGCACTGCGTGACATCGACCTCGCCGTGCGGGTCGGGGAGTTCGTCGCGATCGTCGGCCACAACGGCTCGGGCAAGTCCACGCTCACCCGGCTGCTTGCCGGGCTGCCGCCCACCTCGGGCGAGGTGCGGCGGCCGGGTTCGGCGGGCCTCGGCCATCTCGGCGGGACGGCGCTGGTGCTGCAGCGGCCGGAGAGCCAGACCCTCGGCGTCCTGGTGGCCGACGACGTGGTCTGGGGCCTCCCGCAGGAGCTCGCCGCCGAGGTCGACGTGGAGGCGCTGCTCGGTGAGGTCGGTCTCACGGGCATGGGCGACCGCGAGACCGCCACCCTCTCCGGCGGCCAGCAGCAGCGTCTGGCGGTGGCCGCGGCGCTGGCCCGCAGGCCCGCGCTGCTCATCGCCGACGAGGCCACCTCGATGATCGATCCCGAGGGCCGCCGCGAACTGGTCGCGCTCCTCGGTGAGCTGCCGCGCCGCCACCCGATGGCAGTTGTCCTGGTGACGCACCACGAGGCGGACGCCGCGGCGGCGGACCGCGTCGTGCACCTGGCCGCGGGCCGCACGGTCGAGCGGCTGCCCGCCTGGCCGCAGCCGGTGGACGCCGCGCGCCGCGCGCCCGCCGGATCGACCATCCTCGAACTGCGCGACGTCCGGCACACCTACAACCGGGGCACACCGTGGGAGGCGCCCGCCCTGCACGGCGTCGACCTGGTGGTGCGCCGCGGCGAGGCGCTGCTCGTTGTCGGCGGCAACGGTTCCGGCAAATCGACGCTCGCCTGGATCATCGCGGGCCTGATCCAACCGAGCTCGGGGCGTTGCGAGCTCGGCGGCCGCCCGGTGACGCGCCAGATCGGCCGGGTGGAGCTGGCCTTCCAGCACTCCCGGCTGCAATTGCAGAAGCAGACGGTCGGCGCGGAGATCACCGACTGGGGCGGGCGCGCCACCGGTTCCGGCGCGGTGGGCAAGGCTCTGGATGCCGTCGGCCTGGATCGCGCGCTGGCCGCGCGCTCCGTCGAGGAACTCAGCGGCGGGCAGGCCAAGCGCGTGGTGCTCGCCGCCATCGTGGCCAGCCGCCCCCAGGTGGTCGTGCTCGACGAGCCGCTGGCCGGGCTGGATCCCGAGGGCCGCGCCGACATCGTGGAACTGCTTGCGCGGCTGCGTGATTCCGGGCTGACATTGATCGTCATCTCGCACGACGTCGAGGACATGGCTGCCGTGTGCGACCGCACCGTGCACCTGAGCTCGGGTCGCATCCTGGAGAAGCAGCCGGTCTCCGATGCCGCGACCGCGGCGCGTCGCATCGACCCGCACCGGGACCCGCGCTCGGCCGCGCCACCGCCGCGGCCAGGCGACGCGGCATGGCGCTTCGGACACGGAGGTGCGGAATGAGCACGGTCCTGCTGCGCCAGGTGCCGGTGTCCAGCCCGGTGCACAACCTCTGGGCGGGCACCAAGATGATCGCCGCGTTCCTGATCAGCCTGCTGCTGATGTTCTGGCCGACCTGGCCGGTGCTCGGCGCGATGGTCGTCTTCTTGCTGGCGATCGGCCTGATCGCCCGGCTGCCGCTCGGCACGCTGCCCAGGCTGCCGTGGTGGTTCTGGGCGCTGCTCAGCGCGGGCGCGCTGATCAATCTGCCGGTAGGCGGCGCCGCGGTGCTGCGCTACACCCAAGCGGTGGTCTTCGGCCTGATCCTGGTGGCCGCCTCGTTCCTCATCGCGTGGACCACCCCGATGGGCGAGATCGCCCCCGCGCTGGCCAGGTTGGGCGCGCCGCTGCGCAAAATCAAAGTGCCGGTGGACGAGTGGGCCGTGGTGGTGGCGCTGACGCTGCGCGGGCTGCCGCTGCTGCTCGAGGAGATCCGGGTGCTGCGCGCGGCCCGGCGGCTCCGGCCCAAGGACCGGCTGCTGGACCGGGCCGCCGACAGCCCGATCATCGACATCCTCACCGCGGCCATGGCCGTGGCCACCCGCCGCGCCACCGAACTGGGCGAGGCCATCACCGCCCGCGGCGGCACCGGCCAGCTCACCGCCCGGCCCAGCGCGCCGGGTCGCCGGGACGCGGTCGCGCTCGGGCTCGTCGGGCTCGTGTGCGCAGGCTCGGTGCTGCTCGACGTGCTGATCTGAGCCCGGACCGGTCCGCCGAGATGACGGCGCGATCCGGCAGACGGCAGACTGAAGGGAACCGATCATCGGCGCGGCGCGTCGAACTCCATGACGGACCGGAACTCGACAGAGCAGGGGTGGCCGATGGCCGACAGTGAACGCGCGGCGCAGCTCGCGCGCAACGAGGCGCTTCGCGGCGAAGTCGACGATCTGCTGGAGGTTTTCGAGCAGCAGCGCAGGGAGCTGGCCGAGACGCAGGCCCGGCTGGCCGCGACCACTGTCACCGCGTGGTCCTCGGACAACCTGGTCCGGGTCACCAGCAACTCCGCGGGCGTGCCGGTCGAGGTCCACATCGAGCCGGACGCCTTCAAACGCTCGACGCCGCAGAAGCTCGGCGCGGCCATGACCGAGGCGACCCAGGCGGCCGCCCGCCTGGCCACCGAAGAGGCCCAGCGGGCTTTCGGCGCGTTCGAGCAAGTGGGCCACGCCATCCCGGATCTGCCCGATCTGGTGCCGGGCGCGCCGAGCATCAAGGACCTGGTGAATTCCCTGTTCCCCGAGCCTTCCTCGGTCGATGCCACGCCGCAGCCCGCGGAGCTGGACGAGGAAGCCGAGGACGAGTACTACCGTAACCGCGGCTATCTGGAGGGCCGATGAGTAGCTTGCAGGTCGATCCGGATGCGCTGCGCGCCTCCAAGCCCGGCTTCGCCGCGGCCGCCGAGAAGGTGCTCGAGGCGGTGAAGAACGTGCAGACCACGGTCGCCGCCGAGGGCGAATGCTGGGGCAGCGACGAGATCGGCCAGAACTTCGCCAAGGAGTACACGCCGGGCGCCGAGGACGGCATGAAGGGCATCGAGGGGCTCGGCAAGTCGATCGAGGCGCTCAGCGGCGGCGTCGACGCCATCGCCTCGGCATTCCAGCAGCAGGACGAACTCAACTCCAAGGCGATCGACAAGATCAAGAGTTCCATCGAGTAGCGCGCGCCGTCTTCGGCGCGTCGCGTATCACGTCATTAGCAAACCTTCAGTTAGACAACTGAAGGCGGTTTGACGTGCCCATATAACCCAGAGGCATAGCGGATTTGGGGGCGGCGGGAAACCTGCCGCGAACAAGACACACCAGTACCCCAGTTTTGGGGTCCAAAACTGCAATCGCCCAGTAATGTGACACACGGCGTTGCTGTTCTCTGGATCACATCAAGGCTCCGCGCGCGTTGAGGGGGAAGGTCTTTCGGCGAGCGGGGTGTTCATAGGGCATGAAAACCTAGATGAAGATAGGAACACCGTAAATGATTCTCCGCAAGATCATCACGGCCGCCGTTCCGCTCGTCGCCGCCGTCGCCGTCGGCACGGGCACTGTGCACGCACAACCGGCCGCCGCGCCCGTCCCCGACATCGGGTACGAGGCGAAGCTGATCGGCGACACGATCATCACCACGCTCACGGGCGGTTCCTTCGAGCTGACGGGCAACACCGTAGCCATCGAGGACTCGGCGGGGCGCGCGGTCGTCACCCTGCCGCTCTCGGTCCGCCAGGACGGCCTGGAATTCCCGCTGCCGCATGCGGTCCGGGACGGCGGCCGGGTGCTGGAACTGAAGGCGGTCAAGAACGTCGAGCAGGCGCGTCCGGTGCAGGCGACCCCCGTCGCGTCGCTGGCCGAGAACCAGCAGGCGATGAACTTGTTCGCCTCCCAGTTCGGCATCGCGACCGCCGTCGGCGGATTCATCGGCACCGCACTCGGCGCGCTGATCGGTCTGGCGGGCCTCATCACCGGTCCCGGCGTGATCGCCAGCGTCATCACGGGCGCGTCGATCGGCGGCATCATCGGCACCATCGTGGTGGGCGGTCCGACACTGGCGATCGCCGGTTTCGATCTGCTCAACACCTTGGCTGCGCCCGCGGGTACTACCAAGTGGGCGGATCAGTCTGTGCAACCCGTGAACTGAGCCACCCTTTCCGAAAGCGGCGCGCACCGGCAAACCCCTCGAGCCGGTGCGCGCCGCTTTGCGTCCAGCCGCATTTCCGGCGGCTTCCCTTCGCGCTCGGCCGCCGCCGCATTCGCGGAGGCACGGCGATGCTCGGGCGAGCACGCGGCTCAGCGAGCGTGGCACCCCGCCGCCACCGGCACGCCCGCGAAGCGGTCGCCGAGGTAGTTCATCGCACCGAACCACTCGACGATTGCGGTCGGATTGTGGCCGGGCAGCGTCGAATACGTGTAGGTGATGTCCGCGCCGAGGGCGCAGTAGCGCTCCACCAGCGCGGTGAAGCCCGCGAAGGGAATCACGTCGTCGGTGGTGCTGTGGTAGAGGTAGGCCGGTGCCTGCGGCGCGCTCGCGCCCAGCTCCTGCGCGTCCGTCGCCGCACGGAAGGCCGGGTGCGACAGCAGGTTCGGCTCGATCGAGAAATCGTCGACGCGCGCGTCGGTGTACTTCAGCACCAGATCCGATCCGCAGGCCGACCCGTCCTCGGCCAGCATCGTGCGCCCGCGTTCGTTGAGCAGATCGGCGACGCCGGAGCCCGGATGGTCACGGGCGATCGAGAGCACGATCAGCAGCGCCAGCCCGGCCTGTACACCGCCGTCCACGCCGCGGGCGATCGCGGGCCAGTCGGCGGGCACCCCGCCGGCGGCGATGCCCGCGAACCGGACGTCGGGGGCGTAGCCGGGTTGCAGCTGTGCGGCCCACAGCGTCGCGAACGCGCCGCCCGAATACCCGTACGCGCCCACCGGACTCGCGGGCCCGACGCCGCCCGGCGCGAAGGCGCGGGCGGCCCGGATGCCGTCGAGCACGCCGTGGCCGGAATTCACCCCGTCGATGAAGCGGGACCCCGGTCCCTGGTAGTCGCTGACCACCAGCGCCCAGCCGCGGCGCAGCGCGTCCGCCATGAACGGCGTGTCGATGAAGGTGGTGATGCCGCTCAGTTCCCATCCGCCGCGCAGCGCGTAGGAGGGCGCGCACTGGGTGCCGAGACTGTCCTCGGGCACCTGATAAGACAGCAGCGGCCGATCGCCGGGGCCCAACCACGGGAACTGCGGCACCAGCATGGTGGCCATGCCCGGTGTCGGCGTGCCGCCCGCGTCGTTGGTCCGGTACTGCACCTGCCAGGCCGAGACCGGCAGCGGCAGACCCAGCAGCGCGATCGGTCGCGAGCGAGTGATCGCGCCCGCGGGATAGTCGGCGAGGTCGGCCGGAGCCGCGTAGAACGGATCGACGTCCGGGCGCGGGATCGCCGCGCTCGGTGCGGCCATGCTCAGTGCCACCACCGCGGCCAGCAGTACCACCTGAACCGCGCGCAAACCCCGCAGAATCATGTCCTCGATCTTTGCCGACGATCGGGAAAGCACGCCGTGGGCGCGCCCGAGGAGCGCACCGAAAGCCCGTGGTGAACGTGAGCCTTTCGTACTCATCGCAGCTCCAAGATCCACCGAGGCGCGTCTGTCTCCACCTCGACACACTCGACGGTACTGCGGGGACGGCCGCCCGGCAACAAGGCGCATGCGCGTGGTTACAGTGGTGCGAAAGTGCCCTCAGCGCAACAGAATCGCCGCCCGGCGTGGGCATCGGCGACGATCGGTGATCGAGAAGGAGAGCTGACCATGCGGTACGGCAACGGACTGGACATCCCCGAAGGGCTCGCCGATGTGTGCGGTCCCGATCGGATGGCGGTGATCGTCTACGACATGCAGGTGGGGGTGCTGGCGCAGCTGCCGGACGGCCCGGAGATCATCCAGCGCGTGGTGCCCGTCGTGGAGGCGGCGCGGCGCAGCGGCTACCCGGTGATCTTCCTGCGGCATTTCTTCCTGCCGCACCGGCTCAGCGGCAAGTTCGCGCTGCGGATGGCGATGAGCTGGCAGGGGGTGGACTCCATCGACGAGCTGAAACCCATTCTGCAGCGCGACACCCCGGCCTTCGAGCTGGTGCCGGAGCTGCAACCGCGGCGCGACGAGATCGTCTTCGACAAGACCTCGATGTCGGCATTCGAGGGCACCCCGCTGACCAGTACGCTGCGGGATCTCGGCATCGGCGCGTACGCGATCATGGGCGTCGCGATGGAGATCGGCATCGCGCCGACCATCACCCACTCCACCGATCTCGGGTTCATCCCGGTGGTGATCAGCGACGCGTGCGGCGGCCGCGATCAGGACGCGATCGCGCGCGCCTACGCGGATTTCGAGTTCCAGGGGCATGCGATCGTGACGGATTCCGCGACCATCACGCCGCTGCTCGCGGGCGAGAAGGAGTGAGCTATGTCCCGTCGTCCGGTGCGCGCCGGACGACGGGACGACCGATCTGGCAAACTCTTGGCGAATCGTCGACGCGCCCCGGCGTCAGCCGGACTCGCCGACCCAGCCCGGGTGCCAGAGCCGTCCGGCCTCGGTCCAGTTCATGAAACGCACGGTGCCCGCGATCTTCGGCGTCACCCACACCGCTTCCTTGCGCTCCTCGGCGGTGAGCGGGTTGTCGAACGGGCTGGTCTTGCGTTCCAGCTTGCGTAGCTGTGCGGCCAGCTCCCGCATGCCGGAATCGCCGAAGCCGGTGCCGACGCGGCCCACGTAGATCAGCCTGTCCCGGTAGGGGATTCCGACGAGCAGCGACTTGAAATCGCGCGCATCGCTGCGCCGCCAGCCGCCGACCACCACCCGCTGGGTGCGCCAGTTGCGCTGCTTGACCCACGAATGTCCGCGCTTACCAGGCAGATACACCGAGTCCTTGCGCTTGGCGACGACGCCCTCCATGCCGTGCTCCTGGCTGTAGTGCAGCGCCACGGCGCCCGGACCGTCCAGCCGGGGCGGTACGTGCAGCGAGGGCGCGTTCGCGGCGAGCGCCTCCAGCACTCGCCTGCGGTCCGCATAGCGTTTGCGGACCAGCGACGTGCCGTCCAGATACAGCACGTCGAAGGCGACGAAGACCGCGCGGGCCGCGTCGGCTTGCAGCAGGCCGAGATGCGCGACGCCGTGATCGTCGAAGACGACCGCCTCGCCGTCGAGGACGACCCGGTGCCCGTCCAACTCCTTCGCGAGCACCTCCATTCCCGGGTAGCGAGAGGTCACCACGTTGCCCGCGCGGCTGCGCAAGGTCACCGCGCCGGAATCGATCTCGGCGATGAGGCGGAAACCGTCCCACTTCGTTTCGAAGCACCAGTCGGCGTCGTCCAGCTCGCCGACATCGCCGGAGGTCGCCAGCATCGGCGCGAGGCCGCGGGGAAACGGCGCGGCGCTGCTCGCCGGTGCGGATTGCTCGATCGATTCGGTTGCCGTGGTGTGCTTTTCGCCGGATCCACCGGACGCAGCGCGCTCTTCCCGGCTCGGTGCCGAATCCTGCTGCGCCGTATCGTCCTCCGACTCCGGCTGCTGTTCGCGCATGAGATGCATCAGCCACTGGTTGCCGTTGGTCCGGATGAACGCGTAACGGCCGGTGAGCCGCTCGCCGTGGAAGCGGACGATCACCTCGTCGTCGCGCCACTTCTCGGTCTCGTAGGTGCCGGTATCCCAGATGGTCATCTCCCCGGCCCCGTACTCCCCCTTCGGAATCTCGCCGTGGAAATGCAGGTACTCGAGCGGATGATCCTCGGTGTGCACCGCAAGCCGGTTCTGCTGCGACGAGGTCGGCGGCCCCTTCGGCACCGCCCACGACACCAGGACGCCGTCGCGTTCGAGTCGCACGTCCCAGTGCAGGCGGCGGGCGTGGTGTTCCTGCACCACGAACCGGCTTCCGTCACCGGCCACCGGCGGCGCGGACGGCACCGGTTCCGGGGTGCGCGCCGGGTCGCGCAGGGAGCGGTACTTGCTCAGCGCGTCAGCGCTGCCCGCGTCCGGCGGGTCCAGCTCGGCGAGCAGATCCCCGTCATCACGCCAGCGCGCGAGCACCTCGTCGAAACGCAAGTGCCGCAGCTTCTTCCGGTTCTCGATCTCGGACCAGCTGCGCGGCGCCGCGGCGTTGGGCTCGGCGCGGCCGCGCAGCGAATAGGGCGCGATGGTGGTCTTGGCGGGATTGTTCTGGCTCCAGTCCAGGAAAACCTTGCCGCGCCGCACGGATTTGGCCATGGTGGCGGTGACCAGGTCCGGGTGCAGCTTCTCCAGATTGGTGGCCACCTGCTTGGCCACCGTCGACGCGCCGCCGGGGCTCAGCGCCCGATCCAGCGGCACGTAGAGGTGAATGCCCTTGCTGCCGCTGGTGACCGGGAACGCGCGCAGTCCGATCCCCTCGACCATCTCCCGCACGGCGAGGGCGACCGTCGCGCATTCGGCGAGGCCTGCTCCTGGCCCCGGATCCAGGTCGAAGACCAGCCGGGTGGCCGGGCCCATCGTGTCGCCGTCGAAACGCCATTGCGGCACATGGACTTCCAGCGACGCCTGCTGCCCGATCCAGGCCAGACCCGCCTCGGAATCGATCAGCGGATACACCACCCGCCTGCCGGAGTGTTCGAGCGTGCGGCGCTCGATCCAGGACGGCGCGTGTTCGGCGAGATTCTTTTCGAAGAAGGAAGGGTGGTCGACCCCGTTGGGCCAGCGCTTCCTGGTCACCGGACGCCCGGCGATATGCGGCAGCATCGCCGGAGCGATGGCCGCGTAGTAGGCGATCACCTCGCCTTTGGTGGTCCCGGTCGCCGGATACAGCACCTTGCCGAGGTTGCTGAGTTCGACCTCGATGCTCGGTCGGCGCGGGCCACCACCGAATGCACGGCGGGACACCACGACTCGATACTACGGCCGGGAACCGACAGGTGAACGGTCCCCGGCCGCGCGATTCTCAGGCCTGCGGTCCCGGGCCCTGACCCGGCTGCTCCGGCGGAACCACCTTCTTGGCGGCCTCCTTGCCCTTCTCGATCTTGTCCGAGTACTTCCCGTGCGTCTTCTGGTCGATGAAGTCACCGGCCTTGTCGACCGCCTCGTTGATCTTGCCCGCGTTCTTGGACGCGGCTTCCTTGCCCTTGCCGACCAGGCCCTTCAGAGTGTCCGCCAGGCTCATCGCCGTCGTTCCTTTCCTGTTGCCAATCGGTGTCGGAGATACCGACAGGTCAACCTACATTTTCCCACCACGGATCGCGGGGAGGGAGAGCTTGTGGCACGAGACGCTGTCCCGGCATCGGCACCGCGACCGAGGTGCCCACCTCCTGCGCGGCGGCGACCATCCGGTGCACCGGCTCCGACCATCCGTGGAACGCCAGATTGAACGTCGCCCAGTGGATCGGCACGAGCAGGCCGTGGCCGGGATCGTCGACACACAGATCGGCGTGTGCGCGCACCGCCTCTTCCGGGTTCATGTGCACATCGGTCCAGCGCTCGTCGTAGGCGCCGATGGGCAGCAGCGTCAGGTCGAACGGCCCCAGCGCCGCACCCGCCTCGGCGAACGCCTTGGTGTAGCCGGTGTCGCCGCCGAAATACACCCGTCGAGTCGGGCCGACGAGGGACCAGGACGCCCACAGCGTGGTGTTGCGAACCAGGCCGCGTCCGGAGAAATGCCGCGCCTCGGTGCAGGTGAGCACCAGATCGGTGCCGTCCCGTTCCCGGCCGAGGGCCGCCAAGGAAATCGAACCGCCCCAATCCAATTCGACGATGCGATGCTCGGGAACACCCCAGTGCCGCAGGTGCGCGCCGATACCCATCGGCACCAGGAACGGCGTGGACTGCCCGACCACCAGCGCCCGGATGGTCTCCTTGTCCAGGTGGTCGTAGTGATCGTGGGAGATGATCACCGCGTCCACCTGCGGCAGCTCGGCGAGCGGGACGGGCACCGGATGCAGCCGCGCGGGACCGACCAGCGGCGAGGGCGAAACCCGGTCGCTCCATACGGGATCGGTGAGGATCCGATACCCGTCCACCTCGATCAGCGCCGACGCGTGGCCGTACCAGGTCACCGCGAGATCGGCGGCCTCGGCGGGCGGGTACGGCTTCTGCAGCGGAACCACCCCGCGCGGGCGCCCGGAGTTGCGCTTGGTGAACGCCGAGTACAGCAGGGAGGGCACCGAACCCACCTGAAGCTGGCTACTCGGCTCGCTGTTGTGGAATTGGCGGTTGCGATAACTCGCCGACCCGGTGGCGTAGGGCTGGATGGCCGACATCGACGCGCCGATCGCCGACGGTATGCCCCACCCGGCGCGGACCACCCAGGTGAGTCCGGCCGCGGCTGCCGCGAATCCGAGCATCTTCTTCGTCCCCATCATCGCCCCACGAACTTCGCCGCGCGCTTCTCTGCCCGCGCCACCCGGCCCTCATTGGCGTCGGCGCTGGTCCACGCGGCCTCGAGCGCCGCGCGCTGCTGTGCGGATTCCGGTTCGCGGGTGCCGTCGTCGTTGAGCACCAGTTTCATGTGACGCAGCGAAAGCGGCGCCAGTTTCGCGATCGACTTGGCCCACGCCTGCGCGTCGGCGAGGGTGCCGAGTTTGTTGGCGAAGCCGAAGGAGTAGCAGTCGGTGGCCGAAATCTGTTCGGCGCCAAGAAGGATGGTGCGTGCCGGGCCGCCGCCGATCAGCGAGACCAGCCGCCGCGCGGTCCACCGGTCCACGGTGATGCCGAGCTTGGCGGCCGGGACGGCGATGTAGGCATCCGGCGCGATCACCCGCAGATCCGAGGCGAGGGCCAATTGCACACCGGCGCCGAGCGCGCCGCCGTTGATGGCGGAGATCACCGGCACCGGAACCGACTCGATGGTGTGCAGCATGTCGAGCAGACCGGAGAGGAAGTCGTCGGAGTAGACGCCGGACAAATCGGCGCCTGCGCTGAAGATCGGTCCGCGCCCGGTCAGGACGATCACCCGCGCCCCGTCGGCGACAGCGGCTACGACGGCTTCGCGTAGCCGGATCACGAGCTCGTTGTTGAGCGCGTTGCGCCGCTCCTCGCGTTGTAATTCGATGGTGACGACGTCACCATCTCGGCTAACTCCGAGCATGCATCCTCCCCGACTGAACGTGTCGTTTGGTTACTTTCACTCTGCCATAGGCCGCGGCACGAGATCTCGAAGGCGATACGATCGGCGGCTGTGCCGACCGACTTCGACATCCTGGTGATCGGCGCTGGTCAGGCGGGGCTGTCGGCCGGCTACCACCTACGCCGCCTCGGGCTGCGCCCCGAAGTGGACTTTCTCATCGTCGACCACGCGCAGGCGCCGGGCGGGGCCTGGCAGTTCCGTTGGCCATCGCTGACGCTCAGCACCGTGAACCGGGTGCACGACCTGCCGGGGATGTCGTTCGCCGAAACCTTGCCGCCCGGCTCGGACACCGTGCCTGCGGCCACGGCCGTCCCGCACTACTACGAGCTGTACGAGAAGCGCTTCGATCTTCGGGTGCGCAGGCCGCTGTCGGTCGGCGTGGTGTGCGACCGCACCGGGGACGGCCTGCGCTGCGACGGGCTCGGCGCCGTCCTCAACGCCGAAACCGACACCGCGGGCACGATCCGGGTGCGCGGTCTGATCAACGGCACCGGAACCTGGGAAAAGCCGTTCATCCCGCACTACCGCGGTCAGGAGAGCTTCGCGGGGCGTCAGCTGCACACGCGCGACTATCGGACCGCCGAGGAGTTCGCCGGGAAACACGTGGTCATCGTCGGCGGCGGCATCTCCGCGGTGCAGTTGCTCGACGAGATCTCGAAAGTCACCGCGACCACCTGGGTCACGCGCACCGAACCCGTGTTCCGCGACGCGCAGTTCACCGACGAAGCGGGCCGGGCTGCCGTGGCGATGGTGGAGGACCGGGTGCGCAACGGCCTGCCGCCGGGCTCGGTGGTCTCGGTGACGGGCTTGCGCTGGGACGAGCGGCTGCGCGCCGCCGACGCCCGCGGTGCGCTGCGCAGGCGGCCGATGTTCGACCACATCGAGCCCGACGGTGTGCGCTGGGCGGACGGCACGTTCCAGCATGCCGACGTCATCCTGTGGGCCACCGGGTTCCGCAGCGCGCTCGACCATCTTGCTCCGCTGCGGCTGCGCGGGCCCGGCGGCGGCATCACCATGACCGGGCGGCTCGCGACGCAGGTCGCCGTCGATCCGCGCATCCACTTGATCGGCTATGGCCCGTCGGCGAGCACCATCGGCGCGAACCGCGCGGGCCGGGCCGCCGCCGTCGAGTTGACCGAGTACCTCGACGACCGCCGCTGAGCCGCCGGATCAGAGCCCGACGGTGAAGCTGTCCGGGTGCGGGCCGAGGCGTCCGCCGCGGTCGAGCGCGTCGATCGCGTCCAACTGCTCGGGCGTGAGCTCGAAGCCGAACACGTCGAAGTTGGCGGCCATGCGCGAGGGCGTGACCGACTTCGGGATGACGACATTGCCGAGCTGCAGGTGCCACCGGATGATCACCTGGGCGGGGGTGCGGCCGAGCTCGCCCGCGATCGCGGTGATGGTCCTGTCCTCGAGCAGCGTCCCCTGCCCGAGCGGGCTCCACGCCTCGGTGGCGATGGCGTTGGCGGCGTGGAATTCGCGCAGCTCGTGCTGGGCGAGACCGGGGTGCAGCTCGATCTGGTTGACGGCCGGGATCTCGCCGGTCTCCTCGATCACCCGCCGCAGGTTCGCCACGGTGAAATTGGACACGCCGATCGAGCGGACCCGGCCCTGACGCTTGAGCTCCTGGAAGGCGCGGAAGCTGTCGACGAACTTGCCTGCGATGGCCACCGGCCAGTGGATCAGGTAGAGATCCAGGTAGTCGAGACCCAGCTTGCGCATGCTCTCGTCGAAGCCGCGCAGCGTGGCGTCGTAGCCCTGGTCGGCGTTCCACAGCTTCGTGGTGACGTAGACCTCGTCGCGTGGCAGGCCGGAGGCGCGGATGGCCTGCCCGGTGCCCTCCTCGTTGCCGTAGATCGCGGCGGTGTCGATGCTGCGGTAACCGGCCTCTAGCGCGGCGGTGACGACGTCGGCCACATCCGCGGGCGGCACCTGGAACACGCCGAAACCGAGCTGCGGGATGACGTTGCCGTCGTTCAGCACGATCGACGGCACGGCGGAGGTCTCGCTTCGGAAGCTCACCCGTTCGACCGTAGAAGTGCGCGGGCGAACCGTCAACGACGCTTACGCGCGTGTTTACGTTCGAGACCAAAGGCCTGAACTGGGCATTTCGCCCTCGCTCGGGCCCCGGTTGTCGACCGCGGATCTCGGTGCGGGCCGATACCGAACGGGAGAGTCAGCGCGCGGGCTCGATTCGGCCCGCAGCCGGAAGCCCGAGTCTGCGGTAGCGCCGGCGCCGGGCGCGTTCGAGATCGTGCAGGGGCAGCGCGCGGAGCCGGGCCAGTTCCGCGCCGATGGCGGCGACCATGCGGAGGGCGAAGTCGACCGGCTCGTCGGCGGCGTCGGGGCGCTCGGGGACGATCCGGTCGACGATGCCGTCGGCGAGCAGAGCGGGTGCGCTGATGCGTTGCGCCGCGGCGAGTTCCGGTGCGTGGTCGGTGTCGCGGAAGACGATCGCGCTGGCGCCTTCCGGGGGCAGTGGCGCGAGCCAGCCATTGGTGGCGGCCAGGACGCGGTCGGCGGGCAGCAGCGCGAGCGCACCGCCGCCGGTGCCCTGGC
Organism: Nocardia lijiangensis NBRC 108240; assembly: GCF_001613045.1. Classification (GTDB taxonomy): domain Bacteria; phylum Actinomycetota; class Actinomycetes; order Mycobacteriales; family Mycobacteriaceae; genus Nocardia; species Nocardia lijiangensis. The sequence continues at coordinate 424 of NZ_BDBP01000004.1, read as the reverse complement.
CGAGCAGCACCGAGACGGTCGGTGTGTCCAAGGTCACCAGATCGGCGATGCAGCGGGCGATTTCGGGGGCCAGACCGCGCTCCTCGGCCTCCTTCGACAGTGCCGCGCCCACCGTGTCGATCACCAGCACCAGCGGCAACCGCAACTCCTCAGCCAACGCCATGCTGCGCCGCGCCTCGCGCAGCGCGGCGGGTCCCATGGTCTCGCCGAGCCGTCCGGCGCGGTCGTGGCCGAAGACCACGCAGGGCTGGCCGCGGAATCTGGCGAGGGCGTGCACCACGCTGCGATCGGTCTCGCCCTGGCCGGTGCCGCTGAGCGGAACCCGTTGCGTCACATGGCGCAGCAGGTCACGCAGGCCGGGGCGGTCGGGGCGGCGCGAGGCCAGCACGGAGCGCCAGGCAGCATCGCCTGCCGCCGCGGACTC
>NZ_BDBP01000003.1 GCF_001613045.1 Nocardia lijiangensis NBRC 108240 | reverse complement strand
TGGCGCGGGTGGACGCGGCGCTGGCCGCGACCCGTCCCACCGAACCGCCCGCCGCGCTGCCTTCCGCCGCCGACGGTGCGGTCGCGCACGGGGACGAGGGCTCGGGCGCACCCACGCGGCCGGAACCCTCCGCCGACGGTGGCGGCGGCCGGATACCCCCGCAGGGGCCGCCTCCGACGCCGACCCCCGATCCCGATGAACCCCCGCGCAGGACCGGTGTCGAGATCGCCCGCCGGGTGACCCAGCGGCTCGCGGCGGAGAATGCCGCCGCCGTCAGGGAATTGAATGCGGCGGACGCGGCAAGGGACGCGGCGATGGCGGGCCTGCCGGTCACCCGCGACGAGCTGGGCCCGGTCCCGAGTCAGGTGGCGAACACCATCGACCGGTTGATGAGGGTGCATCCCGAGCACGCCGCGCGCCTCGAGGAACTGCAGGAAGCCGCGCTGCGTTACCTCGCCGTCGAGTCCGAGGTGGAGGTGCTCGACGAGGCACTTGCCCGCGCCATGCAGCGTGAAGCGCTGGCCGAGGAGGGCGCGGGTCGCATCGACGACACCGTCGGTGTCGTGGCCGGTGAGCCGCCGCGCATCGTCGTGGTGGGCTGGCATCTACCCGGGAATGTGCGCGCCCGGCTCGAGGCCGAGTATCCGCTGCTGCGCCCGCTGCTCGCGCGGCCGGGAGTGGTGGTCACCCACATCGAGATTGCCACCCTCGACGACGGTCGAATTGCCCACCGGCGCACCGACTTCGGCCCGGACCGGCCGACCGGCGACACGCCGGAGGAGCGCGGAACGGGCGGCCAGTCGCCGCGTCAGCGCGCCGAGGAGCGATACCAGCGGGCGCTGCGCGATGCTCACCGTCAGCTCGGGCAGCCGCAGCAGGAGGATCCGCGGACCACGGTGTGGCCGGGTGGTGAGCAGTCGTCGTCGGGTCCTGTTGCCGAAGCGGATGATCCGGCGGTCGATCCGGACCCGCGGACCAGGGTGTGGCCGGGTGGTCCGCAGCCGGAGCCTGGGTCTGCGTCGAATCCTGTTGCCGATAGCGATGATCCGACGGTCGATATGGGTCGACCGGGGGTTGCTGAGCGGTCCGGTGGTGAGTCGGCGGAGCAGGTGGGGTCGTCGGGTCCGGTGGCTGATGCCGATGATCCGACGGTCGATCTCGGTCGGCGGGAGGATCCGCGGACCAGGGTGTGGCCGGGTGGTCCGCAGTCGGAGCCGGGGTCTGCGTCGAATCCTGTTGCCGAGAACGGTGATCCGACTGTCGATGTGCGTCGACCGGGGGTTGCTCAGCCGTCCGGTGTTGAGTCGGCGGAGCAGGGGTCGTCGTCGGGTCCGGTGGTTGATGCCGATGATCCGCGGACCAGGGTGTGGCCGGGCGGTCCGCAGTCGAATCAGGGGTCGTCGACGGGGCCGATGGCCGACAGCGACGATTCGACGATTGATTTGCGTCGACCGGACGTTGCCGAGCAGACCGGTGGTGAGTCGGCGACGCGGGTCGGAACCGTTCCCGTTGGCGTGGAGAGTGATCGGGCGGTCACCGACGCCGTTGCGCGGCGGGATGCCCTGGCGGCCCGGATGCGGGAACTGGCCGACAGCATTCCGGCGGTCGCCGACCGGCTCGGCCCGGACTCGCTGTCGCCGGAAAACCTCATGGCGACCCTCCGCGAGGTGAGCCAGCTGACGATGGTCGGCGACGATGTCGCTCGCATGCGTGAATTCATCGACGTCGCACTGGCTTTCCAGCGCGCCGAGGCCGCGGTTCACCTCGCCGATATGTCCGCGAGCCCGGTCGTGGCCGCCGCGCCTGCGCCGCAGCCGCCCGCATGGCCGCGCATCGGCATACCGCGAGTGCACGATCCGGTGACACCGGAGCTCCGGAGCCGGCTGCCGCGACTCGCGGCCGATATCGGGACCACCACGTCCGAGCGCGCTCGAATCGAGTCGGCGCTGGCGGATCTCGCGCGGGCGATCGGCGTCGACCCCGATGGTCGCAGCCCGCGTGAGATGGCCGAAGCCGTCGACGCGCGGGTGCGAGCCGCCGATGCCGCGGTGGCCGAGCTGATGAGTCGTCCGGATGATCCGGCCCGAATCCTGCCCCAGCGCGACGAACTGGCCGCCGCCCTGCGGGAGGCCGCCGAATTGCGCTCGGCCGCCGCGGAAATCCGGACCGAGCTAGATCGTCTGCGGACCGCGCTCGCCGAGGAACGCGCCGCTGTGCAGCGGGCGGGCGAGCACGCCGTCCGCGATGTACTCGCCGGCGTGGACGCGCGAGTCGACTCCGAGGGCGTCGGCCACCTGCCCGGCGGCAGGCGAGTGCTGGTCGCCTCACCTTCTCCGTCGCCGGACGAGCTGCTCTCAGCGCAGGAACGGCAGCAGTTGGCCGACGCCGGAGTGCGCGTCGACTACGTCCACGTCGAGGTCGACGAATCCGGCACGGTCACAACGACCCCCATCCGTCCACCGGACACCGGCAGCGCCGAACCCGCCGGATCCGTGCCCCCCGGCCATGACCCCGCCGGCGGTTCCGACGCCGCTGGGTCGCAGCCCGAGCCCTACCGGCCGAAGCACCGCGGTCGCCCAGCGGATGAATCACAGCTCTTGGCGGAACCCTACGAGCCGAAGCATGCTGCTCCGCAGCAAGGAGTTTCGCAGCCCGAAACGGCCGAACCGAAGCATCGCGGCCGTCCGGCGGACGAGTCCGATGCGGGCCCCGACACGCACCAGCCGAAGCATCGCGGTCTTCCTGCGGACGAGTCGCAGGAGCAGGCACAGCCTTACGAGCCGAAGCATCGTGCGTCGCAGTCCGATGTCGCGGAGTCCGCGCGTGCGCAGCCTCAGACGCTGGATCAGAGTGATGGCACGGGGCGGCATCGTGGTGAGCCTGCGGACGAGTCGGGTTCGCAGGCACAGGATTACGAGCCGAGGCATCGTGCGCCGCGGTCCGGCGTAGCGGAGTCCGAAGGTGCGCAGCCTCGGACACCGGATCAGAGTGATGGCACGGGGCGGCATCGTGGTGAGGCTGCTGATGAGTCGGCGTCGCAGCCCGTCTACGAGGCGAAGCACCGCAGGGATCCTGCCGAAGGGGCGCAGGCCGAGGGGGAGCAGGCGCACCACGGCGCACCTGCGCCCGAATCGCAGCAGCCCGGCGAGCAGTCGAAGGTAGAAGAGTCGGGTGAGCAGCCGCAGCCCGCGCAACCGGGTGAGCAGGCGCAGGTCGGGCAGCCCGAGGCCGCTCCGTTGCCGCCGGAGATCCAGGAGGCCCTGGATCGGCTGCGTGCGGAGCGCGCCGAGGCCGTGGCGCGGCGCAGGGAATGGGACGACATCCGGCGGACGTGTGCGGAGGCCCTCGACGCATCGGACGCGTCGTCCGTCGACGCCATGGCGCGGGCCGCGCGAGGGTTCGACGAAGCGGTTGCGGTGGTGGCCGAGCTCGACGCGGAGATCGCCGAGCTCGAACTGTCGAACACGCCGGAGGGCGTGTACCAGCAGCTGATGCGCGAACGCGCCGTGCTGGCCCGGGAACGCGAATTCTGGCGCGCCAAGCGCGATGACAGGTATTCGCGGTTCAGTGATCTTCCGCTGCCGTTCGGCGATGCCGCGCAGGCGCTGAACCAGTCCAATCTGGCGCGCACCCTGGAGCACCTGGAAGCGAGTGTCGCCGGAACCAGGAACATCGCGGGGACCGGCGACGAGGCCGGGTACGTGGCGCGCGAGCAGCTCGATCCCGGCGAAATCAGGCGGCGCCGCGAGCAGATCTTCAAGCTGCACGATGCCGCGTTGCGGTACAACCGCGTGCAGGCCGCGCTGGCGGAAGTGGATCGCCGGATCGCCGCGCTCGGCCGGGTCGGCATCGGGGAGCCGCAACCGCTGTCGCAGCAGGTGCGCGCCGAAGTCGACCGCCTGGCAGGGGAGCGCGCCCGCGAGGTGCTGGAGTCCAAGCCGTGGCGGCAAATGCGCGCCGATATCGCCGCGCGCTTGCGGGTGAACGAGGCCGATCTCGGCCCGAATGCCGTGGCGCAGCGGAAGTCGCCCGAGGAGGCGCTGGACGAGGCGCTGGCGGAGGTGGCCGGTCGGACCATCAGGGTGGACCAGATGGGCGAGCGCAACCGCAACCTCGATTTGCTGCGCGAGGCGGCGACGCGCGTGAACGAGGCCGACAACCGCATCGCCCGCATTCAGGGCAGGATCGCCGAATTGGCGGGAGCTGGACGCGATTTCCTCGCTGCCGAGGGCGCGCGTCAGGTCACCGACCGGGTCGGGTTCGTCGATGGCGACCCGCAGCGGATCATCGTCATCGCACCGCGCGGCACGCTCGCCGCGCCGCGGGCCGACCATGACGCCGCCCTGCTCGAGGCCACCCATCGCGATTCGCGGGTGGCGCGCGCGATGCTGTCGCGGGAGACGACGATCGAGTACCGCGAACTCGTGGCCGAACTCGATCAGCCGGTGACGACCAGGCGACTGCGTTCGCCCTCGCGGGAATTCATGACGCTCGGCCCCGACGACGCTCCGATCCTGCGCCGAGTGCGCTGGCAGTCCGGCGAGCCGAACTCGACGACCTGGCACGAGGTCAACCCGGAGCGCCCGGAGTGGACGACCAACCGCAAGGGCCCGACCACGCCGAAGGAGTTCAAGGAGCGGGATCTGCCCGAGGGCGTGAGCGGCTGGGCGGCCAATCCGTTCCAGGCGGCGGTGGTGGATCCGTTCGTGGACAACGGACCCGGCGTCAACAAGGGCCTGCTGCCCAGCATCCCGGGCGGCGATCCGATCTACCCGGGCCAGACCTACGAGCTGCCCTTCGCCGACGTCTTCTACCACTTCATGCGGTTGAGCCTGGAACCGGCGAAGCTGTTCGGTTTCACCTGGTACAACGACTCCGATCACCCGGGACGGATCTCGCCCGGCTTCAAGGGACACCCCTGGTTCCGGAAGAAGAGCGCCGATGTCCAGCCGATGGCGCGCGAGCCCGAGCGTGCTGAGCGTGCGCACGCCCCCGGGGAGCTGGCGGGCTACGACAGGAAACAGGCCGACGAGCAGCGCGCGTGGCAGCGGGTGCAGGACTGGGCCACCGAGCAGTATCGGCTGTTCCGTTCTTCCGATGGCGATATCGATCGCATCACCGCCAATCTTGCCGCCCGCCCCGAGTTCGAGGGCGCTGCGCGCGAGGTGCGTGCGGCGGAGACCGTGGATCGGATCGCGAGCGTCGTCGAGGACTACATGTCGGCGCGCAGCGAGGTGACGATGCGCAACCCCGACGACCCCGGCCCGGACCTCAGCGCCATCGTCGCGGACCTGACCGGAACACTGCGCAGTGAACAGCCCGGTGACGCGGCCAGATTGGTCGACGACATCCGCGAGGCCCTGCTCGGTTTCAAGCCGGACCGGGCCGCGATCGCCGCCGAGGTCGCGGTGCGCTTGGACAACTCCGTCCCGGCGTTCAGCCGCGAGCAGATCGCGCAGATCAAGCACCACTACATGGAGGCCGAGTACCGGCGGGCGCTGCCCATCGACGGGTCGCCCGCGCGCATGCGCCTGGACGCCGTCGCCGACGTGGCCGAGGCCTGGCTCCGGTTGATCGGCGACGAGGCGACGGCCGAAGACGTGCTCATGCTGCAGGACGCCTTGGCGGAGTCGAACTTCCTGCGCGCCAACGACTATGCGTCCTGGCGCGACGCCAACCAGTACGCCATCCGCATCGGCTTCGACTGGGACTCGGTGCGGCCGCCGTTGACCGGCTGGCGCAAGGGCATCAGGTACGCGCCCGCCCCGCTGCCCACGGACGCTCCGCTGCCGCCGCGGCCGGATACCGATGACGACGGTCCCGCTCCGTTGCCGCCGGGCCCCGGACCTGATTCCGGGCCGAACCGTCCACCGCTGCCATCCCACAACCCCGGCCAGCTGCCGCCGGGGCCGTCACCGGACGATGTCGAGACCGTGCGGCTGCCGGGTCCGGTTGGTGCGGATGATCCGACGGTGCCGCTCCCACGTCCGGTCGGTGCGGATGATCCGACCGTGCAACTCCCGGGTCCGGTTGGTGCGGATGATCCGACCGTGCCGCTCCCGAGTCCCGTCGGGGCTGACGATCCGACGGTGTCCCTCCCAAGTCCCGTCGGCGCTGACGATCCGACCGTCGATCTGGGTCGTCCCAGTCCGGAAACCGGTGCGTCTCCGGCGGCTGGTCCTCAGGACCCTGCCGATCCGCGGTTGTCGAATTGGCCGGGTGGTCCGGATGCTGAACGGACGCAGCCGGTTCGACCGCAGGACACCGCGCCCGGTGACCCGGACAGCGACCCCTCGGACAACGGTGTGCCACCGGACGGCGGTGACACGAACCAGGGTTCGGGGGGTGTCGGCGACAACCCCACCATCGATCTGCGCCGCGGCGCCGAGAACGTCGAGCGCGATGCAGACGGGCGCCCGGTGGATCCGCAGGGTGAACCGCCTGCGCAGCAGGACGAAACCACGCGGCCGATCCGCCGCGACGAGCAGCGGGACGAGGCGGACAACCCCGAACAGGACGGTAACGCCGAAACCTCCGGGGACCGCTACGAGATCGACAATCCGCAGTTCGGTGCACGGCTGCGGTACGGCTTCGAGAACTGGGACGCGGTGGTCGACGTGCTCGCCCCGCACGAGCGCGCGGTGCTGGAACGCGTCGCTTCGTTGAACGCGGACGGCAGCCGATTCCGCGCCGCGATCGACGACGCCTTGCGCGGTGACGCGGAACTCACCCCCGAACTGGCTGCGGCCGTGGACATTCTCGACGACGTCCTCACCCGCCTCCGCCTTCCCGACACCGCGGTGATGACCTACGTCCGGCCCGAGAATCCGCTGGACATGACCGGCGACGTGGTTGGTTCGCTGCACCAGATCGCGGAGTTCCCGCAGGTTGCGCTCGGCGAGACACAGCCGGTCGACGGCGGCCGCTTCCACCTCGAGCTGACCGTCCCCGCGGGCACGCCCGCCCTGTTCATGAACCGCTTCCTGCCGTCCGGCATGCCGGTGCCGGTCGTGATGCTCGGCCGCGGCCTGAACTGGCGCGTCGACTCGGTGCGCAGCCTCGGCAACGACGGTCACTGGTTGATCCGTGCCACCGTTGTCCCCGAGACCGGTTCGACCGCCGAGGCCGGTGGCGGTCGGGCGCCAGGGGATACGCCTGCCGAGGTCGTTTCGCGACCGGACTCCGCCGAGCAGCCGCAGCCCGAGAACGCGCCGCCGGTGGCCTCCCCGGGACCGGACGATCCCGTCGGTGAAGACGCGGATGCTTCCGTGCCGCCGCCGCTGCGGTTGAGCCCGCCCGAGCCCGTGAGCGACGATTCCGCGCCCCTGCGGTTGACGCCCCCCGAGCCGGTGGCCGAGGTTCCGCCTTCCGCGATTCAGCTGCCGGACACGCCGCGCCAGGACGAGTGGTCGCAGCGCGACATTCCGGAGATCGCCCGGGTGCTGCGGGAACGGCACGGCGTCGATCTGCTGGGTGAGCGGCGCGCTCTGCAGGTGCTCCGGTTCGATCTGCCCCACCTCGATCCGGAGGTGATCCGGGAGTACGCCAGGGCGATCGACGACATGCTCACGAAATACCCGGGCACGCCGGTGGCGATCCTCGACATCCTCGCGGTGCACCGCCACCGCGGTGGGTTCGCGGCGGCGCAGTGGGAGGCCGAAAACGGCGGCGCCCGAGTAATTCTCGACTACCAGCTGGCCACCAGCGCCGAACTGTTCTGGGCGGTCGTGAGCACAGAAGTCACTTCCGGGCACCTGCATGCCAGCAAGGAACTGCGACCCGTGTACGGCGCCGTCGTCCACGAATTCGGCCATGTGCTCGACTATCTCTCGTCCGAGGAGACCCGCGCGACGATCGAGGGCATCCTGCGCCGTCGCTACGAAGAGGAATTCGAGGCCGGGCACCTCGCCGCGGGTGGCGAGGGGTACCACACCTGGATTCGCCAGCTCAGCGGCTACAGCTTCCACGACAACGGCGAACTCAACCTGGGCGAAGCGATCCCAGAGGGCTTCTCCGAGGTCGAACTCGCAGGCGACGCCGCAAGCGAACCCGCGCGTGTCATCCACGAGACCCTGGTGGCGAACGCGCGACGTGCCCTCGCCGAGGGGACCGTTCCGCAGCCGCCCTCCCAGCTCTCGCCCGGGCCCGACGCGGGTGGCGGCGGGAAGAAGCCGCCGCAGCGACCGCAGGTGGGGATGCCGGATCCCGGTGAGCCGACCGGTGACGGCGCGGAAAGCTCCGCGCCGCAGCCTGATCCGAATCCCGAGAACGAATCGGGTCCGGACGAGGACGGTGATGGCGCGGGCAAGTCGGCGCGGCCGGAGCCGACGCCGGATTCCGATTCCTCGGGCGGTGCCCGCCGTGTGCCCACCGAGCCGTCTGCTCCGCCCGTCCAGCAGGGCACGCGGGACGGTGCGGCGGAAGCTTCGAGAATCGTTGGGGAGCAGTCGGTTTCGGCTCGGGCTGAGCAGGCAGCGCAGTCGCGCCCCGGCACCCCATCGGAGGGTGGCAGGGATCGGTCCGCTGACGAGCCGCGCGCAATCGTCATCGAGGTGGACGGTCAGCGGATCCCACTGCAACTTGTGGCCGAGGGGCCCAACGCTTGGCGACCGGAACACCCAGCGCCGCAATCGAATCCGGATGACCCCGGCAACCTGCCCGCGGTGCAGGAGAGCTCGGAACCGCCCGCGCCCGCCGAGCCGGGATCGGCATGGCCGCGGATCAGCACCTCGGCGTTGGTCCAAGGTCACGCCGTCATTCCGAAGCATCCTTCGCTGTCGTCCCAGGACACCGCGGGGCAAGCGCTGCTCGGGCACTTCGCGGGGCTGCCGCTGACCAGTCTCGGTACACACGGCGAACAGCTCGGGATGAAGTTCAACCCGATGCGTCTGGGTCTGGTCTTCGAAGAACTGCGGCGCAACCGCGAACTGCTGCCTTTCCTGCGGCGTCTGACCAGCCGTACCCCGGACCAGACCGGTGACGTGCCGCCCGTGCGCAGGCGCACCGGCGAGGACTATCTGCCCTCGATCGACGAGGCGCTGCCTTCCCTGCTGCATCGGGAATTCGGACGCGAATTCGCCGAGGAGGTCGCGCGCCAGCAACGCGAGCGCGAACAGCAGCGGGCGGATCGGCAGGCCGAGAACGCCTCGGCCACCGCGCGACCCGAACCGTTCCCCGATGGCGTGCCGCCGCGTGTCGACGGCGTATTCGGCGATCTCTTCGGTGAGCTGATCGATGCCGCCCGCCGCCGGAGCGCGGCCTTCGACTGGCTGGTCGACTCGGCCGACCGGCTCGAGGTCGACCTGACCGACGAGAACCCGGACGCCGTGCAGGACGCGCTGCGCGTGCTGCGGTATCAGCAGGCCAGGCGCATCGGCGCGTTCGTCGGCCTCTCCATCGCCGAGGCGAACTACCAGGTCGAGAACCGGCGCATCCGGTTCGGTCGCGAGATCAGCTTCTTCGACACCGACCCGATGACCCGCCTGCTGATCGAGGTCGTGGAGGCCAACGGCGGGGACGCCAGCTGGCTGCGCGTGGTTCGCATCGCCAACGGTGACGAGTTCCAGCTGTGGGGTGAGCTCTATGACGCCGACGAGCCGGGTCGCAACGAGGGCATCGCTCGCTACTTCGCGGACGCGCTGAACCGCGATCAGATCCGCGACGAACGGGCGGTCTGGGCTCAGCTGCTCGATGTCGACATCGTCGACCTCGGTGCGCTTCCTCGGCTCACCATGATCGACGCGGCGAACCGGATCCGCGCCTACGGCACCGATGTCGCCGACTTCCAGTCCCGCGTGCGCCAATTCCTGCGCGCCGACGCCGAGGTCCAGGAACTGACCGGGCTGATGTCGGATCTGGCCCTGCGCTCGTCGGTCATCGACGACCTGGGTTTCCTGCTTCCGGACATCGATGGCGTCGCGCTGCTGCCGGGCGATCCCGGCGGTCCGCCGCGGTTGGTCGTCGTCGACGGCTTCGGTGACCACGAGGCCGTGCTCGGCCGGGCGCTGCGGGACTACGCGGATCTCGCCGAGGCGGTCAATACCGGCCTGGTCGAGCCGGTCTTCCGGACGGCCACGCTGGAGCCCGACGGCACCTTCCATCTCACCGACACCGATCCAGGACGGATCGTGCACTTCCGTCAGGAGATCGACGGCCGCCTGCTCGACCTGACCTTGATCGATGACGGCCAGGGCGGGTGGCGTCCGGTGCTGCCGGAACCCGCCGATTCCGACGCGACGTCGCAGCAGAGCCCCGCACCTAGCCGCGGTGAGATCGTCGCCGCCCGTGACGATCTCGCCGCCGCGCTCGACATCCCGGAATCCGAGCGCGGTTCCGCGGCGGAGCTCGCCGAACGGCTGCGCGTGCTGCGGCTGGACAATGCGGTGCGCGCGAGCCAGATCGAGGCGGTCATCGACTACGCGCGCACGGCCTGGGACATCGACGACTACAACAACCACACCGACGCGCGCTGGCAGCTGGCGACCCGGATCGATATCGATGTCGACGCGATGACCCCGTTGGCGATGGCACGGGCGCTGACCGATCCGGATCTGGGCTCCGCACGCAGGTACCAGGCCGTACAGGATCTGATCGAGTACTGGAAGGTGGCAAAGGCCGACGACAAAGCAGTGGCCGAGGCCGCGCGGGATAAGTTGGCCGAGCGTCTTGGGGTCGGCAGGCGCAAGGGCAGGTTCCCCAAAGATCTGTTCTCCCGCACTCGCAAGAACCCCGAGCTCGAGTACCGGCCGGACACGTCCAGTCTGGACGCGAAACGGCTGAATCGCGCGATCCGCCATTTGATGCGCCGCCCCTCCGAACGGGAGAACCTCGTCGACGCGCTCGCCGAGTTCTACCGGACCATCAACGGTTCGGATCGGTACGACCCGGTCACCCGCGGCGCCGACGCGATCGATCCCCGCGTCGGCGATACCGAATTCCCCGTGCACGAGCGTGCGGTACAGCACCTGCTCGACGTCGTCGACGATGTCGACACGCTCATCGATGTGCTGGACCGGGTCGGAGACTTCGGGCCGGACGAGGTCTCCGCGAGCGGGCATGCCGCACCGAGCCGCGACTGGGCGCTGACCGTCGGTGTCGACCTGACCGATGCCGACGCCAAGCGCTGGGCGGAGGTGTACGAGGTCTTCCGCGACGGCAGGATCGACCAAGAGGAACGGCTCACACCCGCCGAGCTCGCCGAAGTGCAGGCCGCGTTGCGCGCGGAAGTCGTTGCCCGCGCGCGTGATATCGCCGAGCTGACCGCGATGAACGACCAGCTGCTCGAACTGGCGGAAGCCGAGCAGCGACCCGCGCTGATCGACCGGTTGACCGCGCAGCGCGCCGCCGCGGCGCAGGAACTGGACGCGGCCGGGGCCGCGCACGACGCGATCGACAGCGGGCACCCGGACCGGGAGGCGGCCGCGGCCAGGCTCCGGGACGCTCGAACCGAACTGGCGCGCATCGATGGCGAGCTGGTGCGCACCAGTGCCGCGCACCGCGAGCTGAGCGCGGTGGCCGAGGAGTCAGGGCGACCGCTGCGCCGGGCCGAAGTGATCGAGCGATTGGAAGCCGATCACGCGGCCGCGGTCCAGGAGATGGACGCGGCGCGTGCGGAACGCGCCGAGGCGAATCGCCCCCACGGGTTCGGCGAGCCGGACCTCACCGACAACCTGGACGAGACCCTGCACGAGCGGCGGGGCAGGACAAGGCCGGTCGGTGCGGCCACGGAGCGCTGGGAAGCCCAGCTGAACGAGCTGGAGTCGGCGGCACGCAGATACATCGCGGCGCGCGACGAACTGGCGCGCCTTACCGCACAACTGACGGCGGCACGCAAAACCACCTTCGGTGACGAGGGCACGCGCGCCCCGCGCCCTGCGCGTCGCGACGAGATCGCCGACCTGACGGCCCGACGGGCCGCCGCTCTGGTTCGGGTCAGCGCCGCCCGTGCGGTGCTGGACGTCGTCAACGGCAGGCACGGGCGGAGCGAAGCGGAACCGACCGCGGGCGTGGCCGCCGATGTGAACGGGGTGCGCACCCCGAACGCGGATACCCAATCGCCTACCCAGCAGGGCGAATTGCAGGCCGCGGCGCACCGGTACGACGCGGCGCGTGCCGAGCTGGCGCGCATCGAGCAGCAGCTCGAGGCCGCGCGGCGGCGCGGTCGCCCGACGATGTCGCAGGCCGAGCGGTCGCGTCGCGTGGTGGAGCGGATCGAGGCGCAGCGGGAGACCGCGCGGCTCGAGCGGGACGACGCGCGGTCGCGGCGGGTCGAGGCCATGCGCGGGCTGCCGGTCGACGAGACGGAACTGACCGATGACGCGGCCATCGACGCCATGGTCGAACGGCTGGAGGGCCGGACCCTGCCGGTCACGGAACTCGCCGAGCAGTCAGCGCGGACCCGTGCGCTGCGGGACGCGGCTGTGCGCTACAACGCGGCCGAGCAGCGGTTGACCGCGGTGGATCGGGCGCTCACGAGGGCGATCCAGCGGCAGGTGCTTGCCGAGGCGGGCGCACGCCGGATCGACGACCGAGTCGGTATCGTGCCGTCCGATCCGGTGGTGATCGTGGTCGTCGGCAGGGACGTGCCGACCGATGTGCGCGCCGGGCTCGCCGCCGACCACCCCCATCTGCGGTTGGCCCTCGGGCGGCCGGACGTCGTCGTCCGCCACCTACGGATCGAAGAAGGGGCCGACGGCCGAATCGTCGTGCATCGCACCGATTCCGGAGTGGACGGCCCGGTCGTGACTGGTTCGAGCCCGTTGCGATCGGCGGACGTGGGTGCGCAGCAGGCTCCAGGTGACACCGCCGTCCGGCGCAATGCGGGTGGCGCGGCCGGGCACCCCGGCGAGAGCGGCGCACCACGACAGCCGGGCGCGGGCGACACCGCGGTGGACCGAGCACGCGCGGATCTCGAGCGGGCGCGTGCCCAGCGAGATGTGCTTGCGGACGCGCATTTCGACGCCGTGATGAGTTTCCGGGCCGAGATCGGGCAGCTGCGTATCGACTCGGCCGACCTGACCAGCCAGGCGCTGCCCGCGACGCTGCGCCGACTGCTCGACGAGGGCGTGCCCCGAGAACACGTGGATCGGCTGCGCGCGGCCGCGCACAACGTCGAGCAGCGGCGCGCCGACCTGGTCGCGGCGCAAGCGGAATTCGTCGCGGCGCAGCGCCGACTGGGGTTCGCGCGGGCCGGAATGCACGAGGTCCGATACGACCCCACTGCCGAGCCGCAGCGGGCACCCGGCGCGGCCGATGCTGTCGACCCGCGCACGGTGCACTGGCCCGGTGGAGTCGGCTCGGAATCTGGGCCGGAGATGGACCCGGGCGTCGACGGGCGAGCTTCGGAAGGTGCCGCATCCTCGGCAGCTGCGCCGGTCGATCCGCGGACGGTGCACTGGCCCGGTGGTGCGGTGGAGCCCGGGTCCGGTGTCGGCGAGTCGTCGCGGGAAGGTGTTGCGGCGCAAGGTGTTCGTCCTATCGATCCGCGGACGGTGCATTGGCCGGGTGGTCGAGCGGTCGTGTCCGAGGAGGGCGTGGGCGAGGTTTCGCGGGAGGATGCGGGGTCGTCGGCGGTCGATCCGCGAACTGTGCACTGGCCGGGTGGTGCGGTGGAGCCCGAGTCCGGCGTAAGCGAGTCGTCGCCGGAAGATGTTGCGGCGCAGGCTGTTCGTTCTAACGATCCGCGTACCGTGCACTGGCCCGGCGGTACGGCCGCGTCCGAAACGGGTGAGGAAGGGGACCCCCCGCGCCCCGAGGAGGGAGACGACTCCGGTGCGGCGGGCGCGCCGGCGCGGCCGAGTCCGCGACCCGGCACCGACCCCGCGGGAGCCGCGCGTACGGCGCCACCGGATTCGGAGCGGCAGGAGGCCGGTTCCGAGCGCGCGTCGAACAGCGAAGGGCCCGCCCAGGCGACGCCCGAATCCCACCGCGCCAGGGTCGCACCCGGCGAGGGCGATCCGGTTTCCGGCGACGCGCGTGAGCCGCAAGCCGCCGGGGGTGGTGGCGGGACGACGCCGCCGGGCCAGCAGCCGCCCGCAGCGGCCGAGCCGCCGGATCCGCACGATCCCGGAGCGTCGCGGTCGAAACCTGCGACCGGCGAAACCCGCCCGCACACCATCGATGTCGACGGTGAGCAGGTTCCGGTGCATCTGGTCGACGACGGCTCGGGTGGCTGGCGGGTCGAACCACCCGTCGTCCGTCCGGAGGCGCCCGCGCCCGAAGCGGCTCCGCTGCCCACCTCGGAACCGCCCGCCACGCCTGAGCGCCGCCCGAACCTGGTGCGCCGCATGTGGACTCAGCTGCGCAACGGATTCGCCGCGCACACACCGAAATACCCGTCCGGGTCCGGTGTGGACAGCGCCGGACAGTCGGTGGTCGCGAACGAAGCGAACGTGCCGCTGATCAAGCACACGCCGGAAGGCGATGTGCTGCAAACGAAATTCAACCCCGCGCGCATCCTCAAAGAGGGTGCGACGATGTGGCAGAACCGGGAACTCATCCCGTTCCTGAACAAGCTGACCAGCCGCATCCCGGACCATGCGGGCGACCCGCCGTCGGCCCGCACCCGCAACGGCGAGGAATACCGCCCGTGGCTGGACGAGGTGGACCCGAACCAGGTCCGCCAGGAAACCGGCGAAGATGTCGAGGAGCTGCGCAGACAGGCCGACGCCGAACAGCCGAAGCAAGAGCAGGCGCCCGCACCGGAACGGGTGCGGTACGAGCCGAACCCGAATGCCACCGGCCGGTTCGCCGACCTGTCCCGTGACCTGGCCGACGCCGCCAACCTGCGCGAGGACTTGGCCGCCGACCTGATCGCCGCCGTCCGTGACCTGGGCGCCGACCTGGGGCCGGACGTGACGCCGGAATCGGTCCGGCAGGCCTTCGAGGTACTGCGCTACCACCAGGCCCGTCGCATCGGGGCGCTGGCCGGGCTCGCCGAGGCCGCCGCCCGCTACGACGCCGAGAACCGCCGCATCCCCTACAGCACCGAAGTCAGCTTCTTCGACTCCGATCCGATGACCCGGTTCCTGCGTGAGGTCATCCACGCCAACGACCGTCCCACCACCCTGCTCGATTGGGAGGGCGTCAACAACGGTGGTGAGCCCGGCCGGGACTGGGGCGATCTCAACTACTCCGATCAGCCCGGAATCGACGAGGGCAACCCGACCTACTTCGAGAACGCGCTGCGGCGCGACCAGATTCGCGATGAACGCGCCGTCTGGGCGCAGCTGCTCGGCATCGATCTCGGGCAGCTGGACACGCATCCCCGGCGCGCGCTCGCCGCGGCGATCGATCACATCCGCGCGCAGGCCCGCGGTCTCGCGGATATCGACCAGCAGATGCGGAACTATCTGCGGGTGGACGGCGAGGTAGCCGACTTCACCCGTCAGCTCGCCGATTTGGGGCTGCGCGCGTCGGTCGAATCCGACGGTGGGTTCCTGCTGACCGGTGTGGACGGCATCGGGATCCTGCCCGGGGAAGCCGGGCAGAAGCCCGGGATGCTGGTGTTCGACGGAGACCTGGACCACGAACGGGTGCTGGCCGATGCCCTGCGGAAGCATCCCGAGCTCGCGCAGGCGGTCAACGACGGGCTGGTCGATGTCGTGTTCCGGATCGTGCATGTCGAGCCGGACGGGTCCATGCGCCTGCTGGACAGCCAACCCGTTGCGGTGCAGCACATTCGGCAGGAGATCGACGGGCGCGTCCTGGACGCCACCATGGTTCGCGACGATGACGGTGCGTGGCGTCCGGTCTACGACAACGCGTCGGCGGCGACCGATCAGCGGCCACCGCTACTCCCAGAAGGATTGTCCCGCGGCGAAGTCGAGATAGCGCGGCAGGAACTGGCACACCGCCTGGGCATTCCGGAAGGGGAGCTCGACAACCCCGAGGCGCTCAGGCAACACATCGAGCAGCTGCGTGCCGAGAACGCGCTCCGCGCGGCCCAGATCGAAGCGATTATCGATTACGGCCGCACCGCTTGGGATATCGATGATTTCCACGCGCTCAGCGATGCGCGCTCCCAGCTGGCACACCGCCTCGGGTTGGCAACCGATCAGCTGACGCCCGAGCAGGTCGCCCGGGCGCTGGTCGAGGGCGATCTGGGTAAGGCGCGCCGTCTGCAGGCCGTCGAGGATCTGGTCGACTACGCGAAACTGTTGCGCGGCACCGATTCCGGTGTGGTGGACGGTGCCCGGGATCGGCTCGCCGAGCGGCTCGGTGTCGGGCGTCGCCGGGGCCGGTTCCCGAAGGACCTGTTCCCGCGCAGCTACAAGAACTCCGAAATGAAGTACCTCCCGGACACGTCCGGCACCGACCCGAAGCGGTTGAACAAGGCGATCGCCAAGCTCGCCCGCAACGAGAGCGAGCGCGAGAACCTGATCGACGCGCTCGCCGAATACTTCCGGACCATCAACGGGCTGGACCGTTTCGATCCGGTCCGCTACGGCGAGGACGCGATCGATCCGCGCGTCACCGACGGTGAATTCCCGGTGCACGACAAGGCGATCGCCCACCTGCTCGAGGTCGTCGGCGATCTCGGCATCCTCACCGATGCGCTCGAAGGCGCCGACATCCTCGATCGCTTCGGCATTCTCGGCGAGCACACCGGACCCGCACCCGAACCCCGCGCCAACCCCGACTTCACCCGGACGGTCGGCGTCGAACTGCCCGAACCGGTGCGGCCCGGCGATACCCCGGAAGAGGTGGCCGCGAAAGCCGCACGGTGGGCGAAGGTATACGAGGTATACCGCGACGGCAAGATCGATCAGAAGGAACGCCTCACTCCTGATCAGCTGGCCACCGTTCAGGCCGACCTGCGCAACGAAATTCGAAGCCGCGCCGACGCTCTCGATCTGCTGGAGGCTCTGAACCGTCGCGCCGACGAACTCGAGGCCGAAGCGCAGCGCCCCGCCCGTATCGCCCAGCTCTTGGCCGAACGCGACGCCGCGATCGCCGAACGCGACGCCGCCCGTGGCGCCCTCGACGCCGCCACCGCCAACTTCCGCCAAAACCCCGGCGAAGCCGCGGCCGCGGAACTCGGCGCGGCAGCCAAGCGGTACACCGACGCCGAAGCCGATGTCAGCCGGGTGGACGCCGAGCTGGCCGCGACCCAACCGGCAACTCCGCCGAATGTGCCACCGGTGGGAGGGATGCCGCCGCAGGGTCGATCGGATGTGCCGCCGGTCGGTGAGGTTCCGCCGCAGGGGCCGCCGGTCGACCCACGTGTGGCGTGGGCGCAGCCGGTTGCCGGCGAGGGTGGTGTTGTTTCGGAGGCGCCGGTTGATCCACGTGTGGCGTGGTCGCAGCCAGCGGGGTCGGACGATCCGACGTTGCCGTTGGGTGTGCGGACCGATGGCGCGGATTCGGATTCTGCTGTGGCACAGCCGACGCCAGGTGCCGGAGACGGTGGCAGCGGTCGGAAGCCGCCTGCCGGACCGCCGGTGGCCACGCCGGAGCCGGACGGGCCAGGGGATCGTCCTGATGCCGATCTGGCGCGGCGGGTGACGAACCGGCTTGCTGCCGAGAACGCCGCAGCTGTGAGGGAATTGGATGCCGCGAGGGCGGCCCGTGCCGAGGCGATGGACGGGTTGCCGGTGCGCGAAGGCGATCTGACCGAGGACGCGCTGCCGGACACCATCGTGCGGCTCACCCGCGAATTCCCGGACCAGACAGCGCGTATCGAGTCCCTGCGCGATGCGGCTACCCGGTTCAACCGGGCCGAATCCGAGCTGGAGGTGCTCGACGGAGCGGTCGCGCAGGCGATGGAGCGCGAAGCGCTGGCCGAGGAAGGTGCGAACCGGATCGACAATACGGTCGGCATTGTTGCGGGCGAGCCGCCCCGTATCGTGGTCGTCGGCTGGAATTCGCCGGGTGACGTGCGCGCTCAGCTCGCCGCCGACTACCCGAGTCTGCGTCCGCTGCTGGACCGACCGGATGTCGTCGTCCGGCACATCGAGATCACCTACGGTGACGATGGCCGAATCATCAACGTGCCGACCGATTTCGGGCCGGATGGCCCCCGACCTGGCACGGCCGAGCCGGGACCTCCTCCGGGAGATTCGCCCGGGTCGCCCGAGCGGGGGCGTCGTTCGGGGGAGCAGCCTCAGCCGCCCACCCAGGATCCCCAGGTCGCAGCCGATTTCGAGGCCATGCGCCAGCGCGCCGAGGCGCGCGTGCAGGAGGCGCTCGACGCGATCGCGCGCCGTGTGCAGGCAGTGCGCCAGTCGCAGGACAGCGAATTCGAGCAGCGCATGCGGCAGCTCGATGCGGCACTGGCCGAGAACGAGCGCCGTCAGTCGGAGCTGGATGGGCGGACCGACGACACTCCAGAGCGGGCCTTCGAGGAGCGGCTTCGCCAGTTCGACGTAGCGATGGCCGAACACCAGCGCAAACTCGCAGAACAGCAACGGATGCTGGAATCCCAGCCACCACACGAAGGCGATGTCCGCGTCTGGCCTCCGGACGACGACGGCGAAGCAACCCCACCCGCCCCGAAACCGAAGTCTCCCGGTTCCGGCCCAGGCGATGCAGGCGCCGCCAAGCAGCCGGAAGCGGGTCTGGAAGGTGGGCCTGCGCAGCCGAAGCCAGCTGAGGGTGCCGGTAAGCGGGAGGGTGCCAAGCCCGAAGGTGCGGTGCCGCAGCCAGAGCCCGGTGTGGGGGTTGCGTCACAGGGCGGTGCGAAGTCGGAAAGTGCGGCGCAGCAGGCGGAATCTGGTGTAGGCGATGGTGATTCGGATGGGGCAGTGCAGCCGGATGCCGACGGGGACGGTCAGCCGGAGGTGGCGCCGCTGGTCGGGGCGGACGAGCTGACTCCGGAGGCGCGGGCCGAGCTGGAGCGGTTGCGGGGTGCCCGCGCCGCGGCGGTGGTGCGGCGGGAGGAGTTGCGGGATATCCGGCGGGTGCACGCCGAACTGCTGGCCGAGGCGGATCCCGGAGGTCCCGAGGCGGCGGTGCTTGCGCGGGCGACCGAGCGGCTCGAGGCGGCGGAAGTCGAGGTGGCGCGGCTCGATGCGGAGATCGCCGAGCAGGAGCTCGCCGGTACGCCTGAGGCTGTCCTCCAGGAGTTGCTGCGCAAGCGTGCGCAGTTGGCGGCCGAACGGGCATTCTGGCGGGCCAAGCGGGATGATCGGTTCTCCCGGTTCCGGGATATCCCACTGCCGGTCCGGAACCCGAACGAGGCGCTGAACCAGGCGAATCTGGCGAATACGCTGCAACACTTGGAGAACGGGATCGTCCGCACCCGCGATGTCGCCGGTACCGGTGAGGAAAGCGCCACGCGGGCAGAGGAATTGGTCGGTCCCGATGAGATCGCTCGCCGTCGCGAGCAGATCTTCAACTTGCAGGACGCGGCGCAGCGCTTCAACGAGTCGGATTCCGAACTGGCCGAACTGGATCGGCAGATTGCCGCACTCGGCCGGGTCGGCGTCGCGGAGCCCGAACTTTCGCAACAGGTTCAGGCCGAGCTCGATCGCCTCGCCCGCGAACGCGCGCAAGCCGTTCTCGCGTCCAAGCCGTGGAGGTTGATGCGGACCGACCTCGCGCACCGGCTCCGAGTCGACGAAAGCCGCCTGGGTCCAGAAGATTTGGGCCTCACCCTGGACGAGGTGGCGAACCGGACGATCCGCGCCGACCAGGCCGACGAGCACGTCCGCAATATCGCCCTGCTGCGGGAGGCCGCCACCCGTGTCAGCCAGGGCGAACAGCTCGTGCACCGAATCCAAGGCCAGATGGCCGAATTGGCGGGTGCGGGCCGCGACATCCTCGACGCGCTGGGTGTGCGCCCGATCGATCCCGGCGAAGGACGTCCGCGCGTCGGACTCATCGAGGGCGAGAATCCGCGCATCATCGTGGTCGCGCCGATCGGACCGTACGGCCATCCGCGCGTCGATCACGATGCCGCGCTCGCCGCGGCGATCCGTTCGGATCCCGCTGTGGCCCAGGCGATGACGCGCCGCGAGGCCCGCATCGAGTTCTGCTGGATCGTCGCCGGGCACGATGCACCGGTGCGGATCGCGCGGATGCCGGGGCCGACCCGCGAGTTCACGACGCTCCCGGCGATGGATGGGCGCCCGCCGCTGCACATGGTGCGCTGGCAGGACGGCGAAGGCAACTGGCATTCGCTGGATCCGCGCAGCGGCGACGCCGGCACCGGCGGCCCGACCGTGCCGAAATCCTATGAGGAACGCATACTGCCCGAAGGCATCAGTGGGTGGGGTATGGCGCCGGTCGAAGCGGCGATCGTCGACCCGTTCGTCGGCAACGGCCCGGGTGTCAACCAAGCGTTCCTGCCGGCCATCCCCGGTGGCACACCGATCGACAACGGCATGCCCACCTACGAGTTGCCGTTCGCCGACCTGGCCTACAACATTCTGCGGCTCACCCTGGAACCGGCGAAACTGTTCGGCTTCACCTGGTTCAGCGACAAAGCGCATCCGGGCCGGGTCAAACCGGGCTTCAAGGGGCACCCGTGGTTCCGGGCACCGATACGCGACGTGCAGCCGATGGCGCGGGAATATCAGGTGCCCGAACGTGCCCCGGACAACGGTGAACTGGGCGAACTGTTCACGCAGCGCCAACGGGAGGAGCAAGAAGCCTGGCAGCGGGTGCAGGACTGGGCCGACGCCGAGTACCGGCGGTATCTCGGTGACGACAGCGATATCGACACCATCACCGACAACCTCGCCGACCATCCGGCCGCCCAGGGCGCGGCGCGTGCGGTGCGGGCCGCCGTGCTCGTCGACGTGATCGCGAATGTCGTCGATGACTACACCGCCGGACTCGTCGAGGTAACGCACCGCAGCCCCGACGATCCCGGCCCCGACCTGAGCCGCGCCGTCGAGGCGATCACCGGGCATCTGGATCACGAAAGGCCCGGTGACGCAGCACGATTGGTCGACGACATCCGTGATGCCCTGATGGGTATCCGTCCCGATCGCGCGGCAATCGCGCGTGCGGTCGCCGAACGGCTCGACCACGCCGTTCCGGCGTTCTCCCACGAGGAGATCGCCCAGATCAAGAACCATCTGATGCGCGATCAGCATCTGCGCATCGACCCGCGCGACGGCGTGCCGCGCCGCCTCCCGCTGGACCCGGTCGCCGATGTCGCCGAAGCCTGGAACCGGCTCATCGCGGGTGGCGACAACATCCTGCCCGCCGATATCCTCCTGCTCCAGGACGCTCTGGCCGAATCCAACTACCTGCGCGCCCACCCGTACGGCGCCGCCTGGCGCGACGCCAACCAGTACGCCATCCGCATCGGCTTCGACTGGGACGCCGCCCGACCACCCCGCACCGACTGGCGCAAGGGCATCAAATACGCCCCCGCCGCCCTCGGCCCCGACAACCTTCTCCCGCCACGCCCCGAAATCGACCCCGACGACCCCAACCCCCTCCCGCCCGGCCCCCGTCCCCAACTCCCACTCAACCCCCAGGGTCCGGTCAACCACACCCCGGAACTCCCGGAAAACGCACCCAGCCAACCGAGTTCGCGACCAGATGACCCGACCGTAGAGCTGTCGTCGCCGGATAACGTTGATACTCAGCCAATTCCGCACCCAATTGGCCCGACCGTCGACCTGCCGTCCCCGGATGAAGTGGATGACCAGCCGATTCCGCATCCGGACGACCCGGCGGTCGATCCGCGGACGGTGCATTGGCCTGGTGGTGGTGTGGCGGAGTCCGATCAGGGTGGCGGAGAGTCGGTGCCGGAGGGTGTTGGCTCGTCGGGTGTTGGGCCGGTCGATCCGCGGACGGTGTATTGGCCTGGTGGTCGTGCGGCGGAGTCCGATCAAGGTAGCGACGGATCGATGCCGGAAGGCGTTGCTTCGTCGGAGGCTGGGTCGTTCGATCCACGGGCGCAGTCGCGGCCTACGGGTGGGGCGGACTCGGAAGTCGGCGAGAGTCAGCCGCGGCCGGAGAATCCAGCTCGCCTGGATAGCGGTGGTGGACAGCCGCGTACAGCGCGTGATGGCGGTTCGGCGGATGCGAGTGTGCCGCCGTCTGTGGGTGGTGAGCGGACCGCTCGGCCCGAGGGCGGTGATGGCTTGGCGCGGCCGGAGCGCGGCGAGGGGCAGTCGCGGTCTGCGGACGGGGCCAATTCGGAAGTTGGCGAGGGTCAGTCGCGGCCTGAGAGTGGGGCTGACTCGGAGGTCGGCGAAGGTCGGTCGGGGTCGGAGGGTTCGGCTCGGCCGGATGCTGAGGGCGGACAGTCGGGGGCCAATTCGGAAGTTGGCGAGGGCCAGTCGCGGCCTGAGAGTGGGCCCGGTTCGGAGATCGGCGAAGGCGAGTCTCGGCTGGAGAGTTCGGCTCGGCCGGGTAGCGAGGGCGGACAGTCGCGGCCCGAGGGTGGGGCCAATGTGGAGGTTGGCGAGGGTCGGTCGCGGCCTGAGGGTAGGGCCGACTCGGAGGTCGGCGAGAGGCAATCGCGGTGGGAGGGTTCGGCTCGGCCGGGTAGCGAGGGCGGACAGTCGCGGCCCGAGGGTGGGGCCAATGAGGAGGTTGGCCAGGGTCGGTCGCGGCCTGAGAGTGGGGCCGACTCGGAGGTCAGCGAAGGCGAGTCTCGGCCTGAGGGTTCGGCTCAGCCGGATAGCGAGCGCGGACAGCCGCGGCCTGAAGGTGGGGCTGACTCGGAGGTCGGCGGAGGTCGGTCGGGGTCGGAGGGTTCGGCTCAGCCGGATGCTGAGGGCGGACAGCCGCGGCCCGAGGGTGGGGCGCGGGCCGAAGGTGGCGAGCGGTCGGAGAGCGGCGAAGGTCGGCGGCGGACCGAGGGGGAGCAGCGTTCGGAGGGAGGCGAGAGGCGTTCGCGGCCCGACGGTGGTGCACGGGCCGGTCTCGCGGCCGGAAGTGGCGCGGAGGACGATCGCGACCCTCGGATGCCACCGCCGGTACCACCGAACCCGCCTGTGCCTCCTTTGCCGCAGCCGCCGCAGCCTCCGCAACGGCCGGTGCCTCCGGTGCCTCCGCAACCGCCGATGCCGCCCAAACCGCCGGTGTCGCCGCAACCTCCGCAGCCGCCGGTGTCGCCGATGCCGCCCAAGCCGCAGGTGTCGCCGCAACCTCCGCAGCCGCCGGTGTCGCCGATGCCGCCCAAGCCGCCGGTGTCGCCGCAACCTCCGCAGCCGCCGGAGTGGCCGATGCCGCCCAAGCCGCCGCTGCCCCCATCACCGCCGGAGTGGCCGCAGCCACCCGTGCCGCCACGGCCGCCGGAGTGGCCGCAGTGGCCAGCACCTACGCAACCTCCGGACTCCCCGGTGCCTCCGCGCCCGCCGGTGCCTCCGGTCGCGCCGGGCTGGCCGCAGCTTCCGGTGCCGCCGCACTCGCCGGAAGTACCGCAGCCGCCCGAGTTCTCGGTGCCTCCGCGCCCGCCGGTACCTCCGGTTGCGCCGGGCTGGCCGGAACTTCCGGTGCCACCGCAGCAGCCGGGAGTTCCGCGCCCGCCGGAATTCCCGGTACCGCCGCAATTCCCGGCGCCCGAGATGCCCGGGGTGCCGGGTCTTCCGCAGTTGCCGGATGGTTCGGTACCGCCGCAGCCCCCGGCCTCTGAGTGGCCGATTCAGCCTGGGTCGCCCCAGAGGCCCGGTGATCCGCCGGTGCCGGGCATGCCGACGTTGCCTGACCCGCCGCCAGGCTGGGCGCCGCCAACTGGCAATCCCGGTGCGCCGACGTTGCCCGACCCACCATCGGCCTGGGAACCGCCGGCGGGCGGGAATGGTCTGCCGGGTGGGACGAACGGGTATTCGCCGACGCCGCCTCCGGCCCCGCCTGCGTCGGCGGGCCAGTCACGATCCTCGCGGGCGTTTCCGCGAGCGGGTTTCGGCAACGGCCGGGGCCCTGCCGAGAGTGGTCGGCGTGCGGCGACAGGTCTTGTGGTGCGCTCGCATGCGGGTGTCGGTGAGTTCGCCGACTTCGATCCGGAGACCGGCGTGCTGCGCGGCGGGGCGTTGGGAGCCGGTTCGGTGTCCGGCCTGTATGGCGCTGTCGGTGACCTGTCGGTGGTCTTCTACCGGGAAGCCGGTCGGCTACTGCTGCGGGCCGGTGGCCGCGTGATCGATCTGGACACCCAGCCGATCGGTGTCTACTGGCAGCGCGTCGACGATCAGACGAACCGCTTCGTCCTCGTCAACTCCGGTGTCGTCGCCTGCGACGTGCACTACCGCGCGGTCCTTCCGGACTTCGACTTCGGGCTGCTGATCCGGGATGTTCTCTGCGATCCCGACCGGCGAGCCCGTATCTTCACCGCCTGACCCGCACGTACTCGGACGTCCCCGGCACCCTGATCACCGCCGCCCGCACCACATTCGCCGGTCACTCGACGGCGCCGACAACGCCGCCCGGAAAGCGGCCCGCCTCCGCCTGTTCCAGGCACGTGGATTCCAGTAGCCGTCAGAGACCCGGGGGCTCCATTTCCCATCGGTACCCGTAGCCGCGGATGGTGGTGATGAGGTCGGGGCGCTGGAGTTTGGCGCGCAGCGCGGCCATGTGGACGTCGAGGGCGCGGGAGATGGCGGCGAAGGCGTCGCCCCAGATGCGGTCCATGAGTTGCTGGCGGCTGACGGCGGAGCCCGGGCGTTCCAGGAGGACGCGCACCAGTTCGAATTCCTTGTGGGTGAGCGTGATCGGGGTGCCCGCGACCTCGACGGTGCGGGCTTGCAGGTCGACGCGGACGTCGCCGGTCACCACCACCAGCTGAGTGGGGGCGGTGGGGGTACCGGCGCGGCGGGTGACGGTTTCCAGGCGCGCCACCAGCTCGCCGACGCGCGGCGGCTTCGTCAGGTAGTCATCGGCTCCGGCGTGCAGACCGCGGATGACGGCGCGTTCGCCGCTGCGCGCGGTGAGGATCAGGACCGGCACCGAGCTGACCTCGCGGAGTTTGCGCAATACTTCCAGGCCGTCCATATCGGGCAGGCCGAGATCAAGGATGACGGCGTCGTAGCGGTCGTGGGTGAGCAGCAGGTCGGCGCCGCGCCGCAGATGGTCGGCCTGATAGTCCTTGGCGCGCAGCGCCGCGACCAGGGCGTCGCCGACTCCGGGGTCATCCTCGACTATCGCAAGTCTCACGCACAGATACTCGCAAACCGGAGGTTCCGTCCGCAGCGGTATTGGGTGGCAGGGGACCGGCAGGCTCGAGACCTTGACACGTTCTTAGGGAAGTCACCGCTCATGAGCGAGACGAAAACTCCCCGGGTGCGAGAGAATTCCTTCCCAGCTGCTTCCTTCGAAGGAGCCGATGACCAGCACCCCGGTCCGCCAGCAGCACCGCGGCCTCGTCCTGCCCTACGAAGGCCGGCCGAGGTCCGCCACGGCGGGTCCGCAAATCCTGCTGAGGGGTGAGGGTTTCGGCTGGCCGGGTCGCTTTTCGGCATCCTGTGCCAGGATGAAGGACAGCAAGTCGGCTCTAGTCTGGAACCGGACGCCCCGTCGGGATTCCGGTTACGGGTACGTGGATGAGGAGATAGCTACACCGTGACCAGCCCAGAAGGCCCGAACGACGAGGCCCGCGACAACCAGGTCCCCGGCGATCAGCAGCCGAATCTCACACCCGAGCAGCGCGCCGACGAAGAGTTCCGCCAAGAGTTCCAGCAGGCGTTCGAGGAGAGCAGCGACAAACCCGATGTGGAGTTCTCGCTGGGTGATTCCGAGCCAGAGCCGGAGCCCGAAACTGTAGACCCGGCCGAGCAGGCCCGCGAGATCGGCCACAATCTGGCCCGCGAACTGGCCACCGGCGCCCCGCAGGGCTGGTCCAAGCTGGACGCGGTGTTCGCTTTCACCGCGGTCGCCGAGGTCGCGCAGATCGTGTTCAGCGATGATAAGGAGCGTTCGGTCCGCATCCAGCCGTCGGAGGCGGTGCTGGAGCTGGTGCGCCGGCACCGCGAGGTGTCCGCCGCCATGGGTGACGGCCCGTGGTGGCGGCTGCTGTTGCAGCTGACGCCGGCCGGTAAGCTGGATATCGACTACGATTACGGTGACGAGCCGTTCCCGGACGATCACCTGTTCCCGGCCGAGGTGTATCAGGCCGACCTGGAAGCCAATCCGCGGGAGCGGCTGCCGGTGTGGCTGGCCGCGTACGTGAGTCACGGCAACCGCCAGTCCCGCACTCCGGCCGAGGCTGCCGCCTGGGCGCGCGCGGATCGGGAAGCCGGTGTGCGCGGGACGATCTCGGAGCGCGATTTCCCGGCGCTGCCCACGTTGTGGGCCCGCTGGGCGGTGTTGGCGGCCGCGTTCGTCGCCGTCGGTTCCGAGTGGGGTCCGCGTATTCTGCCCGCGCTGGGCTGGTTCGAAGGCGCCAAGCGGGGCGGCTCGACGCTGTACATGCTGCCCGGTGGCCGGGCCGTGCTCTCCGGTGGTGTCTGGAACGCGCCCGCCTTGGACGCGGCGTACAACCAGGACGCGCAGCTGCCCGCGTACTACGCCGGTGCTCCGGCCTGGGTGGCGAACCCGGTGCTGAATCCTCGGGCCGCCAGCGGTTTGCTGTCGTTCTGCTACTGGTGGGAGGGCGGTCGCTGGTATCGCGCCGAGTCGCCGGCGGCCGATCAGCTCGCCGAGGCCGTGCCCGGTATCTGGACCGCGCAGACGGTGACCAACGTGATCGCCAGCCTGGTCTCCGCCGAGGCCACCGACGGCCAGGTCGCCGCCGTGGCCACGCTGGTCTCGGCCGCGGAAGCCGGTGTGGTGACCAGGGATACGCTGATCAGCGTCTTCGGTGACGAGGGTGGCTACGATATCGACAGCGCCTTCTACCAGCTCACCATGGCCGGCGTGGCCACCACGCTGCCGGATCCGATGCCCGAGGACGAGGCCATCGATCAGGTGCGCCGCTACATTCTCGACCGCAATCTCGACACCACCGGCTATCCGCTGGATCAGCTGCGCGCCGACCGCATCAGCTGCGGCTGGATGGTCTACGTGCCGACCGCGCCGGGTGAGATCGCCATCGGCCGTGCGCTGTTCTACATCGCCGATGACGGTGTGCTGGAGCAGTCCTCGTCCTCGATCGCGCCCTCGCGCTACATCGTGGAGTTCGAGCAGCGCTTCCAGGAGCGCAACGGGATGGTCGACGCCTGACCCTGGTTGTCCGCCCATTGCGGGTTAACATCAGGGAACGGATCGATGGCCAATTCCTAACAGGTTCTTTAGCTTCTCGGTCCGGTGAATCGGCCCACAACGTCGGCCGAGGTGCCAGAATGGTCGGAAAGGCTCTGGTACCAGCCGCTTTTACGGTTTCGGTACGAGCCTTGCGAGATGAGAGGTGAACCGTGGACGTCGAGAGTTTTGTGGAAAAGCAGCGCATCGCGGGCACCGACACCGGCAAGGTGCGCGACCGCATGGACGGCCTCGCTGATCGAGTGCAGGCGCAGCTGGATTCGCTGATCTCGATCATCAGCTCCGACCCGGTCTTCGGCAAGAAGTTCATGGATGACCCGAAAGGTCTCAAATACCAGCTCGAGGGCGCTGTCGAGGGCACACGGACCATGGCCACATCCTGGGGCAAGCTCTCCGATGGCCAGTTCAAGGCGGCGAAGAACGCCGAACTCGAGGAGCAGAAGCGCCGAGAGCAGTTCGGGAACATCTGAGCCGGACCGGGTTGCTGGTAGTTGGCGGGCGGTCCATTCGGACCGCCATGAGAGTTTGTGGAGTGGGTGAGAACTAGATGGCCAGACGCGATGCCGAGATCGCCGGTGTGATGGAGGAATTCCGCAGCCGCATCCGCGAGATCGCCGAGATGCAGCAGCAGCGGGTCAAGCTCACCGCCACTGCGAGCACCAGGGACCGGCAGATCTCGGTGACGGTGAACGCCAACGGGGTGGTCATCCAAACCAAATTCGGCAGCGGCATCGACGAATACAGCTACGAGGACATCGCCAAATCCATCACTCGGCTGGCTCAGCAGGCCGCCGAGGATGTGTTCGATCAGAGCAAGCAAGTCATGGCGCCCTTGGCGGAGGAGCGGGCGCGGCTGCCCAAGCTCTCCGATGTGATCCCAGGAATGCCCGACTTCCAGAGTGAGATCCCCATGGCGCCGCCGGTTTCCGTCGCGCCGCCGGGTGACGCCGAGCGCGAGGACGCGGAACTGGTCTTCACCGATGTGGAGACCCTCGAGGACAAGGCCGAAACCGGAAAGGGCGTCACCGACTCGGTTTGGTGACGTGCGCGCGGTTTAGATGGGTTACTGGCATATTCCCGACGAGCTCGCCTGGGTCGGGTGGGTGGCGGGTGCGGAGATCACCCACATCGATCCCAATGACCTGGACGGGATCTCGGATGTGCTGCGTGAGGTCGGCCGGGAGATCCTCGAGCACGCCATCGGCGAGGCCGATAGCGCCAGCCAATCCGTCCGCGTGTCCTACCCGCAGGGCAGTGGCGGCGAGAAGATATTCGAATCGCTCCAGAGCGTAATCCACGGCCAAGACCCGAAGCACGGCTCCATCGAGCTGATGGGCAAGTCCTTCGACCAGCTGGCCATCGCGGTCGACGACTTCACCGGCGAGGTCCACGGCAACCATTTGAGCGCGCTCTTCGCGCTCGGCTGGCTGGTCATCGAGCTGGCCTGGGCACTGGCCGCGGGCCCGGCCGCGCCCCTCGCCGAGGCCACTGCGATCGCTGCCACCCGTGCCGCCTTCCGGGTGATCGGCGAGATTCTGGAGAGCGCGATTGCCCGAATCATCGGTCAGCGCTTCCTGTCCGAAGCGGCGCGCACCGTCATCGCCAAAGTCGTCTACGAGATGCTGCAGGAGGGTTTTGTCGAGGTCGTCCAGACCACCATCGAGGAAGCCGCTATCCACAACATCCTCACGGCAGAGAACCTGAAGTCGCAACCCTTCGACTGGGGCGGCTACATGAAGAACGTGGGTGTCTCGTTCCTTGCGGGTGCAGGGGGCGGCGGCGCCGGATATGGCATGGGTCATATTCCGGCGCTCAACCGGATGATGATGAGCGACAACCGGTGGACCCGCGCCATGGGCGGTGGGCTGGTCGGTATCGGCGCGGGTGTGTTCGGTGCGACGATCGCAGGCCTGCTGACCGGCCAGTGGACTCCGGAGGCGTTCGTCGGTGGTGGCCTGTCGGGCGCGATTCCCTCCGGTGCGTCGAGTTTCCGGGGAAATCGGCAGTACGCGGGTGCGCCCAACGTCGGCGGCGGGGACTTCGACGGCGTGAACTTCGACGGCGGGGACTTCAACGTGACCCCGCCGGACGGTACCGCGCCGCCGGGCGAGCCGACCAACGCGACCGACCCCTCCAATCCCACTGGTGCCGGGGACAATTCGGGCGCGGGAAACCAGAACGGTGCCGGAAATCAGAATGGTGCCGGGAACCAGAACGGGGCCGGGAACAACAGCCCGGGCACGAACACCGCTGGTGCTGGCAATACTTCTGCACCGCCGGCCGGGCAGGACGCGAACGCGCCGCAGGCCGGGGCGGCCGCCGACTCGGGCGCGGGCAACCAGAATGGTGCCGGAAATCAGAATGGTGCCGGGGACAACAGCCCGGGCACGAACACCGCCAGTGCCGGCAATACCTCCGCACCGCCGGCCGGGCAGGACGCGAACGCGCCGCAGGCCGGGGCCGCCGACTCGGGCGCGGGCAACCAGCAGCAGACCGGCGCTGGACCGCAGGCCGGTCAGCACGCGGGTCAGCAAAGCTCGGAAGCCGGTGCGAGCGAAAGTAGTTCGTCGAATTCCGGTGCGAACCAGAGTAATTCGGCTCCTCAGGCGGGCGATTCGAGTTCGGCCGTGGACAATCCCAGCTCGGGTGTTTCGGACCCGGGTGCGGGGGCCGCGCAGGTCAGCCCGGTCACCGATCCGGGCGCGGTCAACAACCTCGCCGGTACACCGCTGGGCGACTCCCGAATTGGCGCTGGCGCAGGCATTTCGGGCGATCCCAACTCGAGCCTGAACACCGCCGCCAACGGGGCCGGAATGACGGCGCCGGGAGCGGCCGCGCCGGGGTCGGCGGCGCCCGGTGCGAGCACGTCGGCGCCGGGAGCGCCCACGAGCACGAGTGCGTCCAGTGTCGCGCCGGGCAGCTCGTCGTCCGCGCCGGGGTCCACCTCCACGTCTCCGACAACGGGCCAGTCGAGCACCGCCACCAGTCAGCCGGGCGCCGGGCGGCCGTCGACGCCCAACCTGCCCGGTGTGCCCCGCGCCGGAGACACCTCCGTGGCCGGTTTCAACGACGGCACGTCCAACGCCGCCCCGAGCGCCGATGCCGAGTCGACACCCGCGTCGCGCGCGGGCTCGTCCGCTCAGGCCGCAACCCCCGGCGCCGCCCCGGCCAGTCCGGTGCAGACGCAGGTCTCGGATACCGAAGCACCGCAACGGAATACCACCGTGGACTCGGAGGGCGACGCCGACAGCCAGGTGCAGGTCACACCGGAGAGCGACTCGCAGGTCCAGGCGCGGACCGACAGCAGCCTGGATCCGGCGACACAAAACGACACCGACGAGGATGCACCCGCGCGTCCCGAGAGCGATCAGGACCCCGCGGCACGGCCGGACAGTGACGAGGACGCCGCGGCGCGTCCCGATAGTGACGAGGACGCGCCCGCGCGCCCGGACAGCGACGAGGATCCGGCGGCGCGTCCGGATGTCGACGAGGATTCCGCGCTGGTTCTGCCGCCGCCTATGCCGCCCACCCCGGCGGCCCCGGCTCCGGCACGCCCCAGCACCGATCCGGACACCAGCACAGACCCCGACACGGATACCGATACCGATACCGATACCGAAGAGCAGCAGGCCGCCGCGATCCTCGACAGCATGGCGGGCAAGCCGAAGCCCTCCGATTTCCAGCTCGGCCCCAAGGCCACACAGGCCGAGGCGGATGCCTTGGCGCGCAAGAACTCCGAGCGGTGGAGCGGCATCACGCGGGATCAGCAGCTGGTCCTGCTCCGAGTGCATCCGGCCAGCTTCGGCAACAATGCGCCGGGCATCCCCGCGCCGGATGTCGATATCGCCAACCGGATACAGATCGACCGGGAGTCGCAGAGTCTGATCGCCAGCAGCCGGTTGACCGAAGACCAACAGGCGCAATTGAAGAGTCTGCTGGCCGAGCAACAGCGGGCGGCGGCCGACTTGGCGCAGGCGAAAGCCGAGCAGCCGCGGGCGCGGACACAGGTGAATCCGGACAGCAGGCCGGCGGAGAGGGCGGCGGCGCGCCGTCAGGCCGCCCAAGAACGAGCCGAAGCCAAACGGCGGATCAACGAGGCTCGCACCGAGGCCGCGAAAGAGGTCAAGCGCGTCAAGAACGAGCTCGAGAGTCTGATTCGGCGGAGCAGGCTGAACTCCGCCTCGCACAAGCAGCTGGTGAACCTGCTGCGTACCCAAGAGGCGATCGCCATGGCGGAGGGGGTGGCCCGAACCGTCGCGCCGAATACGCCGGTGTACGTCATGGCCTTCGACTCCACCGCGTTCAACGGCAGCGGCCGGGCGGCCATCGCCATGGGCGACATCGACACCGCGACCCTGTTGGCCTGGCACGTCCCGGGCCGGGACGCGTCGCTGGCCAATATCGGCAGCACCGTGAACCAGATGGCCGGCCAGTACCAGGCGACCGCCGGTCGACTACGCGCGGGCGAGTCGGCGGCGTCGATCGCGTGGGTCGGCTATGGCACGCCGAACAAGGGCCAGTCCGTGACCACCTGGCATGCCCGTCAGGGCGGCAAGCTGCTCGCCCGGGATATGGCCGCCGTCAGCGCGACTCGAGCAGCGCTCAACGAGGGGCGGGTGGCGCAGGGGCAACCCGAGATCGCGGTCTCGAACAAGATCATCGCGCGCGGCTACGGCGTCGACGTCGTCGAATCATCCGGCCGTAAGGGGCGTTTGGAGCGCCTGGTCGACGATGTCGTGCTCGTCGATTTCTCCGGCCAGGAAGACACACCCTTGATCCGGAAGAAGCACTTCGGCGACGACGTCCGTGTGCACATCCAGGATCGCGCCAACGGTCTGTTCCACCAGTTCAACGCCCCGAAGGCCACCGGCGCGAAGCCGCCGAAAAACGGCGTGCCGGTCGACCGCATGTACCGGCTGGAGAACATCGCCGCCGGCACCACCGAATTCCAAGCGCCCGACAACGAGTCGTTCCTGGACACCGATCGGCCCCCGCTGCGGGACAACGGGTGTTCCGAGCAGGCGCTGTACACGGCACGCCAGCGTACCGGTAATCCGGACATCACCGTGCCGACCGATGTCGGCCCGGACGGTGTGTCCATGCGCCAGCTCGAAGAGCACGCCGATTCCCAGGTGACCGAGGTCAAGGTCCGCAAGCGCAAGTCGCCGCACAAGGCGATCGCCGAGGCGCTGGACTTCATGAAGGGCAAGGCGACGGTCGTCGTCGTCGACCAGAACCACACGGTCGATGAGCACGGTGTCGGTTCGCACGCGTACGTCATGTACTACGACGCCGCGACCGGCAAGATCATGGTCGACGACCCGTACAAGCATCCGGACGGCCCGGTCGAGTTCGACCCCGGCAATCTGCCGGACGCGAAGAAGACCTGGGTCATGGTCTACGACGCGAACGGTAACTCCGTGCGCCCGCTCGCGGTGCGCCCGCTCGCGGTGGGTGCCGCCACCCAGGGCCACGACGATGACGATCGGAACCTGCCGCGGGTCGGCGACGATCAGGGCCGTCGGGATCCGATGCGCGACCTCCGGCGCCTCCTGGACGAACAGCAGCAGGAGGAGCAGCGCAGGCGCGACGGAGAGCGCGACGCCAACCGGCCTGCGCCGGACCCGGATTCGCAGCAGAACCCGGACCCCGAGGCGCAGCCCACGCCGGACCCGGATACGCAGACCCCGGACCCGGGTGCTCAGCCCGATCCGGAAGCGCAGCCCGATCCCGCGGCACAGCAGTCTCCGGACCCTGAATCCGAATCGGCGTCGGATCCACAGCCGACCCCGGCTCGCCAGACGACGCCGACGGGCGACCTGTCCCCGCTGACCGACGCCGACCGCGACCGCCTGACCCTCCTCTCACAGGCACTCGGCCTCGGCGACTCGCTGCCGAGCTTCGCCGACCCGCGCCCGATTCTCGCGGATCTGACCCAAATGGCTTGGGCGCGCGGATTCCTCGACCCGACCCCGGTCACCGGGCACATGAACGAGCTCATGAGCTCGGACGATTTCGCTCCATTGAGCATCGACGAGCAGCATCTGGGCGAGCGGTACTGGAACTACTCGCCGGATCCGAGCAACCCGAATTTCGCCCAGCAGCGCAACGAAGCCCACGCCCTGCCGGTCGTCGATCCCGATACCCCGGCGCCCGCCATGCCGATCGCCGTGCCGGACGCGATCGCACCCGCACTGGGGCCGGCGCCGGCCCGGCCCGACTCCCGGACCCCGCATCCGCTCGCGCCGGAGTCGGCGCAGGCGGAGCTGCTGCGTCAGCTGCGCCTGAACGACGACCAGGTGACCCAGGCGAATCTCGCGGAAACCATCGCGGAGCAGCGGTATCGGACCATGCTGCGGGCGGGGGCGGTCGAGTCGCTCGCGTCCGCCCTGGCCCGGCTGGCTGCCCCCGTCGACTCGAACCAGCGGGCGGATCTCACCAAGATCGTCAACCAGTGGGCAGATCTGCTCCAGCTCTCGGAAAGCGACCTGGCCGAGGGGCAGGTCGACACGACGCTGGAGTGGCTGCGCGACAACGTGCTTGCCCGCGCCGTCGCCCTGAACGATCTGGCCGATGTCGCCCAGGCGGTGCACGCGGTCGAGGGCCGGGCCACCCAGGCGGCCGAGGGCGAGACCCGCCGGTACACGGTGGTGGTGGACGGTCAGCGGGTGCCGGTGCTGCTGACGGCCGACGGTTCCGGAGGGTGGCGGGTGCGGCCCGCCGAGCCACTGGCGCCGCCGCCGGTGCCGGTGCCGGACTCGTCGAGCGACCCCGACGCGCAACCGCAGAGCCGGGCGATGAAGTTCCTGCGCACCCACCTCGGCAGCCACGGCACCGGCCGGCCGATCCAGTACGCGCTCGGTTCGGAGAACAACAGCGATCTCTACAACGCGTTCGGCGCGGAGATCGAGTTGCTGTCCGGTGACGCGGCGGCCAATGTCAGTGGGTTCAACTGGGATCCGGCGTTCTTCGCGTTGCAGGCGTCGAAGCTGTGGAAGGGCCGCGAGGCGTTCTGGGCCCTGGTCACCCGCAACTACCCGGCCAGTCACCAGATCGGTGCTCCGCAGGCACCGGAGACGGTTGCGCCCGACGAGCGCGCCGGTATCGATGAGGACGTGGTGCCGCCGGTTCCGGATGCGGAACCGCAAGGCACGGCACCCGATCCGGATCTGGCGCGCCGAGGCGCGGAACTCGGCGACACCATCACCGCCCGCAATGCCGCCGGTATCGCGCTCTACGAGGGCGCGGACGCGCTGTCGCTATCGCTGGCCGACCTCAGCCCCGACGCGGTCCGCACCGCGGTCGGCGAGGCGAACTACCGGGCGATGCGGCAGGCCGCGGCGGCCGCGGCGTACGCGCAGGCGGCCACGCGGTTCCACAACGAGAACGAGCGCCTGCGCTATTTGCCGACCAACGACACGCGTCCCGATCCGCTCGAGCGCTATATGCGCGAGCAGTCCCGTGCGGCCGGTCTGCCCGGTGCGGACTCCGAAGCCAGTGGCGTCAACAACAATCCGACGCGGCTGAAGCTCTGGTGGGACCCGGAGGGCAACCCGAGCGCGGAGGCCCGCGAGGCGTTCCGGGAGGCGATGCAGCGCGAACAGGTGCGCGCCGAACTGGGCACCTGGGCCAACCTGCTCGATGTCGATCCGGCAAAGCACAGCCCGGCCGATGTCGCACGCGCGCTGACCGCACTGCACGACCGTGCTGCCGAATTGGCGCGAGAGGCAGCCGAATTCGCGCAACTGGCGGCCGCCTACACCGATGCCGACACCAAGTTCGCCCGGATCGCCGAGGAGATGGCGGCCGCGGCGGGGCACCGGTGGTTGCTCGACCAGGGCGGCGACCTGCTGGATCCGGACAATGCGCCGGGTATCGGCCTGCTGGACGGCAATCCGCCGCGCCTGGTGGTGATCAACGACGGCGGCGATCACGACCAGCAGCTGGCCAACGCGCTCGCCGACCCGCGTAATACCGATATCGCGCAGATGCTGACCCAGGGCGAGCTGGAGCTCGAGTACCGGGTCGCCTGGGCCGACCGCACCGGCGTCATCCATGTGGCCGAGGTAGACGCGCCGCAGGTCCGGCATTTCTCCGGTGCCGTGGACGGGCGCGGGCTCGAGCTGACCATGGTCCGCGACAACGACGACAGCCCCTGGCGGGCCATCCCCAGCGAAAGCGCGCTCACACCGCCGGACAACCGGATTCCGGTGCCCGACCCCACCACGCTGTCGACCGCCGAGCTGGTGGCCCGTGTGGAGGACGCGGCGGCCCGGCAGGACGTGAAGCTGGCCGATCTGGCCCCGGATCGCGTCGGCTCCACCCTCGACGCGGCGCGCGCCGCGAACCAGTTGCGCGCGGTGCGGATCGAGGCCATGGCCGATCTGGCCCGCCTGCACACGGACGTGGCCCGCTACAACGCCTTCGAGCGCGCGCTGCACGAGGCCGGGGTGAACCGGTCCGAGCTGCGCGGGCGCCCGCTCGACGCGCTCGAGGAGCTGAAGCAGCGGCATCCCGAACGGGCCAAGAAGCTGGATGCCCTGGCCAAGCTGCTGAACCGGTACCCCGATCTGGTCGATTTCGATCCCAACCTCTACGACGCGCAGGATCAGCTGCGGCCCGGTGGTCTGCCGATGCATCACAGCGACACCCACGACCAGGTGGGGTTGCTCGTCGACAATCTGGCGGACTTCCTCGCGCTCGCCAGGCACGGCCAGACGCTGCCCGGCAAGGTACCCGGCATCCCGGACCCGGACGCCGACTGGCTGCACCTGCTGGGCGTCGATATGGACACCGCGACACCGTCCGAGCTGGAGTCGATCTACAAGAACTTCCGGGCGGGCCGGCTCGACGCGGCCGCGCTGCGCACGCCGGAGCAGATCGCCGAGGCGCTGGCGGAGTTGCGGGCCGATGTCCGCCAGGACGCCACCGACCTCGCCGCCTTGGCCGCACTGGCCGAGACGTACTACCGTCTGCCCACCGGTGGCACTCCCATCAACCACTGTGTGCCAAGGGCTTTCGACCAGCTGGCCGTGCGGCACCCGAACGTGCTCGGCGAGTTCGCCGTCGATCCCGACCGGATCGGCGGTGTGCCGTGGGGTGAGATGTCGGACCACTTCGGCACCGCGCAGCCCGAGCCGTTCCTGCCGGGGGAGGAGGGCGGCGCACATGCCCGCCTGCTGACCACCTTGCGCGCGCAGGGCCTGGGCGCCTCGGCTGTGGTGATCGACCAGCGGACCACCGTCGACGACTACGGTATCGGCGGCCACGCCTACACCGTGACCTACCTGGGCCGCGACGTCTTCGACGTGGACGGCCAACGGGTTCTGCTCACCGATATCGATGACAACGGCCAAGAGCAGCTGTTCGACCTCGGCCCCAATGGCGGCACCGATCCGCTGTCACTGGCCGAATTGACCGGTGGCACACCGGCGGAGACCGCCGCCACCTGGGCGAGCATCTTCCAGAACGACGCGCATGTCCCGGGTCTCGGCGACGAGGGTCCGATGCCGGACGCCGGTCTGCGTTTCGGCCAGGATCCGCCCACACCGCGCAAGCCCGAGGACCCGGTGCATCAGGCGGCGCGGTTCTTCGACGAAACACCGAGTCTGCGTACGGAACCGGAATCCGGGGCCGAGCCTTCTGCCGCGCACCTGGCCTACGCACAAGCCCTGGCCGAGCGCCTCGGTCTCGCGGAAACCCTCGGGGCACTGCCGGATCCGCAGTCCGCACTCCAGGACATGTCGCAGATGGCGCTGGCCCGCCGCTTCCTGGACGCCTCGCCGGACGGCCTGGCGAACCAGCACATGCTGTTCCCGGCGAACTTCGACACGCTCACAGCGGACGAGCAGTTCCCCGGGGAGCACTACTGGCGCTACCCGTCGGATCCGTCCGACGCCGATTTCCTCGCCCAGCGCGACGCGGCCGAGGAGTTCCAGCGGTCGATCGGCAACCCGCCGGAAACGCAACCGGCGCCGCCGATTCCGCTCGCACACCCCGCTGCCGTCGCGGGGCCGTTGGTGTCGCCGCCGGACCCGTCCGACCCGCCGCGCCCGCTCGCCATGGCGCAGGCCCAGCAGTCGCTCGCCGACCAGCTCGAGCTCACGACCGAGCAGCGGGATCCGGCGAATCTCGCGACCACCGTCGCGCAGCAGCGTTATCGAATCCTGTTGCGCGCGGGCGCGATCGAAGCGCTGGCCACCGCCGTGGGGCGCCGTGACCTCGCGCTGGACCCGCAGCAGCGGACCGAGATCGACAAGATCATCGAGGTTTGGGCGAAGCTGCTCCAGATCCCGGCCGACGGCCTGGCGCCGGCGAACCTGACCGACACCCTGGAGCGACTGCGGGCGGAGACACTGGCCCGCGCCCAGGCAGTCACGGATCTGGCCGATGTCACCCAGGTGCTGCAAGCGGGCCGGACACCGGGCGGCCCGGTGCGGATCGACCTGGAGGTCGGCGGCGAACGAATCCCGGTTCAGCTGACCCCGGACGGTTCCGGCGGCTGGCGGGTCGAACCGGCCACCCGCCTGGCCGCACCGGAGGTGCCCACCGCCGCGATCGTCAAGGCTCCGGAGGCCGATCCGGGTGTGCTCCAGACCCTGCGGAACCTGCCGGGTGTGGTCAACCCGCAGCATCCGCCGTCGGAGATGGTGCCGCTCGGCCAGTCGTTCACGGTGCAGAACATCGGTCAGCTGGCCGACAGCGAGTTCTGGGGAAGCTTCGAGGGCAACCCCGCGCTCACCGCGCGCGAGGTGGTCAACCTCAAGCGCAACTGGCCGAAGATCAAGGCATTCCTGCTCAGTCAGGTCACCTCCGCGGAATCGCACGGGCCCGTCTCGCGCACCGGCGATGTCTACGACTACGCCCGCGAGGACGCCGACCCGCAGAAGATCAGCGAGAACGAGGCCGAACTCCGCCGTCTCGGGCTGGCCGACCGCTTCCTCGCGGGACCGCCGGTGCCGCAGGCACCTCCGGCGGCGCAGCCCGTGCCAGGCATCGACGCCTCGCTGGAGCCGCCGGTCCCCGCCGACGCCGAGCACAACCCTTCGGCGCCGGCCCACGACGATCTCGCCGAATGGGGCCAGGAGGTCGCGCAGGCCGCGCAGGAGCTGGATGCGCAGGCGCGGGCGCTGCTGGCACTGGCGGGCCCGCTCGGCATCGAACTACCGGACCTGAGTTCGGAATCGGTGCGTGCCGCTGTCGCACAGGCGCGGTATCTGCTGACCCGCGAAGGTGTTTCGGCCAAGGCGTTCGAGGCCGCGCTCGCCCGATACCGCGCCGAGAACGCGGACATCCCGTTCGGGACCGATATCGATCTGTCGCATCTGCTGCCTGCCGCGGTCATCAACCGCCCGAGCCCGCTGGAACGGTACGCGGCCGAGGTCGACGCGGCGACGAGAGGACGCAGACGCCCCGGCACCCTGCGCTGGACGGGCGTCAACAACAACATGCAGGGCGGGCGCATGTGGTGGGATCTGTCGCACCGCGATACCCCCGAGGCCCGCAGGTTCTTCGAGGAGGCGCTGCGCCGCCACCACATCCGCACCGAGCTGGACCAGCGCGCGCACATCCTCGGCGTCGACCACGAGAACCCGAACGTGCTGGCGGAGCTGCAGACTCGGCTCACCGACCTGCAGGACGCCGTGACCGCCTTCCAGCGGCAGGCGCAGCAGTTCCTCGACGCCGACGACAATTTCGATCAGCACGCCGACGTGATGGCGAATATCGCGGGCAGCGAATGGATCCGGGTCAGCGGCGGGTTCCTGATCGATCCGGTCGACCATCCGGGCATCGGGCTGGCGGGGTCCCCGATGAAACTCGTTGTCATCGACAACGCCATGAATCATGATGCGGCACTGGCGAAGGCGCTCGCCGATCCGGCGAATTCCGAGCTGGTGGAACTGATCGACAACGGCAGCCTCGAGGTCGAGTACCGCGTGGCCTGGCCGCGTGAGGTCGGCGGTACCTGGCGGGTGGCCACTGCGGCGGTGGATTCCCCTGCGGTACGCCATATCTCGGAAGACTTCGACGGCCGGAACCTGACCGTCACCATGGTGCGCTACGAGGGCGGCCCCTGGCAGACGGTCACCGATCTGGCGCAGGCGGAGCCGAGCGGCCCGGCGCTGGACATGTCCCGGATGTCGCGCGGCGAAATCGAGTCCGCCATCACGGAATTGGTGGGCCGCCTGCCGATCGGCCGCGTCGATCTGACCCCGAGCCAGATCGCCGCCACCGTGGAGCGGCTGCGTTTCGACGACGAGGTGCGCGCCGCCCAGATCGAGGCGCTGGTCGAGTACGCGCGCACCCTGCACGCCCTCGACGCCTACCACCAGCTCGACACCGCGCTGAACAAGCTGGAGCTGAGCCGGGCCGACCTTGCGACCGACCCCAAGGCCACGCTGGAGGCGCTGAAGACCGCGAAACCCAAGCTGGCCAAGGAGATCGACGCGCTCCTGACGAAGCTGGAAGCCGACCCGGAACTGTTCACCCGGGATCCGCGGGTGGCCGACGACATCGCCCCGATCAACCTGGCCGACGCCCCCGCGCACCTGGCCTCGCTCATCGCGGACGTCGATCTGCTGCTCGTACAGCTGCAACTGGCCGGTCCCACCACCGTGCCGGGAGTGCCGGTGCCGGACCAGGATTGGGTGCGCCTGCACGGCGCCGACATCTACAACACCACCGACGCGCAGTACAAGGCGGCCTTCGGCAAGTTCAAGACCGAGAAGTTCGCCGACCTGTTCGTCCGCAACCCCGACACATTGACCGCGCTGCACCAGCAGCTGCGCGCCGAGGTCCGCCAGACCGCCGCGGAGATCGAGGCCCTGTCTGCGTTGGTGACCTACTACACCAGCGAGATCGATCCCGCAGGCCCGGCGGCGATCAACACCTGTGTCTCCGACTCGCTCAGCCGCGTCCTGGCCGATCAAGGCAATATTGTCGGTGTCCCGATTCCGGTGACGGGCAACCTGTCCGGCCTCGAGTGGAAAGACGTGCGGCCGATGCTGCGCGGCGCTCAGCCGGGCGCGTTCGACAACAGTGACGCCCGCAGCCACGTGCGGCTGATCCAGGCGCTGCGTGAGCAGGGTGGCCCCGGTGCGATCGCCTGGGTGCTGGACCAGCGCTGGACCGTCGATCAGCGAGGTGTCGGCGCGCACGCTTACACCGTGAAGTACTTGGGCGGCAACCAGTTCGAGATCGATGGCCGCCGCGTGACCTACGACGAGATCGGCTCCAAGCGCAGCAACCTGGAATGGTTCGTCGCGCCGGACGGGACCCGGCTCTCGCTGGCCGAGCTGACCGGCGGCAACCGCTACGAGACCGCTGCCACCTGGGCGGTGGCTTGGAAGGGCGGACAGCAGGTGGCGAACTTCGGCGACCTCAACGCCGCACCGCCCGCCGACGATCTCGTCATCGGCCAGACCCCCGGCCAGAACGCCCCGGTGCCCGCACATCGGCAGCCACCGGCCAACGCGCCGCCCAGCCCGGCGGCCCAGGTGGCCCGGTTGCGCGCCGAGATGGCCGCCGCGGTGGCGGGCGAAGCCGACCTGCGTGCCGAGATCGCGGATCTGCGGCAGCAGGCCATGGCCGCGCAGAACGCCGGGGATCGCGAGCTGGCCGGTAGCTTGGCGGCCGACATCGAGCAGCGCGTGGCGGAAACCGGTGCCGCGGAGGTCGCGCGCGCCGCGGCGGTCGAGGTGTGGCAAACCTCGATCACGCAGCAGGACAACGACCTGCAAGCCCGGATCGACGCGCTCGAGGCGCAGCTGGCCGCCCACTTGGGCGGCGACACCGAGATCGCGCAGTTCCGCTCCGATATCGACCTCGTGGACAACCTCGAGGCCGCGTTCCAGCTGCGGGACCGCATGGAGACCGCCGAGCGGGTCCAGCAGAGACTGGAAGCGCAGATCGAACGCGGTAAAGCGTTGCAGCACAAGCTGCGTGCGGGCATCGCGCTGCTCGAGGCCGACACGGTCGACACTCCGGAAGCGGAGCGTGCCCGGAACCAGGATCTGGCCGCGGCCCGCGCCAAATTGCGGCAGGCCACACACGCACTCAGCGAGGTGGAGAGCTCGCTGGAACTGCTGCGGCGGAAGCTGCCGCCGGGTGATCTGACCCTGCTGAAGTCCGCGCTGACGACGGAGATCATCTCCGCCACCAATGCGCGGGCCGCGCTCGCCCAGGTCTTCCAGATCAGCGATACGGATCACCTCAACCCGCGGTACCCCGGACCGCGGGAACCCGGCGCCGAGCTGGTGCAGCAGCTACGCGAGGCCGCCAAGCAACTCGAAGACGCCGAAACGCAACGGAGCAAGCTCGCCGAGCGGCAGGCCGCGCTGGACGCGATGAACGACCTCGGCCTGCTGCCGATCTCGGAGCGGGTCGGCGTGCGGCCTGCCGCGCAGCCCACCGGGCTGTTCGGGGACAGCGAGATCGTGGTCGTCGGCACCGACACCGACGTCAACAACTACCGGCAGGCGCTGCAAGCGACGCTGTCGGCGCGGACCGACCTGAATCTGCTGCTGGGCATGGCCAAGTCGGACACCACGCCGCTGACCGTGCGGTTCACTCAGGTACAGCTCGACGCGCAGGGCCACTACGAGAGCACCGTCGATCTGCCGTCCACCGATGCCGAACTGTCCCAGCGCGCGGGCGCCTGGGCGCCGGGCAAGCATCCGCGTAAGTGGGAGAAGGAGAAGTGGACCGACCCGCAGCCGCCGTTCCTGTTGAAGGTGTCGGTGGTGCCGAGCTTCGACAAGATCATGGCGGGGTTGCACGAGTTCGAGGCCGGTGAGGTTCCAGGGTTCCTGTTCCCGCAGAATCCGCCGTTCTCGCCGACGATCTACAACGTGCCCGAGGGCGTGAACGCGTGGAGCTCCGACGTCGGCCTCAACCTGTTCCACCTGCGCATCCTCGCGCTCGGTATCCTGGAACGGATCCCGGGACATTCGTGGACGAAGAACCTGATCCAGAACCGGCCCTGGATCGGCAAGTTCGTCCTCTCTGCCACCCGGTGGTTGCCCGCGAACACCGCGCACGGCAAGTCGATCGAGCTGCCGCTCTCGGCCGACTTCGCCAAGCGGCATCCGGCGTTGGCCTGGGCCATGGCCGATGTGGCGCAATGGATTCCGGCGGTGCGCAACGGGCACTGGATCCAGCTTGTTCCGATGGTGCGCGGCACCCGCACCTACGGCTGGCTGGACGACAGCCAGCCCGACCCGCAGCCGCTGCACAACCCGGAACTGGCGCCGCCGCAACTCAATTCGGAACAAGCGCGCCTGGACGGTGCGCACACGCTGCCCTACACCGGCGAGAGCGTCGCGATCCCGGAGTCGCTGCGGCAGCGCTGGGCCGACAACGAAGCCGAGCGGGCCGAGCTCAGGGAGCGGACCGAGGCCGCCTACGACGGATTCGAGCACAACCGGGCCTTCGAGGCGGACAGCAACCTGGCGCAGATCGCCGATCATGCCCTCGCCGATCCGGACCGCTACTCCGGCGGCGACCC
This sequence comes from Nocardia lijiangensis NBRC 108240, assembly GCF_001613045.1. Lineage (GTDB taxonomy): Bacteria > Actinomycetota > Actinomycetes > Mycobacteriales > Mycobacteriaceae > Nocardia > Nocardia lijiangensis. Next base: position 21,181 of record NZ_BDBP01000003.1, on the reverse strand, counting down.
GAAGCGGCCGGTGCGCGGCAAGGGCAAAGCCTGGGTGCGCGACCCCAACGGTTCGACCATGGCCAAGCACAGCGACGGCTCGACCTGGCTGAAAGACCACGCGGGCAACCTGCGTTCCCGCGATGACCTCATCGAGACGCTGCGCCAGGTGCGCGACTACCTGATGCGCAACACCGAGATCCCGCAGAACGCCGACATCGCCGCCATGTGGCAGCGGCTTTTGTCCAAGCAGGCGGTGCGCGAGGACATCGTCGGGATCGAGGCCGCGCTCGCCTCGATCGAGTTCATCGCGCAGCACCAGGGCGCATCCGTGCAGCAGGCGACGGCGGCGGCGAAAGCCGCGGGCTACGACTGGGATCAGCGCCCGCGCCATCCGCGCGAGCGCACCCTGTGGCAGCGCCTGACCGGTGCGCGCCCGACACCGCTCGGGATGACCTCCGAGATCGACCCGAACGTCAACGATCCGGCCCGGACCCGCCGCCTGAGCCTGACCCCCCACCCAGGCTGGCAGGGCTTCGATCAGCTCAACGATGACATCGAGACAGTGCTGCGCGGCTGGCCCGCCGCGAAAGTCGCCGAGGCGCAAAGCCAGATCACCGCGCTGATGAAAACGGCGACCACTTCGTATCGCGGTGATGTCGGCAACATGCGTGGCGGCGTCCACATCTCGGCGTTCGTCATCGGCGAACCCGGCGCCGAGACCCTGGTGGTCGATATCGAGGGCATCGGCAGCGATGTCCGCGTTCCGCGCAGCCAGCACCGCATCGACCAGCACGACAACAACTGTGTGCCGGTGGCGGCGCGGCACGTCAATACGGCGCAGGGTGGGACGGTCATCGGTGCGCACACCTTGCAGCCGGGGCTGGCCGGTGTGCGGTGGGGCGATCTCGTGCCGACGCTCAACGGTGCTCCGGTGCAGGGTTTCGTCGCGGCCGACGGCCGTAGCGCGCAGGCCCGGCTGGTGCAGGGCATGATCGACGCCGGACCCGGCACCACCGCCTATGTGGTGGAACAGCGCGGCAACCCGGACCGGCACGGCGCCATCGGCCACGCCCTGGCGCTGCACTACGTCGGCGAGATCGACGGCAAGCACGTCTTCGAGCTCAACGGTGAGCGGGTCACGCTGAACCGGGTCGAGAACGGCCGGGAATGGTTCGACGCCCCGGTCGCGGCGCTGCCCAGCGGCCAGCAGACGCCGCCAACGCAGGTATCGCTGGCCGAGCTCGCGGGTGGCACCCGCGAGGGCGCGGTCGCCCTGTGGGCCACCGCCTACCAGAACCAGCAGGCGATCGTCCTGGACACCGGCGACGTGAACGCGCCCCAGCCCGGCGACAACGCCTTCATCGGCTCGAACCCGGCCGACCGATCCGGTGATTCGCGGGACGCGGAGCAGTCCGACTCCGAGCAGGACAGCGACGAGGCTACGGCTGAACCCGAGCAGCAGGCGCCACCGGAGGGGTGGATTCTGTCTTCGGAGATGCCCCGTACCGCGATAACGGTGACGCGTGAGCTGATGATCGAGGGACAGTCGGCGGTGCTGGCGGATCCGAGCCGGGCGCGGGAAATCATCGCCGAGATCGGCGAGCGGTTCCTGGTGTCGAACGCGCCGGAGAAGGTCAACGGGCCGGAGCGACTTATCCAGGACATCTTCCCGCCGCAAGAGCTTGCTTACCTGCGGTATTCGCTGGAGCGGTCGATCGCCTCCGGGGTGCTGCAATACAAGCTGACCCAGACAGCGTTGCAGCAGATGATGGCGCATCCGGAGCGAATCGCCGTCGCGGTGCGTAGCAACTACACGACCACCGAGCCGGACTACTACGCCTCCACCCTGCGCGAGGACTACGTGATGGTCGGCCACGACGGCTACCCGCGCGATTCCGGAATGCATGCCTTCATGCAGGCCGCGGTCGAGCATCTGACCGCGACCTGGCCGCTGATGTCCGACCCGGTGTGGGCAGAACTCGCCGCGATCAAGGAAGAACGGTCCGCCGACCGCAAACCGCTGCTGGAGGCGATCCCGGCGAGTCGGCGCGAAGAGCTGGATCTGCCCGCGCATTCGGTCGGTGTGTACAACGCGCAGGGCGACAAGACGGTGCTCAGCGCGGCGACCAATATGGAGAGCATCGCGCTGGTGCTGCGCGGGTTCCTGACGAGTCTGTCCGAGCACGCGGATGTGATCGCGGGTTGGTCGTGGGCGAGCATTCAGCACGCCTTGTTCCAGTTCACCAGCCAGTTCAGCGTGATGGCCGGTGTCACCTTCAGCACTCTGGGCAAGTTCACCGCGCCGCGGAACCCACCGCAGTTCGCCATCGAGTTCGATATCCCGAACCAGAAGATCACCAAGGTGCGAATTACCGGCGAAACCATGAAGACTCGCCGCGACACCCGCAACGGCGTGTGCCCGGGCTTCGTCGGGATCAAGCCGGACGGCCAGGCCGTCGAACCGATCGAGCAGCTCCAGCAGTCCTTCGACGAGCGCGAGATTCCGACGAAGGGCCACAGCTCGGGCTCCAATATCGCGATGCGCCTCGGCGGTTTCCTGCTGCCGCTGCTCGGCCGGGACTACCCCGCGCTGCGGGTGCTCATGAACCCGGCGCTCAGCGAGTACAACACCGGCATCAACACCTGCTTCGTGGATTCGATGACGCGGGTGGCCGACGACCAGAACACATCGGAACGGCCGAACGTCGTCACCGTGCCCGCCCTGGATACCCGCAACCTGTCGGGCATCTCGTGGTCCGATGCGCAGCCGAGCTTGCACGGCGCCGTGGCCGAGGGCTTCGATCATCCCGGCATGTCGGCGCACGCCAACCTGATCGACGGTCTGATGCATCGCGCCGGGCCCGGGTCGATCGCCTGGGTGCTCGATCAGCGCACGACCGAGGATCGCCACGGCGTGGGCGCGCACTCGTACGCGGTGAAGTACCTGGGCGAGAACAACTTCGAGGTCGACGGCGTTCCGGTCACCTACCAGCACACCGACGATCACGGCGTGGCCTGGTTCACCACTCCGGCCGGTGACAGCGTCACGCTGCTGGACCTGACCCATGCCACCCCCGAGGAAACCGGGAGCACCTGGGCGGTGGTCTGGCGCGACGGCGAAGTCGTCGAGAACGTCGGCGATCGCACTGCCGCGCAGCCCGACGCCGATCTGCGAATCGGTCAGACGCCGGACCAGAACTCGCCGGTCCCCGCGCACCGGCAGCCGCCTGCGCACGCGCCGCCGCCCGCGCAGATTGCCGCGTTGCGTGCCGAGATGTCCGACGCCCTGGCTCGCGAGACCGCGGCCCGCGCGGAATCGATGCGGTTGGTGGTGCAGTCGCTGGAGGCGATCGAGGCTGGTCGTTCTGGGGACGCGCACGTCCTGTCGACGCGGGCCGAAGAGCTCACCGAGACAGCGGAACTCCTGAAGGCGGAGGCCGAAGCGGCCCGCGTCGCCGCGGTGCAGGCGCACGAGGACGCGCTGAACCGGACCGAGGCGCAGACACGCGCGCGGCTGGCGGAACTGGGGACACAGACCGCCGCCTTGCAGGCGCAGCTGGACGGTGAACTCGGCGGCGAGGCCGAAAGTGCCCAGTTCCGTACGGATCTGGAGCTGGTCGACAACCTGACCGCGGCGTTCGCGCTGCGCGATCGGGTGGACCTGGCCCAGCAGCTCGAGCGCACCCTCGAAGAGCAGATCACCCGCGGCCAGGGCGCGGTGCAGAAGCTGCGCGAGGCCATCCGCGATCTCGAAGCGGAACCCGTTGACACGCGGGCGTCCTCGCGCGCCAAGCAGGCCGATCTGGCCGTGCTGCGGCTGAAGTTGCGGGACGCGCTGCACGCGCTGACACAGCTGGAAACCACGCAGACGGTGCTGCACGACAAGACCCCGCCCGGTCCGCTGATCGAGCTGCGCGCCGCGCTCACCCAGGAGATCCTGGCCGGTACCAGGTCGCGCAACGCCCTGGCCGAGGTCTTCCAGATCGTCGACGACAACCAGCTGAACCCGGAGTACCAGGGTCCGCTGGAGCCGGGCACCCAGCAGGTCCAGCAGCTGCGCGCGCTGATCGACCAGATCCAGCAACTGGAAGCCGAACAGAGCCAGCTCACCGAGTACCTCGACAAGCAGATCGCCGAGCGGCGGGCCGCCCTTGCCGCGCTGGACGAGCTCGGCATGCTGCCGATTTCCGATCGGGTGGGTGTGCGGCCATCGCTCAGCCCCACGGCCATGAACTCGCAAACGGTGGTCGTCGGCACCGACACCGATGTCAACGGCTACCGCCAGGCCCTGTCTGCGGCGCTGCCGCCGCAGACCGACATGAGCCAGTTGCTGGGCATGGCCAAATCGTCGGTGATTCCGGTCAGCGTGCAGTTCCGACAGGTCGAAGTCGACGCCGACGGCGCCTATCAGCAGTCGGTGGCGTTGCCGTCCACCGACGCCGAACTCACCGCGCGGGCCGGTTCGTGGGATCCGGCCAAGCATCCGCGTAAGTGGGAGAAGGAGAAGTGGACCGACCCGCAGCCGCCGTTCCTGTTCAAGGTGTCGATGGTGCCCACCTTCGACAAGATCATGGCGGGGTTGCACGAGTTCGAGGCCGGTGAGGTTCCAGGGTTCCTGTTCCCGCAGAATCCGCCGTTCTCGCCGACGATCTACAACGTGCCCGAGGGCGTGAACGCCTGGAGCTCGGACGTCGGCCTCAACCTGTTCCACGCCCGCATCCTGGTCATCGGCATCCTCCAGCGGATACCGACCCATCCGTGGGCGAAGAACCTGATTCAGAACCGTCCGTGGATCGGCCGGACCATCCTGCGCGCAACCCAGTGGCTGCCCGCGAACACCGCACACGGGCAGTCGATCCCATTGCCGCTGTCGGTGGACTTCGTGAACCGGCATCCGCACGTCGCCCAGGCGATGGCCGATGTGACACAATGGATTCCGGCCGTGCGCGACGGCAAGTGGATCCATCTGATCCCGGTGGTGCGCGGCACCCGTACCTACGCCTGGTTCAACGACGGCCAGCCCGACCCGCAGTCGTTGCACCGCGAGGAGCTGGCGCCGGTCGCGCTGAACCCCGAGCAGCGGCGGCTGGACGGCACGGTGGTCTATCCGTTCACCGGCGAGAGCGTCGACATCCCGGAGAGCCTGGCCGAGAACTGGCGTGCCAATGACCTTGCGCGCCAGCGGATTCAGCAGGAGGCCGACGCCGCCTACGCGGACTTCGAACACAATCGCGTGCACGAGCACGACAGCCTGCTCGCCCAGATCGTCGACAACGCGCTCTCAGACCCCGACACCTACTCCGGCGGCGACCCCAAGCGCTGGGTGCGCGGCCCGGGCAAGGCCTGGGTGCGCGACCCCAAGGGCACGCACATGCCCAAGCGGTCCGACGGCTCGACCTGGCTGCGTGATCACGCGGGTAACACCCGCACCCCCGACGAGGTGGTGCGGAACCTGAACCGGGCGCGCGACTACCTGCTGCGCAATTCCGAAATCAACCAGATCGCCGACGTCGTCGCGATGTGGAACCGGTTGATCGCCGGACACCCGGTGCGCGAGGACATCATCGCGCTCGAGGGCGCGCTGTTCGAAGCGGAGTTCCAGGCGCGCAATCCGAAGGCGACCGGGCATCAGGCGCATGCGGCCGCCAAGGCCGCAGGCTACGACTGGGACGCCAACCGCCCGCATCTGCCCGGCAAGCGCACGCTGTGGCAGCGGCTCACCGGCCGCCGCGCCGACCCGCTCGACTTCACCTCCGGGCTGGACCCGGACGTCAACGACCCGGCGCGTACCCGCCAGTTCGCACTCCCGCTGTACTACGGCGTGCAGGGCCTGGACGGCGTGGACAGCAGGCTGCGTGCGGTAATGGGCGGTTGGCCCGCGGCCAAGGTCGACCAGGCGCTCGCCGAGGTGAAGGACATCGTCCACCGGGCCACCCGGTCCTTCACGACCAACGATCACGATCTGGCCCGCGGCGGCGTGCACGTCTCGGCGCGTGTCACCGGCAGGCCCGGCGAGCAGGTGCTCGCGGTCACCGTCGAGGTGGACGGTGACGGCGCCTTCCCGCCCACCCGGTACTACCTCGACCAGCACGACAACGACTGCGTGCCGGTCGCCGCGCGATTCGTCAACCAGGCGCAAGGCACGACCGTCACCGACGCCGATCTGCTCGAGCCCTCGCTGGCGGGTGTGCTGTGGAGCGATATCGTCCCCGAGCTCAACAGCGCACCGGTGCAGGGTTTCGTCGCCGACGCCGACTCCACCGCCCACGCCCGCCTGGTGCGCGGCCTGCTCGACTCGGGCCCCGGCACCACCGCCTACCTCTTCGAACAGCGCGCGACCGCCGACCGCCACGGCGCCATGGGCCACGCCGTCGCCCTCACCTACATCGGTGAAAACGCCGACGGCACAAACACTTTCGAGCTCAACGGGCAAACAGTCATCCTGAACCAGGTCGACCCCGACGGCCGCGAATGGTTCCAGCGGCCTGCACCCGCCGACACCCGTGAACTCACCAGCGGCACCACCACGACCGAGGTCTCGCTCGCCGACCTCGCCGGCGGCCGCACCGACCAAACCGTCGCCCTCTGGGCCACGGTGTACAAGGACGGCCAGGCCATCCTGCTGGCCTCCGAGTTCGCCGACCCGAACGCGGCACCGCCCGCCGATGATGTCTCCTTCGGCATGAACACGCCGAGTTCCCCCGAAGGCGATGCCGCGGCGGCCGGACGGGCAGACGCGCAGCTGCCAACGGCGCTGCGGAGCGTGCTGGCGCAGATCGATGCCACCGCAACGGATCCCCGAGTTGCCGAACGAGCCAAGGATTTCGTGCGCCGGCAATACCAGGTGCACCGCCAGCAAGTCGAAGCGGCCGCGCGGCAGGCGGGCGAGCCCGTCGAGGGCATGCGAGCGGAGCGCGGCATCAGCCGGCAAGCCGCGAACAACACTGCCCACTGGGTCGACCAGATCCGAGCTGGCGCGCAACGAGCGGGCGGCGACTTCTGCGCTCGGCTCATCCGGATCGACCTGGCACTGCGAGGGATCGATTCCGATATCGATCCGGAGTTGCCCGCCGAGCAGCGCGTGTTCATCGACCGGATCGAAGCCCTGCTCGACCGCGTGGCCCAGGCGCAGCAAGCCCTCGATGCGCTGCTGGCAGCCAAACCCGACCTGCGTGACCAGGGTGCCGACCACTGGCAGACAACCATCACGGGGATGCACAACCAGCTGGCCGAGTGGGCCGCCCACTACTTCGAGGGCAAGACGCTGACCGGCCGACTGGTCACTCGTATGGACGACTCGTCGTTCCTGCACGGCTTCGATGTCGGGGTGCGCGGGCTCCTCGGTGAATTCACGATGGCGTCGCGGCTGGACGGCGTGGTCCGCGTCGGAATGCTGATCGACGCGAACCTGCCGATGGGGGGTGCGATCGATGGCGAGGTCGATATCGTCACCGACCGCGGCGCCACCTGGAACGAGGTGAAGACACGTCAGCGAACGGTCACTCAGGACCGGCGGATGAAGCCGGAAACCCAAGCGCAGGTGCGCCGGCAATTGCAGATCGCGTACCTGAATCGGGCCCTGTGGGTCGACGGGAAGCCACCCAGGGTGGTGTGGCATTTCGTGGACGGCATCGCGCCGACGGAGAAGGCCGGAATCGAAGCCATTCGCATCGAGGACGAGAACGGCCGCGTGCTCGAGGACCATCGCGTCGACGTCGTCGATCACGCGAACACCCAGATCGGGCCGGATTCGAGCAGCGCCGAGCAGCCCTCGATTCCGCCGCTGCCGGATACTGAACTGCCCGACGCGCTGTATGCGATCCTGGACCGGATCGACGCCACCGCCACCGACCCGGATTTCGCCGACAGTGTGAAAGACGCTGTGCTCGAGCGCTATCGGGAGTTCCGGCAGGAGCGGGCGGTACGCGCCCATCGAGAGTTCGTGAACAACAAGGCGAACCAGCTCCAGGCGAAGGACCCGGAAGCCGAGGTGGAGTCGGAGGCTCGGCGGTTCGCCGACGAGCAGCTCGTCGGCGAGCGGTCGCTGGACCGCATCGGCCGGGACGCCGCGGACCGGACCAAGCAGTGGGTCGAAAAGGAACTCGCCCAGTTCCTTGCCGATTCGCAAACGACCCCGCCCGAGCTCGAGCTGCCGAAGGCCCTTCGCAAACTACTGGACGAAATCGCCCAGCACGGCGATCCGGTGGCCGCCGAGCAGGCGAAAGCGCTTGTTCTGCAACGGTATCGCGAATACCAGGAAACGCCCTCGGCAAGTGTCCGGCGCGATACCCTGGCCTCGAAGATCGAGGAATTCACCCGGCTCGGCATGTCACGGGCCGACGCCGAGCGGCTGGCCGGTCCGGAAGTCGATGCCTTCCTGCAAACCAAGGCCGGGCGGAAGATGATCGACGGCCCAGCCGCCAACAATGCCGTCCAGTGGGTGGAGAAGACTCGCCGCGGCGTGGACCGGTCGGGTGCGAATCTCGTCGAGCGACTTGCGGAGATCTTCCGCGAAACCGGCGCGGTCCAGGCCGTTGCCGCCGTCGAGCCTCCGGCCACCGATACGCCTGTCGACACCGATCCCGCGGATACCGAGACGCCCGAACCCGTCTCACCCGACCTGGATACCACGCCGAGCAAGCCGAAGTACGAGGTCACCAGCCCAGACAACGACGCACGCATCGACTACGGGCAGGTCGGCGTGAAGGGCGCGCCACCAGCCGCGCCGACGGATAGCCAGCAGCAACTGGACACGAATCCGTCGGACCAGCACGCGGATCCGGCATCCGCAGCGCCGACCGCGGAACTGGCGGCAATGCTCGGGGTGGACCCGGAGCTGATGCAGCGTCCCGGGCTGCTGCGGCAGGCCGTGGATGTGGTGCAGGGACAGCTGCGGGCCATGGATGCGGCGGCGTGGCAGCGGGCGGTGGAGGCCGGGCGGCTGCCGGAGTTGCGGCGGTGGATCGGCCTGCGCATGCAGTGGGACAACGCGACTCAGGAACTCCAGGTCGAGTCGCTTCGGACCGGGGTCCTCGACCCGGCGGCCGCGCAGCGCCTGCAGGACACCAATACCCATTTGCAGCAGGAACTGGCGGAACTGCTCGCGGTCGCCGACCTGGTCGACTTCTCGGCGCAGAGCTCCGGCGATTCCGTGGTCGAGCTGCGGCGCGCCGCCGCGGCGACCGGATCGCCCGACCTGGCCGCGTTCGTCGACCTGTGTGCCGACGCGCTCCCGCCGATTCCGGCGGCGGAACCGGACTCGAACTCCCAGCTGGAGGCGGCCCGCGAGAACCTGGCCGAGATGGCAGCTCTGCTGGAAGTGGATCCGGCCGAGCTGACCGCGGACTCTCCGCGGCTGCGCCAGCTGCGCACCGACTGCGCCCGCCTCGCCACCGCACTGGCGCTGGAGCTGGAAACCTCGGTCGCCAATCTGGAAACCGTACTGGAACAGAAGGATCTGTCCGGCGACCCGGATACCGATCCCGAAGTGCTCGGCCGGTACACCGACTGGCTGACCCACACCGGGGCTCTGGAGGCCGCGGAGCACTACAGCAGTTTGCTCGCGAACGCCGCACCCGCCCCGACCGCCGCCGAGGTGAACACCGCCCGCGACAACCTCGCGGAGGTCGCCGCGGAGCAGAACGGTCCCGAGCCCAACGGCGATACCGGTGCCGACGGCGACGACGGGCCCGAGGGCGGGTCTCCTGTCGATCCCGGCACAGGTCCCGGCGGTCCAGACGTCGGCCCGCAAGCCGTGGATCCCTCGGTGGGCGAGGGCTTGTCCGGTCCGACCACTGTCACGCCTGTGCGGTCGGATGCGGGAGTATCGAGGACGGGCGCTACTGATCCGGCGACGCCGAGCGCCGACCCCGAGAGCGGCGGCGCGGCGCGGTATCGTCGCGATCCGGGCACGGTGTTCGCCTTCGATCCCGAAAGCGGCCCGGATACGCATGCGCACCGCGCGCCGGGCGGCGGCGGAAAGCCCAGGGGCACAGGCAATGTCGTGCGCGACGTGCTGCGCGCTTTCGTCCCGGATTTCGAACCGGGCCGCGACTTCGACGCCGCCACCCGAATCCAGCGCGCCGCGCACGGCGTGGTGGACTACCTCGCGGGCTTCTGGGAGAGCTCGGATTTCGTCGCGTCCTCGCTGTTCCGGCCCATCGACGCGGCGGTGTTGGAGCAGGTCGCGGCGATCGAGCCGCAGGGCCTGCGTCAGCTGCTCGAACAGGGTGGGCTCAGCGCGACCCAGATCGAGGGAGTGCTGAACCGGCTCGACGAGATTCGCACCAACGGACGCATCCACGGCGATCACGTCGGCGACGCCGACTCCGAAACGGACGCGGAGGCCGAAACCGATTCCGATCAGGCCAGTTTCGAGTCCGCCGACCCGCGCACCCTCGGACCGGCTCGCGAATCCGCCTTCACCGATACCGAACTCAGCTCGCACGGACTCATCCGGGTCACCTTCGAGGGCAGCGACACCGTCTGGGTGTACAAGCCGTTCCACGGCGACGCCGACACCGCGCACATCCCGCCTTCGGGCCGCGCGCTGCGCGAGGTCAAGACCTACCTGCTCTACCGGCTGCTGACGTTCCACCTCAAGCCGCCCACCTATCTGTGGGAAGGCAGCAAGGGCACGGGCATCCTCCAGGAGTACGTGCCGGGCGCGGAGAGCGGACGTGCGGTACGCGGCTACGACCGGCTGATCCGCGACATGATCGCGATCGTCGACTACATCGCGGGCAACCGCGACCGCCACGTGGGCGACATCATGACCACCCCGTCCGGTCGTGTCGTATCGACCGACGACGAAACCACCTTCCCGGTGGACGAGAACTCCTTCGCCCAGTTCGATATCCAGTCGGTCTTCGTGGCCGACGCGCTGGGCCGAGACCTCCACCCCGACGCGATGGCGCTGGTCGCGTCGGTCACCGAGGCGGACGTGCGCGCGATCCTGGACGGCCTCGAACCCGAAGCCATTCAGGGCGCGGTGGACAGGTTCACCGAGATCAAGGACAACGGCAAGATCACCGGCGACACCTGGCCGTACCGTGGCGGACTGCCGGACATGGTGCGGGACGGGCTCGATTCCGACCCGGCCGGAGGACAGCCGGATGCGTCGAACGAGACCGACGACGGTCCGGAGGGCGGATCGCCGGTTGATCCAAGCCCCGGCCCGGTCGGGCCGAAGCAAGCTTTGGCCACCACGGACCAAACAAAGGTGGCCGAGGAACGCTGGTTCGACAGCTTCCGGCAGCGGCTACGCGACCAATTGCACGCGGTCGCGCCGCACCTGTCTGAGAACGGTCCGGAGAGTGAGGCGTTGGCTGCGGCGAGCCGTTCCGACGTACAGGCAGGGCTGAAGGGGCTGCGGCAGGACCAGCGCCGGTGGTTGATGCTGCGAGTACGCGACACGATGTCCTTCGAGGACGCATGCGCCGCCCTGAACCTGAATTCCGAGCAGGCAAGGGCGGACGCCCGGGTCGCGGAGAAGCGGGCGATCCGGGATCTTGCCCAGTCCATTGCCGCCGCGCTCGAGGAGCGGAACAATCCGGAATCGCGCTTGATGCGCGCCGCGCAGGAGCCGCGGAATCGGCGGACGTTGGAGCGAGCGATCGCGAAACTATCCCCGGCGCAACGGCAGTTCGCCGAGCTGCGGATCCTCCGATCCCGCGAATGGCCCGCGGTAGCAGCCGAGATGGGCCGGGAACCGGCACAGCTCTCGCGCATCAGGAAGCGGGCCGTGGAGCGGTTGTCGGATGCGCTCACCGGCGTCCCGCGTCCGGACGCCGACCCGAACTGGGAGGCCGTCGAGGACGCGTACCACGAGCGCAACGACGAGTTCGCTCGGCACCTGGCCAGAATTCCGGTCGCGCGTCGTGCGGTGATCGAATTGGCTCTGCGGGGCAAAACGACGGAACAGATTGCCGCCGAACTGCATCGCAGCGAAAACGCGGTGCGCAAAGCACGCAAACGAGCTGCCGACCAGCTGGCCAACCTACTGTCGGACAGCGCGGTACCGCTGACCGTGGACGAGGCTTTGGCGGCGGTGCGAGAGGCAGACCACGCCGCACTGGAGCCGTTGCTCGGATATCTCACCGCGAATCGTCGGCATGTCATCGAGGGTGTGCTGCACGGTGACACGCTCGCGGAGATCGCCGCTCGGATCGACAGCACCGAGAACGGCATACGCCAGCAGCGCAACCACGCCGCGCGGCAACTGGCGGACTGGCTCGTCAACGGCGCACCGGAAGGTGTCACAGCAGCCGATTCGGCCGTCGACGTGGCGGAAGCCGACGAACGACCCGAGAGTGCGACGACCGCGGAGCCGGACTCCGTCGACAGCAGCCCCGCGATGCTGTTGGTCAGAGACCCGGCCAACCGAGATGCCGTGCTGGCAGCCGCGGCGAAGCTGTCGCCCGCGGCGAAGGAATTCGTCGAGCTGCGGTTCGGACAGGGCCTGAGTATCCCTGAGATCGCCGCGCTGACCGGGCGCAAACAGAGCGCGTTGTGGACTACGCAGTACCGGGCCGTTCCGAAGCTGGCCAGAATGCTGTCTGGCGGCCCCGACCCGATACCGTCCGGAAAACCAGGCAACGCTTTGAAGCTGGTACAGGAGACCCAGCGGACGAACAAGAAAGCACTGTCCCGGGCGATGCAGGTGCTCAATGGCAACGAAAAGCGCATTGTTCGAATGCGGATAGTCCGGGGCATGACGCGTGCTGAAGCGGCTGAGGCCATGCACCCGCTCGCCGTGAAGTCCGTCGACAGGATCTTCGGCGAAGCCGTGCGGAAATTGGCTGGCGAGTTGACCGGGCGTCCTGTTCTGACCGATCCGGAATCCGCCGCGCTGGTTTCGGCCGCTCCGCGGGAGGCGCTGCGGCGCAACCTGTCCGGGCTCACCGAGCTGGAGCAGCGGTTCATCACACTGCGTATCTTCGAGGGTCGCAAACACGTGGCCATCGGCGCTGCGCTCGGGAAGCCCGAGTCCGCGATCCAGAGTCTGCAACGTCGCGCCTACGCGCGAATGGCGACGCTGCTCATCGGTGATCTCGGCACCGAATGGAGCACCTCGATCCGTGGCGCCATACAGCAGTCGAACGTCGAAGACGACCAGTCTGCTTCGCGACCCACTACCGCTGGGCCCGGCGACGGCGCTGTCTCACCGATATTCGTCGCGGCGCAACGCAGCGGCACTCTGTCCAACGCGATGGCTCAGCTGGCCGAGGACGAAAGGCAGTGTCTGGACCTGCGTTTTGTCCAGGGCAAGTCGATCGAGGCGGTCGCGCAGCAGATGGGGCGCACCGAACGCGCCATCACCAATCTGGAGCGCCGAGCTCTCGGCGCCCTCACGCAGCACCTGCCACAGCATCTGAGCGACCTGCATCTTCCGAAGACCACGGGCCGCCGGGCCACCCTGGGGGACGTCGCGAGCGCTACCGGGCTGAGTGTGAGCACGGTGAGGCGTGCGTTGGCGAATGATCCAGCGATACGTCCCGAAACGGCGCGGCGCATCATCGATGCCGCCGAGCGACTCGGTGTTCGGTCCGAGACGCAGCGGAATGTCGCCGCCGACACCACATCCGCAGGCGCCCGCCCAGCGGAGAACCGTTCGCTTCCGGATACGGCGTCGCGCGGGGTCGCCGAGCCCGGCGCGAACACCGGGACGACGGGTTTCGTATTGCGGATCGAGGGTGCCGTGCACGGCTCCGCCGCCGACCTCGCGGATCCGAAGGCGCCGCCGCCCACCGTCGTGGCAGGCGAACAAGCGACGCGGCCCGCGGCCATGGGCGTGCCGCGCGGCGCGGCGGACCCGACGGTCACCGATGGCGAACACGGCTTCGCGGAGCCGGAAATTGTTGCTCCACGGGGTGTTACGGATCAGACGGCCGAGCCGGAAACCCAGCAGCGGTGTGCGGACGACGCCGTCGACACGGTGATCTCGGAAACAGGCAGCACTGTCGCGCAGTCATTCACCGATGAGCCCGGGATGCGTGGGCGGACCGGTGCGCAGCTGGAAGAGCAGGCGAAGGGACGGTTGCAGCGCTTCGAGAGCCGGGGTGAGGTGGCCGCGCGCCTGCTGGATCCGAAGGATCCGCTGTCGATCGCGATCATGGTCGACCACTACGCGTCCGCCGTGAACGGTATCGGCGCGCACGCCTACGTGATGGCCAACCGAGGCGGCCGGATCATGGTGCGGGACCTGAACGACAACAACGGCGCGTGGCGGCCGTTCGTGCGGGGTGAGGCTGGGGCGGACGCGGTGGCGATGTCGGGCATCGCCTTCGACCGTGCCGGAAATCCGTTGCGCCCCATCAGCGAGTTCCCCGCCGACCCGGCCGCGCATCCGGAGTTCGCGATCGGCACCACGAATCCGGACTCGAACGGAGATCGCGCGCCGCCCACCCTCTGGGCGCCGCCCGAGGGCACACCCGACGAACAGGCGCTGGTGCGGAATGCATTGTCCCGCTTGGGCGCCGACGCCGATGCGAGCATTCTGTTGCACGCCGAGCACTACACCGATCTGCTCGGCGAATCCGGCGACCTCGCGACTCGCAACCGGCAGTGGTGGGACGCACTGGATCCGGCCGAGCAGGCAGCGCTGATCAAGCTGGCGCCGCGCGAGATCGGGCAGGCCGACGGCATTCCCGAGCCGGTGCGCGATCAGGTCAACCAGGAGCTGCTCGACAACGACCGGCGCGCGTTGCTGGCCATGGGCGAGAATCTGTCGCCCAGTGCCCGCGCACTGAAGAAGGCCCTGTCGGAGCTCCATTTCGACCTGCTGGAGATGGTGGCGAACAGCGAGGACATCCCCGGCTGGCCCGCGGTGAACCTGCGGACCTACATGCCGTCGCTGGACGGACAGGTGCGTAGCGTCGTCACCTTCGGCAACCTCGAGACCGCCGATTCGGTATCCACCATGGTGTCGGCTCCGGACACCGTGCAGGTGACGGCTACCACGGTGCCGGACAATCTGATTCACGCGACGCAGCTGTTCGACTCCGCGGTCCTGGCGGATGCCGACCGTGAGTACGCGGTCATCGCCTGGCGCGGCTACGGCGACTCCGTGACCGCCGACGCCCAGCTGCTCGCCCGGGACCTCGCCGCGATCAATGCCGCCCGCGCACAGGCGAGCACGCCCGCACCCGAGATGCACGTCTTCGCACTGGACAGCGCGGGTTCCCTGATCGCCGCCACGGCCTGGTCGACGCTCCCGGGTGCGGACTCCCAGGTCACCGATCTCGTGATCGTCGGCTCGTCGGGCCTGCCGCTCGCACACGCCTCCGAGACCGGCATCAATCCCGAGAACGTCTATGTCGCGGCCACTTCCAAGGATCAGCAGACCTGGTTGGGCTCCGACGAACCCGGGGCTCAGGGCCGATACCACGGGTACGGCACCGGCCTGGATCCGGCGACGGCGGCCTTCGGGGCCAAGCGGGTGGCCGCGGAGATCTCCTCGTCCGAGGGCTACCGCCATCCGGAGGCCGTGCGCAGCAGCTACTTCGACTACGACCCCCGCACCGGGAGTCCGACCGAGGCGCTGCGCAATTTCGGCCGGATCGCCGCGGGCAGGATCGACGAGGTCACCTTCGACGAGCACCGGCCCGGCCTGTCGGATCCGACGGCGCAGGATTCCACGAACGTGCAGATGCCTATCGATCCGGCGAGCGGCCGGATCGTCGAGCTCGAGGAGGACCTGGGCCGCGACAACGCGGAGCTGATCTCGAATGAGCTGAACCCGCAGGAGCTGTACCGCCTGGATCCGTCACTGGCCCAGCCGTGGAGCGGCACCTGGTACGACGGGCATATCGGCAACTGCGTCGACGTGTCGCTGCGCACCGGACACGACGACCTGGGCCTGGATGTCGACCCGCCCGACGACGGCGCCGGACTGGCCGGGCGCAGTGCCGACGAGGCGGAGTTCTACGGGCGCGGCCGCCTGCGGGTACAGACCGACCGGGACTCGATTGCCCATCAGCTCGGCGATCCGGCGAACCCGATGACCGCGTCGCTGGTGGTCGTCAACTACGGGTACGACAACGCGGCGCACATGTTCCTGCTGGCCAATGTGGACGAGAACGGGAACATGGTCCGCCACGGCGGCCGGGTCATGATGAGCGACCCGAACGTCGACAACGGCGCGTTGCGGCCGTACCGGTTCAACGAGTCCACCCTGGACGTGGTGCTCACCACCGCGATCGGCTACGACGTCGACGGAAAACCGTTGCAGCCCAACACCGATCACCCCGTCGACCCGGAAACCCGGACCGGCGCGCTCATCGCCCAGATGGATCCGGCACCCGCGGTCGCCCTGGACGACCGTCGCGTGTTCCCGAAGGACCCCGGCTTCACCGAGGCCGACCGGCAACGCGCCGCCGAACTGCTCGCCATGCACCCGTCCGGGCGCGGCACGGATCCAGCGGTGCTGCTGCATCCGGAACAGATGCCGCCGGATCCGGTGACCGAAGCGCGCCTGCTGACCGCCGTGAACTTCGCCTACTGGACCTCGCTGTCGCCGACCGATCAGGACGTGCTGATGCGGGTGTACCCGGAGGTGATCGGCAACACCGACGGTGTGTCCACCGACGTGCCGGTGACGCACGACGAACTGCGAAACAGCCTGCGCGACTATGCCAACCGGATCGCGCTGGCCCGAGAGATCCGCCAGCTCAGTGCGATTGCCGATGGCGAGCTGACTCCGCCGCAGCGCGCGCGGCTCGCCGACCTGCACGGCACCGCCCGATCCCTGCTGCGCGCCGAGGCTTTGGCACGCACCGTGCACCGCTCGCTGCGACCGCCGCAGGTCCAATTGCTGTCCTACGGTGCGGGCCGTGCCCTGATCGGCTACGGCAAGCTCGCCACCGCCCGGTCGGTGAGTTGGATCGTGCCCGATGCGGGAACGGGCCTGGGCGACCTCGATCCGGTCCTGCTCGCGGCGCGCAACCACTACGACGTGACCGCTCGGACGCTGCGCAACCAGGTGCGGGCGGACAAGGACGCGGTCGCGGTGATCGCCTGGGTCGGAACCGACCAGGATCTCGGCATCCGCCCGGAGACCGTGGCCGCGCGCACCGCGCAGGTGGGCAACCTCCTGCTGCGCGATGTCACCGCCTTCCACGCGGGCCGGGAAATGAACGACGCGCTGGCCGACATCGAGACGGACGACGAGTCGGATGGCATCGACATGCCGTCGAACTACCTGTTCGGGCACGGCACCGGCGGGCTCGTCGTCAATGCCGCCGGAGCCGGTGGCGATTTCGTCGCGGGCCGACTCGGCAGCATCGACCCCGCGGCCCGGCTTGTCGAAGCCGTCGTCCTGATCGACCCGGCCGGCACCGGACCGATCCAGACCACCGCGGAATTCGGTTTCGCCGACGCGGTCGCCGCCGAACTCGACATCGCGACCGAGAAGGCCGAACGTTTCGGCGCTCCGGTCTACGTCGTCTCGCGTTCCGGCGAGCTGGTGGCCTGGGCGGACGGCCGCCCACCTGGCGTGAGCCGAACCCTGTTCAGCCGCTTGGGCATCGGCGTTTCGGTGGAGGAGTTCGCCGCACAGCGCATCGCGGGCGGCCCGATCGGTCCGCAACCCATCGATGTGCGCCACGGCTTCGCCGACACGGCTACTCACGCCCCGAACACCGTCCAGCGCAAGCTCGCGCTGATCGCCGCCGGTCTCGGCATCGCCGCGACCGAGACACCGGCGGGCTGGCAGGCAAACACCGAACACCACACGCCGGATGTCGTTTTCACCGACAAGACCGCCCCGAGCTACCCCGACGGCCCGGCTGGCAATCGCCACCGGCCGCTGGAAGCGCCCGACAACGCCCCGTGGGATGCCACCTCCACCCTGCGGGAGCTCGACGGACCGATCCCGGACGCGGAAGAGGGCGCCGAGGCGGTGCGCCTGCTTCAGCGCGCGCACAATGTTTTCGGGGCTTTCGGGGAGAGTTTCGAGATTTCGACCCTGCTGATCGGAGATCAAAGCCCGCAGCACGCGCTGCGGCTGGCCCGGTGGTGGGCGGGGCTGACCCAGAGCCAGCGGCTGCGGATGCTGTACGACTACCCGAGGTCTATGGCCAATGCCGAGGGGCTGCCTGCCAGCGTGCGCGACCGTGCACACCAGCATGTGCTGCGCGGCATCGTCGCCCGGCTCGGCGATCAGCTCGACCTGGGGCCTCGGGATGCGGTGCTGCTCAACGACGCCGAGTCGATTTGGAAAGGGTTGTATCGCGGTGTGCAGGTGGCCGCGCAGGTCCGTGCGCCGCTGACCCCGCCGCAGGTGCTGATCCGGTTGGCCCAGTCGAATTTCGCGAACGGCCGCGGTATGGCCGAATTCTCGGTCGGCCCGGTGGATTCCGCCGACCACGTGTTCTGGGTGGAGTTCGGCCAGAACACCGACCCGGCCGAGGCCGACAAGTACCTGTACTCGATGGTGAACCTCTACGAGGCTGTCGCCGCCGAGGCCGGTGGCGGCTCGGTCGCGGTGATCGGACGCCTCGGCGACTCCGGATCGCATGCGCAACAGGCGCTGCGCAACCGCATCGGCACCTACAACGCGGTGCGCGCCCACCACAACCTGATGGCGGGCGAGACCGACGCGGTGATGCCGCAGAACCATCTCATCGCCATGGGCACCGATGTCGACGTCGCGGCCCAGGCGAACGAGAACCACGGACTGTCCGGCCAGCTCGCCACCGTGATCTCGCTGAACCCGGACTCGCTGGATCGCGTGCCGTCGCCCGCGCGGCTCGGGCTGCCGCCCGGGTCGGTGTTCCTGGCGCCCGCCACACCCGCCCAGTGGACGACCATGCGGGTCCGTCAGCTCCTGTCCGGGCTCGACGTCCGGATGCTCGCCGGGCAGACCCGAACCGCGCGATTCCTGCGGAATGGCGTGCGAGCGCTCACGGGCCCCAAGAGCCAGTTGCTCTCGGCCACCGATCTGCCCGCGCAGGCGTTGCCCGCGGCCGCCGTCGACAACCCCGCCGAACAGGCCCACCTGCGCTGGTTCGGTTTCGCCGACCCCGAAACTCGCACGCCCACCGAGGGTCTGGCGACCCTCGCGCACATCACCGCGGCCCGCGACGCGGCGGCCGTCCCCGGTGTGCTGGCGCCGGACGGCACGCAGGCCCACGCACCGGCCGACCAGACCGAGATCACCGACAACGACTGCCTGGACGAGTCGCTGAACGTGATCGGCCGCGGCAAGCCGGACCGCAACATCCTGCCGTTCACGGAACCGCCGGGGCTCGCGGGGCGCACCGCCGACGAGGCCGAAGTGCACGCCGGTGGCCGTCTGGAACGCCTGACCTCCCGCGACGCGATCGCCCTCCGCCTGCTCGACAGCCGCGATCCGGCGTCGGAGATCCTGGTCGTCGAGCACTACGCCGGTCCCGACGCCAACGGCATCGGCGCGCACGCCTACGCCATGGCCATGCGCAACGGCATTGTCATGGAGTTCGACCCGCGCACCAAGACCTGGCGCGCCTACCGGTGGGGTTCGACCCGACCGGGCGTTGTGGCGCTGTCCGGCATCGTCTTCGACCGCGTGGGCAAACCGGTCCGCCCCCTCGACTCCTTCCCGTCCGATCCGGCGGCGCGGCCCGCCTACAACATCGGTGCCGACGAGGCCGTCGCGCAAGGATCGCCGAACGTCGATCCGACCGCCGCCGATGCCCTGGCCCGGGTATCCGAAGTGCTGGACGCCCGCGGCGACACCGACTCCGTGCCGGTGGTCGCCGCGGTGTTGATGGATGTCCTGCGCGCGGGCGGACAGGTCGAGATCGAGACCTCCGATTCGCCGACGGGCGGACGCGTCCGCGTGGCGATGACACCCGAGGGCAGTGACAGCGCCATCGTCCTCACCATCAACGGCGCACCCGGCAACCCCGCCGTTGCACTGGAAATGCCGGTGCGGCAGGAGAATCCGGCCGACGTCGAGCTGGCGGGCCGGTTGACGCCGCTGCTGATGCCCGGCTGGCGGGTGTCGGAGGACGTGGTCTCCTCCAGCCGGCTGGCCGAGGAACTGGCACGCAACGCCCGGGTGCACACCGACGGGGACGGGACGTTCGAGGTGCGGGTGTCCGGCCCGGTCGGCGAACGCTTGGTCAGTGTCGAAATGACCGATGGCAGTTCACGATTCCCGGTCGCACCCGCGGGTGACGTCGGTGGCGTGACGCTGCTGAAATCGCTGGCGCAGCGCGCGGGCTGGCATACGGTCGAGGACGGTGACGTCGCGCCGGACGCCGGTAACGCCAAGACCGTGTGGTTCGAGTTCGACGAGAACCCGCCCGGCGCAGTAAATCCCGAGACTCCGAGCCTGTGGCTCGACGGCACCCCGACCATCTCGGTCGGCGATCTCCTCGATGGCGAGGGCGGGCACGCGGCCCAGTTGGCGGGCTCCGGAACGCATTTCGCGACGCGGGTCGAGAGCGTGGACATGCAGCACCTGGAGACCGCCGGCGGGCCGGTCGACACGCTGTCGGTGACGTTGGCGCTCGACCTCACACGCGGTGGCTCGGGCCGGGTTACGCTGGAATTCACCCGTGACGCGAACGGCATCACGATGCGGTACCGGGACCTCGATCTGGGTTACGCCGGTGTGGACACGAAGGATCCGGCCTTCCAGCCGGGTTCGGACCCGATCCGGCTCGCCGACGCGTTCGTCGAAATGCACGAATCGGTGATCCTGCCGTGGCTCGCCCAGTCCGGTGCGGTGTTGGAGGGGCACCCCGGGCACTATGCGGAAACGACCGTGGGCGAGGAGGTTACGGATACCGAACGTCCCGACGACCTCTACGAGCACGACCACGCCAAGCGCGAGCGCGTCCGTCCTGCCGGAATCGCGAGGCGCTGGCTGCGGGATCAGCTCGCGGACATCGGCTGGAGCGCCGACGCGCCCGTGCACCTCCAAATGGTGTGGCTGGCGACCAGCGAGGCGGTCGCGAACTCCCTGGAGCACAGCACCGGCCCGGTGCGGGTCACGCTGCGCGTACTGCCCGGTGCCGGTCAACTCGTGGTGCAAAGCATCGACAATGTCGCGAGCCACCCGCCGAGCGGCCCGATCCGCGAGAACGCCAACCTGATGGAGGAACGGGTGGCGGCGGCGGAGGAGCGCCGCCTTGCGGAGGAGCGCCGCCTTGCGGAGGAGGCCGCCGCGAAGCAGGCCGCCGAGCCGGAGTTGTTGCAGGGTGATGACCTC
>NZ_BDBP01000002.1 GCF_001613045.1 Nocardia lijiangensis NBRC 108240 | reverse complement strand
GATGCGTTCTTGGATGGCGTGGACGAGGATGCCTTCGCGAATCTGGATCTGGACGCGCTGGCCGCCGCCGCAGCCGGCGACAACGAAGCACCGCCGGCGCCCGAGCGGACCGAAGCCGAGAAGCAGGACGCCGCGGCCTACGACGAACGCGGTCGCGGAATCCAGATCCTGCACACTCAGACCGACGCCTGGGACTACGCGCCGCTCGCGAACGGCCGCGGCAAGTCGATCTGGTTCATCCGCTCGATGGCCGACAGCGACCCGGATCCCGGCACCGACCCCGGCACCGATCCGGCCGAACCGACCGATCCCACTGCACCGCAGGGTGATACGCCAGCAACCCCGGAAGCCGACACCGACGAGGTCGCCCCCGAACCAGCTACCGGCGACCAAGCCGTCGACCCCTCCGATCCGTCGACCTCGACCCTGACCGAAACTTCCGCGATGGTCGAGGGACCGGAGTCGCTGGACGGTCCCGTGAACCAGCCGAAGGCACCAGGATTCGGCCTCGGCGGGATTGTGGGGGCCGTCGGGGGTGCTATCGGGGACGCTATGAAACCCTCTGGACTGTTGGCGGGTGGGTTCCGCGGGTTCGGCGCCGTCCTGCCCCCAACAGACTTCGACGCGGCACCCGACTTTGCCGATGCAGACAACCTTATCCCGTTGACATGGGATATCAGTGAGGCCGACAGTCTCTTCGACCTCGAGGTGGCGTTGCAGGAGCATCACCCCGACGTGATGGTCCTGCCGTTCCTGGACCCCGATCTCGATATCGACCTGGACCGGGCGCGGGAGTTCGTGCAGGCGGTGCACGAGATGCTCACAGAGCACCCGGAGATCGATCTGCGCCAGGTCGCGATTTCATGGCGCGACGAGGACCTCGACGCGCCCTTCGCGGTCGAACCCGGGCTCGATCAGCAGGTGTTCACGAAACGGATCACCTTGCGCCGGAAGTACGCCAAGGGCCCGAAACTCCCGCCAGGAGAAGTGTATTGGGCTACGGTCTTCGCCTTCGGTCAAGCGATGGTGTACGCCGGGCGGTGGCGAGCCGAAGCTCACGCGATGGACGCCTTGCGGCACCGGCATACCAACGACTATCGGGGCACCGTACCGTTCGGAGAGTGGTTGCACGAGCAGTTCGGAGCGGCACTCTTCGATCAGCGGGACGGTTCCCTCGAACTTGCGGCGGCCCTGGCGGATTCGTTCGAGGCCGTCAAGCGCGAAGCGGCGGAGGGCACAGCGGCCACCGACGGCCAGCGCGCGCTGTTCGAACTGCTACAGCGCGAGGCCGCCGCATGGCACCGCCGCACTCCGTACGACGCCTCCGCGCCCGTCGATCCCGCGTTCGCCGAGCAGCGCCGGGCGGCGCTGGCACAGGCCACCGCATTCACGGCCGAAACCGATGTCTGCGCACCGAGCGCGGCCATCCCCGATGTCGGCATCGACACCTTCCGGGAATACCTGCAGACGGTTCACGACGAGCTGCGCGCCAACCCGGCGCTCGACGTCGTCGCGCTCGACATCGCCCCGCTCGGGGATCATGTGCTCGCCCACACGCACTTTGTGGGGCCCGAGGTTCCCGGGATGCGGCCCACCGCAGTGGTTCTCGTATTGAACGAGCGCTACGCCATCAACCCGGGGTTGCTCCGCCGGCGGGTCGAACGGAATGTGGCGCATCGTTTCTCGGTCGGTTCGGCCGACTCGCCGGTGCGGACGGTGATCACCCACGAGCTCGGACACGCGATGCACGCCGCGGGCGGCCGCACGGCCTCCGTGGAGGCTCTCAACGCAGACTGGGAGCAAGCGTGGGACGACTTGGAAGCGGCATGCCGCGAGCAGTTGGTGCGCAAGGTCGGCCCGGATATCTTGTATGGCCCGGACTTCCCCACGCTCTTCCGGCTATGGCTACGAGTCGAGCTCACCGGGTACTGCTTCCGGGCAGACGGCTCCCTGAGTATCTACGAAACCTATGCCGAGGCTTACGCCGCGGTCCGGCTCGATCCCGTCACGGCGACCGTAGCGCAAAGAATCCTCTACAGGAGACTGCTCGAGCTCGATTGGCAGCCGGGTATGGGTCCGCAACCCGACTCCGATATCCAATCGACTACGAATATCGTTGCTGCCGAGTCGGGTTCGACCCTGTCTTCGGAGGCGGTGGCCCGGTCCTACCTGTCCCCGGACGACGTGCACCGCGCCGAATTCGAGCGCAAGGTGTTCGAGACCGATCTGTCCTCGCCGGAGGCCGTGGCCGAGGCTCTGTACGAGCGGGTCGGACGCGACGCGGTCACCGAGTTCTATGACGCGCGGGTGTCCGGGCTGAAGACGGCGGAGGTGTTGCGGGCGCAGAACTTCGCCGCGTATACCGGTGTGCCCGCGTTCTTCGTCTCGGCGGATGTGGCCAACCTGAGCGGGCTCAACGCGTTCTGCAACAACCAGGCCGAGACCGCGAACGTCTACTACCACGGCATCGCCACCGCGTTCCGTACCGCGCTGGAGGACTCCGGCGGCGTGGTGATCCCGATGCGCACCGGCGGTGACGAGGTCGGCGCGATCGTGCTCGGCATCGACGAGCAGACCCTGACCGAGATCATCGCCGAGGTGAATCGGCGCGTCACTGCCTATGCTCGGCAGGAGGGGCTCAGCGAGATCGAGCACCCGAAGCATCCGGGCGACCCGGCCTATCGCGGTGTCGGCCTGCATGTCGGGTTCACCGAGATCGTGCCGGGCCTGACACCCAAAGACATTTTCGACGACGCCGACCTCGGCGTCGACGCCAGCAAGAACGGGAGGACCGATGTCGCAGGAGACCCGCGACGAGCGACTGGGGCTGACCGGGCTGACACCGGAACAGCGGGCGCGACGGATCCAGGAACTGGAACGCGAGCTGGCGGAGAAGCGAGCAGCGGCCAAAGCGAAACTGCGCGCGGACCTGAAACGCCGCCGCGAGGACTCGCCCTCGGCGGACTGAACCGCAACCTACCCGCGCTCGCCGCCTACCCGTCACCGGATGAACTGCGCCGCTTCGCGTTCGCCGAAGGTCTGCGTGCGCTGGGCGAGCTGACCCCGGAGCTGGTGGCCGAGGCGATGTACCGCCCGGTCGGCCGGGACGAGGTCACCGACTTCTACGACGCCCGGCTCTCCGGCGTGAAGACCGCCGAGGTGGTGCGCGCCCAGCAGTTCGTCGCCGAAACCGGCGTGCCCGCGTTCTTCCTGTCCGCCGATATCGCCAACCTCAGCGGCCTCAACGCACTGATGAACAACCGGGCCGAGGCCGCCAACGTGCACTTCCGCGGCATCGCCGAGGCCTTCCGCTACGCCCTCGACGCGGTCGGCGGCGCCGTCGTGCCGATGCGCACCGGCGGTGACGAACTCGCCGCCGTCGTCATCGGCATCGACCAACAGACGCTGACCGGCGTCCTCGCCGACATCCAAGCCCGGGTCGCCGCCTACACCGCCGAGCACGGCCTGGACGTGATCGAGCATCCGAAGCACCCGGGCGAAGCGGCCTACCGCGGTATGGGCCTGCACGTCGGGGTCACCGATATCCTGCCCGGCCTCACCCCGAAGGACATCTTCGACGACGCCGACCTCGGTGTCGACGCCAGCAAGAACCGCGCCTACGAGTCGGCCGACGCCCAGGTGAATCAGGATGGGGTCGTCGACGGCCTCCGCCAGGCACCGGGTTCGCTCATTGGTCAGCTGCTTCCTGAGCTGTCCACCTACGAGATCGTCGGCGACGATCCGACCGCGACCCTGCTGCCGGGGGAGGCCGCCGTCCTCCTGAAGGAGACGTCGACGCCGTTCTGGGTGCGGGAGAAGGCGAATACGCGCACCGCCGCCCGGCGTGCGCTGGCGGAGCGCGGCCACGGGGAGGTCGAGATTCCGCGCGGCCCGCTGGGCGAACCGGTGTTCCCGGAGGGGCTGGTCGGCAGCCTCACCAACAAGATGATCAACCGGGTCACCCAGCTCAACTACTACGCCGCGGTGGTGGCCGACACCGAGCAGTTCCGGGCAGTCGGCATCGACGCCGAAGACAACCGGTCAATTCGGGAGCTGATGTACGGCACGGGCCGGGTCGAGGAATTGCTCTGGGTACAGGAGCAATTGGACTGTCTGCCGGACAGCGGCGTGGCCTGGGACAAGGTGCTGTTCTCGGTCAAGGAGAGCATCTTCAAGGCCTGGTACACCGCGACCGGTGACCAGAGTCTGCGCCTGAACCACGTCTTCCACGACTCGCTGGTCACTTTCGACATCGAGGCCGGTACGTTCCACGTGCAGCTGATGGTGAAGGCGACCGGTAGAGACGGCCTGCCGCTGACCGAGATGCACGGTCGATTCGTGGTGCGCGGCAACGCGATTCTCACCGCGGCCCTGGTGCCCAACACCGCCGAAGCTACGCTCGAACCCGCGACCGCCGAACCGGCGGTCGATCCGAGCCCTGCCCGCGCCGCCTACGCCGAGGCCGCCTACGCACTCAAGTGGCTGCTCATGGCACGCGGCTACAACGCGCACGGAATTGTCGAGCTCGCGCCGCCGTTGGGCGTCAACCAGATCGTCGCCACGACGCTGACCGACTGGGGGCAGACCCACCCGCAGGCCCTCGCGGCGGACGCCGAACTGCGCACCCTGTGGCAGGCCTTCCAGCTGATGTTGCCCCGGGGCGAGCACGCGCAGATCCTGATGCCCGTCCGGGTGCCCAACCAGGGCGACCACGCGGGTGTCCTGGAGCTGACCCTGCACGAACACCTGCTGTGGGACGCGCACGGCGCACCGTTCGACCAGGCATCCGACGCGGACCGACTCGCCGAAATCGTTGCCCCGCAACGCCTGCGAGCCCTCGCCGCCCTGATGCCGAACCCCGAGTCGGCCCGCATCCTGCACGCCGTCGCCGAGGTACTCACCAACCACCCCGCCGCGGCCAACGCACCCACCACCCTCGCCCCGGTAGCCGACCACACCGTCTTCTACCACAAGAACCTCGCCACGGGCACCGGCAAGGTGGCTCCGATCAGCCTGGACCTGTCCCGCACCACGGCCGCACCGCACCGCACGGGCGACAGCGCGCTGGATTGGAATGCCGCGCACGCGGCCGGGATCGGTGGTGCGATCGGTGCTACTGCTGCGCCGAAGCCCGCGGGTTCGGGGACGCCCGCGGCTGTTGATTGGGATGCCGCGCATAGTGCCGGTGTTGGTGGTGCGATCGGTGCTACTGCTGCGCCGAATCTCACGGGTGCGAACATGGCGCAGGCCGCCAAGGGCCTTCGCGGCTGGAACGGCGCCGTACACGATCCACGTCCGGCGGCGCAGCCGACCAAGAACGCGGCGCTCCAGTTGCACCGGCGGTTGCAAGGCGCGTTCGCCCAGTTCAGCGGCCGCCCGGCAACCTGCCTGGAAGGTGCGGCGCTCGCCACGGCGACCCAGGCGGAACTGAACGACGGCTTCCGTCGGCTCGACGCGCACCAGCGGGAGCTGCTGCTGCGCTTCCGCAGCCAGCCGTCGCTGCCGGAGGTCGCCGCGGCGGCCGGCGTCGACCCGGGGCAGGTCCGGCGCGCGGTGGTCCGGTTCGCGGAATCGATTGCGGCCACTGGACACCCGGCCCTCGAGGCGGTGTGGGCGGATCGCCGCGCCGACCCCGAACTGTTCGCGGACGCGGCGGTGGTGGTCGCGGCGCAGCAGAAGGGCGGCGGCGCCTGGCGCCGGGCCCTGGGCACGCTCACCGAACAGCAGCGCACCTGCCTCGACCTGACTCTGCAAGGGCTGCGGCCCGCGGCGATCGCGGTCGATCTGTCGGTCGATGCGGCGGCGGTGCAGGTGTTGCGTGCGGAAGCGATTCGACAGATGGTCGAAGCGCTGGCCCAGCCGGCCGCGGTGGTGTGGATGTCGCCGGACGAAGCCCTGCTGGCATTGGAAAAGATGCAGCGGGATGATCCCGCCGGGGTGCGCAGCGCGGTCCAGTCGCTGGATACCCAGGGTGCCAAGATCATTCGACGCCGCATCATGCAGGGCATGACGTCGGCCGATACCGCTGCGGACTTGGGCATCAGCGAGGACCGGCTGGCCGAGCGGGAGGTCTTGGCCGTCGGACGGATGGTCAAGAAGCTGTCCGGGGCGATTGTGGTCACCGGCGCCGACGCGACGGTCGTGGCCGCCTGGCAGGCCGACGACGAAAACTTCCTGGACTGCATGGATCTGCTGACCCCGCAGCAGCGCACGGCCGTCGTGATGTTCCTCGAGGGCTGGTCGCGCACCGAAATCGCGGCCGCACTGGACATCTCCCCGCAGGCGACCAGCAAGGTGCGCACGCGGGCGATCGCCAAGCTGGTCGAGCTGCTCGCGACCGATCCGGACGCGCGAATCCCCGCGCAGACTCGCGACAGCGCCGAATTGCGCCGGGTGCGCGACTTGGCCGCCGACCCCGACGCCTTGCGGCAGGCTGCGCGGCACCTCTCCGAGGCCGACTGGACCCTGATCGAGCAGCGCTTCATTCTGAAGGAGAAGACCGCCCATATCGCTGCCGCACTCGCCCTGCCCGAGCATGTGATCGAGCAGCGGCAGTATCGGGCCGTCCTCCGGTTGAACCGGAAGCTCGACGTGGCGGCCGTGGTCGCGGCGGTGCTACCGGCCGTGACGGACGCCGGGCCGCTCTCCGATGGTGTGCACGGGTTCAGTGAACCGGATACCGTTGCACCACAGCTGGTTCCGGCCGAGGCCGATGATCTGCCGATCGCCGACTGCGTCGACCGGTCGCTGGCGCGGGTGGCCGCGGATCAGGGTGATGTCGCGGGGCTGCCGGATCCGGAAACCCGGAGTCCGTCCGGGCGGCGCTGGCGGGATGTGCGGGGGCTGCTGCGGGGGGCGCGGCCGGAAGGGTTCGATACCGCCGGGCCGCACGAGGCGCACGCGAACCTCGTCGAAGGCCTGATCCACCAGGCGAGGCCGGGTGCGATGGCGTGGGTGTTCGACCAGCGCCACACCGCCGACCAGCAGACCGGGATCGGTGCGCACGCGTACACGGTGAAGTACCTGGGCGACAACGTTTTCGAGGTCGACGGACAGCGCGTCACCTACGAGGGCAAGCCGGACGACGACGGGCTGGCCTGGTTCCGGACCGCCGCGGGCGATCGGGTCTCGCTGGCCGAGCTGACCGGCGGCTCCCTCGCGGAGACCGCCGCGACCCGCGCGGTGGTCTGGCGCAACGGCCAGGTCGTCCAGAATGTCGGCGATCGCACCGCGCCGCTGCCGGAGGACAACCTGCTGATCGGCGCGACCGTATCGGATCAGGCTGGCGCGCAACCGGACCCGGACGACCCGTTCGCCGACGAGCCGCGGACCACGCGGATCGAGCTGGCTGCGCAGCCGCCCGACCCGCTGCTGGGTCCGACGGTCTTCGGCCTGCCCGGTGACGCCACCCACCCGGTGTGGGAACTGCTGTTCCGCACCGCCATCGGCCAGGAGGCCATGGCGGTCCTGCACAATGCCGAAGCCCACGTCCAGTTCGGCGATCGTGATCACTTCCACGGCCGCATCCGCCGGATCACCATCGACACCACCGGCCGGGGCCTCATCGCCGTGGCGGAGCAGGTGCTCGCGCACGCGGCCCGGATGCAGGCCGTCGCGGCCGACGCGGTGGAAACCGAACCCATGCTGATCCGCGATATGGACCAGGACGCGTTCGTGGAGCCGTGGCTGCGCGCGGAGGCCACCGCGATCGCCTGGCGGGCCGAGTTCGATCAACAGGTGCAGGCCGCCGGTTTCGCGCGGACCGACCTGCTCGGCGTCGACCGAACCGACCTGGCGTTCCAGCAGGCCCTGTTCGCCCGCTACTTCGCCGCCTACGACAGCGCGCAGGTCGCCCCAGGCACCGATGACGCGCTGGCGAGCCGCGCCCGGCGGGTGGCCGGGGTCGACGCTCTGCTGGAGAGCGCGGAGTTCATCACCGCGACGGATCTGCGCGAAACCCTCGAAAGCCAGTGGGAGAGCCGCCAGGGCATGAGCCGCGGGCTCGAGCTGACGGAGCGGCAGGTGCGCGAGCGGCAGCGCCTGATGCGGATCGACGCGGCGCTACAACGGGAGATCGACGCGCTCGAGACGGCCTGGGATCAGGTCCAGGACCAAGTGCGCGCGATGACCGCGAGCAAGGTCGCCGCAATGCCCGACACCACGGATCGGGTGACGCGACTGCACTACGTGCTCGACGTGATGTCCGATCACTTCCTGCGTTCCGAGGTCCGCATGTGGCCCACGCACAGCCGGGAGCAGATGGGCGCGCTGGTCGAGCTCACCGAACTGTGGCAGCGAGCGCACGCGCGCGCCGCGGCGGTGGGCCGCGCCATGGACGACATCAACGGTCGCCCACGCCGAGAGGCCGCGGTCCCGCGCGATCTGGAGATCGCCGACCGGGCCGTGCTGCCGTCGCTGGAGCGCACGGCGAACCGCGAAATGGCCAGCGTCCGAGCTGAATTGCAGTCGACAGAGACCGGTCGCTGGGCCATGCGAACCCTGGAGCGCCTTGGCGTGCGGATCCGGTTCGGCTTCGACCAGATCGGAACGATCGACGCCGGTCGCGAGAACTTCACTCGCGAATCGGGCTACGACGCCGTCACCAACACCCTGGTGCTGCCCTTCGGCCGCGGCTCTGTCTCCAATGCCGAGCAGTTGGTCGTCGCGGCGCACCTGGCGCAGGCGACGCGTTCGGGTGCTGACCCGATGGCCCTGCTGACCGAGGGCCGCGACAACTACGTCACGGCGACGCTGGACCTGCGCGCCGAGGCCGAGGCCCGCCGGTTCCACCACCGCCGCGAAATGCACGGCTACAGCCGCTACACCGGCGGCCCGCTGGTGAAGGCCTACTATGCCGCCTACGACCGCGCCGAAAGCCTGCTGCGCAACGCCTATTCGGTGGAGTCGAAGTACGACGGCCTCCGCAACGACAACCAAGTGCCGCGGGCGGCGATGCACGCGGTGGCCTACCGGTTCGCGGCCCGTACCGTTCGGGAGCAGCTGGCGGCGCTCGGCCCGGTTGTCGACGGCGTCGACCTGGAAACCTTCATCCGTTCGGAATGGGATCGCGCACACGCCATTCCACCGACGGCGAACACGCCCGCACCGGAAACCGTCGCGCCCGCGGAGCTTACGGACGCGATGCTGGACCTGTACGCCGCCCGCTTCGTCGAGGCGATCCGGGAGCTGTTCATCCAGCGCGCCCAGGGCGCATTCGTGCCGCTCGGCCCGGCCGAGCAGGCCTACATGGCCGCCGAGGACACGGCGCAGCAGCTCGCGGCGGTGCGCGCCTATCTGGCCGAGACCGGTCTGGTGGACGCCCAGATCGCGCTGGATCTCGCCCGTTTCGCCAGCGAGGACCTGAACCGGCGACTGCCGTGGGACATCGAGGAGGACTCGGCCGCTCAGCCCGCGCTCGACGCCCTGGAGGCCGCGATCGAAGCGGCCACCGCCTCCGAGCCGGAGACACCCGGTCTCGACTCCGGTGTGTTCGGCCTGGAGCTGGACCGCGTGCTGGCCGAAAACCCGGGCGCGCAACGGGTTGTCGACGAGGGCCCGCTCGCGGATCGGCTCGCCCTGCTCCCGCCGCATCCGGGCAGCGACAAGCCACGGTTGCTGGTGCTCGCCGAACCGGGCGAGCACGTCGACCTGCTGCGTGATCTCGAGCTGGAGCAGCCCGACTTCGACGGCGTGCTGTGGCGGGGATCGCACGAACTCGAATACCTATCGGTCACACTGGGATCCGACGGCGAGGTCGTCGTCGCGGACATGCTGAAAGACGACGCCGAGGGCATGTTCCGCGCGGCACGCTACGACGAGGTCGCGCCACTGCTGCTGGATCACTATCTGCGCTATCGGCTGCGCAGCGAGGTGGATCCGGACTTCACCTTCGATCTCGATATCCGGCAATGGCTCGAGCTGCTCGGGCCGGATGCCTTCATCGCCGCGGGTACCGCCCATGCCGAAGTGACCCACGGGTTCGAGCACGTCGGCTTCCGGATGGTGCAGGCGGACCCGTCGATCACCGAGCCGCATCCGGCCGCGATCAGCCACCGGATGGTCACCCGCCAGATCCCGCTCCCGATCCGGGATTTCAGCGACCGGCCCGCAGGCAAATCCGTCGACACGAACCTGCCCATCGGAGTGGTGTCCTTCACGCTGCGGTTGCACGCCGACGGTGCAGGTGGCTGGCGGGTCGCGCCGCCGAATCACGCCGGTCACCCCACGGATGTGCTGTCCCGGTGGTTCCAGGGGATGAGCGGCACCAGCCCCGACGAGGTGGCCGAGCGTATCGCCCAGCTGCTGCTGGACGGGTCGGCCCGGATCGCGCCGCTCGTCCCGGCCGCGCTCGTCGAG
The DNA here is from genome assembly GCF_001613045.1 of Nocardia lijiangensis NBRC 108240. Taxonomy (GTDB): domain Bacteria; phylum Actinomycetota; class Actinomycetes; order Mycobacteriales; family Mycobacteriaceae; genus Nocardia; species Nocardia lijiangensis. The sequence goes on along the minus strand of NZ_BDBP01000002.1, from coordinate 127,050 downwards.
CTGCACACCCCGAAGCCGGAGATCGACAGCACGCCCACCGCGGCTGTCGAACCGCAGGCCGAGATCGAGGGCCGCTCAGCCGAACCCGAGAGCCCGGCGGCGAAGCGGAGCTTCCTGCGGCGTTTCGCCGAACGAATCCGCCGTCCGGGTGCCCCGGCCACCGGTCCGGAACCGAGCGGCCAGGTACCCGGCCCGCGCGCGGCCTCGGACACTTCGGATGGCGGGACGGGCTTCGCCCTACCCGAAGCCGGTGCGCCGCTGCCGAATCCGCGGCCCGCCGAGGACTGCGTCCGGCAAACCATGCGCACCGGCCGCGCGGCCGGGCTGGATGTCACCGTGCCCACCGAGGCGAAACTGTCCGGTCGGACCGCGCTCGAGGTCGAGGAGCAGTACGCGCACGGCCGGATGCGACCCGCCGATTCCCGGGACGCGATCGCCGCGCGCCTGACCGACCCCGACGACCCGGCCACCGCGATGCTGATGGTCGAGGAGTACTCGATCGGCGGCATGAATGTCGCGCACCTGACCCTGTGGCGGCTGGTGGACGGCCAGGTCATGGTCAGCGATCCCAATGTCGACGACGGCGCGTGGCGCGAGCACGTGCCAGGCACGGTCACGCCCGGGTCCCGCAAGATCTCCGCAATCGCATACGGCGCCAAGGGAAAGGCGCTGCTGCCGAGCACCGAGCACGCCGCCGATACGGAGGCCCACCCCGATGCGCTGATCACCCACCGCGATCTCACCCCGCGGGAAGTCGAAGTGCTGGACCTGGTGGCGGCGGGCCTGACCAACAAGCAGATCGCGGAGCGGTTGACGCTCGCGGACTACACGGTGCACACCCACCTGAACAGCATCGCCATCAAGCTCGGCACCGGCGATCGGGCCGCGATGGCGGCGATCGGCGTGCGCAGCGGCATCCTGCCGTTCTCGGATCCACTTGTCGACATGAAGCTCGAGGGCGGGCTGCACCCGGACGCGCTGGACGACATCCAGCTCGAGGTCCTGGCTCTGGTCGCGGACGGGTGGTCGAACAAGGAGGTCGGGCTGGCCCTGGACACCACCGAGTCCGTGGTGAAGAACCACCTGGTCCGGATCGGCCGCGCGCTGGGCATCAGCGCCCGGGCGGGCATTGTGGCAACCGCGCTGCGGGCGGGCATCCTGCCCATGGACGCCGAGTTCGCCCTGCGGCCGCAGTCCGGCGAGGGGCGTACCGCGTTGAGCCCCCGGGAAACTGAGGTGTACACGCTGCGTACCGCGGGGCGGTCGAACACCGAAATCGCCGCGGCGCTGGAGATTTCCGAGCACACCGTAGCCACCTATCTGGCCCGGATCGCGCACAAGCTCGGGGTCGGCGAGGTGGCCGGGTTGGTCGCGGGGGCCGAGACGATCACCGCGATTCCCACACCGGGCACACCCACTCCGCCCCGGTCGGTCACGCCTGCGGTGCCGCACGAGCCGACCATGATCGACACGAGCCGCGCCGTCACGGAGCCGCTCGACCAGGCGCCGACCATGATCGGCATCGAGCGGCCGCGCAGCACCGAGTCCGAGGTATCCACGAACCAGCACATGTCGGGGGCGTCCGCCGAGGCGAGCGAATCGAGTCTCGGTGGGCAGAATCCGGTGACGCCGACCCAGATCGTGCCCACCACCGAGGGGCCGGAGTATCTCGGTGACGATCCGTCCCTGCCGGAAGCTCACGTGCCGGTCCAGGAGGGCGAGGGGCCGGAGTATCTGGGTGAGGACCCGTCGCTGCCGGAAGCGGTCGTGCCGGGCCGGGAGGTCGAGGGGGCGGAGTATCTCGATGGCCAGGCGGAGACCGACGGGCCGGAATACCTCGAGCCGGCGCAACCGCGAACCTCCGCCCTGCCCGGCGGCTACAGCGAAATCATCGAGGGCATAGGCAACTTCGACGGCAACGGCCGCATGGTCGACGACGGCGTGCTGACCCCGCAACTGGCCAGGCAGGCGATCGCGAACATGCTCCGGGCGATCATGCCGGTCGAGACCGGCTGGCACCGCGACGGCCACTTCCTACTGCCCGACGGCCGCCAGGTGCACGTGCGGGTCGAGAGCAGTTTCGAGAGCGAAGTCGGAAGCTTCCAGCTGCGTCCCGGCGGTGCCGCGTTCGACATCATCCTGTCCGACCAACTGCGCACCCGGGACGTGCCCCGTGCCGTCGCGCACATGCTCACCCGCATCCGGCAGCTGACCGACCCCGAATTCCAGCACCCCGGTCCGCGCTTCGCGGAGCTGAAAGTGCTTGCCACCCAGCTGGACCAGTCGATCTTCGACCCCGCCCGCAGCAAGCTGACCCCCGAGATCCGGGCCGATTTCGATGATCTGATCGCGCATCTGGGCATGGACGCGGACCCGGTCGGTCCGGCGGCGGCAGCGCTGGCCGCCCACGATCCGGAGCTCTCGCGCCGAATCGGGCTGGAATACGGTGGCGCCGTCGCCTTCCGGCCCGTCTTCGGGAAGACACTGACCGACCCGGCGTTCCAAGAGGCCGCGCTCACCCACCTCGGCCAGCTGGCCCGCTTCCTGACCGGTGAGCACGCCTCCGAAGTGCTGATGGCAGAAGGGCTTTCGCTCAATGCCCGGATGCGCGAGGAGCAGTGCCGCCGCCTGTTCGAGCCGATCTTCGCCAACCGTGACGTGAGCACCATCCGCAAACAGCTCGAAGCGGCGAAACTGTTCACGGGCGACGACCTGGTCGCCGCCCTGGCTCCGATCAAACGCGCTTTCAACGATCCGATGCCCCCGGAGTGGCGGCGGTCCGCGCTGGAGGCCGCGATCACCGAGGTGCAGAACACCCCGGGCTACATGCAGCAGATCAACCGGTTCATCGATTTCGAGCGGATGCGGCAGGCGGCCCGCGCCTACACCCAGATGCCGGACCGGGTCGGCGGCCTGCTGGATCGGACTACCGGGCAGGTGCAATTCCCGATCCTGGCCACCAACCCGCACGGGGCGACCATGTCCATGCTCGACTTCTTCCACGCCATGGACCGGGCCAACCGCGGCGCCGAAGTGGCCGGCCTGGACATCGAATACGTCGTGGTGATCCATGACGAGGCCAACGGCCGGTCCTCGGTCGACGTGCTCTCGCGTCCGCGCGCGCAGTATCGGCTGCCCGCCCAGCAGAGCCATCCGGTGCGGTTCGTGCCGCGCCCGTCGGTGCCCGCGGCGGTCGAGGGCGGACACACCGTGGACGTGGGTGTCGGGCGCGGTGGGTTCGCGGTCGAGTTGACGCCCGCACAGGACACCTCCGGCCGCGGCCTCGTCCTGCAAACCGAACTGCCCATGGATTACGCCGACGCCGGCCAGCGCCGCCGCAACCTCGGCATCCTCGACGCCGGTCCGCTGACCCGCCCGGGTTCGCTCATGGTGTGGGCCGACTTCCTGCTGCACGGCGCGGTGCTCAATGCCGGCGGCAACGGTGGCGTGGCGCGCTACTACATCAACAATGTCAGCGCCCACTACGGCGACGCCGACTACGACGCCCTGGCCCAGCAATTGCCGCACACCCTGGTGCCCGGCGCGCACATCGAAATCCAGTGGGACATGAAGTCGGAACTGGTGGAGGGTGGCGAACCCGGCGACCGCGGGCATATCCAGGGCGACAAGCTCATGCTCGCCATCAGCCGCGTGCTGCGGCCCTCGGTCGCGGCCGCCTTCGAGATGATCGAGCACACCGAGTTCGAGGGCGACGGCAGCGACGAATACCTGTTCACCATCGACACCGGCGCCAGCAATGTGATCGACCCGGACGCCATGGCCAGGTACTCGCCGCCGCAGCCCACCGACCGTATGGTGATCGTGTACAAGCCCGCCGGTTACCGTCCGGCAACGGCGAGTCTCGAAGGTGGTGCACGGTAATGGCGGAGATCGAGGGCGTGCGCGAGTGGCTGGACCGCTCCGCCGAGTTCCTCCGCGGCCAGATGCGCTGGTTCGGTGCCCAGCTCGTGCCCGGGTCGGCACCGTATGTGGTTATCCCGAAGCATCCCAGCCAGGTGGACTGGGCCGATCCGCCCCGCCACCGGTTCGAGGCCGTCGCCAACCTGTCCGGCCCACCGGATCCTTCCCGCGCCGACCGCGCTGCCCAGGTGCTGCACACCGCAGGCTGGGCCGTCCAAGTCCAGCGTGATCCGCAGGCCCCGACCGTCGTCATCGTCCGCGGCGATCGCGAGGGCTACTGTTTGCAAGCTCGCATCGAGGACGGCTACGGCGGCATCGTCCTGCTGGGTGAAACCCCCAACATCCAGCTCTACCACCCGGATCCACCCCCCGCCCGGTCCGCCCCGTCCGTCACCCCGGACACCGTCAGCGTCGGCGCCGTCCTCTGCTACGAATGCGACGGCCAGGGCCTGTGCCCCACCTGCCACGGCACCGGCTGGACCAAGGCACCCACCGCCACCGGCCGCCACCGCTGCCGCTCCTGCCAGGGGTCACGAGTGTGCCCGATCTGCGGGGGAGCGGGCGAACTCCGCATCACCGAGTTGTCCGACGACGACCGCGTCCACTACCCGCATATTTCCTAACTGTTTCTTAGCACTTTCCTTGGCGGCCACCATGTTCGGATAGCAGCAGACAAGCGATAATGACCGAACGTTCGGACCCTTTGCGTTACTGGGGCTTACGGATCGTGGGGAGATGTTCCGACCACCGATTCGTGACAAGATGGACGCAAGACGGCACACGGGCGGACGTGACAGTCCCGGAGTTTCGGAGATAGTCAAGGAGTACGAAGCATGCCACCTCAGGTAGATGACGGCGGGGGCTCGGGACCTTCGATCCCGGAGCTGCCGCTGCCCGGCAATCCCTGGCCGGACATCAAAAAACGGGCGGGCGACGCGGGTTGGATCAAGTTCGATCCGCAGGCGGCGATCGCTGTGGGGCAGGCGATCTCGGATCTCCAATGGAAGTTGTTCTCCCTGTGGAGCAATGCCACATCCCTCTCCTCCATGATCGACCTGTCCACGCCCGCCATATCCTCGGGTCCGGAGCTCGCCAAGGCGTTCGGTAAGCAGGGTCAGGAGATGTATCGCATCCTCGGCGCGCACCACAAGATCCTCGATGACATGCTCGACTCTGTCGTTGCGGCGGGTAAGAACATGGCCAAAGCCGAGGAAGGAAACGTCGAGGATCTCCTCCGTCAGCTGGACGGGATTTCGACCCCACTCCAAGACACGCACTACGCCGATGGAAAGGCCCCGGAGGCTCTCACGCAGCGCGAGGGTGATCATTCCGGCTTTTGGGACGGACCCGTCAAGCAATATCAGGGTAGGCAAGATGGCCATAAAATATATGGCGCTCGCGGAGATGATGACCCTGATAAGAGTGATTTCCACATAGAGGACAACCGGAAGCAGCCGGATATCAAGAACACTCAGGACGCGGGCGTCGGGGAAGTCCAAGGTTATGGATGGGGCACCCTTCATGCGAACCGGCAGTACCTGGAGGGCGGCGTCGTCGCGGATATGGTTGCCGACGACGCCGCAAATTGGAAACATATCGGAAAAAAAATCGAAGAGTGGGGTGTGGAGTTCGGTAACAAGGTTGTCAACCACCTGAACCCGGCTGCCGGGGATGGCAAGGTCTGGGAGGGCGAAGGTGCACAGGCGATCAAAGCTGCCCTGAACAACTATCGCCTCTCCCTCGAACCACTCGCGACAAGTGCCGCGCAGCACCATTCCCTGCTCAAATACGTTTCGGAGTTCCTGGCGGATACCCATTATTGGGCCCCGCCCTACAAGACGGAAGAGGAAGACGACACTTACCGTCTGATCGACCGGCAGCAGCTGTTCGGCGAAACCTATGTGCGTGGTGTCAATTTCACGTCCAAGCATATTCCGAAACTCGTCTCCCCGACGGATGCGTTCAAGGACGTCCCGCCGATCTACGATTCCCGAGACAAAAACCAAAACGGCAAGATCGATGATGACGAGAAGGTCAAGGGGGACACGAACAACGACGGCAAGCTCTCCGAGGAAGAAAGGCAGGCGCTGGCGAAAAGCCTGGCCAACGGTCCTGGCCCCGGTCCTGGTGGCCCCGGTCCTGGTGGTCCCGGTCCTGCCAGAGCCAAGATGGGCCCCGGCCCCGGTCCCGGTTTGACCGCGGAGCAGAAGAAGGCACAGGCGAAAGCGACGGAGCGCTCCGAGCAGGAGCAGAAGAGGGCCGCGGAGTTCGCCGAGCAACAGCGCAGAAACGCGGCCCGGCGCGCGAATGAACAAGAGGCCTACGAGAAGACGCAGCGGGCCGCCAACGAGCGTCGGCAGGCCGAGGCCGAGCAGCGCGCCAAGGACGCGGCCGCGCGGCAAGAGGCTCAGCAGCAGCAGCAGCGGACGCAAGCCGCTGCGAGGGAAGCCACGTCGGCGGCACAGCAGGCCGCCCAACAAGGTTTGCAGGCCGCGCAGCAGGCTGTGCAGGAAGCCCTCCAGGGTGGCCAGAAGGGTGCGAGCGAGGCGCTGGCGGCCGCGCAGCAAGCCGCGCAGAACGCGTTGACAAACGGCATGCCGAAGGTGGGCGACTTGGCGTCGAAACTCGGCGGCCCCGGTCCGGGTCCCGGCTCCCTGGCAAAGGGATTGGGTCTGACCGAAGCCGCGAAGCTGTTCCCCCGCGCGGGCGCCGCCACGGCCATGACCACCGGCACGGGACTCGGTGCGCTCGGCAGCCGTGCTGGAGCAGCCGCACAGGCGATGCCAGGTTCCCCCGGCCCCGCCGGTGCGGCGGGCCAAGGCGCGGGCCAGGGCCAGCAGAACTACAAGCGTCCTTCCTACCTCGAATCCGACCAGCACCTGGACGAACTGCTCGGTGAGGCGCCGAAGGTGGTCAGGCCGGTGGTCGAACAGTGAGTCGCACTTGGAAATTCACCGACACCGAGTTCATGGCCCTGTGGTCACGGTCCGAGGGCACGATTCTCCCGCGTCCGTTCACCTACATCTGTGAAATGCGGACCACCGATGAATACGAACGTGCGTTGCACCTTGTTCGGGAACGGTGGCGGGGCAAGGACGATCGGGTGCTCGATGAGATTTCCGAGGCCGTGTTGCAGCCGGACATCGCTCTCGAAGTGCGCGGATTCGACGAGCGGGAGTACGAGCGCGCGGAAGGCTGGGTCCGGGTGCTCGCGGTCCGGCGTGGCGACCGCGGGTACGTCCTGAAGCAGGTGACCGGCAAGACCTTCGAGCACGCCGCCGGTTTCACCGTCACCGAATGCGAGCCACTGGCGCTGGCCGATGCGGTGGTGGCTGAACTGCCGAAAGTCGAACCGGGAAAACAGGGCAGTATCAAGTTGCCGGTGCCCAAGAGCGAAGAAATGGTCGACACGAGTAGTTCCGGCCTGTGGGACGACTCCTACGGCGGTGGCTCCACCCCGGTGTCCGGGGAACGGTTCGAAAAGACGGTCGCGGCGTCGCGCGGGATGGTGCGCGTGAGCCAGGGTTATTCGGTGTACGGTCCGCGCGGACGGCTCACCCTCGAGCTCAAATGGCGGGATCTGCCCGATGACGGCAGATATCTGATCGCTCCGGACCTGCCGCCGGTCGCGCACCCCGTCGACGAAAAGAAGTTCGTGGTCATGATCAACAAGGAGATCGCGAAGGTCGTCCAGACCATCAAGGACGAGAGGCTTTCGCACCGTGCCTGATTCAGCCTGATGAACCCGGAGGGCGGGGACATACACTGAGCAACAAGCGATGAGGGGTTGATGCGATGTCCACGGCGGCGAACATCAGTGGCACGATTTCGGTGCGGACCACCGAACAGGGCTTGCCGCTGGCTGTTTCGGTGGAAGCGGATGAGCTGCGGCGGAATCCGGCCGAGCTGGCGAATCAGATCATGCGGTTGTGCAGGCAGGCGGCGAACCGGGCCGGGCTGGCGCGGCGGGAGGAGTTGCAGGCGGCGGGGTTGACCAGTCAACAGCTCGCGCTGACCGGGCTGCCGAAGCCGGAGGATGTCGCGGCGCAGGAGTGGGTCGAGGAAGAAGAGTACGACGAAGAGCCGCAGAGCTGGTTGAGGGAAGTCTGACATGAGCGAACGCAGAGAGCGAATCATGTGCCAGTGTGCGGTACGCATGCCGAAGCCGAGCGTCAGCGAGGCGGAGGCATGAGTACCAATCCGGTGATGGACGAGATCGAGGCGCGGGCGCAGCGGGCGCTGAACCGGTTGCGCGATCTCGGCGACGAGATGGCGAAGGTGCGCGAGCAGGAGTCGTCGGAGGATGGTGCGGTCACCGTCGAGGTCGACGGCAGCGGAGCCTTGCGGGACTTGCGATTCACCAGTGCGGTGTCGCGAATGTCACCCGGTGAATTCGAGCAGGCGGTGGTTTCCACGGCTCATCGCGCGGCGGCCAAAGCCATGGCGCGGGTGGGTGAGCTCATCACCGAGTTCAATGAAGAATCCGCAGCTCAGACCTAGTGGCTGCACCAAATATTTACTCTCCCTTAAGGTTTTCCACCCTAATATTTACTGCGCGACTCATCCTGTGATCCGGTATATTCGGACTGGACGTTCCAATCATTTTCGCGCAGAGGGTGTTTCCGATGCCTAACGGTTTTGACATCAGTCCCTGGCCCCATGTGGCCGCCGAACCTGACGCGATTCGGGCTTACGCGGACACGGCTGCGGCGTGTGCCGCCAGTGTGGCGACCGCCGGTTCGGTGAACCAGGCGGCCACCATGGCTGCGGCCATCCCGGTGTTCGGTTTGATCGGCCAGGATTTCCTCGCCTCCTTCGCGGTGGCGCAGGCCAATCACCTCACCTCGGTCGCCGAGCTGGCCTACGTGCACGGCATGACGGCGCTGACCTGCCAGCAGGCGGCCACCGAATACCAAGTGACAGACGGGCTCTCGGGCTCCGACATCGACGCGGTCGGTAAAGCCTGATGTCGGAGCTGGTCGATCAGTCGGTATTGGACATGCTGCGCCAAAGCGCGGTGGGTCCGATGTTGGACCGGCCGGTGAACAATGTCCTCGCGGACATGGGCCTGCCGCAGCTGCCCGAAATCCCGCTGCTGCCACCGATTCCGGGCCTGCCGCCGCTGCCGGTGATCGACCTGTCGCTGCTGGCCAAGCCACTCACCGATCTGGCCGCCACCTTCGGCACCGGCCAATTCCCCGCGCCCACACCGGCCGCCGCGCCCGCGGCCACCGGTGATCCGGCTGCGCAACCAGTCGGCGCCGATCCGGCCGCCGCTCCTGTCATCGACCCGACCGAGGTACTGAGCCAGGTCTCCAGCGTCGTCTCGACGGTGGTGCAGCTGGGCAGTACGGCGCTCACGATGGCGATGCAGCTGTGGCAGAGTCAGGCCGCGGCCGCTGCCGAGGAAAAAGGCAAAGAGGCGCAGAAGGATGGCGGCAAGATCGCCACCCAGGCCGCGCAGGAGTCGGCAGGCGTCGCCTCCGCCGCGACCTCGGTCGCCATCGGCGGCGCGACGATGGCGGCCATCATCGCCAAGTACATGGCACAGGTCGCGGCCTCCGCGCCGTTCCTCTCGACCCCGGGTGGCCAGGCCTTCCTGGTCGCCTCCACCGTCGAGACGATGGCCGAGGCCACGGCGACGGTAGCGAAGACGCGCGGCGAAATGACCGTGCACAGCGCGGAGATGACGGCCACTGGCCAGAAGGTGCCGGTCACCGATGCCCCCAAGGGCATGGACCAGATGCAGATGCTGAGCATGCTGATGCAGATGATCCCCACGCTGACCAACGCGGCGAAGTCCGGCATGGATTCGGCTGTCTCGCTGCACAAGACATTGAACCCGGTGGCCTCCACCAACCCGGCGCTGGAAAAGGACAAGGCCGAGCAGGCGGAGCTGGACAAGAGCGCCAAGTCCGGTGCGGGCGGCGGTCTCGGCGGTTTCGGTGGTGGCGGCGGTGCCGTGGCCGCCGCGGCGCGCCAGCTCAGCCCCTGGGTCGACGGCCGCACGGTCGGCAATCTGGGCGCGGCCGGCGCGAATGGCGTCGGCAACCCGGCCTCGGCGATGCAGGCAGGCGCCAGTTCGGCGGCCCGCAGCAGCACCACGGCGGCCAGCTCGCCGGGCGGCATGATGCCGATGTCGCCGATGGCGGCCGCGGGCATGGGCCGCGGCGCGGAGGACGCCGCGAACGGCTTGCGCAACGACCTGGTGTCCGCCTCGCACGGCAACGAGGTGGTGGGCGATCTCGAAGGCGCCTCGCTGCCGGTGGTCGGCGCGGCCAACGCCGATGGGCTCAACGAACCGCCGGACCAGGCACTCACCCTCTGATAGGAGGACGTCATGGAATTCGATCGCGCCGGGGCAGTCAAGTCTGCCACCGCACTCGACGCCCTCGCGGACCGGCTGGAAGCCGATCTGAAGGCCAACACGCCCGCCTTGGCCGTGGAAGCCGCTGGGCTGGACGAGGTTTCCCAGCGTGCCGCGCAGACCCTGCGCGGTGTGGCCGCCTCCTACGACGAAGCCGCGACCGCTGGCGTTCTCGAACTACGCAAACTGGCCGCCGCGCTGCGCTCGCAGTCGCAGTCGCTAGTGGTGATGGATTCCGAGAACGCCGCTGGTCTCGGGGCGTCGGCCTAGCGCGAGGCGGGGGACATATGGTCGAACCGCCGATCCCTGGTTTCACCGGCGTGGTCTGGGAAGCCAGGCCCACGGAGAAACTCGCCCAGGATCTGACCACCGGTCGCGGCGCGGTGCCGATGGCCGAAGCGGCCCAGGCATGGACTCGCCTTGGCGTGAGTTTCGGTGCCGCCGTGCCCGAATACGACCAGATCGTCAAGGCCATCGGCGAATCGTGGCGTTCGGAGACGAGCCCGGAGATTCTGGACCGGATCACCAAACTGCGGGAGTGGCTGCTGGAGGCAGCCGGTTCCGCGGCCCAGAACGCCACCAAGACCGGCTCGCAAGTGCTCGCCTACGAGGTGGCTCGGCTGGCCATGCCGCACGTCGCCGAGATCGCCGCCCTGGAAGCGGCGAAGAAGTCGGTGGAGGCGATCGGCGCCGGGATGGGTGCGCCCTTGGTGGGCGCGGCCGCCGATATCGACGCCGAACAGGATCTGGCCAAGGTCAACGCGGCCCGCGTCATGCGCGTCTACGAAGAGGCGACCAAGCCGCTGGAGACGCCGTGGACGCAGACCGCGCCACCGGTCATTGCCAATAGTGCTGCGCTGGAAGCCGAGCGGGCCGCGTCCGAGGTGCGTCCCACGGCCATGCCCGCGACCGCCTTGCCGGCTTCGTTCGCCGCGGCGTTCGCCCGGGCTACGCCGCCGCCGCGGGTGAAGACGGCGTTCACCACGCAAGCCGTGGTCGCCACCGCGACCGCCGAGCCGACCCCGCTACCCGTGGAAACGGCTCCGGTGGCCGGAGATTCGTCGTCGGCGAGCCGTATGGGCGCCCCGGCGGCGATGGCACCCGCCGCGGCCATGCAGGACGACGACCGCACCCTGCGGGCCGGCGCCGCCTCCGCGCAGCCGGACAAGCCGTTCGAGGTCGAAGCCGGATTCGCCGCTGCCCCAGCGGTAATCGGCGGCGCCGCCGAACCCGCACCGAAGGCCACGGCACCGGGGGCGGCATGACGACGATGACCAACGATGGGCTCCTGGCGGTGTCCGACCTGCTCGGCGTGCAGACCCTGCCGCTGGTGCTGGGGGTCGGACCGCAGCAGGATTCGGTCGATGCCTGGCAGGCCGCGCGCGACCAGGCGATCGCCGACCTGCGCGCGGACGGGTTGGTCAACACCTACGACGATGTCGCCGCCGACCTGACCGACGCGCTGTTCATCCTGGCCAACCCGGAGCGTGAACTCGCGGCCCGGATCTACACGGAGTCGGGGATCCGACAGGTCTGCGTGGCGCGCAAGGGAGCTCAGCACGCGCTGGCCACCCGCACCGGCGACACCTTCGACGTGGGCACCATCTGGTGCGACGGCGGCGGTCAAGCGCTGGCCCGGCCGGTGCTCGAAGCGCTGGGCCGCGCCCCGGCCGCCGATATCCCGAGCATCAGCGCCCCGGTCGACGAACTGCGCGAAAGACTGGACGAGGCATCGCGATCCAGCGACTACTCCGATATCTTCTACGCCTACGGCGTGGCCGAACGCGATGCCATCGAGTTCGGGCTGGCCATGTCCAGCTGCCACGCGCACGCCGAGATCGTCGCCTACGCCTACGACGACGGCGTCACAACCAGAACGTCCGGAGCGGTAGCGGTTTACGACACCTCGCGTGGTCGGATCGCCACCAGCCCCGGAGCTGCGCCGGACCTGCGGGTCTGGTCGACCTTCACCCCGGGAACCGATCACCGGATCGCCCAGGCGATCTCGGCGCTGATCGAAACCTTGCCCGGAGGAAGGTGGATGCCCTAGTTAACGCATCGGAACTCACGAACCGACCGAACCACCGCGGCCCCTGCGCAGCGGAACACGAAATCCACACCGACATGATGAGGTGAACAATGTCCGGACAGACAAGTTTTACAGAGGCCGAAGCTGCTGCGGTCGTCGATGAGTACATGCAGGCCGTCGATGGCATCAAGAAGACCATCTCGGCCGTGCAGGAAACCTTCGACGCGGCCCGCTCGGGCTGGGAAGGTGACGCCGCGATCGCGGGCCAGAAGGCTTCCACGGCTTGGCAGGAAGAAACCACCGCTATCAACACCAAGATCGACACGATGAACCAGACCATCTCCGAGGGCAACACGACCCTCGGGAATGTCGATCCGGAAAACGTGGACGCCCTGACCAACCTGATCTGACACCACCACTCGAAAGGAGACCGCCATGAAGTACACCAAACAGGTCCACGACCAGCTGATCACCGAAATGGATCAGTACTACAAGGATCTCGACGGCTACAAGGACGCCTTCGTCGCCGCCAAGGACAAGCTGGTCGCCAAGGGTTGGGAAGAGAGCGAGGCGCTGGAGTCCTTCACAGTGCAGGCCAACTCCCTGCTCGAGGAGCTCAACGACACCCACACCAAGATGCAGGCCCTGCGCAACGCCATCGACGGCGCGTTCAACAACGCGTTCGCCGCTGACAAGAAGGTCTACAACTCCTTCTGATCCGGGTTCGCAACGAGAAAGCCCCGGTCACCCTCGCGGGTGGCCGGGGCTTTCCGGTGCTCGGCTATCGGGCGGCGGCCAAAGCCGTGTGCAGGTACTGCATTTCGTCCGGGGTCGCCACCATGTGCACGCGGGTGGTCACACCTGCCGTGCGCACGGTGACGAGGTTGGAGGTCTCCGGGTCCTCGGCGAGGGTGACGTCGGGGTCGAAGTGGTCCTCCATGATCGCCGGGGCATTGCGGAGCAGCACGGTGGTGGCGTCGGAGTGGTGCCCCGCCAGCTGAATGCCGTCGTAGACGATCACAGTGGCGGAGCGGTGCGCGCTGGCCTGCTGCCCGGCCGCGGACCAGGCCGCGATGGTCAGGGACTGGGGCACACCCACGTCGGCGGCCATCTGCCGCCACGCGTCGTGACGGTTGGTGTGCACCACGACCCTGGCGCCGAGCGCGATGGCGCGCAGGATCATCTGCTGGGCGACCAGCAGCGATCCGATCACCTCCACGCGCCGCACCTGGTGCCCGACCAAGGGCAGGGCCACGGCCTGTCCGGAGGTGTCGGCGCCGATCAGCTGCCCGCAGCCTGCGATCGGCATCGGCAGTGTGAGCAGCGAATCCGGCTTGCCCAGATAGGTTTCCGGGGTGAACTGACGGCCACGCTGGGCGATCGGCAGCGTGTACAGCAGGGCGCGGAACTGCTTGCCCGGCAAAGGAACCAGGCCATCGGCCTTGACCACGGCGGGCTTGTCCGGGGTATCGAAGCGCACCACCGCGGTCACTTCTATCCCCGCGGCACCGGGTGCGGCGGCCTGGTCGCGCGGTGACTGTGCCGCGGCGCGCTGAAGGCGCATGGTGACCGTGGTCGCCAGCGTCGGCGTGGACCACACCGCCGCGAATCCGCGCGGCCCCAGCGCCTCCGGCGCCATCCGGTAGGTGGTGTAGTGGATGCCATCGCGTTCCACGCTGTTCGCGGTCTCGGTGAACTCCTCCAGCGGCGTGTGCCGGGTGAGCTGGTTGACCGCCGCGGTGATCTCGGCGGCCGACAGCACTACCGTGGAGATGCCGTTGGCGGCCAGCCGATTCGCCACCCGCTGGGTCGCCACGATGGCCGTGCGCAGCGTGCCGGTGGCGCCGCCGCCGCGCCGCGCCACCGCGGGGGCATTGCCCAGCGGGTCCAGCCGCAGCACCACCCACACCGTGCGGTGCGCCACCGCGGGCAGCGGGCCCAGGATCTGCTCGTAGAGGTGCGAGACCCGGCCGGGTCCGGCGGTGCGGGCGCCGGTGCTGATCACGTCGATGGAGGCCAGCTCGATGTCGAACTGGTTGAGGCAGTGCGCGATCTCGGGCAGCGGCATCATGTCGTCGGAGATCAGCGACTGCGGGCTCAGCAGCGTTACCGTGCGCGGATGCGCCTCCACGCGCAGCATGATGAGCAATCGCGCGCCGTCCCAGCGCATTCCATAGGCGCCGCCCTCGGGTAGCGGTACGTCGAACGGTGCCTGATCAACAGTTGCCGAACGATTGCGGAACGCGCGCCAACGGAAGGTGACTTCCTCGTCCAGCCAGCCTGCCAGCGACTTGCGGCGCGGCAGTGGTGTCAGCCCGAGCACGAGCACCACGGCACATACTCCGGCCGCGATCCACACCGAGGCATCGAATATCACCGCGACCAGCGAGGCCGCGACCGCGAAGAGCGCCACCGGAATCACCCAGCGTAGCGGCAGAATTCGGAACAGCCAGAAGTACGGGGAGTGCAGGGGAGTTGGGGCAGGTTCAGCCGACGGGGCAGGTGAACTCTGCGGCGCGGTGTCGCGATTTTCGCCGTCGGCTGTGGTGGAACCCATGCGGACATAATGGACCGAACTCTGTCGGCTTCGCTACTGTTAGCCGTGCCGGGTGAATGCTCGGCCCGTTGTACCCGCGTCAGTTCGGAGGCGTTTCGTGCCCGCACAGTTGACTACCAAGGCGCAAGTCAACGGTTACCGGTTTCTGCTGAAAAGGTACGAGCACGCGCTGATTCGGCGCGATATCCGGATGCTGCACGATCCGATGCGCTCGCAGTTCCGCTCGCTGGTGGTCGGCGCGGTGCTCGGCATCCTGGTGGTCGCCGGTGCGGCGATCCTGGCGTTCCTGCGCCCGGTGGGCTCGATCGGCGACGCGACCATCGTGATGGGCAAGGAGACCGGCGCGCTCTACGTGATCGTCGACGGCACGCTGCATCCGGCGCTGAACCTGGCTTCCGCCCGCCTGATCGTCGCCAGCAACGAAAAACCCACCTCCGTCAAGGAATCCAAGCTGACGCTGCCGCGCGGCCCGATGGTGGGCATTCCCGGCGTTCCGGCCACCCTGCCCGGCGCGGCCTCGCCGGACTCCGTCTGGAGCCTGTGCGATGCGGTGGAACTGTCCGCGGCAGGCAGCGCCGCCCGCTCCGCCGGCGCCAAGTCCACGGTCATCGCCGGCGCGCTCGACTCGAGCGAGCCGAACACCGCCCGCCCGCTGCGCGACAACGAGGCGCTGCTGGTGACCCGCGGCGGTAAGACCTTCCTGATGTTCGACGGCAAACGCGCCGAAGTGGATCCCAACGATTCGGTGATCTCGCGCTCACTGGGCATGGAGGCGTACAACCCGCGTCCGGTCAGCGCGGGCATGCTCAATTCCGCCACCCAGGTCCCCGCGATCGTCCCGCCGAAGATCGATCGGCTCGGCGAACCCGGCCCCGGTCGCTTGCAGGGCGTGCCGATCGGCGGCGTGATCCGAGTGCAGCGGGTCGACTCCGAAGAGCTGTACGTGGTGCTCGCCGACGGCGTGCAGCGGCTGACGCCGTTCTCCGCCGAGGTGATCCGCAACGCGAACTCCCAGGAGATGAACGAGATCATCTCGGTGCCGCCGGACCGGGTGGTGGGCGTGCCCGTGGTGAGCCCGCTGCCGGTGGACAAGTTCCCCGGGCCGGTCCCGACCATCCTTACTCCCGAGGAGAACAAGGTCAGCTGCATGCACTGGGCCAAGAAGGCCTCCGATCCGGCCGCCACGATCACGCTGTTCGCCGGACGTGAACTGCCGCTGCCGAAGTCGGCCAAGGTGGTGGATCTGGCCACCGGCGACGGCACCGGCGACCGCATCGACCATGCCTACATCCCGCCGAACTCGGGGGAGTACCTCCAGATGACCGGTATGTCGCCGGACAGCGTTCGCATGGGCAGCCTGTTCTACATCTCCGACAACGGGATTCGCTACGGCATCCCGGATCAGGAGACGGCCACCCTGCTCGGCCTGGCCGACAAGCCGCGGCCCGCACCGTGGGCGATCATCGGCCAGCTGGTGCCTGGGCCGACGCTCTCGCGCGAGGAAGCGCTCGTCAGCTACGACATCCTGCCGACCACCAACTGACCTGCCCCGCACAGCAGTACGGCCACGAGAACTCGCGGCCGCACTGCTGTGTCCGGATATCAGCGCAGCGTGGCCAGCACGTTGTCCAGCGCGTTCTGCATGTCGTCCGCCTCGATCCGCATCAGCACCGATGCGTCCACGGCGCTCAGATCCAGGTCGATGTCATTGGCCAGCCGGAACTCGCGCTCCTCCTCGGCCGCCTCGATCACATTGCGGATGAACCGGCCGTTACCGGCCATGTCGATACCGCGCCGGATCTCACCGCTCTGATCAATGGCCTCCTTGCGGTAGAGCTCACCGCAGGCGGCGACCAGCAGCGCCTGTGCGTCGTCGGCCAGCTCCGAATCCCGTTTCCGCGAAATGAAACGGCCGATATCGCCGAGCTCCTCCGGCGAGTAGGAATCGAACTTCACTCGCTTGGCGAAGCGGGACGCCAGACCGTCGTTGGAGGCCAGGAATCGGTCGATCTCGCCGTCGTATCCGGCGATGATCACCACCAGGCGATCGCGGTCGTTCTCCATTCGCGCGAGCAGCGTATCGACGGCTTCGCGACCGAACGCGTCACCGCCGGACAGGCCGGTTTGAATCAGTGTGTAGGCCTCGTCGATGAACAGCACACCGTCCATCGCGCTATCGATCAGCTTGTTCGTCTTGATCGCGGTGCTGCCCAAATGCTGGCCGACGAAATCGGAACGCTTGGCTTCGATCAACTTGTCGGTCTTGAGAATTCCTAAGCCACAGTAAATTTTTGCCACCACGCGGGCAACGGTGGTCTTACCGGTACCCGGCGGTCCGGTGAATGCCAGATGTTGGCCACGGGATCCGCTCGCCATTCCTTTTTCGGCACGGATCCGCGCTAGCTGAGCGGTTGCCTGCAACTTCGCAACCTGCATTTTCACGCCGGCGAGACCGATCTGCTCGTCGAGTTCGGCGCGCGCCTTCTCGAGGATCAGCTTGGCCTTGTCGTCGCGCTCCTCCTGGCCCATCTGTTCCAGCGTCGGCGCCGAGGCCGGATCCCACTTGTTCGTGCGCGCGTCGATGACCTCCTTGGTGGTCACCGTGATCCGGTACTTGCGGTCGCGCATGGCCATGGTGTTGGCGTCGAAACCCGGTGCCTCGGAGAACACCTTCTCGAACAGCGCCTGCGCCTGCTCCTCCTCGCCGGTCTCGCGCAGGGCGAGTCCGCGGCAGAAGCGGGCAGTGGTCGCCGCGGCCGGAATCGGGCCCCTCTCCGCGGCTTCCATGCGGCGGATGGCCTCGCCGAACAAACCCAGCTGGGCACAGGCGGTGCCGACCATGACGTGGGCGCCCGCGGCCAGGTAGGCATCCTCCCAGTCCGCCGAACCGGCCAGCACGGTCATCACATCGGGCCAGCGCTGCGTGGTGAAGTGCAGCACGCCACGGACGTAGGCGCAGATCCGGTCGTCGATCTCGCGATCCGACGAGGAGACCTGTGCGGACCGGTGTTTGGCCAGTTCGTCGAGGACCTTCTCGGCTTCGTCGTAGTCGCCCTCGGTGATCAGCTGCGCGGCCTGCGCGAGCCAGATCTCGGCATAGCTGGCCAGCGGGTAGTCGATGTACTGCCCGATGGTGAAGCGGCCCGCCAGCACCCGCGGTTGCAGACCGAGCCGGCGTTGCTCCCTGAAGAGCGTCGAGGTGCTGGTCTTGAAGAGGTTGAAGATCACCTCACGGGTGTGCTCGCCTGCGGCCGCGCGCCCGAGCCAAGCGTCGCACATACCGGGATCCCATTCGGTGGCGCGCTGGAAGGCTAGCTGAGCGTATTCCAGATCGCGGGCAGATTCCTGTCCGTCGATCACAATGCCCAAGGACAAGACACCAGCGTCGAATGCGCGTTGTGCCTGGCGGTTGCCGGTCATATGGGTTTGCCCCTAAAAGCGAACGGATGTGCTGTTCCTCGCCAAGCATAGCCGCTGCGAGGTGGGGACTTCTCCGTTAAGTTGAGTACGTTGCATAGCGTTGAAGTGGGTTCTAGGTAGGGAGTCATCCGAGCTGTGACCGATCCGTCTAGCAGCGCCGTGGCTGCCGTTGATCCGGAGTTGTGCCGAGTCTCGGTGATCGGCGGCAATACCCAGCTGGACCTGGGTTTGCCTGCCACAGTTCCGATCGCGGCGTTTATCACCGATGTGGTGGAGCTGATCGAATCGCGCAATCCCGATCTCACCGAGCACGAGGACGGGGCACCGCTGCAAACGCGGCATTGGACGCTGGCCCGGATCGGCCGCGACGCCATCCCGGCAAACCAATCGCTCACCGAGGCCGAGGTTTTCGATGGTGAGTTGCTGGTATTGCGCTCGGTGACCGCCAAGGAGCCACCGGCGCTGTTCGACGACGTGATCGACGCCGTCTCCAAGCTGACCGCGACCTCGTTCCGGCACTGGTCGCCGCTGTCGGCGCGCTGGCTCGGTCTGTCCATGGGCCTACTCGCGGTGCTGGCCGGGATCTACCTGCTTGCGGTGGCCAAGCTCGACGGTGCCGGTGCCGCAGTGGGTTTCATCGGCCTCGGCACCGGACTGATCGCCGGTGGCGCGGCCGTGCTCGTCGCCCGCCGGTATCAGGCCGAAGCATCCTTGCCGGTGATCATGCTGTCGCTGTACGCGTTGCTGCTGATCTTCGCGGGCACCGCGCTGTTCGTGCCCAACGCCTTCGGCAGTCCGCACGCGATGTTCGCCTGTGTCGCAACGCTGACCGCCGCCGCGGTCCTCTACAGCTTGACCCGGGTCGGGGCGACCATGTTCACCACGGTCATCACCCTCGCGCTGTTCGGCGGCGTGGCCGCGATGGTTCGGATGATCTGGGATCCCGCGCTGTCCAAGATCGCCGCCGGCGTGCTGATCGGTGCGCTCATCGTGATCACCCTGGTGCCGCGCCTGGCCGTGGCGGCCGCACGGCTGCCGGTGCCGCCGGTGCCGACCGCAGGCGCCGCCATCGACCCCGCCGACCACGAACCCCGTCCCACCGTCAAGGACATCGGCGCCATCGGCGCCACCGCGCTACCTTCGGCCGCCGGTCTCGAGCATCGAGCCCGCGCGGCCAACGAATACCAGTCCGGCATGGTCATCGGCTGCACCGTCGCCGCCGCGATCGGCGTGGTGCTGGCCGCGGATCCGCTCGGCGCGGCCCGCTGGCAGGGCATCACCCTGGGCGTGGTGGTCTCGATCATCCTGTGCCTGCGCGGGCGCGCCTTCGCCGACCTGGTGCAGGCGTGCACGCTGATCGCCGGTGGCGCGATCGCGTTGATCGCGCTGGGCATCGGTGCCGGGCTCGGCGAAGAGAACTGGCTGCTGCCGATCGCAGGCATGCTGCTCGTCGTGGCCACGGCCGCGGTGGTCTTCGGTGTGATCGGGCCGCACACCGAGATGTCGCCACCCATGCGCCGCACCGGTGAGATCTTCGAATACCTCTTGATCTGCACCATCATTCCGCTGGTGCTGTGGATCATGGACATCTACTCGGCCGCCCGGAACATCTGACATGGCACCGCTCCTACGGCGGCTGCTGCAGGCGGTGACGGTGGCGGCGGTGCTCGCGCTCGCCACCGGAACACCCACGCCCGCACTGGCGATCGCGCCGCCGCAGATCGACGACGGCGCACTCGGCGCCGTGCTCGGCCTGGCCGCCAGCGCTAGACCGCCGGACGAGACCGAACAGGCCAAGGTCTGCGCCGAACCCACCCTCCAGGGCGGGGTGCCCCGCGATCCGCCACTGGCGCAGCGGATCCTCGGTTTGGCCGAGGCATGGCAGTTCAGTCGCGGCGCGGGTCAGAAGGTCGCCGTCGTCGATACCGGCGTGAACCGGCACTGGCGCCTGCCCGCGCTCCAGGCCGGCGGCGACTTCGTCTCCACCACCGACGGCACCGTCGACTGCGACGGCCATGGCACCTTCGTGGCCGGGATCATCGCCGCTCAGCCCAGCCTGGAGGACGGATTCTCCGGTGTCGCACCGGAAGCCGAGATCCTGGCCATCCGCCAGCTCAGCTCGGCCTACGAGGCCAAGGACCGCAATCGCCGGGAGGAGCCGGGCGTTATCACGCGCGAAGGCTACGGCACGGTCAACACCCTGGCCGCCGGTGTCGTCCGCGCGGTCGACATGGGCGCCACGGTGATCAACATCTCCGAGGTGGCGTGCACGGTCGCGGGCGCCGGCGCTGCCGACGGCGCCTTGGGCGCCGCCGTGAAATACGCCTACGACCGCAATGTGGTCGTAGTCGCCGCGGCCGGAAACACCATGCAGGGCACTGCCTGTGAGAAGCAGAACGACCGCTCGGGCTGGTCGGCGGTGGGCACCGTGGTCACTCCGGCCTGGTTCACGCCCTATGTGCTGTCGGTCGCCTCGGTGGATCCCGAGGGCGCGGTCTCACCGTTCTCGCTGCACGGCCCGTGGGTCGGCGTCGCCGCGCCGGGGCGCGACATCGTCTCCCTCGACAGCAAGCCGGGTGGTGCGGGCCTGGTCAACGCCACCCAGACCAACGAGGGCTACTCCACCATCGACGGCACCAGCTTCTCCAGCGCCTACGTCTCCGGACTGGCCGCGCTGGTCCGGTCGCGCTTCCCGGAACTGACCGCCGCCGAGGTGATCGATCGGATCAAGCTGACCGCGCAGGCACCGGACAACGGACGCAACGACAAGGTCGGGCACGGCCTGATCGATCCACTGGCCGCGCTCACCGCGCAACTGCCGCAGAAGCCGGTCACCGTCGGCTCCGATATTCCGCGCAAGATCGCCGGGCCGTCCCCGGCGCCGTACGTCGACCCGGCCCCGCGCCTGGTCGCCACGATCGGCTCGATCACGCTGCTCGCCCTGCTCGGACTCGGCTACGCCGCCTCGATCCCGTTCCGGCGGGGTAAGCAGGTGAGTGTGGATCCGGGTGCGGAGCACCAAACCCGAGAGGGGTTGTAGGACATGGCAACCGAAGGTTTCGTGCGCCGCCCGCGGATCGCGCCGCCGCGTCCGCCGGGCGGTGAGGTCGCGTTGTCCGCGCCGCCGGAACTCGATCGTCCCGTCGTCGGCAATCTGCTGATGAAGCTGATGCCGGTGGTGATGGTGGTCGCCGTGGTCGGCATGATCGCGATGATGATCATGATGGGCCGCAACCTGCTGGCCAACCCGTTCATGATGATGTTCCCGATGATGATGCTGATGTCGATGTTCGGCATGATGGCGGGCATGCGCGGCGGCGGCGGGCCGAAGAAGGCCGCCGAGCTCAACGAGGAACGCAAGGACTACTTCCGCTACCTCGATCAGGTCCGCAAGGATGTGCGTAAGACAGGCAACCAGCAGCTGACGGCGCTGCGGTGGAGTCATCCCGAACCCAACGACCTGCAATCGGTGATCGGCAGCCGCCGGATGTGGGAACGCCGGCCCAACGACCCGGATTTCGGGCACGTGCGTGTCGGCGTGGGCAGCCACCGTTTGGCCACCAAGCTGGCCCGGCCCGAGACCGGTCCGCTGGAAGACCTGGAACCAGTGTCCACCGTCGCCTTGCGCCGGTTCGTGCGCACCCACTCGGTGGTGCACGGCCTGCCCACCGCCATCTCGCTGCGCGCGTTCCCCGCCATCAATGTCGAAGGCGACCGTGAGGCCGTGCTCACGCTGATGCGCTCGATGCTGATGGAGTTCACCACCTTCCACGGCCCCGACCACACCGCGGTCGCCATCATCTGTGCCGACCCCGACGGCCCGGCTTGGTCCTGGGCGAAATGGCTACCGCACCTGCAACATCCGGTGGACCGCGACGGCATGGGCTCGGCCCGGATGATGTACAGCTCGCTGGCCGAACTGGAGACCTCCATGTCCGCCGAGCTGGTCGAGCGCGGTCGCTTCATGCGTAACGGGCAGCCGACAGCGGGCCGGATCCATCTGCTGGTGATCATCGACGACGGCTACGTCAGCGGTTCCGAACGCGTCGTCAGCGACGCGGGCCTGGACTCGGTGACCGTGCTCGACCTGACCGCACCGCAGAGCGGTCTGGCGGTGCGCCGCGGCCTGCAACTGGTCGTCACCGACGACGGCATGGTGGCCGCGAAATCCGCCGCGGGCGTGGAGAAATTCGCCACCGCCGATCAGGTGACCCGCGCCGAGGCGACCGCGCTGGCCCGGGATCTGGCGCGCTTCCGCATCGCGACCGCCGCCCAGATGGTGAGCCTGGGTGACGAGACCCGGGCCGATCCCGGCCTGATGGCGCTGCTGAAGGTTCCCGACGCCGCCCAGATCGATCCCGCGGTGGTGTGGCGCCCGCGCAGCGACCGGGAACGGCTGCGGGTGCCGATCGGCGTCACCCCCGACGGTACGCCGGTCGAGATCGACATCAAGGAGTCCGCCGAGAACGGCATGGGCCCGCACGGATTGTGTATCGGCGCAACGGGTTCGGGTAAGTCGGAGTTCCTGCGCACGCTGGTGCTGTCCATGGTGACCACGCACTCGCCCGATCTGCTGAACCTGGTCCTGGTCGACTTCAAGGGTGGCGCGACCTTCCTCGGCCTGGACTCGCTGCCGCACGTCTCCGCGGTCATCACCAACCTCGAGGAGGAACTCGCCCTCGTCGACCGCATGAAGGACGCCCTCTCCGGTGAGATGACCCGGCGCCAGGAGCTGCTGCGCGCGGCAGGCAACTTCGCCAATGTCACCGAATACGAGAAGGCTCGCGCCGCAGGCGCCAACCTGGATCCGCTGCCCGCGCTGTTCGTGGTGGTCGACGAGTTCTCCGAACTGCTCTCGCAGAAACCGGATTTCGCGGACCTGTTCGTGATGATCGGCCGCCTGGGCCGCTCGCTGCGCGTGCATCTGCTGCTGGCTTCGCAGCGCCTGGAGGAGAACAAGCTGCGCGGTCTGGACTCGCATCTGTCCTACCGGATCGGCCTGCGTACTTTCTCCGCCAACGAGTCCCGGGCGGTGCTCGGCATCACCGACGCCTACCACCTGCCCAGCGTGCCGGGCTCCGGCTACCTGAAGAGCGACGCCGACGATCCGCTGCGCTTCAACGCCAGTTACGTGTCCGGGCCGTATGTTTCGCCGCGCGGTACCCGGAAGCTGGACGGCAAGACGTTCGGCGGGCAGTCGCCGGCGGTGTTCACCGCGGCGCCGGTGGCGCTGCCGGAGATCGTCGAGCCCGAGCGGCAGGCCGCGCCGAGTGGCCGGCCCGAGCTGCCGCCGCCGCCCGGACGGATGGGTCTGCCCGAATTACCGCCGCCGCCAGGGCAACTCGTGGAAGAGGACGAGGAGCAGACCTCGGTGCCGGTCACCGAGGCCGTTCCCGCGACGCTGCTGACCACCGTCGTCGATCGCCTGCGCGGCCACGGGCGCCCGGCGCACGAGGTATGGCTGCCGCCACTGGACGAGTCGCCGTCGGTCGACATGCTGCTGCCCGACCCGGACTGGCGCTCGCCGGTCAACCGGCACGGTCAGCTGTGGTTGCCGCTGGGTGTCATCGACAAGCCCTACGAGCAGCGCCGCGACGTGCTGGTCGTGGATCTGTCCGCAGCGCAAGGCAATGTCGCGGTCGTCGGTGGTCCGCAGTCGGGCAAGTCGACCACCCTGCGCACCATCGTCATGGCCGCGGCCGCCACCCACACACCCGAGCAGGTGCAGTTCTACTGTCTCGACTTCGGTGGCGGCACACTCGCCGGTTTGGTGGGGATACCGCATGTCGGTTCCGTCGCGGGTCGCATGGAAGTCGATCGGATCCGCCGCACCATCGCGGAGGTGACCGGCATCCTGCGCCACCGTGAGGAGCTGTTCCGCGAGCTGGGTATCGACTCCATCGTCGAATTCCGCAGGCGGAAAGCGCTGCTGGCGGAGAAGTCGCCCGCCGAGCGGCAAGCCGACCCGCTTGCTCAGGATCCGCACGGTGACGTCTTTCTCGTCATCGACGGCTGGCCCACCATCCGCGCCGATTACGACACGCTGGAACCGCAGCTCAATGCCATCGCCGCACAGGGTCTTTCCTACGGTGTCCACCTGATCGTCTCCACCACCCGGTGGCCGGAGATCCGCTCGCAGATCAAGGACCTCATCGGTACCCGCATCGAGCTCCGCCTCGGTGACCCGTCCGACTCCGAGATGGACCGGCGTACCGCGGTGCTCGTGCCCACCGGGCGTCCGGGCCGTGGTCTCACCGCACAGAAGCTGCATCTGCTTGTCGCGTTGCCGCGTTTGGACTCCGACTCCGATCCGCGCACCCTGTCCGAGGGAATCGGCATCGCCAAGCAGCAGCTCAACGAGCTCTACACCGGCCGGAGCGCGCCCGAGGTCCGGATGCTGCCGATGGAGCTCTCGCGCGAGGCCGTGCTCGCGGAGGCGGCGCGGCGGGGCATCCAGCAGAGCAAGACGCTGGCCGTCATCGGCATCGGCGAGACCGACCTGCAACCGATCGCCATGGATTTCGCGGTGCAGCCGCACTTCTACAGCTTCTGCGATGTGGAGTGCGGTAAGACCACGCTGCTGCGCAATATCGTCGCAGGCATCACCGAGAACTCCACCTCCGAGGAAGCCCGCGTCATCCTGATCGACTACCGGCGCACCATGCTCGGAGTGCTGGAAGGTGCGCAGCTGGCCGGATATTCGACCTCCTCGCAGACGTCCTTCGGGATGATCAAGGAAGTCGCGAACTACCTCCAGAAGCGGGTCCCGGGCAACGACATCACGCCACAGCAGTTGCGCGAACGCAGCTGGTGGACCGGGCCCGAGATCTATGTCGTCGTCGACGATTACGAGATGGTGGTCTCCGGTGGGCGCAACCCGCTGGAGCCGCTGATCGAGTTCCTGCCGCAGGCACGCGACCTCGGTCTGCACGTGGTGATCAGCCGCCGCGCCGGCGGCGCAGGCCGGGCCATGTACGACAAGGTGCTCGGAGGGCTCAAGGAAATGGGTGTGGACGCGCTACTGATGAGCGCGCCCAAGGATGAGGGCAAGATCATCGGCGACATCCGCGCCGCCAAGCTGCCGCCCGGTCGTGGCACGCTGGTTACTCGCGGCGGCAACGAGATGATCCAGGTGGCGTACCTGCCGCCGCTGTAGGCGTACCTCCGCCTTCGCTCCGGCCATGCGCGGGCTGAGGGCGGAGTACGTCCGGCGCTGCCTGCTCAGTTCGGCAGCGCCGGGGGAGCGAGGATGGTGTCCGCCGGAGGGTCCAGCCTGGGCGACGCCGACGGCAGACCCGCGGCGGGGATGGCGAGCGTCTGCTCGAAATCCCAGCTGTCGGTAGGTCGTTCGAACAGCGCGCGGGAGGGTCCGCGTGCGACCGGCCCCGCGATACGCGTCATGCGGAAGCCTGCCCTGCGGTAGTAGTCGTGCAGGTCGGCGTTGGTGGTCCAGGCGTCGAGGCGGACCCAGTCGCGGTCGCGTTCCCTGGCCAGCCGCCCGGCCTGCGCGAGCAGGCGATGACCGACGCGCTGTCCGGCGAAACGCAGGTCGACGATCATGAAGTGCACGACCACCGCGTCGGCGAGCTCCCACTGCGACCACAGTCCCGGGTCAGCGCGGTCGTTGACGGTGATGGTGCCCGCCGGTTCGCCGTCCACCTCGGCGATCCAGGTCTCGCCCGCGTCGAGCGAGCGGCCGACCGCGCGGGCGAAGATCTCGATGGGCAGGCCGCGGCCCGCGACCGTCCACTGGTCGGAGCCGCGGGCGGTGAGCCAGGCGGTGCGCTGGACGCGCAGGCGGCAGATCATGCCGAGATCGCCGAGGGTGGCCTCGCGGAAAACGGTGGTCATAGCACCGAAATACCTGGTCCATACGACTCGCCCAATATTTGCCGGATCACCGCGGTGCCCTCGGTGTCGCCGAGCTCGTAGGCCAGGCGATTACGCGTGGCGATGGAGCGCTGCCGCGTCGCTCGGGTTATCCGGCTGTGGTCCGCGCCGATGCGCAGATGGTCGAGCAGGATCGTGCCGGTCGATACGCCGAGCACGATCGCCTCCTCCGCACTGGCGGGGCGCGCGACAAGCGTGTCGCGATGGGCGGTTTCGGGGTGGCCGCGGTCGGCCATCCGGCGCGTGGTGCCCTCGGGGATGTCGTGCGGCGAATCGATCCCGGTGGCCTCGGCCAGATCTCGCGGATAGAAGCTGACCTCCCACGACCACGGTTCGTTGTCCAGGTACTGCACGACGGTGCGGGCGAGCACCCAGGAGTTCTCCGGCACGCCGAGCCACTGCGCCACTTGCGCCGTCGCGGGCTCCATCCGCGCGCTGAACTCCTTGGTGGGCTCCCGATCCGCGGCGCGGGCGATCTCCACGAAGATGTCGTGCGGCGACTTGGGCCGGTCGGGACGAACGTGATCGGTCATCACCGACTCGAGCACTTCCTGGTTCCGAACGATCGTTCCCCGGGAAGTTGCTGTATAGACGAGATTTTCGGCGACGAGTACCTGAATGGCATTGCGGGCCGTGGTGATCGAAACCTGCATCTGCTCGGCCAGCTCGGTGTGACTCGGAAGTCGATCGCCCGGATTCCATTTGCCTGCGCGGATCTCCTCGCGGAGGAGGTCTGCGATCCGGTGATACGTCGGACCGTCCGCCATCTTGCTCCTCGGTTGGTCGTGCAGGTAACGAAGTGTACTCTTCGTGACTCCCTACGGCCCGGTAACGCTTGACAGGTGCCTTCAGAGGTTTATTGTAATGAACGTCCTGATCCGGTGTTGTGCGGCGATGAACGGCGAGGCAACGTGGCAGGTTCGGATTCATCCACGGCAGTAATGGCGGTCCGCGACACATCCCGGTGTGTCGATACGGCAGTGCAGTCCGTAACTACCGGGCTACTGCCGACTTCAGATCTACTTGTTCGGGCGTGTCGCGGGCATCGGGTCGTTGGCGGCCCGCTGCTCTGGTTCGCCCGTGATCTGGCGGTGCTACACGAGCGGCGGCTGATCGGCCGCGGCGGCTCGGTGGACACCGACCCGACTCATATTCTCGAAAACGAACGGCGCCGAAGCGAATTGGTCATGGCCATCGATGACTGGGTGACGCGCAGCGTGCCCCAGCATCGGCTCGGCGCGACCTTGCACACCGAGACCGTAGGCGCGGTGATCGATCGGCTCGCGGAGTCCTCGGTGCGTGCGCACCACGCACTGATGACGCTCGACGCGCACGACGAGTTCCTGCACTGCGCCTGGCACCACCTCGCCGAATTGGCGGACGCCTACGACGACCTGGTCCGCGACGTGCTCGCGGGCCGGAGGCGGCTGCCCGAGTGGTGAGGTGGTTCGTTCGGTCGGGTGTCGTAACCCCTCCTCGGCACCCGACCGGCGAACCTCCGTGTCGCGCAATGCTTGTCGAACGGCGCGCTCAGGTGTGGAAGCGGCGGTGATCGACGCCGAACTCGTCGGCGACGGTCGCGGCGAGCTCCACGTAGGCGCGTTTGGCCTGCTTGCTGAGCCGGTGCAGATCGATCTCGGCGCCCTCCGAGAGGTGCGCGTCGTAGGGGATGATGTGCACCGCGCGGCAGCGGGACAGGAAGTACTCGCGCAACTGCTGCACGCCCACGTTCGGTGAACCCTCGCGCGGCAGGTTGATCACCACGACGGCGTTGCGCACCAGGTGATCGTGACCGTGCAGGGACAGCCAGTCCAGCGTCGCCGCGGCACTGCGAGCGCCGTCGATCGCCGCCGAGGAAATCAGCACCAGCGAATGCGCCAGATCCAGGACACCCGCCATCGCCGAATGCATCAGACCGGTGCCGCAGTCGGTGAGGATGATGTTGTAGTAGCGCTGCAGGATTCGCGCGACCGCTCGGTACTCTTCGTCGTTGAAGGCTTCCGACGCCGCCGGATCCCGTTCGCTGGCAAGCACTTCCAGTCGGCTGGTGGCCTGTGAGGTGTGCCTGCGCACGTCCGAGTAGCGCTCGATCGACGGATCGAGCAGCAGGTCGCGCACCGTCGACCGGGTCTGCAGCGGCACGCGCTGGGAGAGTGTGCCGAAGTCCGGGTTGGCGTCGACCGCGATCACCCGGTCGCCGCGGATGGAGGCGAAGATCGAGCCGAGGCCCATGGTGGTGGTCGTCTTCCCGACGCCGCCCTTCAGCGAGAGCACCGCGATGCGGTAGTCGCCGCGGACCGGCTGCCGGATTCGAGCCACCAGTTCCTGGAGCCGCAGCTCCTCGGCGGACATGCCGGGATTGATTGCGCCGCCGGACATGTGGTGCACGGCCTTGCGCCAGCCGCTGCCGGGCGATTTCTTGGCGCGGCGCAGGGGGACGTCGTCCAGCGAGGGCTGACCCTGCTGGTGTTGGCGCGGACCGCCGTGCGGCTGCTGACCCCAGTTCTCACCGGCCGGGCCCTGCGGCTGCCGACCCCAGCTCTCGGCCGCGGGGCCTTGCGGCGGCGCGGGAGGTTGCGCGCCCTGATTCCACGAAGGCGGGGCGGGCGGTTGCTGATCGGCTGCCGGAGGCGCGACGAAGCCGGGCGCGCTGTTCGCGTGGTCGACCGGTCCTGGCCCGGGCTGCGCCGGATACCCCGGCTCGCCGGGGCGCCGATCGCCGGGAATGTGATAGGCGCTGGGGTCGGGGCCCGCGGCCGGGGCGTAGCCGCCTTGACGCTGGTCGGCATAGCCGTAGTCGGGCACTTGGCCGCCCTGCGGGTGCAGCGGCTGCGCGCCGTATCCGCCCTGACTCCAAGGCATTTCGCCGCCGGGGGCCTGGCCGCCCTGCTGCGCGAACACGCCGGGATCTCGGCGCACCTGGCCGGGTGCGGGCTGATCGCTGACCGGAGCCCGGTGCCCATCCTGCGCGGGACCCGGTGCACCCCACTGCCGCTCACCCGCGTCGGGTTCCGCGGGCAGCCGGTGCCTGCCGCCCGCGGCGCGTGCGGACTCGACGTCCTCGCCGGGGGCCCGGCCCTCGGTCCGATCGTCCGGGCGAGCCGAAGTAGTCGGAGCCGCATCGAAACCCGCCCCTTCGCCGGGCGCGGGGGATGCGGAGTTCGGGTGCTCGGCGCGGTTCGCGGGATCGGCCGAAGCGGACATGCCCTGGCCGTCGGGCCTCGCGATGGGGGCGGGCCTGCCGGTGTCGCGCGGGGACGCGTCCGTCGGCGAGGTCGCCTGCGTGCCAGGCTGTTCGGTCGATCTCGTTGGCGGCGGAGGGAGTTCGGGACGCTCGCCCGACTGGTGCTGTTCGGCGCCGCCGAGCCAGGACGGCGGACCGTCGCTCGGCGGGGTCGGCCGCTCCTGAGTGCGCGCGTGGCCTTGCTCCGCGGTCGGCGCCACGGTCGGGCCGGTCGGGGTCGGCGAACCGGTCGCGGCACTTGCGCTCGGGCCGGTCGAGGTCGGTGATGCGGTCGCGGTACCTGCGGTCGGGCCGGTCGAGGGTGGTGATGCGGTCCCGGTACTTGCGGTCGGTGACTCGGTCGCAGTGCCCGCGCTCGGGCCAGCGAGCCACGGTGGGGCCCCGTCGAATTCGGTTGTCGCACGTTCTGCGTCCGCCGAAGGCGAAACGTGCTCCGCCGCGCTCGGAGCGGGGCTGGGGTCTTGCGCCGCCTGCGTGGCGCCGTGTCCGGTGCTCGCCGGCGTGGCGCCATGTCCCGTGCTCGCCTGAGCGGAGGCGTAGCCCGCGCCAGCCTGAGCAGAGCCGTGCCCCGCGCTCGCCTGGGTCTCTGCTGTTGGAGTGGAGACGGGATCTCCGGCATCCCGTACGGGGATGCGGTTCTCGGCAGACTGAGCGGCGTCGTAGTTCTCGGCCGCCCGGTCGGTGACGCTGTGCTCGGCCCGCGGGTCGGAGACGTGGTCGTCGGTCGCCGGGGCGAAGCTGTCCTCGGCGGCCGGTGCCGGCCCGACTTGACTCGGCGGTGGCGGCAGGTCCGGAAGCCGCTGGTAGCGAGTGGTCGCCTCGTTCGACGGAGGCGGCTCGGAAGCCGACGGCGGAGCGGTCGGCTCGGGTGTGCGCTGACCGAGGGGTTGGAAGGCAGAAGAGGGCTGGCTCGGCTGCCGGGTGGGCAGGCCCGAGTGTCCGTCTTGTCGTCCCGGTGTGGACGACCTCGGGTCGTCCAGATGCGGCTGTCCGCCCCATGCCTCGCCCTGCCGCTGCGCGACATGGCTCGACCCTTCGATGGGTGGTTGCGGCAGCTGTCCGGGTCTGCCGGTCGGCGGCTGCCC
Organism: Nocardia lijiangensis NBRC 108240; assembly: GCF_001613045.1. Classification (GTDB taxonomy): domain Bacteria; phylum Actinomycetota; class Actinomycetes; order Mycobacteriales; family Mycobacteriaceae; genus Nocardia; species Nocardia lijiangensis. The sequence goes on along the minus strand of NZ_BDBP01000002.1, from coordinate 96,537 downwards.
CTGGTACCCCGGCCCGTCCATCGGTGGCTGGTACCCGGGCCCGCCGGTCGGTGGCTGGTACTCGGGTCCGCCGGTCGGCTGGTAGCCCGTTTGTCCGGGGCCGCCGTGCTGTTGCGGCATTCGACCCGGCCCGCCGAACTGCTCCGGCCCGGAGTTCCACTGAGGCCCGCCGTCACCTACCGGTTGTTGCGGCGGATACCCAGGCCCGCCTACCTGCTCGGGCCGCGCCTGACCGGGCCCGCCGATCGGTTGCCCCGGCTCGCCGAACTGCTGCGGTGGCGTCCGGCCCGGCCCGCCAGTCTGATCCGGGCGTGCCTGACCGGGCCCGCCGGTCGACTGATGCGGCGCTTGCCCGTGGGCGTCGAACTGCGGCGGGGCCGGGTGATCCGGTCCGCCCATCGGCTGCTGCCTGCCCGGGCCTTCGGTCTGCTGCCAGGGATCGTTGCGCTCCGCCTGGCCTTGCCGCGGCGCGTCCCCGGGCCGGCCGTCACCCGAGTCGGGGCCGGACGACCATCGATCACCGGACTGCGGGGTGCCCCAGGAATCGGCAGGCGCCTCGGGACGGCGCGGCTCAGCGGCCGGGGGCTCGGCAAGTTGTTCCTCGGCGGGCTCGTCCTTGTCGCGGCCCAGCCACCTGCGCTTCTTGTCCTTGCGGCCGGAACCCTGATTCGCGTCGTTGCGGCTCTCGGGCGACTGGGACTTGCGGCGCGAGCGTTTGCGATCGGATGCGTCGTCGATCAGGTCGTCGTGGGGGAGATTCTCTACCGGTGCCTCGTAACCGCCGGTGACGTCACTGTCGGACAGCCACGGCGGCAGCATCGGGAGATCGTTGTTACGACTCACCGCATCGCCTCACTGTCGCTCGGTTTCGTCGTGTCCGAGATGGCTCGCCCGCTGCGCTCGCGCTCGGCCCCGCCGTGGCCGAGGGGCGCAGTGCCGACGGCTGGCCCGGTACGCTGGCTCACGGCATCCCCCTAAGTCTGCTCGACCGTTTCCTGGACTCGGTCAGTTTACGTGACCTGCCCCCGGCGACGTGGGGCAGGGAGCGGCCGTCCCGGGGCTTCGCGGCGGGGCGTTTTTGCCGGATCGGACGCCTCCCGGTAAGCTGGAGCGGCGGTGCACCTATGCGCCGCCTGTTTGCATGCCGCCGGTCCGGTTGACGCCGACCCGGTACATACAAGCAGACACCAAGCAATCACACCAGGTTCGATCGGCAACGCCGAATCGAGAACCGGGATCGCGGAGGACATGGCGAAGAAAGACGGGGCCATCGAGGTCGAGGGTCGAGTTGTCGAGCCGCTGCCCAATGCGATGTTCCGGATCGAGCTCGAGAACGGTCACAAGGTTCTCGCGCACATCAGCGGAAAGATGCGGCAGCACTACATTCGCATCCTTCCCGAGGACCGGGTGGTCGTCGAGCTTTCACCCTACGACCTGTCGCGCGGCCGAATCGTGTACCGCTACAAGTGAATCGAGTGGGCGAGCCACGCTCGCGAAATGCGCTCGCCTGAGTCGATTCACGCGGCTGGGTCAGGCACGGACCAAGGCTTTTACCCAGAGTCTCTCCCCGGAGAGGCCATCGTCCGCGAGGACGAGGACAATAAGACTTCCCCAGTCGCCAGGCTGGGGAAAAACTGTGTTCACACCCCTGTGAACCGCAAGGAGATTGGACGGACGTGAAGGTTCAGCCGAGCGTCAAGAAGATCTGCGAGAAGTGCAAGGTGATCCGCCGCCACGGCCGGGTCATGGTGATCTGCGACAACCTGCGCCACAAGCAGCGCCAGGGCTGATCGAAGTCTCACCGCCAAGCACCGAACGCAGTTCGGATTGGCACACAGAAGAACTCCCAGCTCCAGCCGCACGCTGTGGAAATTCGGGCTCTCGAGAGAGGGAACGAGGCGTGCGAGCCAACCACCGGTACGGAGGCCGGTGCCCCACTCAAGACGGGGGAACGGACAGGGAGCAGACCTCCGCAACGATTAAGGAAACTGCCACATGGCACGTCTCATGGGCGTCGACCTCCCGCGCGAAAAGCGCATGGAGATCGCGCTGACCTACATTTTCGGCATCGGCCGTACCCGCTCCCAGGAGATCCTCGAGGCCACCGGCGTCAGCCCTGACCTGCGTTCGAAGGACCTCAGCGACGACGACCTGACCAAGCTCCGCGACTACATCGAGGCCTCGGAGTTCAAGGTCGAGGGCGACCTGCGCCGTGAGGTGCAGGCCGACATCCGCCGCAAGATCGAGATCGGCTGCTACCAGGGCCTGCGCCACCGTCGTGGCCTGCCCGTGCGTGGCCAGCGGACCAAGACCAACGCGCGCACCCGCAAGGGCCCGAAGCGCACCGTCGCAGGCAAGAAGAAGTAAGGGATACGGATGCCTCCTAAGAGCAGGGCCTCCGGCCCCAAGAAGACCCAGAAGTCGCGTCGCAGGGAAAAGAAGAACGTCCCGCACGGCCACGCGCACATCAAGAGCACGTTCAACAACACGATCGTGTCGATCACCGACCCGAACGGCAACGTCATCTCGTGGGCGTCGTCGGGTCACGTCGGCTTCAAGGGTTCGCGTAAGTCGACCCCGTTCGCCGCGCAGCTCGCCGCCGAGAACGCTGCCCGCAAGGCGCAGGAGAACGGCGTCAAGAAGGTCGACGTGTTCGTCAAGGGCCCCGGTTCGGGCCGTGAGACCGCGATCCGCTCGCTGCAGGCCGCCGGCCTCGAGGTGGGCACGATCTCCGATGTCACCCCGCAGCCGCACAACGGCTGCCGTCCGCCCAAGCGGCGTCGCGTCTAGCGGGAAAGGAAGGTAGAGCAAAATGGCCCGTTACACCGGACCCATCACCCGCAAGTCGCGTCGTCTGCGCGTCGACCTCGTCGGCGGCGATCAGGCGTTCGAGCGTCGTCCGTACCCGCCCGGCCAGCACGGCCGTGCGCGGATCAAGGAGAGCGAGTACCTGCTCCAGCTGCAGGAGAAGCAGAAGGCTCGCTTCTCCTACGGCGTCATGGAGAAGCAGTTCCGCCGGTACTACGAAGAGGCCAACCGCCTCAAGGGCAAGACCGGTGACAACCTTCTTCGTCTGCTCGAGACCCGTCTCGACAACGTCGTGTACCGCGCCGGTCTGGCGCGCACCCGTCGCCAGGCCCGTCAGCTCGTCAGCCACGGCCACTTCCTGGTCAACGGCGTCAAGGTCGACGTGCCCAGCTACAAGGTGAGCCAGTACGACATCATCGATGTCAAGGAAAAGTCGCTGCCGACCCTGCCTTTCCAGGTCGCGCGGGAGACCGTCGGCGATCGCCCGGTTCCGGGCTGGCTGCAGGTGATCCCGGGCCGTCTGCGGATCCTGGTCCACCAGGAGCCGGAGCGCGCCCAGATCGATGTGCCGCTGCAGGAACAGCTGATCGTCGAGTACTACTCGAAGTAATCAGCGCATGCCGCTGGTGTTCGGTCGTCCGGTTCGCCGGACGGTCGAGCGCAACCCCTTAAAACGAGGCGTCAAATAGCGGGCGCCCTAAAAGGAGGATGATCCTCATGCTGATTTCCCAGCGTCCGACCCTGACCGAAGAGGTCGTCGCCGAGAACCGCTCGAAGTTCACCATCGAACCCCTCGAGCCGGGCTTCGGTTACACCCTCGGCAACTCGCTGCGGCGGACCCTGCTGTCCTCGATCCCGGGGGCCGCGGTCACGAGCATCCGCATCGACGGCGTTCTGCACGAGTTCACCACCGTCCCCGGCGTGAAGGAAGATGTCACCGACATCATCCTGAACCTCAAGGGTCTGGTCGTGTCCTCGGAGGAGGACGAGCCGGTGACGATGTACGTGCGCAAGCAGGGCCCAGGCACCGTCACCGCGGGTGACATCGTGCCGCCCGCCGGCGTCGTCGTGCACAACCCGGACATGCACATCGCCACCCTGAACGACAAGGGCAAGCTCGAGATCGAGCTCGTCGTCGAGCGCGGTCGCGGTTACGTCCCGGCGGTGCAGAACAAGGCGTCCGGTGCGGAAATCGGCCGGATCCCGGTGGATTCGATCTACTCCCCGGTGCTCAAGGTGACCTACAAGGTCGAGGCCACCCGTGTCGAGCAGCGCACCGACTTCGACCGGCTCATCCTGGACGTGGAGACCAAGAACTCCATCAGTGCGCGGGACGCGCTCGCCTCGGCGGGCAAGACCCTGGTCGAGCTGTTCGGCCTCGCTCGCGAGCTGAACGTCGAAGCCGAAGGCATCGAGATCGGCCCTTCGCCGGCCGAGGCGGATCACATCGCCTCGTTCGGTCTGCCGATCGAGGACCTGGACCTCACCGTCCGGTCCTACAACTGCCTCAAGCGCGAGGGTGTGCACACGGTGGGCGAGCTGGTCGCCCGCACCGAGTCGGATCTGCTGGACATCCGCAACTTCGGCCAGAAGTCCATCGACGAGGTGAAGGTCAAGCTGCACGCGCTCGGCCTCTCGCTGAAGGACAGCCCGGCGTCGTTCGACCCGTCCTCCGTGGTGGGTTACGACGCGAGCACCGGCACGTGGAGCGACAGCGGCACGTTCAGTGACACCGATGGCGGCGAGCAGGACTACGCCGAGACCGAACAGCTCTAGGCCGCTGGGGTAGGCGCCCCGGCCCGGCCGCATACAAGGAGAAACAACAATGCCTAAGCCCAAGAAGGGTGCCCGCTTCGGCGGGTCGGCGTCGCACCAGAAGGCGATCTACGCCAATCTGGCGACGGCGCTCTTCGAGCACGGCCGGATCACCACCACCGAGGCCAAGGCCAAGGCCGTGCGCCCCTACGCGGAGAAGCTCATCACCAAGGCGAAGGGCGGCTCCCTTGCCGACCGTCGCGAGGTGCTGAAGGTGATCCGCAACAAGGACGTCGTGCACTCGCTCTTCGCGGAGATCGGGCCGTCGTTCGAGGGTCGCGAGGGTGGCTACACCCGCATCACCAAGACGCTGCCGCGTAAGGGTGACAACGCGCCGATGGCGATCATCGAGCTGGTCCGGGAGAAGACCGTGACCAACGAGGCCGATCGTGCCCGTCGCGTTGCCGCGTCCCAGAAGGCGGAGGAGGCCGCTCCCGAGGTCGTCGAGGAGACGGCCGACGAGGCTGTCGCCGAGGCCGAGGCTCCGGCTGCCGAGGAGAAGGCCGACGAGGCCGCCGAGGACAAGAAGGACGCCTGACCTGGTCGGGTTTTCTCGAATGAGCCCGCCGCCCCTGTGGGTGGCGGGCTCATTCGCGTCGATCGGCCGAACCGGTCTGCGGCCCGTTGTGACTCCGTGGGCTTGTTCGCGTTCGACGAGAAGTTGTTGTGACAGTGGAGGATTCGATGGAATCGGCTAGCGCACAGACCGGCTCTGCTGTCCCGGCGGCGTCTCCAGTGTCCCCGACGGCGGCGACCGAGCCCCGGGACGCGGTACGGGTGCGCCTCGACATCTCCTACGACGGAACAGATTTCATCGGCTGGGCCCGCCAACCCGGCCTGCGGACCGTGCAGGGCGTGCTGGAGGACTCGCTGAGCAAGGTGTTCCGCGAGCCGATCCAGCTGACCGTCGCAGGCCGCACCGACGCGGGAGTGCACGCCGAGGGGCAGGTCGCGCACTTCGACACCACCGCCGAATTCGACGGTGACAAGCTCGTCCACCGCATGGCGCGTTTCCTCCCGAAAGACGTGCGCATCAAGGCCGCTCGGATCGCCCCGCCCGAATTCGACGCGCGCTTCTCGGCGATTCGCCGCCACTACGTGTACCGGCTCACCACCGCGCGGTACGGCGCTGAGCCGCTGAGCGCCCACAGCGTCGTGTCGTGCCGCCCAGGCGTGGATCTGGAGGCGATGCGCGCGGCATCACGGAAACTCTTGGGGCTGCACGATTTCGCGGCGTTCTGCCGCCGCAGGGAGGGCGCGACCACGGTGCGCGAATTGCAGCGCTTCGAGTGGGAGCGCGAGGGTGATCTGCTCACCGCGTTCGTCAGCGCCGACGCGTTCTGCTGGTCGATGGTGCGCAGCCTGGTCGGCGCGGTGCTCGCCGTTGGCGAGGGCAGGCGCACCACGGAATGGATCGCCGGGCTGCTGGGGGAGACCGAGCGTTCGAGCGCGGTGGCCGTGGCCCCGGCCCACGGCCTGAGCCTCGTCGCGGTCGACTATCCGGCCGACGCGGACCTGGCGGCGCGCAATGCCGAGACCAGGGAAATGCGGACCGTGCCGGATCGAGGTTGTTGCGGCGGCGACTGATAGGGGACCGGTACCGCGGCCGGCTCCAGCGAACCGCGGTACCGGAGTGGTTCAGTAGCCGGTGCTCGCTTCGATGGTCTTCGGCTGCGAGTGGCCGGATATCTCGATGCGGCGCGGCGTGGCTCTTTCGGCGGCGGGGATGGTCGGGCCGGAAGCTGTGCACCATCAAAGTTAGCACTCTCTTGCTGTGAGTGCTAACACTTCCTCGGGTGAGAAACATGTCGCGCGCCGCGGTCCGGAATAGGAACGGGGACGGCGGAGGTTCGTTTCCGACATGACAATTGATGGTCTCGGACAGTTCGGTGTATGGCGCGGCTACCAGGGGGTTACTCCGGACGAGGCGCACGAGCTCGAGCAGCTCGGCTACGGAACGGTGTGGCTCGGCGGCTCCCCGCCCGCGGAGCTGCCGGTGGTGGAATCGCTACTCGCAGCGACGGATTCGCTGACGGTGGCCACCAGCATCGTGAACATCTGGTCGGCCCCGGCGAAGATCGTGGCCGATTCGTTCCACCGCATCGAGGAGCGCTTCCCCGGCCGCTTCCTGCTCGGTGTCGGCGCCGGGCACCCCGAGTTCAACGGCCCCTACCGCAAGCCCTACGACGCGCTGGTCGAATATCTCGACGAACTGGACGAGGCCGGAGTGCCGAAGCAGCGGCGGGCCCTCGCCGCACTGGGTCCGCGGGTGCTGGAGCTGGCGCGTGAGCGGACCGCGGGCGCGCTGCCGTATCTGGTTACCCCCGAGCACACCCGCCGCGCCCGTGCGATCCTCGGTGCGGACGCGCTGCTCGCCGTCGAGCAGAAGCTCGTCCTCGACGAAAACCCGGAGCGGGCGCGCGAAGTCGGCCGCACGATCGTGCCCATGTACCTCGGACTGGCCAACTACGTCGCCAACCTGCGCAGGCTCGGCTTCGACGACGCCGATGTCGCCGCCCCCGGCAGCGACGCGCTGATCGACCAGCTGGCCGTGCACGGCAGCGCGGCGCGGGTGGCCGAGCAGCTGCGGGCCCACCTCGACGCGGGCGCCGACCACGTCGCCCTGCAGGCGCTCGGCCCCAGCTACCTCGAATCGCTGCGCGCGCTGGCCCCCTTGCTGCGCGCCTGACCTGCGCGGGCGTGCGGCGGGTGATCGTACTAAGAGACAGTTAGGAAACCCGTCGCACGCTTCCGAACCCCTTGTGACTGCCGACACACTCTCTTCCAGCTGACGCGAAGAAGCGTTGAAGGAGGAGATTCGATGTCTACGACAAAGCCCACGGGCGAGCGCCGCGTTGTCGCGAACGTGCTGCGTGGATCGATCGGCAACTTGGTCGAGTGGTACGACTGGTACGTGTACGCGGCGTTCAGCGTGTACTTCGCGAAAGCGTTCTTCCCCGAAGGGGATTCGACCGCGCAGTTGCTGTCCACCGCGGCGGTGTTCGCGGTCGGGTTCCTGATGCGCCCGCTCGGCGGCTGGGCACTCGGCCGCTACGCGGACCGGTTCGGCAGGCGCGCCGCGCTGACCCTTTCGGTGACGGTGATGGCGGCCGGTTCGCTGCTCATCGCGCTGACGCCGAACTACCAGACCATCGGCATCGCCGCGCCGGTGCTGCTGCTGCTCGCGCGACTGCTGCAGGGCCTCTCGGTCGGCGGTGAGTACGCCACCAGCGCGACCTATCTGTCCGAGGTCGCCTCGGCCGGTCGGCGCGGGTTCTACTCCAGCTTCCAGTACGTGACCCTGGTCGCCGGTCAGCTCACCGCGCTCGGCGTGCAGATCGTGTTGCTGCAGGTGCTCACCACCGCGCAGATGCACTCCTGGGGTTGGCGAATCCCGTTCGTAATCGGCGCGGGCGGCGCGATCGTGGTCATGCTGCTGCGGCGCGGGATGGACGAGTCGGCGTCGTTCGAGGCGGAGGCCTCCGGCTCGAACGAAGCCAAGGGGTCTGCGCGTGGTTCGCTGCGGCTGCTGCTGAAGTACCCGCGGGAGTGCCTGCTCGTGGTCGGCCTGACCCTCGGCGGCACGGTCGCGTTCTACACCTACACCACCTACATGCAGAAGTTCATGATCAACACCTCCGGCATCTCCAAGGGCACGGTGGCCTGGATCAACTTCATCGCGCTGCTCGTCTTCGTGGTGATCCAGCCGCTGGCGGGCGGACTGTCCGACAAGATCGGCCGTCGCAAGCTGCTCATCTTCTTCGGCGTGAGCGGCACGCTGCTGACCGTTCCGATCATGACCCTGCTCTCGCACACCTCGAACCCGGTCGCGGCCTGGGGTCTGATGATGCTCGCCCTGCTGATCATCACCGGCTACACCTCGATCAACGCCATCGTGAAGGCCGAGCTGTTCCCGACCAAGATCCGCGCGCTCGGCGTCGGCCTGCCCTACGCGCTCACCGTCGCGATCTTCGGTGGCACCGCGGAGATGATCGCCCTCGCGCTGAAGAAGGCGGGCGCGGAGTCGGTGTACTTCTACTACGTGGCGGGTTGCATCGCGATCTCGCTGATCACCTACTACTTCATGCGGGAGACCTCGACGGAGTCCACCATCGAAGCCGACGAAAAGGCGCGCGCCGCCGCGGCGAGCGCAGGAAGCGATGACGACCGCTCCATGGCCGCCGTGCGTGGCTGAGCGACTCGTCTCCGCGCCGATCCTGCCCATGTGGCAGGATCGGCGCGTGCGGCTTGCGGTGGTCGAAGATGACGACGGCGTGGGCGACGCGCTGGTCGAAGCGCTCAATGCCCGCGGTTACCTGGCCGAGCGCAAGCGTCGCGGCAGCGAGCTGCTGCTCGACCATCGGGGTTACGACGCCGTCATTCTCGATCTCGGTCTGCCCGACGGCGACGGCCTGCAGGTGTTGCGGCAGCTGCGCGAGGTCAGCTCGGTCCCCGTGCTGATCCTGACCGCGCGCAGCGACGAACGGTCCATCGTGCGCGGATTGCGCGGCGGCGCGGACGACTATCTCGTCAAGCCACCGCGGATCGCGGAGCTGATGGCGCGGCTGGAGACCGTGATGCGCCGGGCGGCCGCGGTCGCGCAGTCCGAGCGCAGCGAGGTGGTCACCGGCGACGTGCGTGTCGATCTCGCGGCCCGGGTCGTCGAGGTCGGCGGGGCACCGGTCGCGTTGACGCAGAAGGAATTCGAGCTGGTCGAGGCGCTCGTGGAGCGGCCGGGCGCCGCGGTGAGCCGCCAGCAGCTGATGGACCGGATCTGGGGCGACGCGTTCGTCGCGGTTTCGCGTTCGCTGGACGTGCACATGACCGGTCTGCGCGCCAAGCTGAACCGGCCGGGCTTGATCACCACGATCCGCGGGTACGGATACCGGTGGGGCCAGTGAGCGTGGAGGACGGAACGTCATGCGGCGCAGACTGCTTGCCGCGCTGACGGTGTTCGCGGCGATCGCGGTCCTCGCGTTCGCGGTGCCGCTCTCGCTGACCTACGCCACGAGCCGGACCCAGGAGCTGATGCTCGGCCGCTCCGGTGACGCGGATCGGTTCGCCACCCTCGCCGACGCCGTGGCGCTGGAGGGAAACGACGCCGCGCTGGCCGAGGAGGTCGCGCGGTACCACGAGTTGTACGGCGAGAACGTGCTCGTGGTGGACGCGCGCGGAGCGACCGCGGTCAACGCGGGCGTGGACATCATTGATCCGGCCGTCGTCGCGGCGGTCTCCGACGCGCGGCGCAATCAGCGGCCGCACCCGATCGACCGGCTCATGCCGTGGAGCGATCCGATGCTGCTCGTCGCGCGACCGGTCGGGACCGGGGTGCAGGTCAACGGCGCCGTCGTCATCGAGGCGTCCACCGCGCAGGCGCGCCGCGACATCACCCACGCGTGGCTGATCATCGGCGTCGGCGGTGTCGTAGCGATGGTGCTCTTCACACTGCTCGCGCTGACGCTGAGCCGCTGGGTGCTGCGCCCGCTCGCTGCGCTCTCGCGGGCCGTCGCCGAGTTGACCGCGACGCTGCCGAAGGCGCGGTCCGCGCCGCAGGCCAGCGAGGACGCGCCGCCCGCTTCGATCGCCCGCCACTATGGCGGGCCACCCGAAATGCGCGAAGTCGCCGAGTCCTTCGATGCCATGGCGCTGGCGGTCGCCGACTCGACGGAGGCGCAACGTCAGCTGGTGGCCGACACCGCCCACGCGATGCGCAATCCGCTGGCGGCCCTCACCATCCGGCTGGATTCGCTCGAGTACGCGATTCCGCAGACCGCCGCGGACACCTTCCGCGGCGCGAGCGCGGAGGTGGACCGGCTCACCACACTGCTCGACGGTCTGCTCACCCTCGCCGTCGCGGAGACGCGGGACGCGTTCGCTACGGCGGTGGGTGCGGCGGAACACCGTTGCGACGCAGGACAGGTCGTGGCAGACCGCATCGACGCCTGGCATTCCGCGTTCGCCGCCGCGGGGCAGTCGCTGCGCGCCGAGCAACCGGGGCGGCCCGCCGAGGTCGCGGTGACCGCGGATGTTCTCGCGCAGATTCTCGATGTGCCGCTGAGCAATTCGAACCGCTATGCCGGATCCGGCGCGCACACCGTGGTGTCCGTCGGGATGGAGCCGGGGTGGGTCACCGTGACGGTGCGCGACGACGGCCGGGGCGTGCCCGCCGACGAGATCCACAAGCTCACCACGCGGTTCTTCCGCGGCTCTGCCGCGCAGGCAGGCGGTTCCGGCCTAGGTCTGCCGATTGCCGCGGCCCTGGCACAGGCGCGCGGTGGCGTGCTTTCGGTCGACGCGGTAGCTCCGCAGGGACTCGCGATCGCCGTACGTCTCCCGGCGGTGGTGGCGCCGTGACGGGTCGGCTGGACAGGCGAAAGTTCTTGGCGCTCGCGGCCATCGGCGCCGCGGGTGTCGCGGGCGCTGCGGGTGTCGCCGGGTGCGGGTCCGGGGACGAGCCGGTGGTCCGGTTGGCCTCGGGTGAGGTGGGCGGCTTCTATCACGCGTTCGCGCGTCTGCTCGCCGCCGCGGCCGCCGACGCGGGAACGGTGCGGATCGAGCCGGTCGCCACCTCTGGATCGCGGGACAATCTCGCCATGCTGGCCAGGGGCGATGCGCAAGCCGGTCTGGCACTCGCGGATTCGAGCAGGGGCGCGCCGGGCGGTGTGCTCGCGCTCGGCCGGGTCTACGAGAACTACTTCCAGCTCGCCGTGCGCGCGGACAGCGGGGTCCGCCGGGTGGCCGAATTGCAGGGCAGGCGGGTGAATCTGGGCGCCCAGGGCTCCGGCGCGGCGCTGACGGGGGAGCGGATTCTGCTCGCCGCAGGGTTGGATCCGGCGACCGATGTCATCGTGGAGCATCGCCCGCTGCGCGACGCCGCGGTGGCCCTGCGCTCCGGTGCGGTCGACGCGCTGCTGTGGGCGGGCGGCGTGCCGACCGCGGCGCTGGAGGTGCCGCTGCGCATGCGTCTGGTGGATCTCGGTGAGCTGGCCGCCCCGCTGCGCCAGCGCTACGGACATATCTACGATCGCGTCGAGATCCCGGGCAACGCCTATCCCGGGGCCTCCGCGATCCACACCGTCGGCGTGGCGAACTTGCTGCTCGCGTCGCCCGCGCTGTCGGACGAGGCCGCCGCCGCGATCGTCGACCTGCTCGCCGGGCGTCCGGACGCGCTGGTCCCGGCGGAGGCCGCGGGCACCCAATTCCTGGACGCGCGTTCGTTGATCGGCACCGGCCCCATCCCGCTGCACCCCGGCGCGGCCGCGGCCTACCGGCGGCGCCACGGGTGAGCGAATCATGTGCCAGCGCGCTTCGCGCATGCCTGGGCCGAGCGCCGGCGAGGCGCAGGCATGCGCGTCGATCAGGAGCGCACCAGGCGGGCGATCGCGTCGGTGGCTTCTTTGATCTTGGCCTGGGCCTCGGGGCCACCTGCGACGGCGGCGTCCACCACGCAGTGGCTGATGTGATCCTCCAGCAGGCCCATCGCCACGGCCTGTAGTGCCTTCGTCATCGCGGAGACCTGGGTGAGGATATCGATGCAGTACTTCTCTTCCTCGACCATCCGCTGCAACCCGCGGGCCTGCCCCTCGATGCGGCGCAGGCGCTTGAGGTAGTCGTCCTTGGCGGTGATGTAGCCGTGTGCCGAGTGGTCGTGGTCCGGCTGGTCTTTGGTGATGTTCGCGTCCGGGGTGGTCACCGACTGTCTCCTTGCTGCCTGCCGGAAGATTCTCTCCATTAATACCCCCCTAGGGTACATCCGTTCCGGCGTGTTGTCAGGTCAGCGCGCGGCCGGGCGCGGTCTCCCCGCGCCGTGCCACGCGCTGATCGGCACCGTACCTGGCCAGCGCGATTCCACCTATTACGAGCAGTGCGCCGAACAACTGGATCGGCGCCACCGCCTCGCCGAGCAGCAGCCAGGAGAGCGCGACCGCGAACAGCACCTCGCTCAACAGGATCAGCGACATGAGCGTCGCCCCGATGCGCGCCGCGCCCGCCACACCGCAGAGGTAGGCCACCACGGTGCTGAGCAGAATCAGCAGCGCGAGGGCCACCCAGGCCGGGAGGTGGCGTTCGGCCATCGTGGCGGTGGCGCCGCCGAAGTGGATCGGCAGCACGGTCAGCGCGCCGAGCGTCCAACTGGTCGCCGCAGCCACGGTCAAGCCGGTGCCGAGCAGCACCACCGGGCGCAGGCTGTCCGACGTGCGCGCGGAAAGCAGGAAGAACGCGGCATTGCACAGCATGGACAGCGCCGCCCAGCCCAAGCCGGGCAGACTCAGCCCGCCCGCGTCGAAAACGTCGATCACCAGGGCGGCTCCGCAGAGCGCAACGGCCGCGCCGAGCAGGGTGGCGTCCGACGGCCTCCGCCCGCGCACCGCCCAGTCCCAGCCGATCACCGCGATGGGCGCGAGGAACTGGATCATCAGCGACACCCCGACTTGGAGGTACTCCAGCGACAGGAAGAACGTCGCCTGCACGCCCGCCACCGCGATCACGCCGAACGCGCCGATGGTGCGCAGATGACACACGCTGCCCCGCAGGCCTTCGGGTTCGGCGAGCGCGGCGAGCACGAGCATGACCACCGACGCTCCCGTCAGCCGCACGGCCAGCACCGCGCCGGGCGACCATTCCGCGGTGAGCACGGATTTCGCGAGCGGTCCGGAACTGGCGAATGCCAGACCGCTCGCCACGGTCAGCCAAACGCCCGCGCGCGCCACAACCACCTCCAGCTGGATCGATGAATCGTCCTATCATTGCCGACGCGGGCGAGTGGGCTCGATCACGTGTCGGTTCCCCGGGCCGGTCCCGGTTGCGCGGGAGGGATGGGCGGACGGAAGAATCGAGCCCATGAGTTCGCTTCCCCGGCCCGCCCTCGCCGTCATCGGCGGCAGTGGTTTCTACGATTTCTTCGACAACGACGCCACCCAGGTCGATGTCGACACGCCGTACGGCAAGCCCAGCGCGCCGATCGCGGTGGGTGAGGTCGAGGGACGGCCGGTGGCCTTCGTGCCCCGGCACGGCAAGCAGCACGAATACGCCCCGCACACGCTGCCGTACCAGGCCAACCTGTGGGCGCTGCGCTCGCTGGGCGTGCGACGGATCCTGGCGCCGTGCGCGGTGGGCAGCCTGCGCGCCGACTGGGGGCCCGGCACGGTCGCGGTGCCGGATCAGCTGGTCGACCGCACCTCCGGTCGTCCACAGACCTACTTCGACGGCGGCGGCGTGCACGTCTCCTTCGCCGATCCGTACTGCGAGGAATTGCGCCGCGCGGTGGTGAAGTCCGAGGTCGACGCCCTGCCACTGAAGGCGGGCGGCACCATGGTCGTGGTGCAGGGCCCGCGCTTCTCCACCCGCGCCGAGAGCCGCTGGTTCGCCGGTCAGGGCTGGGACCTGGTGAACATGACCGGTCACCCGGAGGCCGTGCTCGCCCGCGAGCTGGAAATGTGCTACGCCGCGGTCGCGTTGGTGACCGACCTGGACGCGGGACTGGAGGAGGGCTCCGGCGTGCACGCCGTCGACGTCTTCGCCGAGTTCAAGCGCAACCTGGCCCCGTTCAAGGAACTCGTCCGCGCCTCGGTGGCGGCGATCGACGGCACCGACACCTGCGATCGGTGCCGTGTCCATACCGGCGTGTCGCTGCCCTTCGCACTACCGTAACCGTATGCGACGGTGCGACGTTCGTGCCGCTATCGGCCGGGTTCCGGCCGCGGGCGGCGGGGTGTGGCTGCGATGAAAGTACTGCTCACCGGGGCCGCCGGATTCCTCGGATCGCACGTGCGCGGCGCGCTGACGGCCGCCGGGCACGAGGTGATCGCGCTCGACCTGATGCTCGGTGACGTGCACGGGCCCGGCGCCGAGCCGCCCGAGGGCGTCGTCAGGACGGATGTCAGAGACGCCGACGGGCTCGCGCCGCTGCTGCGCGGCGCGGACGCGGTCTGTCACCTGGCGGCCGTCACCGAGCCGAGCACGGAATCGGACTCCGGCATCGCCGCGTTCGCCACGCACAACGACCACGGCACCGCGATCCTGCTGGCGGCCATGAGCCAGGCCGGGGTACGGCGGCTGGTGCTCGCCTCGTCCGTCACCGTCTACGGCGAAGGTCGCTACCGCAGCGTGCGCGGCGGTCCGTTCTTCCCCGGCCTGCGCTCGCGCACCGACCTGGACCGCGGCATGTTCGACCACCGCGCGCCGCGCACCGGCGAGGTACTCACCTGGGAGCGCGTCGGCGAGGATGCGCCACTGCGGCCTCGCAGCTTCTACGCCGCGAGCAAGGCGGCCCAGGAACAGTACGCGCTGGCCTGGGGTCTGAGCACCGGAGCGGCGGTGACCGTGTTGCGCTACCACAACCTGTACGGCGCGGGCGCGCGCTCGGGTCTGGCCACCCGATTCCGTGCGGAACTGCACGCGGGGGAGGCGCCGCGGGTGTTCGAGGACGGCGGGCAGGTGCGCGATTTCGTGCACGTCCGCGATGCCGCCGCCGCGACGCGTGCCGCGGTGGAGCGCCAGCTGCCCGGCTTCGTTCCGCTCAACATCGCCTCCGGCCACCCGATCACGCTCTGGGAGGTCGCGTCCATCATGGCCAAGGCCCGCGGCGGTCCGTCGCCGATCGTGACCGGCCAGTACCGGATCGACGACGTGCGCCATTTCGTCGCCGACCCCGAACGAGCCAGGCGCACACTGGATTTCACCGCACAGGTGGTCCCGGCCGACGGGCTCGCCGAATTCGCGAGGGGCGCTGCGGAGGTGGCTGCCGCGGGCTGACGTTCGCGGCGTTCACCGTGCCCCGCCGGGCAGTGTTCCAGGGCCGTGGGGAGTGCGTGCGCGGCCACGCTCCGGCCGTGGGCGGCCCGCGTCCATTACGCTCGCCCGGTGGACACCCCGGTACGGCTCGAAATCATCGTGGCAAGTGTGCGCCCGGAGCGGTTCGCTCCGGTGGTCGCCGAGTGGTTCCTGCGCGTCGTCCGGGCCAGGCCCGAATTCGACACCGGCGTCATCGATCTCATCGACACGCCACTCCCGACGGATCTCACCGAGACCCCGGAAGCCCAGGCGTACCGGGACAGGCTGGCCGCTGCCGACGCCTTCGTCGCGATCACTTCGGAGTACAACCACGGCTACCCGGCCTCGCTCAAGACCGCGTTCGACACCGCGAAGCGCGAATGGCGCGCCAAGCCCATCGGTTTCGTCTCCTACGGCGGACTCTCCGGCGGCCTGCGCGCGGTGGAACAGCTCCGCCAGGTGGTCGCCGAGATCCACATGGTCTCCATCCGCGAAACCGTCAGCATCCACCAGGCCAAGCGGCAGTTCGACGCCACGGGCACGCCCACCGACGGCGCGGCGATCGACGCGAGCGAGCGTCTGCTCCGCCAATTGGACTGGTGGGCCCGGCATTTGCGGGCCGCGAGGGCAGCCGACCCCTACCCCGGCTGACGCCGGATCGTCACTGGGCGGCGACGGGCCTGCGCCCGCGCGGATGCCCGATGTAGGTGGCCTCGCGCGGAATCGAGACGAGGGTGAGGTCCACCTGCGCGGTTCCGGTGCGCAGCACCACGTGGTTGCCGATCGCGCCGGGCTGATGGACGGACAGGTCCGGCCGGGTCGCGGGCCAGCCCATCGGGTCGCCGGTCACATAGATCGTCGTGACACCGGCGTGCGGCGCAGGCGCGAGCACCCCGTCCACCACGGTCGCGGTGAAACCCGCGTCGGACTGGTGGGTTTCGACGGCGATGGCGAGGCGTTCCGGGTTGCCGATGGTCTGCACCAGGTTCTCCCAGGCGTGCGCCCGGTCGGTGCGGATCAGGATGCGCTCGCCGACGGCCAGCGCGCGGAACGCCAACTGCTGCGCCAGGTAGAGCTCGCCTGCCACGTAGACCGTCGAGATGCCGGTACCGATGATGCGGACGGCCACACCCTGGTTGTTCTCGTCGGAGCCGATGAGCTGTCCGCATCCGGAGGAGGGCAGGTGCAGCGCGCCGATCACGTCGATCGGGTACTCGGTCATCGGCACGGTGTCGTCGAGTCCCGGCACGGCCAGCGGCAGGTGCGCGAGCAGGCTGTCGCGGTGGCGCCCGTTCATCGACACCATGCCCGCGAGCTTGCCGCGCTCGGGCAGTTCGCGGGCGGTGAGCCGCCAAGCCGCGCCGATGCTCACCGATTCGGCGGAGCTGCCGGGGCGCAGTCGCACGGTGACGGTGGTGCCGCGCGAGGGCGCGACCCACAACTGCGCGAGCAGATCCGAGCCGAGCTGCTTCGGATCGACCGCGCTGCCGATGTTGACGGCGTTGCCGATCTCGGCGTAGCGCCAGCGGTGGGTCAGGGTGCGCGGATCGAAGCCCGCGGTGATCTGCAGGACGGCCTTGCGGATCTCGGGGGCGGTGAGGATGCGCGCGCTGCAGTCGGCGTCCTCGAGCGCGCGCATGATGCGTTGCGTCGCAATGGTTACCGCGCGCGAGGCACCCTCGCTCCCGCCGCCGCGGCGCGCCGCGGCGTCCGGGCTGGCGATCGCGTCGAAGCTGATCGCCAGCCAGACGGCCCGGTGCGCGGTGGCAGGCAGCGGGCCGAGCAGCGATTCGTAGATCTTGCCCGCCGGTGTGCCCGCGCGGCTGCGGTGTCCGTGGCTGATGATGTCGATGCCGCTGAGCAGGATGTCGTGCTGGGTGAGGCACGCGGCGAGTTCCGGGAGCGGCAGCAGGTGCGAGGCGAGCACCGTGCTGCTGGAGATGCGGGTCAACCCGCCCTTGGGCGGCAGCACCTCGACCACCGTCACCACGCGGGTGCCGTCCCAGTACAGCCCGAGCGAGCGATCGTCGGGTCCGCGGAAGTCGACGGTGTCGCCGATTTCGTAGTCGCGGCGGGTGAGATAGCGCCACCAGGTCGTGATCCAGTCCAGCACTGTGCGTTTGGCGATCGGGATCAGCGGAAGCAGGCCGACGACCACGGCGACGGCGAGCGTTGGCCACCCGCCGAGGCCTGCCACCAGTGCGATCACCGCGGCGATCAGGCCGATCACCTGTGCGATCACCAGATTCGGCAGCGAGATGCGACCAAGCAGCGGGCGCGAACCCGCCCCTGTGGCTTCGGCCATCAGCGTCCCCCAAAAAGTACCCGGTATCGACCGTTTCCACCGGCCGAGCTGAACAAGAGTCCCAGCGAACTGTACTGTGTTCCGCGAACGTGAGCACTGTTCGGGGGAGGAACCATGCCTTCAAAACCCACCACTCGCTGGCAGGTGAGCGGCTACCGCTTCCTGGTACGGCGGATGGAGCACGCGCTGGTGCGCCGGGATGTGCGCATGCTGCACGATCCCATGCGCTCCCAATCCCGGGCGTTCGCGGCCGGTCTGGTCCTGGCTTGCGTGGTGCTCGCCGGTTGCGGCATCCTCGCGCTGCTCCGCCCGCAGGACAAGATCGGTCAGAACGTGCTGCTGATCGGCAAGGAGTCCGGCGGCGTCTACGTGATGATCGACGGCGTCGTGCATCCGGCGCTGAACCTGGCCTCGGCGCGCCTCGCGTCCGGTGAATCGGGCAAGGCCGTCATCGTCAAGGAGTCCGAGCTCGGCAAGAAGCCGCGCGGCCAGCTGATCGGAATCCCCGGCGCGCCAGCGGCTTTGCGCTACGACAAGGACGGCAAGGGCCGGGCCTGGACGGTCTGCGACGTGATGAAGGTCGACGGTTCCAAAGACCTCACCACCACCGTCCTGGCAGGCGATCCCGAACTCGGCGAGAAGGCCTCGGTGCTGCCCGCCGACCGCGCGCTGCTGGTGAAGGTGAAGGAGCAGGCGTACCTGGTCTACAACGAGACCCGCGCCCGCGTGGACATGAGCGATCGCAGGGTGACCGACGCGCTCGGCATCACCGGCGCCACGCCGCGCCCCGTCAGCGAGGGCCTGCTCAACGCGATTCCCGAAGTGCCGCAGATCATTCCGCCGAAGATCAACGATCCCGGCGCGGCCGTGAGCTATCAGGTCGGCGGGCACCGCGTCGGCGACGTGGTGCAGGTGGCCACCGAGCCGGACCAGGACTACGTGGTGCTGCAGGACGGACTGCAGCCGGTCTCGCAGCTGACCGCCGACATCATCCGCAACACCCACCGTCCGTCGCCTGGCAGCACCGTCATCGATCAGACCGATCGGGTGAGCGCGCCGGTGGCAGGCTCGCTCGCGGTGGACACCTACCCGGAGGCGCAGCCGACCGTGGTCGAGGTCAAGGACCGCCCGATCAGTTGCCTTTCCTGGAAACCGATTCCGGCCGCCGCGGACAACAAGGACGGCGGCAGGGCCGCCGAGCTCTCGGTGATCACCGGCGTCGCGCTGCCGATGCCGGACAAGGCGAAGGCGGTCCCGCTGGCCCAGGCCGACGGATCGGGGCCGAACGCCGACTCGGTGTACGTGCCGCCGGGTACCGGTGCGTTCGTCCAGACCACCGGCATCGAACCCGACAGCAGGCGTAAGGATTCCCTCTTCTACGTCGCCGACACCGGCGTGCGCTACGGCATCAAGAACGCCGACGCGCAGAAGGCGCTCGGCATGGACGCCGAAGCCGGGGTGAAACCCGAGCCCGCGCCGTGGCCGATCGTGGGTCTGCTCGCGAACGGCCCCACGCTCGGGCGCGAAGAGGCGATGGTCGCGCACGACGGTGTCGCGCCCGATCCGTCACCGGCTTCGAAGCCCGTCGGCAACCAACAGAAGTAGTCGAGAGGCAGGTCAGCGCCGCTCGGCTTCGCGAGGCGCGGTGCTTTCGCGCAGCGTGGCGACTTCGTTTCGGAGCGCGCGGACTTCGTCGAGCAGGACGGAGATCTCGCGATCGGTGCGCTCGGCGCTGGCCTCCACCGTCTTCAGCTGATCGATGACCCAGCTCGTGGTGGTGCCGATCGCGAAGCTGATCAGGCCGATGCCGAAGGTCATCAGGATCAGTGAGATCAAGCGGCCCTCGGTGGTCACCGGATAGACGTCGCCGTAGCCGACGGTGGTCACCGAGACCGCGGACCACCACAGGGCGTCGCCGAAGTCGGTGATCTTGCTGTCGGCCACGCCGTACTCGGCGTCGAAGAACGCCAGGCTGCACAGCAGCAGGATCAGCGCCGAACTGGCGCCGACGAACACCGAGAGCCGGGCCCGCGTGACGGTGTTGCGGTTCAACGTGTCCAACAGCAGCAGCGCCGCGCGCAACAGCCGCAGCGGCCGGAACGGCGGCAGCACCACGATCAGCAACTCCAGCGGACGACGCCGCACGAACCGCCACCGATTCGTCGACAGCCACAGCCGCACCGCGAAGTCCCCCGCGAACATCGCCCAGATCAGCACGTCCACGCCGGTCAGCCAGGAGTCCAGCTGCGGCGAGGCGCCCGTGTCGAGCACATGCCACGCGTACACCCCGAGGAAGGTCACCGCCAACGCCATCATCGGAACATTGGTGGCGCGCTCCCACGCCTGCCTGCGGGTCGGTTGTCGCGAATCGGTCATGGAACTACCTACGTGCCTGGTGGAAAGTCCACGCCCTCCGGCGCGAACTTTCGCAGACACTACGCGAGACCGTCCGCCCCGCGGGCGACGGCGGTTACATGTCTTCCGAGGTGACGCCGAAGCGGCGGCGGATCGGGAACGACGCGAGGTAGCCGAGGATCAACCCGGCCGCGATGATGCCGGTGCCGATCAGCGCGACGTTGCGCGCGGTGTCGTCCGGCGGTGGCGGCGGCGCGGGCACCGCGAGCTGCTCGCTCGTTGGCGGTGTCGGCCGCTTCGGCGGCAGCTTGTCGGGCACCGCGTTGGTCAACGCCGCGATCGGGTCGACCGCGCCGTAGCCGACGTACTGGTTCCAGCCTTCGGCGGGCGCGTGCGCGGTGGCCTGAATGCGCCGGATGACATCGCGCGCACTCATTTCCGGGAAGCGAGCCCGCACCAACGCGACGACGCCGGAGACCAGCGGTGTGGCGAAGCTGGTGCCGCTGATCGGGTTCTGCTGTCCGCGCTGATCGACCGCGCCGATGGCGGTGCCGTCGCCGCGCGGGTTGAGCGAGACCATGTTCTCGCCGGTCGCGGCCACACTCAACCACGGGCCGGGCACCGTGAACTTGGACGGTGCGCCGTTCTGGTCGATCGAGCCGACCGAGAGCGCGTAGTCGTCCCAGCGCGCCGGGCTGACGTTGACCTGGACATTGCTCCACGGATCGGACGTCGGGTCGAGCGGGTCGATCACCTTGTTCACCGGCTTGCACTGCTCGGTGTCGTTGTTGCCCGCGGCGGCGACCACGACGACATTGCTGTCGAGCGCGTACTGCAGCGCGGCGCCGATCGAGCCGTCGACCTCGTTCGACGAGCCGCACCACACCTC
Source organism: Nocardia lijiangensis NBRC 108240 (assembly GCF_001613045.1). Lineage (GTDB taxonomy): Bacteria > Actinomycetota > Actinomycetes > Mycobacteriales > Mycobacteriaceae > Nocardia > Nocardia lijiangensis. The sequence goes on along the minus strand of NZ_BDBP01000002.1, from coordinate 75,592 downwards.
GGAGATGTTGATGACGGTCGCGCCCTTGTCCACCGCGCGCACGATCGCCGACGCCATGGTGGCGAGGGTGCCGTAGCCGTCGGGCAGGTCGTCGGGGCCCTTGTTCCTGGAAGCGCCTTCGCGCTGATACATCTTGCTGGTCTGGCGGATGCTGATGATGCGCGCTTCGGGCGCCACCCCGGCGAATCCCTGGCCGTCGACCTGGGAGGCCGCGATCAGCCCGGCGACGAATGTGCCGTGGCCGTCACAGTCTTCGGTGCCGTCGCCGCCCGCGGCCACGAAATCGCCGCCCGCCTCCATGCCGGGCAGCCGCGGATGGTGCGCCACGCCGGTGTCGATGACCGCCACCACCTGGCCTGCGCCCTTGGAGAACTTCCAGGCGTGCTCGAGATCCAGCGCGCGCTGCGCAACCGGGATGGTCGGCCCGTCGCCGCCGGTCACGATGTCGGCGCAGTTGGAGTTCGGCGGGCGTTCGGTCTTCTCCGGCGGCGCCGCGGGATCGCCCGCGGGTCGCAGCGCCGGATTCACCGCGGGCGGCCGATCGGCCTGGGCGACACCGTGTCCGGAGCCGACGCCGAAGGACGCGGAAAGGCCGAGCGTCACCGCGACGGCGGCAACGCGCAAGTGCGCGTTCACAGCCCGCGGACGAGGGAGTAGAGCGACGCCACCCAGAACACCAGCGGCAGCACCGCGGCGACGAACGCGTACTCGAGCAGCTCGACGCCGCGGCGCATCGGCGGCGTCGCCGACTGGTTCGGGATGATGATGCCCAGGATCAGCGCCGCCACCAGGATCAGCATCGCCGCACCGAAGACGGCCAGCGGCATGTCCATCGCGAAACCGGCGCCCACCAACATGATCAGCACGATCGATGCGCCACCGGCGATCAGCACGACAGCCTGCTCGGCGCCCGCGTAGGTGCGGCTGCGGAACATCAGCACCGCCGCGCAGACCAGCGCCAGCGCGATGCCCTGCCAGTACGGATCACCGGACTCCGGGTCGGTGGCGGTGAGCGCGCCTGCGACGGTGACCAGCGTGGTCGCGGCGACCAGACCCGCGAGGTACATACGGGCCCGTTCCGACTTCACCCGCAGCGCATCCATGGTGGGCAGCGCGCGGTGGTCGTCCGGGTCGTCCTCGGTCGGGTCGATCGGGGTGCCGGGCGAAGGCACCGGCGGCAGCGGCAGTTTGGCCAGCAGCATCGAAACCCGCGGCGACAGTGAAAGACCCGCGAGACCGAGCGCGGCGGCCACCGCGCCGATGGCCTTCAGCGGCTGATCGGTGAGCAGCCCGACCAAGGCGGCGGGTACCGCGTATACCGCGAGCGTGGCCGCGCCGATGAACAGCGCGAGACCGACGCCGGTGACGCGCCATGCCAGAATCGCGGTGGCCCCCACCAGCACCGATCCCAGCAGGATGTGCGCCCAGCCGTAATGATCAGGCACATAAAGCATTCCGGCGGTGAGCGCGGCCGGCAGCGCGCAGCCACCGAGGACGAGTGCGGTCGCGGTGTCGCCGTACATCCGGCTCAGCACCATGCCCGCGACGACGAGCAGGATCGCCACCGATAGCGCGATCGAACCGCTGACCCACTCCGGTAGCTCCTCCGGCGCGAGCAACAGGCCGAGGCAGCCGACGATCATCGTGAGAGCGGCCAGGATCGAGCCGGTGATCCGCGCGGTCTTCGGTGTCCAGCTGCGGTAGTGATCGGTGTCCGCGATCGCGACGTTGTACATGATGTCGTCGAACAGCGGTGTCGGCGCGGTGTGCGAAGCGCTCTCCAGCATCAGGAGTTCGCCGTCGCGCACACCGTGTTCGCCGAGGCTGAGCGAGTTGGAGAACGGCGGGTGGCCGATTCTGGCAAGCACCCACTCGGCGGGCTCGAAGCGCTCGCCTTCGTTGTCGAAATCGTTGGTGCGGCTGTGCTGAGCGACCATGTCGACGACGCTCGGAATGACCAGCGCGACCGGCACGTCGACCGGGATCGCCATGTCCACCTGAGTGTGCTTGGCCAGAATCGTCACCCGAGCCAGGTCCGGCGCACGGACGATACCGCGCGAGGAGTCTTCGTCGATGTGGTCAAGTCGCGCGTGCGTCAAACTTCCCCCAACCTGGTGTTCTACCTCGATTTTCCGCTGAGCCGTCGCGCTGGGGGGCGAGCTTGCGACCCTGACGTCGGGGCAGCAGAATGCAGGTCGAACTGTACGACATGTCGGCGGCGGCCTCTACACTGAGCCCGAAGTCGCAGCATGTGAAGAGGGGGAATTCTCGTCCGATGAGCGAACGCAGTGAGCGAATCATGTGCCAGTGCGCCTCGCGCATGCCGAAGCCGAGCGTCAGCGAGGCGCAGGCATGAGCGAACGCAGTGAGCGATTCATGTGCCTGTTCGGGGTGCGTATGCCGAAGCCGAGCGTCAGTGGGGCGCAGGCATGAGCACCGTTCGGTTCCAGCGCCGTGCTCGTCGGGAGATGCCGCGGACCCCGGGTGGCGAGGTCACCCTGCAGCCGCCGCCCGAAATCCCCAGGGTGACACCGGGCAATCTGCTGATGAAGCTGATGCCCGTCGTGATGATCATCGGCATGGTCGGCATGATGGCGCTGCTGTTCACGCAGGGCGGCGGCATCGCGTCGAACCCGATGAGCATGATGTTCCCGGTCATGATGCTGTTCTCGATGGTCGGCATGTTCGCGGGCCAGGGCGGCGGCAAGGGACAGAAGGCCGCTGAGGCGAACGAGGATCGCAAGGACTACCTGCGATACCTGGACCAGGTGCGCAAGGACGTCGACGAGACCGCCAAACAGCAACGCTCCTCGGTGGAATGGAGCCACCCGGAGCCCGGGCTGATCTGGATGCTCGCGGGCACCAGCCGCATGTGGGAGCGCCGCGCGGGGGACAAGGACTTCTGCCACGCTCGCATCGGCATCGGCGGGCAGCGCCTGGCCACCCGGCTCGTCGCGCCGGAGACCGGCCCGGTCGAGGAGCTGGAACCGATCGCGGCGGTGTCGCTGCGCCGCTTCGTGCGCGCCCACTCGACGGTGCCCGACCTGCCGACCGCGATCGCGGTGAAGGGCTTCGCGACCATCGCGCTGGACGGCGACCGCGCCGAGGCGCGCGACATGGTGCGCGCGATGTTGTTGCAGCTGTGCATGTTCCAGGGCCCGGACCAAGTGCTCGTCGCCGTCGTCTGCGGCCCGGACACCGCGCGCGAGTGGGAGTGGACCAAGTGGCTGCCACACACCCAGCATCCCGACGCCCAGGACGGCATCGGCACCCAGCGCATGTTCTACGGCTCGATCCGGGAGGCCACCGCGGGTCTGCATCCGCTGCTGGCCAACCGCGTCCGCTACTCGCGTAACCAGCCGGCGAACGCCGGTCTCGTGCAGCTCATCATCGTGGTCGACGGCGGTCTGCTGGAGGCCGAGGACGACCAGCTGCGCGAATCCGGCTACGAGGGCGTCACCATCATCGACCTGTGCGGATACGCACCGCGGCTGGCGGTTTCGCGCGGCATCAAGATGGTCGTCGAGAACGGCGAATGTGTCGGCCGTGGCGCCACCGGCAACCAGGAGCGGTTCGCGCTCATCGACCGGATCAGCGCGCACGAGGCGCAGCAGGCCGCGCGCCGGCTCGCGCCGTATCGCGCCGCCACCCAGCGCAGCAGTGACGTGGAAACCGAAGACACCGAGGTCATCTCGAGCTGGGCGCAATTGATGAGCCTCGGCGACATCGGCTCGTTCAACCCGGAGAGCGCGTGGCGGCCCCGCTACGGCCGGGAACGCCTGCGCGTCGCGTTCGGCCTCGACGCCGCGGGACTGCCGATCGAACTCGACATCAAGGAAGCCGCCGAGAACGGCATGGGACCGCACGGCCTGTGCATCGGCGCGACCGGCTCTGGTAAGTCCGAGTTCCTGCGCACCCTGGTGCTCAGCCTGCTGGCCACCCACTCGCCCGACCAGCTCAACCTGGTGCTCGTCGACTTCAAGGGTGGTGCGACCTTCCTCGGTCTGGACGGCGTGCCGCACGTCGCGGCTGTCATCACGAACCTCGAAGACGAAGCCGACCTCGTCGACCGTATGAAGGACGCGCTGGCCGGCGAGATGAACCGTCGCCAGGAAGTGCTGCGCCAAGCGGGCAACTTCGCCAACGTCTCGGAGTACGAGAAGGCTCGCGCGGCGGGCGCCGACCTGGACCCGCTGCCCGCGCTTTTCGTGGTGCTCGACGAGTTCTCCGAACTGCTCACTCAGCACCCCGATTTCGCCGAGTTGTTCGTGATGATCGGTCGCCTCGGCCGCTCGCTGCACGTGCACCTGCTGCTCGCCTCGCAGCGCCTGGAAGAGGGCAAGCTGAAGGGCCTTGAGAGCCACCTGTCCTACCGGATCGGTCTGAAGACGTTCTCCGCCAACGAATCCCGTCAGGTGCTCGGCGTGCCCGACGCTTACAACCTGCCCAACAGCCCCGGTGGCGGTTACCTGAAGTCCGACTCCGGTGAGATCCAGCGCTTCCAGGCCTCCTACGTCTCCGGCCCATACGTCGGCGGCGGCTCGCAGCGCGAGGTAACCCAGGCCGGTGTCGCGGGCGGCGAGATCGACGTGAAGGCGCGGGCTTTCACCGCCCATCACGTGGACTTCCGCCCCATCGACCGGGTGCCGCTGCCCACCCAGGCCGGTCACGAGCCGGAGGAGCACCGCACCGAAGAGGGCGAGCAGATCTCGAACGTCAACATGCTCGTCTCGCGCATCCGCGGGCACGGCCGTCCGGCGCACGAGATCTGGCTGCCGCCGCTGGAGGAGGCGTCGTCGCTGGATCAGCTCATTCCGCGCTCGATCCTCACCGGCGAATACTCGGCTGTGGCGACCCTGCGCGCGCCGATCGGCATCGTCGACCGCCCGTACGACCAGCGCCGCGATCCCTTGGTCGTGGATCTCTCCGGTTCCCGAGGCAACGTCGCGGTGGTCGGCGGTCCGCAGTCCGGTAAGTCGACCGCGCTGCGCACAATGATCATGGCGATGTCCATGACGCACACCGCCGAGCAGGTGCAGTTCTACTGCCTCGATTTCGGTGGCGGTACCTTGGCCAGCCTGGAGGGGCTGCCGCACGTCGGTTCGGTGGCAAGCCGTTTGGACGAGGACAAGGTCCGGCGCACCATCGCCGAGATGACCACCATCGTCCGCCAGCGCGAGGCCCGCTTCCGCCAGCTCGGTATCGAGTCGATGGCGGAGTTCCGCCGCCTGCGTTCGATGGATCCGTCCAGCAGCCCCGCCGCCGCGGGCGCGCATGACGACCCGTTCGGCGACGTCTTCCTGGTGATCGACGGCTTCGGCTCGATCCGCCAGGATTTCGATCCGCTCGAGCAGCCGATCATGAACCTTGCGGTGCAAGGCCTTTCGTATGGTGTGCACGTCATCATCGCGCTGGCCCGCTGGGCCGAGGCCCGTCCCGCACTCAAGGACCAGATCGGTACCCGCATCGAGCTGCGGCTCGGTGACCCGATGGACTCCGACCTCGGCCGCAAGTTCGCGGCGCTGGTCCCGATGGGCCGCCCCGGCCGCGGTATGACGCCGGACTGCCTGCACATGCTGACCGGTCTGCCGCGCATCGACGGCAGCGCCGACCCGACCACGCTCGGCCAGGCTGTCGCCGACGCCGTCGCGACCATCGCGCGCCTGACCCCGGGCAGGCACGCGCCCGCCGCGCGCATGCTGCCCGAGGTGCTGCCGCGCGAACAGCTGCTGCACCTGGCCGGGAATTGGCCCTCGCAGCTCAACGCGGGCGTCAAGAACATGCGAATCCCCCTCGGCATCAACGAATCCGAGCTCGCGCCGGTCTACATCGACTTCAACGAGAGCCCGCACTTCGTCATCATCGGCGACACCGAGTCGGGCAAGACGACGCTGCTGCGCTCGATCATCGAGGGCATCGCCGCCAGCAACTCGCCGAACGAGGCCCGCTTCATCCTCGGCGACTACCGGCGCACCATGCTCGGCCTGGTGCCCGACGGCTACCTCGCCGGATACGGTTCCACCGCACCGCAGTTCACGCAGAACATGACCGACCTGGCCGCCTACGTGGCCCAGCGCACGCCGGGCCCGGACGTCACGCCGCAGCAGCTGCGCGAAAGGTCCTGGTGGAGCGGACCGGAACTGTATGTGATCGTCGACGACTACGACCTGGTGGCCACCTCCATGGGCAACCCGGTCTCGGCCCTCGTCGAACACCTCCCGCACGCCCGCGATCTCGGCTTCCACCTGATCGTCGCGCGCCGCGCGGGCGGCGCCAGCCGGGCCATGTACGAGGCCACCATGGCGCGCATGAAGGATCTCGGTTCGGCCGGTCTGATCATGAGCTGCCCGAAGGACGAGGGCGTGCTGATGGGCACGGTCCGGCCGAGCCCGCTGCCGCCGGGCCGCGGTACGTTCATCACCCGTAGCGCGCAGGGGCTGATCCAGCTGGCATGGATGCCGGCGGCCGAGTGATGTCGACGGTCGACCTGGTCCTGACGGATACCCGCATCTGGGCGCGCGGCCCGGCCACGCACTGGGACGCGCCGCCCTCGGTGGTGTTGGGCAGCAACGGAAATCTGATCGTCGGCGAGTCACTGAACCCGCCGACCCAGGTCAGCTCCGCGGTCCAATTCGTGCCCGCGGAGCGCATCGCGCTGCTGCCGCGCGTCCCCGGTGTCCCGGAGTCGTTGGCCGCGGTCTTCGGCACGGCGTTGGAGAACCTCGGCGTCGGCGTCCCCTGCGAACGCATCACCCTCGTCTGCCCGACGGAATGGGGCGGCCGCCGCCGCGCCCTGCTGGACACCGCCGCGCGCCGCTTCGCGCACGACGTGGCGTTCGAGGACATGGCCGCGCGCGCGGTCGCCGCCGATGAGGGCACCTCGCGCAGCCGCCGCACCGTCGTGCTGGAATTCGGCGCGATCAGCACCACCGCCACCGCGGTGACGCGCAGCCACCTCGGCGTGAACGTCGAATCCTGCGAGCACGAACCGAATCTCGCCTTCGCCGACCTCGGTGCCGACCAGCGAGCAATCGACACCCTGGCCGCTCTGATCACCCGCCTCCTCGACGGCCGCCCGGCGGATGTCGTTCAGGCCGTGGGCGCTTCCGATCCGGCCAAGCTCGACCTCATCGGCGCCGTGATGCAACAAACCTGCGGCCCCGACGCCGAACTGCGCCCGGTCTCCGGGGGCGAACTCGTGCGAGGGGCGAACCAGGAACCGGAGTACCGCCCCGAGGCAGCCCCGGCCCTGCCCTCCAACGAATGGCTGCAGCCGCTGCGCGAACGTGCAGCCGCCCAGGCGCCGGATCGTCCCATCGCCAAATACGTCCTCGCGGGCGTCGCCGCGGTAGCCGTGGTGGCCGCGGTCGTCGTCGGCGGCATCGTCGTGTCGGGCGGTTCCGGCGAGCCCGCAGCCGCGGCCCAGCCGTCCACCACGGCACCGCCCGCACCGACGACCGTCAAGCCCATCCCGGGGCCGCCCCCGACGGACTCGCCAGGACCGCAGGAAACCGTGGGCCGCATCCGTTTCAAGGTGCCCGACGGCTGGCGCCTCGCGCCACCATCCGGCCAAAGCAGCCGCGTCGACCTATCCCCGCAGGACGGCGCCCGCTTCCGCATGACCCTCATCCAAACCCCGGTCGCCCCCGACGCCGGCTACGAACAGATCGCCGCCAACCTCGAAGCCCAGATGAAACAGAAGCCTTCCATGGGCGACCTCCGCCGCGACGTGGTCTTCGGCGGCCGCTCCGGCCTCGCTTACGTTGAACGGCCGGAAGGTTCCACGGTGCAGTGGCATGTGCTGGTGGAGCATGGAATCCAGGTCAGCATCGGCTGCCAGTATGTGGGCAACGGGTGGGATGGATTCGAGCCGACTTGTGAGAACTTCGCGTCGACGGTGCATGTGGTTCCTTGAGTGCGTTGCTCCGCCCTGTCTATTGCGGCGTAGTGCCGCCGACGTGTCGGGGTCAGAGCTGATAGCACGGTGGCGGGAGAGTGTTGTCGGGGACAGTGGCTTCGGCTGACTCAATTCTTCGTGTGGCACAAATAATTCGGGCCCCCAGCAAAGGCTGGGGGCCCGAATTGTTCGAGTCGATCCGGTCGAACTCAGAAGAGGTTCGCGAGCGCGGAGTCGGTGCCCTGCAGCTCGGAGTTACCGGAGCTGACGAGCTGACCCGCTCCGACCAGGGTGGTGTTCAACTGGTCGACGTTCTGGTCCCAGGTGCGCTGCATCTGAGCGAACGCCTCGTTCGTCGCACCCTTCCAGTTGGTGGTGACGAACTCTTCGACCTTCTTGTGGAACTGCACCAGCTCGTCGCGAATGCCTTCGGCACGCTTGATGATCTGGCGGGCACCGTCCTCGACGCCACCGAAATTAGCGGAGATTTGCTGCGACATAATTCAGGCTCCTTTGTTTCCGAGTGTTGGCCGATTAGACCGCGGGCAGGTCCAGGCTGGAAACCTGAGCCTGAACCTTCGAGGCGAAGTCGGTGTCCTGATCGGCGAACGACGAACCCGCCTTGATGAGCTTCTCCGAAGTCTCCATCAGCTTGTCGTTCAGCTTGTCGGCCTGGAAGTAGTAGCGCTCCATGAATGCGTTGAACGCATCACGGGCCTGGCCCTTCCAGTTGGCGCCGTTGGTGACGGCGTCCTCATCGGCCTTCAGCGTCCGGATGGCCGCCATCAGGTTGCTGTGCTGCTCCTGAAACTCCTTCGCCTTCTGGGCGATCAGCTCGGGGCTAGCATCGAGATTGCCTGCTTCCGCCATTGCGGCTCCTCCTGTGTGTGTACTTGGTCAACGTTGCAGGTGCCCAGCTGACCTGTTCATCTGATTGGACGCGCCGCGGGTCCGATCGGTTCCCACCCTGTGTAAAGAATTTTGGTGGATCGTTCCCTGCGCATCGTCACGCGTTATCGACTGGCCGCACCGTGGACGGAGGGCCTTGATGAGATCCCCCCGGACATCTCGGACCGCGGTGCCGTCACGTCGGTCGCCGCCAGCGCTCTCTCCCCTCCTTCCCCCTGCTCGGTACCACCTGAACCGGCGAGTGGGCTGGCTGGGATCACCCTACCCAATGGGTTCTGATAGCGCTAGCAGGCTCGGTGACGGGAATGCCGAAACATCGCGTGTCCGAGCAAGTGTGGCACGGCCGGATGACCAGCGAAGATCGACTAGCTGGTAACGGTCTTCGCGATGATCGGAACCATCTTGTCGACGAGGACGGAGGTGGACTGGTCGGTCCATACTTGGAAGGCCTGGACCGTCGCGAGATCGTCCACGACGACGATCTTCGCCCGGCTGTTCATGACGGCGCTCGGCAGACCACGGAGTCCGCCGTTGCCTGCCTCGCTGTCCGTGCGCAGCACGATGACGACCTCGGAATCGATGTCGATCGAGTACCCGGACGACGAGAGCGGCCGAGGAGACTTCTCGTCGCCTACCGCCTTGTACTTGTCGCTGTAACGGAAGCCGATGTCCTGCAGAAACTTCGCCTGCGAACTGGGGTTCAGCACAGCCGACAGGGCGGCGTCCCCGTAGTTGAACGCGATCACGGATTTTCCGCTGAACTGGGGGTTGTCCTGGCGAACCGCGGCCAGCTGATCGCCGGTCGCGCCGGCGTCGGGCCTGGTGAGGAAGAAGGTGCCGGTAGCGACGGCGATAGCCGCCACCAAGGCGACGATTCCCGGCACGAGAAGCTTACGAAGGCGGGAACTGCCCGGCTGGTGACCATTCCGCGCGGTCGCCACGTTGCTCTGATCGGTTGCGTCCGGGCCCGGTCCGAAAGTCGCCATCGGCGCCCGTGTTTCGGTCGAATACGTCGGCATCGTGGGTGCGGTGTATGCGCGCGGGTCCGTGCCGTGTGTCGGGTGTGGCGCGGTGTAGGCCCGTGGGTCCGTGCCGTGTGTCAGGTGTGGCGCGGTGTAGGCGCGCGGGTCCGTCAGATGCGCGGGCCCGGGTGCTCGGAACTGCGGCGCGCCGAAGAGCGCGGCCTCGGCGTCTTGGACGAACTCGCGGCAGGTCGCGTAGCGGTGGGCCGGATCCTTTGCCAGTACCTTTTCGATGACCCCGTCGAGCGCGGCCGGGAGGCCGGGACGGGCGGCGCTCAGTTTCGGAGGAGCCTCGTGCAGATGTCCCATCATGACCACGGCGGGCATGGTCGATGGGTAAGGATTCTGTCCGGTGAGCAGTCGATAGAACGCGCAGCCGAGGCTGTAGATATCGGAGCGGTGGTCCAGCCTGTCGCCGACGAGCTGCTCGGGCGAGGCGTAGGCAACCGTGGCCATGAAATTGCCTGTCGCCGTGAGGTCTTGGCCATCCTCGGCGGACTTGGCCACGCCGAAGTCGGTCAGCAGGACCCGCTCCTCGTCGCCCTCGTCCGCGGCCGAGAGCAAGAAGTTGGCGGGCTTCACATCGCGGTGCAGGAGTCCGCGCCGGTGCGCGTAGTCGAGACCTTTGCCGACTTCGGAGATGATGCGCAGCGCGCGCTGCGGCGTCATGACCGATGGCCCCTTCTTCGCCTCCTCGGCCGCGTCGGTGCCATCGACGTACTGCATGGCGATCCAGAGCTGGCCGGTCTCTTCGCCGCGGTTGTAGACGGCGACGATGTTGGGATGGTCCAGCCCAGCCGCAAGATTCGCTTCTCGTTCGAATCGGGCGCGGAATTCGTCGTCGGTGGAGAGCTCGGCACTCAGAACTTTCAACGCGTCACGGCGGGGCAGGATGGGATTCTGCGCGAGGTAGACGGTGCCCATGCCGCCGCTGCCGAGTGTCTGGATCACCCGGTAACCACCCACGACTGCGCCGGGCCGCAACGCCATTCGTTCCTCCTCCACGATGCCGAACGCCCGGACACACGAGCCTTCCGCAGAAATCTAGCAAGCCTGGTGCTGGTATTCGACTCTCGTCACGATCCCCGGCGGCACGGTGGCGACGATGCGCGGCCAGCCGCCGGGTTTGCCGATGACGTGGTTGCAACCCGGCACGGATCAGTTGTGAGTCAGCAGGGCGTATTGCGCGGAGATGATCTGATGCACGTCTTGCAGCTGTTTGCCATACGCCTGCACGGTGTACCGATCGACCTGTAGCACGCAGAAATTCATCGGTGTCAGGGTCGACCCCTCCTTGGGAGCTTCCGAATAGCACTCGGCTCGGTCACCGACCCCGCGGGGCGCGGAGAGCAGTACTTCATCCGATTCCAAGTGCTTCGAAGGCTGCCAGACCTCCCATAGGACCTCTGCGCCCTTGCGGGTACGACTGCGGAACACGACCGCGTCGCCGAAGGATACGAGATCCACTTCGGCCCTGCCGAACTCATCGAGAAGGTCCGTGCCGCTGATCAGCGTCGCAGCGCCGCGACCGCTGTATGTGCCATCCGGTTCGGCGCGGTGCGGCCTCTCGGGATGGCTCGGCAGCGTGCGTCCGAGCAATCCTTCAGGGTCGAGCGGGATCCGGGACAACTCGGTAGCGGGAGTCGGCTTGAACTTCGCGAGCAGCGGGATCTGCACGTCCAACATGCGCTCGACATGCCCGACGAGGGAAGACAGATCGGGTGCCGTGGTGTCGTCCGCGACCTTTATGAAGATCACATACCGGTCGTGCACGGTCCAGGAGCCGATCGACGACACGCCTGGCCGCCAATGTGCGGTTGTATCAGGATGTTTCGTGATCTGAACGGGCTCGTTGTCACGGTTATACGTGAAGTCGTCGTGTTCGAGCTCCGGGCCGACGGCCTTTGCGATGTTCGCGTCCGGGAACATCAGTACCGCAATGTTCATCGTTCGGCGGGGTGCGTCCGGCCCACCGCCGGTGGACCAGGAGTTGACCCACCCCGCGACGAGGTCCTTGGCGACGTCATCGAAGGTGTCGTTGATGACCAGGCTGCCCAATGCCTTCCGGTTCAGCACGATGTGCGGCTGGATGAACCAAGCGTCCACGACGTAGGCCGGGTCGGCTTCGAAGGGCAGTGCGACGTAGTCGGCGAGCCGCTGCGCCTCCCGGGCACGGGCCTGCCTCTCGTTCTTGGCGGTGCCGATGACCTTGGGTTCGGTCTGGTAGTTACCGACGTCGAGCTTGGACAGGTCCGCCTGCACGCGGGTGGGTGTGCCGGACACCTGGGAACCGCAGGCACCGACTCCGGCGGCAAGGGCCCCGCAGGTCAGCATGGCCACGGCGGCGCGAACCACTGATCTCACGACGACGTGCACGCCGCCCCCTTCCCCTGGATGGTTTTGCGGGGAGCCACGGCGCTGCGGCGATCTCTGTCTGCGCGCATCGCCTACTCCCCGCTCGCCAGAATCTTGTACTGCGCGGCGACGCGCTGGTACACGTGCTGCGGATTGTCGCCGCTGATTTCGGCGACATACCGGTCATAGGCGAAATAGCATTGTGGCGGGTACCGGCTGCTGGAGTCCTTCGGATTTCGACGGTCGAAGCATTGGACGCCCGGCATGTTCGGCGGACTGTCGATCGCCTTGTACTTGCTGGAGTCTTGTCCGTTGAGAGCGGCTATCAATCGTTCACTACTCGCGAAATCGCGGGTGCGATAGAGGTTGCCTCCGGAGACGCCGACCAGATCGACACCTGCGTCGGCGTAAGCCGCCTTCACGAGGTTGGGCTGGTAGGCAGCGTGCAGCCATGCCTGCCTCGTGAGCACCATCGAGGGATCGGTATTCGCGGTGAACTGGCTCTTGTCTTCCAGCGGCAGCGTGCGCCGCAGCATCCCGTCGACGTCGATAGGAAGAGAGTTGAGCTGATCCAGCGGCGTCGGTGTGTAGTTCTTCAACCCGTCGAGCATCTTTGTGAAGGCGCGCTGCGCCAGCTCCGAGAGCGGCGCGGGGTCCGCGGGCTCACTGACCGGATCCTCTACTCGCACCATCAACAACAAAGCATCCTGGGCCAGCAAGGCTTCCAAGCGGCGCTTTCCGAGTGACCACTTGCCTCGGGCGCTAGAAAATCCGGGGATGGCCACTCGGTCGCCGGGCGCGTTCTCGTCCAGCCTGTCGGCGATCCGGTCGGCCGCCGCGCGGGCCTGATCGGCGGTCTCGAACCGCAGGGTGTGCATATCGAGTGCGCGGCCGAGCGCGATCCCCTGGCGACGCTGTCCGCGCGTGTACCAGCCGGCCACGAAACCGGGTGCCATGCTGTTGAATTCGTCGGGTGTGTTGGCGCCGTTGATATCGCGCGGGATGAAATCGGGGGTAAGGCGCCGGTCGATGTAGATCGTCGTCTTGAACGCGAATTTGCCATCGACATCCGCGGCCAGCGGCACCACGGCGCCGATGCGCGCCGCTTCGAGCAAACGTCCACTCTTATCGGTCCGTGCTTTTTCCGGGTCGCGTGGAGTCGTTGGATAGTTCCCTGAATCAAGCTGGGAGACATCATATTTCGACGCATTCGACGGTCCCTGGTCGCTGCCACAACCTACGGAGGCAACAAGTGTGATAGCCAGGACGCACAGTATGGGGCGAATTCTCATGGCGCACTCACTCACTCTTCGCAAGGATCGCGTACTGAGCGGCGGCCCGCTGGTACAGCGGTGTCGCGGACCTCGAGGTGACGGAAAAGCGGGTGACCACCACGGCGACATATCGTCCGTAGACCACCCCGCACAGCGCGTCGAAAAGCCGGACGGCATCCGAACTCTCGAGCCGCAGGCACCGGACGTCGGGAAGTCCGGGCGGCGGTGGAAGTTCCTCGTCGTTCCGGCCCGCTTCGAGCAGAGCCGTTTGCAGCCGGAAGGCGGCCTCCAAGTCGCGAGTTCGATAGACGATCCCGCCGCGGCGCCCGATCAGGTCGACACCGCTCTCGTCCAAGGCCGTTCGCACTTTCGCGGGATTGCGTTCGAAGTGCAGTTCCCCTGAAGGCTCGTAGGCGCCGAAGTCGATTTCGCCGGTGAACGGGTCGCTGTAGTCCGGCGCTTCTGGAAGGGCGCGGCGCATGATGCTGTCCGGGTCGGCGGGGATATCGAGAATGTCGTCCAGCGGAATAGATTTCATCTGGTCGATACGCGCGACCTGCAAAGTGATGGTTCGGCGAATGACATCGGCGAGCGCGCTTTGGTTCGGCTGCGGCACACCCGCGTTGACCATGATGACGTATGGACCGTGGGCGATGAACGAAATCCCGGTGATGTCGTCGGCGGACGAGGTCAGTGCACCGGGGTGGCCGTCGATCGGTACCGCGTGGCGTCCGGGATCCGAATTCGTGATCTGGTCGAACTCGACGGCTGCCTTCCTGCTCGCCGCCTCGGTCGGGAATCGCAGCGCCGAGATGATCAGCTTCTTCCGGCTTCGTAGATTGCCATTTGTTCGGGAGACATAGGCACCTGCGACGAGATTGTTGTCCGCCGCGGCGGGTTTGTACTTCGCCGGAAAAGTGTTCGACTCGACGAGCCATTCGGCGTTCCAGAAGAACTCGATGTCACCGAGAAGATCGATCTCGGGGTCGACCTCGTAGGAATGCACGAGGTAGTTGAGCATCCGGCGGGCCTCGATGGTCCGAATGTTGCTGACGCCCCCTGACAGGTCCTGCTCGTACTCGGTGGGCTCCGGTTTGTACGGCCCGGTCTTCAGATCGGCGACGTTCACCGGTGTCATGCCCGGCCCCGGGTTACCCGCGATGGTCGACGAACAGCTAACGCACGCCATCGTTGCCGTCGTCAGCACGGCGACCAGACCACCTCGGAATCTCATGCTTCCCCCTTACCCCGGATGTCGGCGAGGCTCGCACGACTCAGCCATCACCAACACGCTGCATACCCGCCCCCGTCGATCGTTTACTTCCCGCCGGATCCTACGTCAACCTGCCGAACCGTGTGCCAGCAGCAGGTATTGGGCGCTCGCCCGTTGCGCGAGATCTTGCGGTTGATGCGCGGTGACTTCGGCGACGTAGCGGTCGTAGGAGAAGTAGCAGCGGTGTTCCAGGATGATGCGGGCGCTCTGCGGCGGACCTGGGTCTTCGCGGAAGCATCGAGTGTCGGGTAGGCCGGGTGGACCCGCGATGGGGTCGTAGCCGGGTGGAACCTGCGCGGCGAGTGCGGCGGTGAGTCGGGCCGCGCCCGCGGAGTCGCCCGCGCGGTAGACACGCGTGCCCGCGTATGCGATCAGGTCGACGGCCGCGTCTTCGAAGGCGCGGCGGGTGAGGTCGGGGCGGCTTTCCAGATGTAGGGCCGTGGGCACCGTGTATACGCCGGTCACGTCATCGAGGGTGCCAGGACGTTCCGCCGCGAGAGTGCGGGCGAGCAGGTCGTCGACGGGTGTGTCGGCGAGGTCGTTGATCGGGGTCGGGGTGAAGCCGTCCAGCAGCTCGAACTGGCGGTCGAAGAGCTTCTTGGCGACCGTAAGCAGCGGCGCCGGGTCCGGCGGGGTGGCGAGACCGTCGGAGACGAAGGCCCACAGCAGGTAGTCGCCCTGAGCGGTCCACGACTGCACCGAATCGTAGGTGCTGAGATAGGTTCGGCCCGTGGGGTACCCGGGGATTTCCAGGGTCTGTTTGGGCGGATACTTCTCGATTCCCTTGTCCGCCAGCACATGCATGGCATGGGTGGCCTGCTCGGGTGTGGTAAATCTCAGTAGCGCGACGCTGACGTCGAGTCCGAGGTTGCGACTCACGCGGCGGGAACCACCGGTGTGCCACCCGGCGACCAGTCCGGGCACCTGCTCGCCGAAGTTCTCCAGGTTGCTGATCCCGCTGCCTCGGTACGGTGGGTTTCGGGCGGTGTAATGGTGGCCCGCGAAGTTGGTGCGGCCGTAGACGAGTCGGCTGTCGAGATCCATGGGCAGCGGGACGAGACCGCCGAGCCGGATGGATTCCCTGACCGCACCGCTGTCGGCGGTGCGCAGCGCGGACAAGTCCCGAGGCGCGGATGGGTAGTTGCCGGGATCGAGGGCGGCGGTGTCGACGCTCGCGCTGGGCTCGGAGCCGCAGCCGGCGGTGAGCGCGAGTAGCGCCGCGAGGCAGGCGAATGCGATACGGGAACGTGGCATCGGTCAAGCGCCCCGCGCAAGGATCGAATACTGTGCCGCCACACGCTGATACAGGCTCGGATCGAATAGTCGGCCGGGCAGGCTGTCGGCTTCGACGACGGCGACGTAGCGGCCGTGGACCAAGACGCAGGTGTAGTCGTAGCGCGGGTCGAAGGCGTCCGCGTCGCGCTGTAGGCATTGGGCGTCGATGATGCCCGGTGGACTCGCGAAGTGTTGCTCGTCGTCCTGGGGCGCGGTGAGAGCACGCTGCAGACGGAACGCCGAGTCGAGGTCGCGGGTGCGGTAGACGGTCGCGTCGTTGCGCGCAACGACATCGACACCCGTGTTCGTCAGCGCTGTCTTCAGTTCGGCACCCCGTGGCTCGAAATGCATTTGCGCCGCGGCGTCGTAGACACCAACCGGCTGGGCTCGTTGTGAGGTAGGGCTGCCGCCCGCAGGCAAGGGCGGCAACGCCAAGCGCATGACGCCGTCCGGGTTGGCGGGCAGATCGAGGATCTGGTCGATCGGCGTCGGCACGAACCGGGCCAACCGTTCGAGCTGTAGTTCGAGCATCTTTCGCAATTGTGTCGCGAGGGCAGGCGCGTCGGGCTCGGGGACCGTGGACATGGTCATGATCACCATCGGTCCGCGTGTGGTGAACAGGTAGCCTTTCTGGTCGTTCGCCGTGGAGGCCAGGACATCCTCGTGGCCCGTGATATCGAGAGCGTGCCGGTTCGGTGTGAGTTCGTCCATGGCTTGGTCGAATTCCGTTGCGGCGGATCGAGCCGCCTGCTCGGAGGGAAACCGCAGCAAGACGATCGACATGTTGCGCATGGCCCGCAGTTTTTGATTCGAGCGGGTGGTGACGACGCCCGCGATCAGCTGGTTGCGTTCCGCGATCGGGCCGAATTGCTCTGGCAGGGCGCCGAGAGAATCACTGAACACCGAACCCGACGCGGAGACGATCCGCGTGGTGTCGAGCGCAGCCATCTCGCTGTCGACTTCGTAGGGTGCGACGAGATAGCCGAACAACCGCCGCGACTCGATCGCGAAGACGTCGCTCTTGGTTTCCAGCTTCGGCTCGTAGTCGACGGGAGCGGACGGGAACGGTCCGACAGCGAGACTCGCCAGATCGACGGGAGTCATGCCGGGCACCCCACGCCCTTCGATGGTTTGCGCGCCGTAGCCGGACGTCACACCGGCGAGGACGACGAGAGCCGCGGCCACGGATGGCAGAGCCCGGAATCCCGAGGCGGGGCGCGGCACGGTACTCCCTTCGATCGAATGCATGCGACGGCAGACTGTTTCACTCGGACGCGCCGAGGCGGCGTGGCTTGATCGACGTGCGGCGGTTCGGTCCGCTGTGCTCACAAACTGTTGGCCAGCAATGCGTACTGGGCCGCCACCTTCTGGCGAACGTCCGGTTCCTTGTCACTGGTCACCACGCCGACGTAGCGCTTGTACGGCACGTAGCAGCGGTATTTGTACTCCCGCTCCGGGTCGCCTTTGCTGTTGAGCTGCAGGCATTTCGCGCCGGGGACGTCGTTGGGGGCGCCGATCGGGTCGAACTGGTCGCCGACGGTGTCGATGAGGCCGGTGACGAGTTTCTGGGCGGCGTCGTTGTCGCGGGTGCGGGTCACCGAGCTGGCGTCCACGATGGCGATCTTGTCGACGCCGGTGTCCTCGATGAGGCGCTGGGTGGCGGCTTGATCGTCGGCGGAGTGGATGCCGTGGTTACCGCTGTAGATGGCGAAGGAGACCGGATCGGGGGAGTGGCCCGAGCGGTCGGCGACGGCGACGCGGGCCAGCAGGCCGTCCGGGTCGACCTTCAGGGTGTCGAGTTTGGCGACCGGGGTCGGCTGGAACTTGTCCAGCGCGGGTATCTGGGCGGCGAAGGTCTTGTCCACCCAGTCCACCAGGTCGGTGCTGTCGGCGCGGGGACGCTGCACGAACAGCGAGATGACGAACTCGCGGTGGGCCAGGAAGGCGCCGACGTTGGGAACGCCTGGGCGCCAATGCAGATAGGCGTCGGGGTACTTGGTGGAGCCGAGCCTGCGGTTCTGATCGGAGACGCCGATGTCGGCGTCCTCGAGTTCGCGGGCGGCGAGCTTGGCGGAGGCCTCGTCCGGGAAGCGGAACACGACATTGGTGACCGCGGTGGCGTCGCTGGCGGGGCGGGTCTGGCCCGCGGGATCGGCCTTGTCCGAACCGCTGGCGGCGAACCCGGTCACCATCTTGCGATTGTCCAGCACCGGCTTGGAGACGTTGGCGACGAAGTCGAGGGCCGACTCGGTGTCGGCGAGCACGGTGCTGCCTCGTCCGAAGGTGAGCGACGGATCGATGCGCACGGTCGGCACCACGGCCTCGGACATGCGCATGCCCTCCAGCAGTGCGCCGTCGCCGCCCGAATCCTGGTCGTAGGCATGCTTGTCCACGGGATAGGTGCCGACCTCCAGCCTCCGGACGTCGAGCTCGCCCGGTAATGCGGTGCCCGCCACGTTGCTGCACCCGGTCAACGCACCGGCCGCCGCCACACACGCCGCCAAGATCGCGATGCGCGAAGTCCGAACCATGACAGGCCCCTCGTTCCTCCCGTACCTGCCCATGAAGTTACCCGACGAACGCCGGGCAGAGCGACCGATCAGACACCGATTGCAATACGCTGTGGGACATGGCGACGACCTTGGACCAGACCCCCGGTGGAGGCCGATACCGGTGAAGGATCGGCAGGTCG
Source organism: Nocardia lijiangensis NBRC 108240 (assembly GCF_001613045.1). Taxonomy (GTDB): domain Bacteria; phylum Actinomycetota; class Actinomycetes; order Mycobacteriales; family Mycobacteriaceae; genus Nocardia; species Nocardia lijiangensis. The sequence continues at coordinate 56,895 of NZ_BDBP01000002.1, read as the reverse complement.
AGGTCGTTGCGGGGAACCACGCGGTCGCCCGTGTCGCGGGCGCGGTGCTGGTGGTCGCACATCGGGGCCGGGACAGGCCGACCGAGGACGCGCCGGCCGTCATCGCGTTGGAATCGCTCGCGGAACTGGTCAGGGCGGCCGTCGAACAGCAACCGAGTGGCCCCGGCGCGCTGGTCGCGCGGCAGGCGACGCGCTGGCTCATGAAGCACGCCGAGCAGATCAGCCCCGGCGTGCCTATCGATTTCGGCATTCTCTCCGCGGCGGAGAACGGCGGGATGGCGATCTTCCTGCACGGCGCGGTGACCGCGGTGCTCGCGGGGGACGGCAGGTCCGAACGGTACCGGGGCAGCGACGCGGCGTTCACCGTCGATCGCGTCGCGGCCGTTCCGGCGCGCGGTGTCGCGCTGTTCATCGACGACACCGAGGGCCGGATTCCCGAAATGCCCGAGCAGCGCGGAATCGGTTGGCTGGTCGAAGGCATCGCGCAGGCCGGAGGGGCGATCGTCTGGTCGGACGGCGCCCGTTCGCGCCCGGCGCCTGCCTCCCAGCCGGAGACCGCCGAGCAGCGAGCGCCGCAGCATCGCACCCCCGCCGCGCCGCTGCCGACTGCCCGCATAGATCCGGAGCCACGTCAGCGGCCACGGCCCGAACCGGAGCCGGAACTCACGGCGACGCAGGCGTCGACCTCGATGCTGGACTCGGTGACCGACCGGCCCGACCCGCACGAGGCCGACACCCAGGTCGGCGGCACCAACCCGGCACCCCAGCCCGATCCCGATCTGCAGCGCCGCCTCGAGGCCACCGCCAAGGCCACCGCGCTCACCGTGAAGGTGATGGGATTCAAGTGCGCACGAGCCCATCCCAGTGATCCGCGCGCGGCGTTCTGCACCGTCTGTGGCATGCCGGTGGATCAGACCCAGGCGCTGATCGAGGTGGTCCGTCCGCCGTTGGGCATGCTGATCCTCGATGACGGCATGACCTACATGCTGGCCGCCGACGCGGTGCTCGGCCGCGACCCGGAAAACTCCGAGGCGGCGCAGCGCGGGCTGATTCCGCTGAAGGTCGAGGACAATTCCGGCGGAATGTCCCGCGCGCACGCGGAGATTCGGCTGATCAACTGGGATGTGACCGTGGTGGATCGCGGCTCGACCAACGGCACCCGCACGCGGCTGCCCGGGTACCGGGACTGGGTCCGGCTCAATCCCAACCAGCCGATGAGCCTGGTGCCGGGCACCGAGGTGATGATCGGCAACCGGGTGCTGCGCTTCGAACCGGCCGCGCCGCCGCCATTCGGCTGACGCCGGTTGCCGATCGACGCATTCGCCTGCTGCGGCCTACGAGTACCGCGACATGCAGGTGTTCTCGCCGTTGAGCACGCCCGCGCGGAAGGCGTCCACCCTGGCGAATCCGCTCGGTACCGTCTTGCCCTGCGCATCGCTGGCCGCGAGGCCGTCGGTGAGCAGGCCCGACACCGCCTCGTCCAGATCGCCCGCGGCCAGGGAGATGTCGCCCTGGGTGCGTTGGCGATTCGGGTCGGCGAGCTTGCCCGTGACCACGCCTGCCAGACAGGCGGCGCGCAGCCCGGTCTTGGCGCCGACCAGCGACTGGCCGTGGCTCTGCTGCACCGCGAGGGTGTAGCGGGCGATGAAGACGACGTAGCCGTTGTAGTCGCCGGTCACCTTGAGCGGCAGCGGGTTGTCCTGGTCGACGTCGGCGGTGCCGCGTTTGGCCAATTCGGCGATGTCGGTGGCGATGAGATTCTCGGCGGGACAATAGGAGACCGGTGCCGTGGTGGTGCCGTCGCGGCAGTCGATCTTCGCGCCGTTGTAGTTGTAGGTCGGGCGGTCTTCGATGGGCAGGATCGCGGCGAGCGCCTTGGTGAGCTCGATCAGGCTTTCCTTGTCGATGGGGTACTCGCCGGTGCTGCCGCCCAGCGTCTGCGGCAGGCCGCCGCGACGCTGGTTGATCTCGTCGATGTCGATGCCCTTACACGCCTTGGGGCCGTCGGTGAATCCGATCTGCACCGCGGTGACCCGCTCGAAGGCCGAGCCGTGCACGCTCTCCGGGTCGTCGGGGTCGGAGTCGCGGATCGCGACGGTGGCAGCGAGCACCGAATTCAGGCCGTCGGAAGTGTTGATGGTGAAGTGCTTCGACTTGCCCTCCGCCACGTGACGGATGAACGACCCTGCGAAGCAGTCGGCCTGCTGCTCCTTGACGATCACCGGATCCTTGGCATCGACGATCTTGGCCTGCGACTGGATGGCGTGCCCGTACTCATGGGCCAGCACCATCACGACGGCCATCTTGCCGAAGGTGTCCTCCATGGTGGGCAGCAGCACCGAGCGGTCCCACCCGATGGAGTTGTCGAGGCGGCAGAAGGCCGCGTTCACCAGTCGGTAGGTCGTCTCCTTGCAGAACTCCGGCGCGTCGGTGCGCGGCGCCTTCGCGCTCCAGGAGATGAGCCGCTCGACAGGAACGAATTCGCCGTCGAACTCCTTGCCGTACTCGGCGCGCCAGTAGGTCTGGATGTCATCGATGGCGTTCAGCGCCAAGGTGTCGGTCGCGCCGCGGTCGCCGTTGATCGCGGTGAGGTCGGTGTCGGGTGCCCCGGGACGCGGCCCGCTCGGCCCGCTCGTGGTCGGCAATCCGGCGACCCTGAACGGGTCGTCGTACACCGAGACCGCACGGCCGTCCACCGCACGCGTACACCCCGCGAGCAGGGCCATCGCGCACAGCGCAACCGTAATGACAGCGGTCGCTTGGAGTTTCGGCAAAGCTCCCCCTAGTCGGCCGGTAGAACCTTCACATCGGTCGCCGGATCGGGGCGAGAGGCGCGTCGGGGGCACCGCCGATGTCCGGTTGATGGCATAGTATCCGCTGCATGTCTTTACCGGGGGCGCAGACCATCACCGTGCGCCATGATGGAACTGAACGGGTCTTCGATTCGAATCAGCAAGTCACTATGGGCCGCGCGCCCGAGGTGACGCTGTTCGTCGACAGCCCGCTGGTGTCACGAGTGCACGCGACACTGGCCTGGCAGGGGAGTGGCTGGGTTCTCACCGACAACGGCAGTACCAATGGCGTTTTCGTGGACGCTCGCCGGCTGAGTCAGCCGGTGTCGATCGACCGGCCGACGCAGGTCCGGCTCGGCGACGCGATCAGCGGTCCGCTGCTGCACCTGCTGCCCGCCGCGGCACCGGTCCGGCACGCGCGAACCCAGGTGGCGCAACCGTCTTCGCAGCCGCAGCAGGCGCAACGGCCGAACTATCAGCATCCAAACCGTCCGCCGGTCGGGCAGCCATCGCATCAGCCTGCACCGTCGCATCAGCCGCCGCCGCACCAGTCGCCGCCTGCGCACCAACCTGTCGGGGCGCACCAGCCGCCCTCGCAGCCGACACCGCAGCAGCCCAACTTCAACATGACCACCAAGGCCGACACCTCGGCACTGCCGCCGCTGCGCACCAGGGCGTCGACCGCGCCGATCGCCAGGGCCGACCGGATCCCGTCCGCCGGTCTCGCCATCGGCCGCACCACCGACAACCAGATCGTCGTCAACGATCCGCTGGCCTCCCGCAAGCACGCTCGCCTCGTCGCGGCAGGCGAGGGCCTCACCATCGAGGATCTCGGCTCGGCGAACGGCACCTTCGTCAACGGCACCCGCCAGCAACGCACGGTGCTGCGCGAGCGCGACATCGTCACCATCGGCAATATCGACTTCGTCGTCCAGCAGGGCACCCTGGTGCACCGGCAGAAGCCGGTCGCCGAGCAGGGGCTGCACGTGCACGGCGTCGGATTCACCGTCGAGGGCAACAAGCAGCTGCTCGTCGACGTGAACATGCAGGCGGGCCGCGGCACGCTGACCGCGCTCATCGGCCCGTCGGGTGCGGGCAAGTCGACGCTGTCGAAGCTGATCGCGGGCACCACCCAGCCCTCCGGCGGCGTGGTGACCTTCGAGGGACGCAACCTGCACGCCGAGTACGAGGCGCTGCGCTCCCGTATCGGCATGGTCCCGCAGGACGACGTGCTGCACCGTCAGCTCACGGTGCGCCAGGCGCTCGGCTACGCCGCCGAGCTGCGACTGCCGCCGGACACCACCAAGGCCGACCGCCAGCAGGTGATCGACGGTGTGCTGAAAGAGCTTTCGCTCACCGAACACGCCGACACCAGGGTGGACCGGCTCTCCGGCGGTCAGCGCAAGCGCGCCTCGGTGGCGCTCGAACTGCTCACCGGCCCTTCGCTGCTGATCCTGGACGAGCCGACCTCGGGTCTGGACCCGGCGCTGGACCGCCAGGTCATGGTGATGCTGCGCGAGCTGGCCGACGCCGGTCGCGTGGTCATCGTGGTCACCCACTCGGTGGCCTGCCTGGACATGTGCGATCAGGTGCTGCTGCTGGCGCCGGGCGGCAAGACCGCGTTCTGCGGGCATCCGGCCGGTGTCGGCGGGGCCTTGGGTACCAGCGACTGGGCCGAGATCTTCGCGAACGTGGCGGCCAATCCGGACCAGGCGTTCGCGGCCTATCGATCCAGACAGGCGTTCGCGCCACCGCCGCCACCGCCGCCGCGCTACGGACCCGTGGGCAGCCCGCCGCAGTCGAGCGGGTTCAAACAGTTCTCCACACTGGTGCGCAGACAGATCCGGCTGATCTTCGCCGACCGCGGCTATCTGGTCTTCCTCTTACTGCTGCCGTTCATTCTCGGTGTGCTCTCGCTGGTGGTGCCCGGCAAGAACGGTTTCGCGCCCGGCGGACTGACGACCTTGCCCACCGGCGAGATCGTGCGCGTCGGCGGCGGCGAGACCCAGCAGTTGCTCGTCGTGCTCATTCTCGGCGCCTGCTTCATGGGCGCCACGCTGACCGTGCGCGACCTGGTGGGCGAGCGCACGATCTTCTACCGCGAGCGGGCGGTCGGCCTGCTGCCCTCGGCATATCTGATGGCCAAGATCGCGGTGTTCAGTGTCACCGCGTTCCTCCAGGCGGCGGTGCTGGTCGGGATCACGCTGGCCGGTAAGAACCCGCCGGGAGCGGGGTCGGTGCTGTCCTCGGGCAGCGTCGAGCTGTACATCGACATCGCGCTGACCGCCGTGTGCTGTGTGGTGTTCGGTTTGCTGATCTCTAGCCTGGCGAAGTCGAACGAGCAGGTCATGCCGATGCTCGTCGTGATGATCATGGTGCAGCTGGTGATGGCGGGCGGACTCATCCCGGTCACCGACCGGATCGTGCTCGAACAGCTGTCCTGGGTGTTTCCCTCGCGCTGGGGCTACGCGGCGGGCTCGTCGACGGTCGATATCAAGACGATCTTCGCCAACGCCCAGCAGGACAAACTCTGGGATCACACGGCGGGCATCTGGATCCTCGACGTGACACTGCTGCTGGTGATCACCGCGCTGCTCGCATTCGCGACCTGGCAGCGGCTGCGGCTGAAGAAGTCCGCGGCGTGACTACCTACTCGAACCGCCACGACCTGGGGTCGGCTGGGATCGCGCGCATGTCGCTCGCACAGCAGGCACACTTATGACTGTGACGGTGCGAGTAGGGGCAGTGCATCTCGGTTGGGATGTGGTGTCCGTGGCAGCGGGCGGCGGGCGAACCCCGATCCGGCCGGTGCAGGTGGAAGGTACGTATACGCCGCCGGCGTATCTGCTGGCGGATTCGTCGGGCAGGCTGCACACCGCCGGGGTCGACCGGCAGCGTCCGGACCTCGGTATGGCCATCGCCGACGTGCGCGACATCCTCGGTCACCCGCAGATCGTGGTGGCCGGAGCGACCTGGCCTGCGGAAATGGTCTTCCGTGCCCGCATGTACAACCCGCTCGCGTCCATCGGTAAATACCTGCGCGGCAAACCGGACGTGGTGGCGCTGCCCTTCCCGGACGGCTGGCCGGACGAGAAGGTCGAGGTGTACGCCGAGCTCGTCGAGACGCTCGACGTGGTGGTGGAACCGCTGCCCGAGAGCGTCGCGCTGTCGGGGTACGTGCGTGCCCTCGGTTTGGTGCGTGCGCCCGACAAGCGCAACCCGCACGGCGTCGGCGCGACCGGCGTCTACTCCGACGGTCGCACCATGCTGGTGGTCGCGGTGCACGGGGACGACGAGCAGCCCACCGAATCCGTCGACGTGCCGGTGACCAGCGACGCGATGCGCGATGCGCGCTCGGCCGACAACGTGGTGATCGAGGTCATGGCCGCGGCTCGCTCCATCGGGGCGGACACTTCGACGGTGCTGCTGAGCGGCAATGTCTGCTTCAACGAGGCGTTGCGGTTCGCTTTCCAGAACCACCTCGGCCATCGGCTGCACGTCGCCGACCATCCGATGCACGCGTTGGTGCTCGGAGCCACCCATCTGCTGGTCACCGACAGCGAATCGGGAGAGCCGGAACAGGGGGGCAGGCACGCCGAGGCCGCGCCGCGGAACGACTATTCCTCGCCGCAGCAGGCACCTGCTCAGCACCAGCCGCAGCAGTGGCAGGCGGAACCACAACGTCCTGCCGAACCGCAGCGTCCTGCCGAACCGCCGCAACGACCGGTCGAGCACGCGCAGCGTCCACCGGAAACGGCGCAGCGGCCCGACCTCGGTCCGCAGTCGTCGCCGGGATCGCCCGTGGTCACCTACGGGCCCGGTTACCCGACCGCCCCGCCGAACCCCGAACCCCCGCCCAGCGAGGAGCCGACCACTCGCGTCACACGCGAGGACATGGCGCGCGGTCTGCCGCCGAATCTGGCAGAGCTGGGCGGCCGATTCACCAGGCCGCCCGGGCAGCACCCCGAGGATCAGCGGACCACCGTGCTGGGGCATCAGGCGCCCAGCTCGCAGCCGCCCGGTCCGCGGTCGCCGTATCCGCCACCCAGCCACCAGGGTTCCTGGCAGCAGCCGTCCGCCGAGGACGACGACGAAGACGGCCAGGAGCGCAAAGGCAAGCTCTGGAACAAGATGAAGGGCAACCTGTTCGGCGCGCAGGCGGTGGTGGGCGCGGTGGCGCTGGCCGTGGTCGCCATGCCTTCCGAGGGTGAACGGGTCGAGCTCACCGGCGCAGGCGAGCCGATTCGCGTAGTAATCGATGAGGCTGCTCCCGTGTCCTGCGGGCTGACGCCGCACGTCGCGCCCGGCGATCGCAGGCAGGGAATTGCCACGGTGCGGGTGCCCTCGTCGGAGTCGGAATGCGCGCCGCCGAGCATGGACACGCTTCGGTACGTGGTGCCCGGGCCGCCGGGCGCGATCGATCCCGGGGCCCCGGTCGAGATCTGACCGGATTCGGGTCCCTCGATACCTTCCTGGTATCGTTCTGCGTTGGCGTGTGGGCGATCGGGCGATTCTTCGTGGATCACCAGGTCGTACACCGAGGCCCGGGTCTCAACCGGCCGCCGGGACCACCTCTACCGCACGCTTGGCCGGCAACACCGACGACAGACAGGGAAGCACTGTGCCTACGTACAGCCCCAAGGCGGGTGACGTGACCCGTAAGTGGTACGTCATCGACGCCACTGACGTAGTGCTCGGCCGTCTTGCCGTCCAGGCAGCGAATCTGCTGCGTGGCAAGAACAAGCCGACCTACGCGCCGAACTTCGATGGTGGCGATTTCGTCATCATCATCAATGCGGACAAGATTGCCATCTCCGGCAACAAGCGCACCGACAAGCTCATCCACCACCACTCCGGACACCCGGGCGGCCTCAAGTCGCGCACTGTCGGTCAGGTGTTGGAGACCCGTCCGGAGCGTCTCGTGGAGAAGGCCGTCAAGGGCATGATCCCGAAGAACAAGCTGGGCAACGCCATCGCGGGCAAGCTCAAGGTCTACGCGGGCCCGACCCATCCGCACGCCGCTCAGCAGCCCGTTCCGTTCGAGATCAAGCAGGTGGCCCAGTGACCGCTCCCGAGGAATTCAACGAGGACTTCGCCGAAGAGGCCGCCGTCGAGGTCGTGGAGGAGGACTACGGCTACGAGGCCGAGCCCGCCGCCTACGCCCCGGTCGTCATCGACCGCCCGGTGCAGACCGTCGGCCGCCGCAAGGAGGCCGTCGTCCGCGTCCGCCTGCTGCCCGGCACCGGCAACTTCGTGCTCAACGGCCGCACCATCGAGGACTACTTCCCGAACAAGGTGCACCAGCAGCTGGTGAAGTCGCCGCTGGTGACCGTCGAGCGCACCGAGTCCTTCGACGTGCACGCCCGCCTGGTCGGCGGCGGCCCGTCGGGTCAGGCAGGCGCCCTGCGTCTGGCCATCGCCCGCGCGCTGATCGAGGTCACCCCCGAGGACCGTCCCGCCCTCAAGCGTGCCGGCTTCCTGACCCGTGACCCGCGTGCCACCGAGCGCAAGAAGTACGGTCTGAAGAAGGCGCGTAAGGCGCCTCAGTACTCGAAGCGCTGATTTTGGCTTCGTCGATCACCGCCAACCGGCACCTGGGAGGTGCCGGGGGCGGTATGGTCGGCGCGGCAGCTGTACGAGAGCAGGCTTCCAGCACCGCTGGTCGCCTGCTCTCGCTGTATTGAGTCGCGGCGTTCGCGGGCCCTGCACGGTTGCACAGGCCGACGCCTGCGGGCCCATCGCATGTCGCGAAACCACCGATGAGGGGCGAGGTATGGGACGTTTGTTCGGCACCGACGGTGTCCGCGGGCTTGCCAATGGATCGCTGAGTCCGGAACTGGCACTGCGGGTTTCCGGAGCAGCGGCGCAGGTACTCGGCCGTGGCAAGAAGCGTGCGCTCGCGGTGGTCGGCCGCGACCCGCGAGCATCCGGCGAGATGCTGGAAGCCGCCGTGACCGCAGGACTGACCGCGGCGGGTGTCAACGTGCTCTCGGTGGGGGTGCTGCCGACACCGGCGGTCGCCTACCTCACCGGTCTCTACGACGCGTGTCTCGGCGTGATGATCTCCGCCTCGCACAACCCGATGCCGGACAACGGCATCAAGATCTTCGCCGCGGGCGGTCACAAGCTCGACGATGCCATCGAGGACCGGATCGAGGCGCTGGTGGCCGGGGACGCCACCGCACGCCCGACCGGCGCGGATATCGGACGGGTGCTGAACGCCTCCGGCGCGCGCGACCACGGGCTGGTCATCCCGGACCAATACAGCCTGGAAGGCACCCACGAGCGGTACGTCGAGCACTTGGTCGAGGCCACCGGCCAGGACCTGAGCGGGCTCACCGTGGTGGTCGACTGCGCGCACGGCGCGGCTGCCGAGGTCGGTCCCGCCGCGTATCGCGAGGCGGGCGCGACGGTGTTCGCCATCAACGCCGAACCCGACGGCCTCAACATCAACGACGGCTGCGGCTCGACCCACCTGGAGCAGGTCCAGCGTGCGGTGCGCGAGCACGGCGCCGACCTCGGGCTCGCCCACGACGGCGACGCCGACCGCTGCCTCGCCGTGGACGCCGAGGGCAATGTCGTCGACGGCGACGCGATCCTCGCGATTCTCGCCCTCGCGATGAAGGAGGCGGGCCGACTCGCGAGCGACACGCTGGTCGCCACCGTCATGAGCAACCTCGGCCTGCACATCGCGATGCGCGAGGCCGGAATCGCCTTGCGCACCACCGCCGTCGGCGACCGCTACGTGCTGGAGGAACTCCGCCGCGGTGGATACAGCCTCGGCGGCGAGCAGTCCGGTCACGTGGTCTTCCCCAAGTACGGCACCACCGGCGACGGCATCCTCACCGGCCTGCGCCTGATGGCCAGGATGGCCCAGACGCGCCGCACCCTCGCGGACCTCGCGAGCGTGCTGCAGACCGTGCCGCAGGTGCTGTTGAACGTCCCGGTGAACGACAAGGTGGCGGTCGCTGCCGCACCGGAGGTGCGCGACGCGGTGTCGGAAGCCGAGCGCGTGCTGGGGGATTCCGGACGGGTTCTGTTGCGTCCCAGCGGTACCGAGCAGTTGGTGCGGGTGATGGTGGAGGCGACCGATCCGGTGCAGGCGAAGCAGCTTGCGGATGATCTGGCGAAGAGGGTTGCGTCGGTTTAGGGGCTGTTCCTTACCTCCCGCGGTTGGGTGGGGGCGGTTCGGCTTCCGAGGTGGTCGACCGGCTGTGGTTGCGTTCTGGTGAGTTGTCCACAGACTCGAAGTTATCCACCGCCCAACAGTTTCCGCAGGTCACCGAATCCACGCCGCGGCGCACATAGTCCACGGTGGTCCCATGCGACCGGGACTGACGGAAGTTCGAGACAAGCAATTCGGCGCCTTCACCGCCTGGCAGGCCTTGTGCGAGTACACCCGCGCCGAAGTGCGCGCTCGCGTGGACCGCGGCGAATGGGTGCGCGTGTTCCACGGCGTGTATCGCGAAGCCGCGACACCGCCGACCCCGCAATTGCGGGTGGAGGCCGCGCGCCTGTCGATCGGAGCCCAGTCGTTGGCCGCCGCTTACGAGACCGCCGCAGAACTACACGGTTTCGCGGTGTGCGAAAGCCGAGCAACGCACGTCCTCGGCGCTCAACGATCGCGGACCGCCCGCCTGGTAGTGCACAGCGATCGGACCGAGCCGGGGGATCTGGAACTGGTCAACGGCATCGTGGCGACGAACGCCATCCGCACCGCGGTCGACGTCGCGCGGACAGCCGACCGGCTGGACACGTTGGCGACCTTGGACTCCGCACTACACCTCGGCATTTCCCGTACGTCACTGCTCGCGGAAAGTGAACGGCATCGAGGACGTCGCGGCTATGTGCATGCGGTGGAGCTGATCGAACTCGCGGATGGTCGTGCGGAGTCGCCGATGGAGTCACGGACGCGGCTGCGCTGTATCGACGCCGGACTGCCGCGCCCCGAGCCGCAGGTCGAGGTGTTGACCAGAAACGGGCTCCGGCGACTCGACCTCGGCTGGCCGGAGTGGCGAATCGGCCTGGAATACGACAGCGTGGCATGGCATTCCGGCGAAGCGGCGGTAGCGCGCGACGATCTGCGGCACCACTGGCTCTCGGCGGACGGTTGGACCGTCTACTACGCCACCGCCACGGACGTGTACCTGCGACCCGAGAACTTCGTCGAACCCATCCGGTGCGCGATGAGGGGGCGGTAGGCGATGGTTATCCAACTCCCAGGCCCCACGGCGCGGGTAAGCCGGTCAGTTCTCGGTGAGTTTGCCGTTCTCGATATGCCAACGCCGGTTCGCGCGGACCGAATCCAGCATCCGCCGGTCGTGCGTGACCAGCAGCATTGTGCCGGTGAAGGATTCGACGGCCTGCTCGAGTTGTTCGATCGCGGGCAGGTCGAGGTGGTTCGTCGGCTCGTCCAGCACGAGCAGGTTCACTCCGCGTGCTTGCAGAAGCGCCAGCGCGGCGCGCGTGCGCTCGCCGGGCGAGAGAGTGTCGCAGGCACGCATCACATGTGGCCCGCGCAGCCCGAACTTGGCCAGCAGCGTACGCACTTCCGCGTCCGGCCAGTCCGGCATCTCGGCGCCGAAAGTGTCTGCGAGGGAACCGGTTCCGCGGAAGAGCCCGCGCGCCTGGTCGACCTCGCCGATCTCGACGCCGGAGCCGAGCATGGCGGTCCCCGAGTCGGGCTGAATCTTGCCGAGCAGGAGCGCGAGCAACGTCGACTTGCCGGAACCATTCGCACCGGTCAGCACGATCCGATCAGCCCAGTCCACCTGGGTCGTCACCGGACCGAGGGTGAAGTCACCGCGGGTGACCGTCGCGTCGGAGACCGTGGCGACCACCGACCCGCTGCGCGGCGCGGAGGCGATGGACATCCGCAGCTCCCACTCCTTGCGCGGCTCCTCCACCACCTCCAGCCGCTCGATACGGCGCTGCGTCTGACGGGCTTTGGCCGCCTGCTTCTCGGTCGACTCCGCGCGCATCTTGCGACCCGCCTTGTCGGAATCCAGCTTCTTCGGGTCGCGCGCCTTGCGGCGGGCGTTGCGCACACCGTGCTCGAGCCAGTTGCGCTGCATCTGCGCACGCGTCTCCAGGCTCGACTTGGTGTCGGCGTACTCCTCGTAGGTGTCCCTGGCGTGCTGGCGGGCGATCGCCCGTTCGGCCAGGAACGACTCGTAGCTGCCGTCGTAGACACCCACCTGCTGCTGCGCGAGATCCAGTTCGACGATCCGGTTCACGGTGCGCGCCAGGAACTCTCGATCGTGGCTGATCACCATCAGCGGCACGCGCACGCCGGTGACGAACTGCTCGAGGCGAGCCAGTCCGTCCAAATCCAGATCGTTGGTCGGCTCGTCGAGCAGCAGAATGTCGAAGCGGGACAACAAGACCGATGCCAGACCGGCCCGTGCCGCCTGACCGCCGGAGAGGCCGGTCATCGGCGTGTCCAGCCCGCTCGCGAGGCTCGCGGTGAGACCGAGATCGGACGCGACCTCCTCGGCCCGCTGGTCGAGGTCCGCTCCGCCGAGCGCGAGCCAGCGTTCCAGTGCGGGCGTGTAGTCGTCCGCGCCACCCTCGGCGAGCCGTTCCGCGGCGGAGTCCATGGCGTGCTGCGCCGCCGTGACGCCCGTCCGGCGGCCGAGGAACTCGAGGACGGTTTCGCCGGGAATCCGCTCCGGCTCCTGCGCCAGGTAGCCGACCGTCGCGTCCGGAGGGCTGAGGGTGATCGAGCCGGTGGGCGCCGTGCGGTCGGCGAGCATGCGCAGCAACGTCGACTTGCCCGCGCCGTTGACGCCGACCAGGCCGATCACGTCACCCGGGGCGAGCGTCAGATCGAGCTCGTCGAACAGGGTGCGTTCGCCGTGTCCGGCGGAGAGTCCGCGCGCATGCAAAGTGGTGCTCACCCGGAGAAGTCTGCCGTGTTCGCGTCGGCGCGCCGCACGGGGTCGCACTCCGCAGACCGCCGTCGAACACCGAGTGCATTGGATTCGCGCTCGTACTCGGGGTTTCACCCTGAGGCGGGGCGCCGAGAATTCAGGGTCCCGATGGGTCACCCGACCGATGTGCGCGGGCGCGTTCACACGGAGAGTGGATGGCACAGCGATCGACACCAGAGAAGGAAGACCGATGACCGCACCTGCCCGCCGCCTCACCCGCACCTCCCACGACAAGTGGATCGCCGGAGTCTGCGGCGGCATCGCACAGTACTTCGGCTGGAACGCAGGCATCGTCCGGCTGCTGTTCGTACTGTCCTGCCTGCTGCCCGGCCCGCAGTTCATCCTGTACCTCGTTCTCTGGCTGGTGATTCCGAAAAAGTGACCACCGCGACCGGGTCGGGGGCTGCGCCAGGGACTCGTGGATGACAGGATGGTGTGATTCCCCGCGACTGCGGGAGTTCCGCACCATCGCACGAGTCCCGTCCGAGGAGGAGCCATGATCACGTCCGGCGAGTTCCCGGGCATGGATCTACCCGACATCGATGCGTCCACTCCATTGGGCGGCCTCGGCGCGGTCGAACTGAACGAGCCCACCCAGGACATCAACGCCGACGGCATCCTGGACTCCATCACCACCCAGGGCGACGACTCGATGCAGGTCTGGACCGACTACGACCACGACGGCTTCGCCGACCACGTCACCGTCGTGGAAAAGGACGGCGACTACGCCGCCTGGGAATTCCACCGCCACCCCGACGGCTCCTCCGAATGGGTCCGCACCGACCAGGGCAAGATCGGGGAGTAGTCCCCGTCGGCCGGCGGGCGCACTACCAAAAGGCGCCCGCCACAGACTCTTCCGAGAGTCGTCGTGTGGCTCACAGGACTCCGCGCCAACGAGAGCCACCCGACTCGGCCGAACGAATCCCATCACGAGGCCGAAAACGCGCGCCACCACGTGACTCCGACGCGCCGACTACACTCACCTCCCATACGGCCCCCGAACGCCGACCCCATAGAGGGGTGAACCAGGCCGCAGGCTGCGATGATCCGCACATCACCGTGCGGATCATCGGAACCTGCGTCCGCGCGCAGCGGCCCCGATTGAGCCGCGCCGCCCCGCGCAGTAGGTTTCTGTGTACGACAGCGGCGAATCGCATGGATCCGACGGAACCGAGTGAAGGCCGAACGCGTCGAAGAAGGTATGGCGATACTCGGCGCGCCTAGGTTCTCTAGGGTTCCGAGCTGGGGATCGGACGAAGCGACTACGGAGGGGCCCGTACTGATGACCAACACGAGTAGCACGCTTGGTGTCAAGACCGGTGAGCTCGGCAGGTTGAGCAACGAGCTTCAGGCGTCGACCGACGTCGTCAAGAATCAGATCAAGAAGATCAGTGACAACCTCTTCGGGCCGGGCGACGCCGGAACGAAATACGAAGGCAAAGGCAAAGACATCCAGAGCGGCCTCGAGGCGTTGCGTCAGCGCATCGATGACTGGTCCAACGCGAGTGGTGCCACCGCGGACGTGATCGGCGCCGCGGTGGTCAGCTACTCCACCGTGGACGAACAGCGTGCCAGCGAACTGAACAACAAGTGACCTGGGGGACCGAAGAATGACTTCTGATGCTCCCGTGTCCAGCACTATCGTGCAGTTGCTGGACTACGGATCGAAAATGCTGCTGTACTTCGAAGATTTCGAGCCGCGTTACAAACGAGCCTTCGGTGATTTGCCCAGCAGCCTGCAGAGCTATGAAGCGCTGCACAAGCGGTACTACGAGCAGAACGGCCTGAACGAGGACAAGCTTACGAATACGATCGACGCCTTGAAAGAGGTCGTCAAAGCGATGCAAGAGCAGTACGGTACGCAATCGAAGACATCGCAGAGCATTTCGCAGGCATGGCAGGGTGACGCGGCAACCGCGGCGCTGAGCATGATGTCCACTCAGCTCAGGTTGGCCGAAGCGGATTCCAAGATCGCCCAGGAAATCCTCGGGGCTTTCGAAAAGGCGCCGCAGAGCCTCCGGGCTGCCGTCAAAATCAAGTCGGATCAGGTTCTCCAAATTTTGGAGAATGGGGAGCATGTAAGGATCGACGGCAAATCGGCGGAGGATATAGACGCGATCATCTCGGGTGCGCAGGGCGTATCGTGGACCAACACTTGGTCCGGGGACAGTGAAGCCAATAAGGTCGTGCGTATCTTCCCTGACATGCTGGAAGGGGCCAAAGACGGCCTTACGGGTTGGGCCACAAATACATTCATGGGCGGCGTGATCTTCCCTGGCTCGCCATATGAGCAAATGATCAAAGACAGATGCAAACACTGGCTGGACAACGTCTTCAAGCCGGACTACGCGGCGAAAACTACGAAATTCCTCGAAGCCTGTAACCAGACGGATACCAAGGTCACCGAAGCATACGATCTGATCATCTCCGCGGTGAAGAAGATCTCCGAGGAGCCGTATCCCCGACCTGCCGGAACGCCCAAGACGACCAATCCCTCGCCGGGAGAACCAGGTCCGGGACCCAGCCCAGGCCCAAGCCCCGGGCCAAGCACCCCTGGTCCGAGCACCTCGCCGGATGACACGACGACTGACGACGATGACGATGACTCGACGCAATCGACGTCGTTGGAGGGTCTTGCGAGCTTGGCCTCGTCGCTCTCTTCGGCGGCCAGCACCCTTGCCACGGGGTTGAGTTCGGGTCTGAGCGCGCTGAGCGGCGTCATCCAAGACGGAGTCGACACGGCGCTGGCGCAGTTGGAGGAAGTGACCAAGCAGTCGGAAGAGGACGCGAAGACCGACGAGGAGAACAAGGACGACAAGGCGAAGGCCGAGTTCGATCTCGCGGGAAAGCATCTGACGGTCGAAATGGGACCGGACGGACAGTTGAAGCTGGTCGCTACCGATCCCGATGGCACGTCGCACGAATACGGCATGAAGTTCGACGAGAACGGCAACCCGGTCATCACGGATACGGAGCAGAAGCCTGGCGAGGGCGAGACGCCTCCTCCCGGGGAGGACAAGCCCGCCGACGGTGGTCAGAATCCAGAGGGCGGTACCGGCAATCCCGGTGCGACTCCGTCGGTTCCGCCGGGTGGGAAGCGAGAAGAGGACGGCGAGTACAAGCCGGAGCCGATTCCGGCGCCCGTTGTGGAGGAGGACGCGGAACCGGAAGAGCCGTTCGACAGCGGTGCGCAGTTGGCCGAGGCGGGACCGTTGTGAATCCGGCCGAGGCAGCATGATCGGGATCGGCTAGGAGTGCAGTCATGGTGAATTACGCCGAGGAGATGGACCGGATCGGCGACGAGTGCCGTCGGATATCCGCAGCGATCTCCGAAGATTTGATCGAGATAAACCGGAGGACGGCCGACAAGAGCCGCGAACTCGCGGAGCAGTCCGCGGCGGCGATGCGGGAGTTCTGGGCAGAGCACGGCGAGGAAATCGCCAAGGCCCAAGCCGAGGCCGAGGAGAAGGAACGGCAAGAGGTCGAGGCCAGGGCCGAGCAGGAACGACTCGCGGCCGAGGCGCGCGAGCAGCGCGAGGCGATCGCGCGCTCCATCGCGGCGCGCAAGTCGAAGGACGTCGTCACGCCGATCGACGAGGACGACGATCCCGAGTCGGAGTACTACCGACGGAAGAGCTGGTTGATCTGAAGGCGGGAGCGCCGGTCGCGTCCGAGCGGGCGGCGCGCTCCTCTTACTTCCGCAGCAACTGGGCGACGGTGCCGATGGAGAGCTTCGGCCGTTCCTCTTCTTCCTGCGGCGCGTTCGGGTCGACGAGCTGGGTGTGGGGGATGGCGGCTTCCGGGTCGGCGAAGGGCTTGTAGGTCTTGTCGCCGAGGAGGGTGTAGTTGAGGTAGCCGACGAGCAGGGCGCGGGTGGTGCGGGCCGTTTTGGCTTCGTGCTTGCCCGCGCCGAGGGCGGCGAGGGCGCGGCGGCCCTCGATGATGCCGTTGTGGGAGGCGCCGTCGATGGTGCGCAGCACCGCTTCGCCGCCCCACGCGGTGGTGAGGGGGAGCGCGTTGGAGCTGACGGAGGAGACGTCGGTGGCGCCCGCCAGGATGAGGGCGGGGATTTCGAGGTCGGGGGCGAGGGTTTCCGCGGAGGGGGCGGTCGGCGCGGGGAAGAGGGCGGCGAGTGCGGCGACCTTTCGCTGAGCCGCGGCGATGACGGCGGCGCCCGCACCCATACCGTGCCCGACCAGGGCGAGCTTGTCGGGGTGCACGCTGATCTCGCCGTCGCCGAGGCGGACGCCGGTGCAGATGTCGAGGGTGGTGAGCAAGTCGGTCGCGAGGCCGAGGTGTGACGGAATCGGGCCGCGCTCGGTGTCGGGGGCGGCGGCGACGAAACCCCAGGACGCGAGGTGTTCGAGGAGCTCACGGTAGTTGCCGACGCCGGTGAGCCAGCCGTGCCCGAAGGCGACGGCGGGCAGGCCGAGTCCGTTTTCGGGCGTATAGACGACCCCGGGCTGGCCCGCGATGGCCAGGTTCCCCCGCAGCACGCGGTGCGGGCCGCGGCTGGTCAGGGTGCTCAGTAGCGATTTCACAGACGCCGACACGACGTGAACGTTATCCGATAAGTACTCTGGTGAGCCATGTGCGGAATCGTTGGCTACGTCGGATACCGGGACGCGCTCGGCGTCGTCGTTGACGCCTTGCGCCGCATGGAATACCGCGGGTACGACTCCGCGGGCGTCGCGATCCTGGACGGACAGGGCGCTCTCGCGGTGGAGCGCAAGGCGGGCAGGCTGGCCAATCTGGAGGCCGAGCTGGCCGAGACCGGGTTCGCGAACTTCGCGGGCACCACCGGTATGGGGCACACGCGGTGGGCCACGCACGGCGCGCCGACCGACCGCAACGCACACCCGCACCGGGATGTCTCCGGCAAGGTCGCGGTGGTGCACAACGGCATCATCGAGAACTTCGCGCCGCTGCGGCGCGAACTGGAGGACGCCGGGGTCGAGCTGTCCAGCGACACCGACACCGAGGTCGCCGTGCACCTGGTGGCCCGCGCCTACGCCGTCGGTCCGACCGCGGGCGACTTCCCGGCCAGCGCGCTGGCCGTGCTTCGCCGCCTGGAGGGCGCGTTCACGCTGGTCTTCACCCACGCCGACCACCCGGGTGTGATCGTCGCGGCGCGTCGCAGCACCCCGCTGGTTGTCGGCGTCGGCAAGGGCGAGATGTTCATCGCCTCGGACGTGACCGCGTTCATCGAGCACACCCGCGAGGCGGTCGAGCTCGGTCAGGACCAGGCCGTGGTGATCACCTCGGACAGCTACGAGGTCACCGACTTCGCGGGCTCCGAGGACGGGGTGCGTACCCGGCCGTTCACCATCGACTGGGATCTGGCGGCCGCCGAGAAGGGCGGCCACGATTACTTCATGCTCAAGGAGATCGAGGAGCAGCCGACCTCGGTCGCCGACACCTTGATCGGGCACTTCACCACCGACGAGTCCGGCGGCCGGATCGTGCTGGACGAGCAGCGGCTCGCCGATCAGGAGCTGCGCGAGTTCGACAAGGTCTTCGTGGTGGCGTGCGGCAGTTCGTACCACGCGGGCCTGCTGGCCAAGTACGCGATCGAGCACTGGACGCGCCTGCCCGTCGAGGTGGAGCTGGCCAGTGAGTTCCGCTACCGCGACCCGGTGCTGGACCGGTCGACGCTGGTGGTGGCGATCTCGCAGTCCGGTGAGACCGCCGACACGCTGGAGGCAGTGCGGCACGCCAAGGAGCAGAAGGCGCGCGTGCTCGCCATCTGCAACACCAACGGCGCGCAGATCCCGCGCGAGTCCGACGCGGTCCTCTACACCCGCACCGGCCCGGAGATCGGCGTCGCCTCCACCAAGGCGTTCCTGGCGCAGGTGGCGGCGAACTACCTGGTGGGTCTGGCGCTGGCGCAAGCGCGCGGCACCAAGTACCCCGACGAGGTGGCGCGCGAGTTCCGCGAGCTGGAGGCCATGCCGAAGCTTGTCGAGCGGGTGCTGGAGACGGCGCCGCAGGTGCGGGCGATCGCCAGGGAGCTGGCGCATGTGCCGACCGTGCTGTTCCTCGGCCGCCACGTGGGCTACCCGGTGGCGCTGGAGGGTGCGCTCAAGCTCAAGGAGCTCGCGTACATGCATGCCGAGGGCTTCGCCGCGGGTGAGCTCAAGCACGGCCCGATCGCGCTGATCGAGGACGGACTTCCGGTGATCGTGGTGATGCCTTCGCCGAAGGGCCGCGCGGTGCTGCATTCCAAGCTGCTCAGCAATATCCGCGAGATCCAGGCGCGCGGCGCGCGGACGATCGTGATCGCGGAGGAGGGCGACGACACGGTGCGCCCGTTCGCCGATGACCTGATCGAAATCCCCTCGGCGCCGACTCTGTTCCAGCCGCTGCTCTCGACGGTCCCGCTGCAGATCTTCGCCGCCGAGGTGGCGCAGGCCCGCGGCTACGACGTCGACAAGCCGCGGAACCTGGCGAAATCGGTAACGGTCGAATAGATCTCGGCCCAGGGGTCGGCTCCGGCTGCCGCGCTCGGACAGTCCGCGGCCGACCCCGAACTCGCGCCGCTCGTCGCGGCCGTCGAAGCGCTGAACACGGGGCATCCGCCTGCGGTGTGCGGACCAGGGCGGTGTGACGGAAACTACTGAACGGTGACGGTCCCGCGCATCTCCGGGTGCAGGGTGCACAGGTAGCGGAAGGTGCCGGGCTGGGTGAAGGTGTAGCTCCACTCGCCCTTGTCGAAGATGGGGCTGTTGATGCCCATGGCCTTGTCGCCGATGCCCTGCACGGAGTGGGGCGCTTTGTCGGAGAACTTCCAGGTGACGGTGTCGCCGACGCCGATGGTGACGTTCTCGGGGGAGAACTTCATGTCATCCACGTCGACGGTGACGCTGCTCCCCTTGCGCTCGCCGGTCGGTGCGGCGGTCGCCGACGTGGCCCGCCCGGTGGTGGTCGGCTCGGTGGCGGAATCGTCGGAGCCGCAGCCTGCCAGCATCAGCGTCGCCGTCAGGGCGAACGCGGTGACGAACGGGGCGGGCTTGGCGCGGCTGACCATCGGCATGATGTCCGAGCCTAGTCGCCGGATGGGCTGGGAACCGCCGGGGCTTGCGGCACGGCGGATTTCGCGGCCCCATTCGGTAGTGTCCGGACGTGCGGGCGGACGGCCCGAGGCACGCAGGTCCCGAACCAGTGGAGGCGCCGATGTCCGATCGACGGGGCTATTTCACCGCCGACGAAGTGCGCGCGGCCGAGGCCGAATTGTTCACCAGGGTGCCCGAGGGGATGCCCATGCAGCGCGCGGCGCACGGCTTGGCGACGGTCGTCGCCGATGAGCTGCGAGCGCGCACGGGAGGCGTCGCGGGGCGGTCGGTGACGTTGCTCGTCGGTTCCGGCGACAACGGTGGTGACGCCCTGTGGGCGGGTTCGAAACTGCGCCGACGGGGCGTGGAGGTGACGGCGGTGCTGCTCGATCCAGCCCGCGCGCACACGAAAGGCCTTGCCGCGCTGCGCGCCTCGGGCGGCCGGGTGCGTGCGGAGCTGGGCGCGCCCGATCTGGTCGTCGACGGCATCGTCGGTATCTCAGGGCGCGGTCCGTTGCGGCCACGCGCCGCGGAACTCGTTGCGGGGGTGGATGTTCCGATCGTGGCGGCGGATCTGCCGAGCGGGGTCGACCCGGACACGGGTGCGGTGGCCGGGCCCGCCGTGCGCGCGGCGGTGACGGTCGCCTTCGGCGCTTACAAGCCGGTGCACGCGCTGGCCGCGCCGTGGTGCGGACGAATCGAGTTGGTGCCCATCGGTTTGCGGCTCCCCGAGCCGAATCTCGCTGCCCTCGAACCGGGGTGGGTCGGTGCGCTGTGGCCGGTGCCGGGGCCGACCGATGACAAATACACCCAGGGTGTCACCGGAATCTGCGCGGGCAGCGCGACCTATCCCGGTGCGGCGGTGTTGTGCACCGGCGGCGCGGTGGCGGCCACCTCCGGCATGGTGCGCTACGCGGGTACCGGTTCGGCGCAGGTACTCGCACACTTCCCGGAAGTGATTGCGGCGCAGAACGTCCCCGACACCGGGCGAGTGCAGTCCTGGGTGTTCGGGCCGGGTTCGGGCACGGACGCGGACGCGCGCGAACGACTGGAGCGGATCCTCGCCACCGACCTGCCGGTGGTGGTGGACGCCGACGGGCTGACCCTGCTCGCCTCTGCACCCGAGCTGGTGCGCGGCCGGACCGCGCCGACGGTGCTGACACCGCACGCCGGGGAATTCGCCCGGCTCACCGGGCGGGAGGTGGGCGCCGACCGCGTCGGCGCGGTCCGCGACTTCGCCGAGGAGTGGCAGGTCACCGTCCTGCTGAAGGGCCGAGCCACCCTGGTGGCCGCGCCGGGTCGGCCGGTGCTGATCAACGAGGCGGGCGGTTCCTGGGCCGCCACCGCGGGCGCGGGCGACGTCCTCTCCGGCATCATCGGCGCCCTGCTCGCCGCGGGCCGCGACCCGGCATGGTCCGCCGCGGCCGCCGCCCGCGCGCATGCTCTGGCCGCCAACCTCGCCGCCCACGAGAACCACCCTGTCGCGGCTCCCACGTCGGCGTCCCCGCTTCTCGCTCATCTCCGAGCAGCGATTCGCACTTTGCGTTCGTTGAGTGCCTAACGCTGCTGGGTGAACTGCGTCGGCCCAGTTCGGGGCAGCCGCGTGCGGGGAGTGGGCGACGACCAGCTGTCGCGCTGTCCGTCGCTGCGGTGACCTCGCCCATCTCCTAGCGGCGATCCGCACCGCTGCCCAACGCTGCGGTGATCTCGCTCCACATCGCGACTGCGCCGTGCCCGACACGGCGGAGCGACGCTGATGCGTATCGGTCGAAGTCGGTGCGTTCCGAGCTCGCCCCGGCGTGCCATCGATGCCGATATTCGACCCGGGGTCGAAGCTGATTCGAGCGGCCGCGCCCGCTCCGCCGCAAAGTTCGTCGGGCAGGCGTCACGTTCACCTCTCCGCCGCTCGGCCGCCCGGGTCTGGGCCTGGACCGATGCGTGGTGATTGCCGGAGAGTGGCTGCGCACGATAGCCGGGTTGACGAGGGGGAGTGCCACCCCGATGGACGTCATTGTTTCACTTCTCAGGCCGTGCTCGGCCCGTTCGAACGGGCTTCGAGGGCGTGGCCGGGACCTGCTGGCCGGTACCCCCGATACCTCGATGACCTGCGGAATCGGTACTCCCTCGCGGCGCGCATTCCCGGGGTGGCAGGATCGGCAATCGTGAGTGCGCAAGTGGAGACGGTCGTCGATCTTGATGCCATTGCCCACAATGTGCGGGTTCTGCGCGAGTACGCGGGCGACGCCGCGGTGATGGTGGTGGTGAAGGCCGATGGCTACAACCACGGCGCGGTGGAGGTCGCGCGGACCGCTTTAGCGGCGGGGGCTCGGGAGCTCGGAACCACCACGATTCCGGAGGCCCTGCAATTGCGGGCGGCCGGGATCGACGCGCCGATTCTGTGCTGGCTCAACAACTCCGGCTCCGACTATGCCGCCGCGATCGCGGGCGATATCGAGATCGGTGTCTCCTCGCTGGCGCATCTGCGATCGGTCGAGGCGGCGGCGCGGCGGACGGGCCGGACCGCGACGGTCACCCTCAAGGTCGACACCGGGTTGAACCGCAACGGCATCGCCCCGGACGAATATCCGCAGGTACTCGCCGCGCTGCGGGACCTGGTCGCGGAGGGCGTCGTGCGCTTCCGCGCGATCTTCTCCCACCTAGCGCACGCCGACGAGCCCGACCACCCGTTCCTCGACGTGCAGCGCGACCGATTCGTCGAGGCCATCGCCGCGGCCGAGCGGCACGGTCTGCGGCCCGAGGTCGCGCACCTGGCCAACTCCGCCGCCGCGGTCACCCGGCCCGACCTGGCCTTCGACATGGTGCGCCCCGGCATCGCGGTGTACGGCCTGAGCCCGATCCCGGAGCTCGGCGATTTCGGGCTGCGCCCCGCGATGACCTTCCAAGCCAAGGTCGCGCTCGTGAAACGGGTGGCCGCCGGCGAGGGCGTCTCGTACGGCCACCAGTGGATCGCCCCGCACGACACCACTGTCGCCTTGATCCCCGCCGGGTACGCCGACGGCGTGTTCCGCCCGCTGAGCGGGCGCTTCGAGGTGTGGCTCGGCGGGATGCGGCGCCCCAACGTGGGGCGGGTGTGTATGGACCAGTTCGTCGTCGACCTCGGCGACAATGCCGCGGGCGTCGCGGAGGGCGACACCGCGATTCTGTTCGGCGGCGGCGCGGGCGAGCCCGTCGCGCAGGACTGGGCCGACCTGCTCGGCACCATCCACTACGAGATCGTGTGCTCGCCGCGCGGACGGGTCGCGCGGCGCCATGTCGGAGCGAACTGAGCTTGCCCGTGCTGACACCGTGTGCTGGACTCGTCACGTGTTCCGCTGACAGGTGAGGGGATCTCGATGCGACAGCGACGTCCGAAAGCGGTGCGGGGCAACAACAATCACTCGACCATCTGGCGCGGCGGGATGGCGACCGCCGGTATGGTCGGCGCGCTCGCCGGTGCGCACGCGCTGCGCCGCGCTGGCGCCAGGGTGCTCTGGCCCGCACGCCGCGACGAATACCGCGACGAGAACTTCGCGCTCATGTCGGAGGACCGGACCGGAGCGGTGATCACCGAGGACGGCGTCCGGCTCGCCACCAGCGAATGCGGTCCGGCCGACGCGCCGCTGACCGTCGTCTTCGTGCACGGCTTCTGCAACAGCATGGAGTCCTTCCACTTCCAGCGGCGCGATCTCGAAGAGCGCTGGGGTGCACAGGTCCGCCTGGTGTTCTTCGACCTGCGCGGGCACGGACGTTCCGGCACGCCGACGACCGAGAGCTGCACCGTGGCGCAGCTCGGCCGCGACGTGGCGGCCGTCGTCGAGACGACCGCGCCCACCGGACCGGTCGCGCTCGTCGGTCATTCGCTCGGCGGCATGGCCGTGCTCGCGGCGGCGGCCCAGTTCCCCGAGCTGTTCGCGCGCCGGGTGATCGCGATCGCGCTGCTCTCCACGGCGGCCGCCGAGGTCACCGGGGCGGGCATCACCCAGCTGATGCGCAACCCGGCGATCGATGGCTTCCGGCTCGCGGTGCACACCGCGCCCGCGCTGGTGCAGGCCGGGCGATCCACGGTGCGGCACCTGATCACGCCGATCCTGCACGTGAGCTCGTTCCGCGGCCCGGTCAGCCCGACGCTGTCCAGATTCACCACGCTGATGATCGACGACACCCCGGTGGAGACGATCGTGAAGTTCCTGAAAGCCATTGAGCTGCACGACGAATCGGCCGCCCTGCCTACGCTGGCCGGGCTTCCGGTGCTGGTGCTCGGCGGCGCGCACGACCTGGTCATCCCGTTCCGCAACTCGCGCGCCCTCGCCCGCGAGCTGCCGAACAGCGAACTGATCCGCCTCGGTGAAGCCGCCCACATGCCGCACCTGCAGTTCCCCGACATCGTCAACGCCGCGCTGCACCGGTTGCTGGTGCGCGCCGGATTCTTCCGCGCCGACGAGGACGACGCCGCCTCGGCGGGCTGAGCCGGGCCGGACGCCGCGATCGCGAAGCTGGTCGCGGCCGGGCCCACCCGCGCCGGTACGCTCGACCCGGATCAGCGACAGCGCGAGAACGGATCGGAGGGTCGTGCGGTGACGCAGCAACGGCGAACGCTGCCGACCGTGGAAGACACCGAGGCGCTGGGCCGCGAACTCGCTGCCGAACTCGGCGCGGGCGACCTCGTGGTGCTCGACGGTCCGCTCGGTGCGGGCAAGACCGCACTCACGCGAGGCATCGCCGCGGGCCTCGGTGTGCAGGGGCGAGTGAGCTCGCCGACCTTCATCATCGCCAGGCAGCACCGCGCGGGTCGGCGCGCGGGCGCCGCGCCGGTGCCGATGGTGCACGTGGACGCCTACCGGCTCGGCGGTGATCTGGACGCGCTCGACGCGCTCGATCTCGACACCGACCTGCACGATGCGGTGGTCGTCGTGGAGTGGGGCCTCGGCGTCGTCGAGCACCTGGCCGAGCGCCACCTGCGTGTGCTGCTGAGCAGGGAACCGGAATCCGATGTGCGAACCGCGGTCTGGGAGTGGGTCGGGTAGACGCAGGTCACACGGGGCGCTGCCGGACGCAGTCCGACGATGACCCGCGCATGGCCGGAGGTACGCACACCGCGTCACCAGCGGATCGACGTCCGGGTTTAGCTACCCGGTAGCTCCGCGTCGCGGCGAGGTACCACCCGGTATCGTTGGGCCAATCATGCTTGTACTCGCTGTCGACACCGCGACACCCGCCGTTACAGCGGGATTGGTGGAACTGGAGCAGGCCGCGCCCGATGCGGCCACCGTGGCCGAACTGCGCACCGTCGCCTCGCGGGTCCGGGTCGATGCCCGTGCCCATGCCGAGGTGCTGACCCCGCAGATCCTCGAATGCCTCACCGAGGCAGGCCGTTCCAGGACCGATATCGCCGCCGTCGTCGCCGGTGTCGGACCGGGCCCGTTCACCGGCTTGCGGGTCGGTATGGCCACCGCGGCCGCCTTTGGCGACGCGCTCGGCATCCCGGTGTACGGCGTGTGCAGCCTGGACGCGATCGCCTCGGACGTCTTCGCCGACGGCGAGTTCACCGCCGACGGCGAGCTGCTCGTCGTGACCGACGCGCGCAGGCGCGAGGTGTACTGGGCGAGCTACCGCGCCGGGACGCGGGTCTCGGGTCCGGATGTGATCAAGCCCGCCGCGCTCGACCACGGCTCGGCCGCGGCGATCGCGGGTTCCGCCTCGCACGTCGACCTGTTCGATCTGCCGGTGCTGCCGGTGGAGACGCCCTCGCCCGCGGGCCTGGTGCGCGTCGCTGCCGCCGAGCTGCTCGCGCGTGCCGTGCCGGAACCGCTGGTGCCGCTCTACCTGCGCAGGCCGGACGCGGTGGAGAACGCCTACCGCAGCCTCGACCGGACGGGAGCGTGATGGTGGACGACGAAGTGCGCACCGGCGCCTTCTCCATCGAGCCGATGAACGCGGCCGACATCGAGCGCTGCGTCGAACTCGAGCAGCTGCTGTTCCCGGAGGACGATCCGTGGCACGCGATCGCCTTCCGCTCGGAACTGGCCGGGCCGCACAACCGCTACATCACCGCACGCGACGAGGACGGGCGGATGGTCGGCTACGCGGGCGTGGCGCTGCTCGGTGACGCCGCACACCCCGAGGCCGAGGTGCACACCATCGGCGTCGACCCGAGCTGTCATCGCGCGGGCATAGGCACGCTGCTGCTGGAGGCGCTGCTCGCGGAGGCGGGCAAGCGCGGCGGACCGGTCTTCCTGGAGGTGCGCACCGACAACGCGCCCGCCATCGCGCTCTACGCCAAGCACGGCTTCCACATCATCGGCTTGCGTAAGAACTACTACCACCCCAGCGGCGCCGACGCGTACACCATGCGCAGGCCGGAACTGACCGCACTCCCGCTTCCCGACGAGGTGCTGTCGTGATCGTCATGGGCATCGAGTCCTCCTGCGACGAAACGGGAGTCGGCATCGTCCGCCGCAACCCCGACGGCAGCTGCGAGCTGCTCGCCGACGAGGTCGCCTCCAGCGTCGACCAGCACGCCCGCTTCGGCGGCGTGGTGCCGGAGATCGCCTCCCGCGCACATCTGGAGGCGATCGTTCCCGCCATTCGCCGGGCGCTTTCGGCGGCGGGCATCGCCAAGCCCGACGCGCTCGCGGTCACCATCGGCCCCGGCCTGGCCGGCGCGCTGCTGGTCGGCGTCGCGGCCGCGAAAGCCTATGCGGCGGCGTGGGATGTGCCGTTCTACGCGCTCAACCACCTCGGCGGCCACGTCGCGGTGGACACGCTGGAGCACGGGCCGATGCCGCCGTGCGTCGCGCTGCTGGTGTCCGGCGGGCACACCCATCTGCTGCACGTCACCGATCTGGCCGAGCCCATCGTCGAGCTCGGCAGCACGGTCGACGACGCGGCGGGGGAGGCCTTCGACAAGGTGGCCCGGCTGCTGGGTCTCGGCTTCCCCGGCGGACCCGCGCTGGACGCGGCCGCGGCGGACGGCGATCCGAAGGCGATCGCGTTCCCGCGCGGCATGACCGGTCCGCGTGACGCCCGCTACGACTTCTCGTTCTCCGGCCTGAAGACAGCCGTCGCCCGCTATGTGGAGTCCGCGCAACGCGGTGGAGTAGCGCCCGAGGACTTGCCGATTCCGAATATCGCCGCGTCCTTCCAGGAGGCGGTCGCCGATGTGCTGACCATGAAGGCCATTCGCGCCGCCCAAGACGTGGGGGTCGGCACCCTGGTGCTCGGCGGCGGGGCCACCGCCAACTCGCGGATCCGGTCGCTGGCCGAGGAGCGCTGCGCCGCGGCGGGTTTGACGTTGCGGGTGCCGAAACCGCGGCTGTGCACCGACAACGGTGTGATGATCGCCGCACTCGGCGCGCACGTCATCGCGGGCGGGGCGAAGCCGTCGCCGCTGACGGTCGCGACCGACCCCGGGCTGCCGGTCTCGGTGAGCCAGATCGCCTGAGACCGGTCGCGTTCGCCGTCTGCCGATCACAGTGCCGGGCAGGCCCGATCGAAATGTCCTTTCGGCCCGGCCCGGTGCGATTCGTTCGTTCGGGCTGAGCCGCCGTTCAGTACTGCGGGGCGAACTCGATTTCGAGGAGCGGCAGCGCGCTCGTCGTGCCCTGCCTGCCGGAGCCCGAGTGGGAGCGCGGCATCGGAATCGGCATCTGGGTCTGCGCGGGCGACTGGGTCGGGCCGCTCGCCGGAGGTTGCGACGGGCTCGTCGACGGTCCGTATTGCTCGAGGTTCTGCTGCGTGGGCGGCGGGGCGACGCCGGGCGGATTCAGCAGCGGGCCGAGCAGTTCCGGGAACGGGATGGGCGGCAGGTTCGGGTCCGGCCGCAGCGTCGGCTGGACCGACGGGATCGGCGCAGGCGTTGGGCCGGACACGGTGGCGGTGCGGGTCGACGGCAGGCCGGCGTCCTGGGTGACCGGCGGCGGTGCGCCGGTGGAGCGTTCGGTGGTCTCGCGGCCGGCGGTGGTGACGGAGCCGGTGGCGGGCGCCACCGTGATCGGCGTCGTCGGCAGCTGGGCGCTGCTCGTCGTGCCCGCGGGCGAAACCTCTTCGTCCGACGTCGGCGCGAAGGTCTTGAAGCCGTAGCCGATCACCAGACCGACCACCACGATGGCTCCCGCGAGCGTGCCGATGACCTTGGTGAAGGTGCCCGCGGGCGCGTCACCGCCGAGTCCGGCCATCACCGGGAAGCCGGAAGGCTGTGCGGCATCGGCCACCAGCGCTGCGCCTTTGGCGATGACCGCCTCCGGATCGTCGACGGTGAGCACGGGCACGTCCAGCTTGCGTTCGAGGGTCTCCAGGACCGCGGGGATGTTGGCGCCACCGCCGATCACCGCCACCGCCTGCGGGAACTTGGGCGCCCGCGTGAACACCGCCGCCGTGAACAAGGCGATGTCGCGCAGCAGATCTCCGATCAGCTCCTCGAAATCGGCCCTGGTGAGTTTGAGCGGGCGGCCCGCGATGTGGTCGATGGTGACCGCGGGCGCTATCGAGAGATGTTCCTTGGCGGCGCGGCCGCGGTTGGTCAGCATGCTGCGGTTCGGCCTGGTGCCGCGCCGGGCGTAGTGGACGTCGACCAGATGGTGGTAGATGAGGTCGTCGATCGCGTTGCCGCTGATCGCGTGGATGCGTTCGGAGCGCAGCACGGTGCCGTCGGCCTGGTCGGCGACCGTGACGCTGAGACCGGTCGCGCCGAGGTCGACGATGGCCACCGTCTCGTAGCGGTCGAGCAGCCCGGTATGACGCAGGAAGGTGAGCGCGGCGTCGCTCTCCGGTACCAGCTTCAGCTCGCGCTGTTTGCCGGTGGCCGAACGGATCACCTGCTCCTGTTCCTTGCTGCGGTAGGCGACGGCGACGCTCGTCGGCGGTTCGCCCGCCGCTGCTTCCAGCCCAGCCGAGCCGGTGCCCGCGAACCGGACGCCGACCGGCTGGGAGGGCCACGCGATGTCGTGCGGCACTTGCTGAGTCGGCAGCTGGGTGGTCATCAAGTCGATGGAGGACGCGACGAGATCACCGATGTCGGAATGGGCCGCATCGGCGGAAACGACGCGGTAGTCGAAACTTTGGGCGCCGTTCGGCGCGGTGGCGACAAGCGCCGAGCACACGACCTCGTTCCCGGCCGAAATGCCGAGGGATGTTCGCATGTTCACCTCCCTTCGAGCGGATGGTCATGGTGGCGCCGACCATCTCGAATGGACTTCCGGACCGTCGCGTGATCGGCGAGCGATCCGAACTCGGGATCCGACCGGACCGCCGTCCGGGTGGGTCGTGGGAACCGGCCTTGGATCACGTGTGGACTTGCCCTCTGGGTGAAGCTGTGTCGCGCAACCGAATCTGTGACGCTGTGCTGGTTCTTTCGTAACGCTCGGTGCTTCCCGCGGACGCCGGTTCGTGATGAACACGGCGGCCGAAGAAACGACCGTCGTCAATACTGTCACAATCCGTTATCCGAACGTTACAGATTTCCCGAACCAATAGAAAGCCCCGAGACCATGGGTCGACCAACCCTGGTGAGTGCATGTAGGCACAGGGCGGGTCGGCGACGCGCACTGGCACCGCCCGGCCTTGAGCGCTGGCACTCTCGTGTATAGAGTGCTAGTGGCACTGGTGAACGTGGTCGGCCGGGTAACCGTCCACCCTCCGCATTCGCCGGGTGTCAGCAGTTGTGACTACTGAGCAGGGGTCCCGGCACCCGCGACGACGGGGCTATGCGCAGGGTCAGCACCGTGACCGAACCGATGGTCCGGGACAACAGTTCCGGACGACCGCAAATCCCCT
Organism: Nocardia lijiangensis NBRC 108240; assembly: GCF_001613045.1. GTDB lineage: Bacteria > Actinomycetota > Actinomycetes > Mycobacteriales > Mycobacteriaceae > Nocardia > Nocardia lijiangensis. The sequence goes on along the minus strand of NZ_BDBP01000002.1, from coordinate 27,348 downwards.
GAAAGTGGAGGGCTCAACGTGGCGAGCGTGAACATCAAGCCGCTCGAGGACAAGATCCTCGTCCAGGCCAACGAGGCCGAGACGACGACGGCCTCCGGCCTGGTCATCCCGGACACGGCGAAGGAGAAGCCGCAGGAAGGCACCGTCGTCGCCGTCGGCCCCGGCCGCTGGGTCGAGGACGGCGAGAAGCGCATCCCGCTGGATGTCCAGGAAGGTGACACCGTCATCTACAGCAAGTACGGCGGCACCGAGATCAAGTACCAGGGCGAGGAGTACCTGATCCTGTCCGCGCGCGACGTGCTGGCTGTCGTCAGCAAGTGACCGCGCTCGGCGCGGTCCGGATCGGACCGCGCTTCCCGGCCACACCCGGGATCGAGTCGTAACGACGTTGCCCCGGTTCCCCGCCCAAAGGGGCCGGGGCACCGTCGTTTCAGCCCACCGGGCGGCGATCCGCACGGCCCCACCGGGCCGGACCCGCCGCCCAGGCATCCAAGGAAAAGGACTTATGGCAAAGCAGATCGAGTTCGACGAGAAGGCTCGCCGGGCTCTGGAACGCGGCGTCGACAAGCTCGCCGACGCGGTGAAGGTCACTCTCGGCCCGCGCGGCCGCCACGTGGTGCTCGCGAAGGCCTTCGGCGGCCCGACCGTCACCAACGACGGCGTCACCATCGCGCGCGACATCGACCTCGAGGATCCGTTCGAGAACCTGGGCGCGCAGCTGGTCAAGAGCGTCGCCACCAAGACCAACGACGTCGCGGGCGACGGCACCACCACCGCGACCGTGCTGGCCCAGGCGCTGGTGCGCGGCGGCCTGAAGAACGTCGCCGCGGGCGCCAACCCGATCGTGCTCGGCTCCGGCATCGCCAAGGCCGCCGAGGTGGTCTCCGCGGCGCTGCTCGCCGCGGCCACCCCGGTCACCGGCGAGAAGGCCATCGCGCAGGTGGCCACCGTGTCCTCGCGCGACGAGCAGCTCGGCGAGATGGTCGGCAAGGCGCTCTCCACCGTCGGCAAGGACGGCGTCGTCACCGTCGAGGAGTCCTCGACGCTGGAGACCGAACTCGTCGTCACCGAGGGCGTGCAGTTCGACAAGGGCTACCTCTCGCCCTACTTCGTCACCGACACCGACACCCAGCAGGCGGTGCTCGAGGACGCCCTGGTGCTGCTGCACCGCGACAAGATCAGCTCCCTGCCGGATCTCCTTCCGCTGCTGGAGAAGATCGCCGAGAGCGGCAAGGCCGTCCTGATCATCGCCGAGGACGTCGAGGGCGAGGCGCTGTCCACCCTGGTGGTCAACTCCATCCGCAAGACCCTCAAGGCCGTCGCGGTGAAGGCGCCGTTCTTCGGTGACCGTCGCAAGGCGTTCCTGGACGACCTGGCCGTCGTCACCGCGGGCACCGTGATCAACCCCGACCTGGGTATCACCCTGCGCGAGGCGGGTCTGGAGGTGCTGGGCAAGGCCCGGCGCGTGGTCGTCACCAAGGACGACACCACGATCATCGACGGCGCGGGCACCGCGGACGACATCGCCGCCCGCAGCGCGCAGCTACGCCGCGAGATCGAGGCCACCGACTCCGACTGGGATCGCGAGAAGCTCGAAGAGCGCTTGGCCAAGCTGGCGGGCGGTGTCGCGGTGATCAAGGTCGGCGCGGCCACCGAGACCGCGCTCAAGGAGCGCAAGTACCGCGTCGAGGACGCGGTGAGCGCGGCCAAGGCCGCGGTCGAGGAGGGCATCGTCCCCGGTGGTGGCACCGCGCTGGTGCAGGCGGGCGCCAAGCTCGTCGAGCTGCGCGACTCGCTGTCCGGCGACGAGGCCGTCGGCGTCGAGGTGGTGCGCAAGGCGCTGGAGGCGCCGCTGTACTGGATCGCCACCAACGCGGGCCTGGACGGCGCCGTGGTGGTCAGCAAGGTCATCGAGGGCAAGGAAGGCTTCAACGCCGCCACCCTCACCTACGGTGATCTGCTCACCGACGGTGTGGTCGACCCCGTCAAGGTGACCCGTTCCGCGGTCGTCAACGCGGCGTCGGTCGCGCGCATGGTGCTGACCACCGAGAGCGCCGTGGTCGACAAGCCCGCCGAAGAGGCGCACGACCACGGTCACCACGGTCACGCGCACTGACGCGTCGAGCGTGTGAAGGCCCCCGGATGGTTGCATCCGGGGGCCTTTTCGTGGGGTGGGGGCCTGCGCCGGTTCGCGGGCCGCGCGGCGGCGGATCGTGAGAGATGACAATTCGTCGGCTCCACCGCGCGGGGAGGGGCGATGAGTTTCGGTCTGCGGGCGGGTCCGTTGCGGAGGCTACGGCGCAGCAGACGCGGCGGTTGCGCGCGGAAACCCGGTGGGGATGGCGAGCGGTCTCGCGGCGGTCGGCGCGTGGCGCGCGAACGTCATCGAAGGCCGGTGCCGAGCGCAGCCCGAGGCACGCCGGCTGGAGGGTGTAGCTCAGGAGGCGACGGGAGGTTGCTCGGCGGCGATGGCCGCGAGCAACCGTTCGCGAAGCGCGGCGGGCGGCGCGGTGGCCGTCACCGCCGCGAGGGCGGACAGAGCGTCTTTGGCCTGCTGCACCTCTGCGATGAACTCGGCGTGTAGCACCGGGTCCTCGCCGTCGAGCAATTCCTGTACCGCGTGATGGTCTTCGTCGTCGATCGATCCGAGCGCGACGGTGTGCGCGAGATCGATCTGGGCTTCGTTCATCTCACGTCACCCCCAAACTTTTCTTCAGTCGTGTCAATCCATCCCGAATCCGGGACTTAACGGTCGGTAACCCTACGCCGAGGTAGGTGGCCACCTCCGCATAGGTTCGGCCGCCGTAGTAGGCCAGCGAGATGGCTTCTCGCTGCGTTTCCGTGAGGCCGTTGAGTCCCGCGAGGACCGCCTGTTGTTCGAGCCTGCGCTCGACCTCTTCGGTCACCTCGTCGAACTCGTTGCCGAGAACCCGTATCCCATAGGCGACTTCGCGCAGGGTATGGGCCTGCTCGGCGCGGACCCGGTCGACGGCGCGCCGATGGGCGAGCGTCATCAACCACGTCACCGCCGACCCCTTCGCGGGGTCGAAACTGGCTGCGGTACGCCAGAGCTGGAGATACACCTCTTGCGTGGTCTCCTCCGCGTACCCCGGATCATGTAGCACCCGGAGCACCAGACCGAACACGCGCGCGCTCGTCCGGTCGTACAGTTCGGCGAAAGCTTTCTGATCGGACTGGCCGCAACGGTGCAAAAGAGCGGCTAGCTCGATGCTTTCGGCTGCGCGTGCCGACACCGCAGAATCCACACTCGGTGGGATGGCTTCTCTTCGGAACGAGTCGCCCTCTGCGGCTGGCGGCCGCGTTGTCACAACGCTCCATTCTGTGTCATCGGTCACTACCGTAGCGTGCCGCTATCGCCTCCTTCCAGTGGGGTGCCAGCGAACCGCAAGCAGCTCAGCTACTTTGCGGTGAACTCCCAAATGCCGGGCGAATTCAGATGTGACACGCCAACAGCTACCGCTCGCCACCGGGCCGACAACCATGCGGCTCCTGCTCGCCGCGAACGCGGGGTGCAGCGGTGGTGACCGCCTGATGCCGCGCGTCAGCGTCGGTTCCGAACTGCGACAGCGGTGTGCCATCACGCTCGGCCGGTGATCGTGCATCTGGTGTTCCAGTGGCCGGTTATTTGCTAGGCATTCGGCGCGCCGCGCGGTGCGGATGGGTCGCGGATTCGCGTCGTGGCTGGCAGGCGAGGGGGTCGCGGCTCAGACGGCCATGCGGCGGCGGTTGCGCCGCGCGTGCATCTCGCGCTCGGTCTCGGACATACCGCCCCAGATGCCGTACGGTTCGCTGACTTTCAGCGCGTGGCTGCGGCACTGCATGAGCACCGGGCAGGCGCGGCAGATCTCCTTGGCCCGCATTTCGCGCGCGGTGCGGGCGCGGCCCCGTTCACCGTCGGGATGGAAGAACACGGCGGAGTCCACGCCCCGGCAGGAACCGCGCATCTGCCAGTCCCAGACGTCGGCGTTCGGCCCGGGGAGGTGGGTCGGCATGGGCATGGTGAACTCCTCGTAATGCGAGCTCGTCGGCGTTGTCGAGCAGTTTGTCTGCAACGGTTGCGGGACGCATGCGATCGGCGGCGTCCCGCGGTGCCCTTCCGGCGCTGCAATTTCACGCGGCGCCGTCCGTGGCGATGAGTTACGTTAGGGGTAGCCGCGAAATTCCGTCAATAGTTCGGCGCACCGGTTTTCCAAATCCGGCAATGGCGAGATTTAACCTACCCGCTGTTTACTTTTAACGCTGGTTCCGGTGATACTGTTCGGTTGGCCAGAACGTGGCTAGGTGCTCGCTGTCTCAGGTGCGACCTGATTTCCCCTGGTCGTCGGCATTTTTTGGGACCGCTCACAGGTTACTGGTCCCATGGGGGACAGGTAACCGGCGTGACGGTGGCCACCGTGCGGCCTGTGCTCGAGCACATCCCAGATGGCGGAAACGGGGCATCGAGGTTAATTGCGCGAAACGCATGTGAATTTGTAGCGCGGATGATCTGGCAATGCCGGGGCGAGTTTTACCTGATGGAAACATGGGCCGCGTACCACAAAAGCTGACAAGTAGCCAGGGGCTCCACCTGGCATTTACTACGCGCGGTCGTCGGTCGCGGTCGGTATAGAGTTCGCCCGTGTTCGCGCCAGTTCCGACCGTGGATGTCCGATATGAAGTCCTCGCTATGGGAGCCTTCGGAGCTCGCCCCGGCCTCGCCGCTGCCGAGTTGCCGGCCGCCCGGGACGCCCTGGGTTCCTGGCACCGGGCGGTGATTCTCGGGGGGCAGGGCCACTACGCCGCGGCCCGTGTGCAACTGGCCGCGGTGCGGCGGCGGACCGCCGATCCGGTGCTGCTTTCGCTGGCCGCGAGCACCGAGGGCTCGCTGCTGCGTCAACTCGGCTGGCACGCCGTGGCGTCCGGCCCAGACGGACGGGCCGCCGCGCTGGCCTTGCCGGGCGGCGCACTCGCACTCGCTCCCGAGGGGGCCGCCCCGGATCGCATCGACGCGATCTGCGATGCCCTCACCGGTCTGGCCGCCGACGCGCTCGGCACGGGTCGCCTCGCCCTGGCGCGGCGACTGCTCGACCGGAGCCGCGCCGCCCTCGATCCGGACGGTCTGCGGTGGCGCGCCTGGATCCGCTGGCACTGGGTCAGTGCCGAGACCGCGTTGGCGTCGGGCGCGGCAGGGGAAGCGCTGCCACATACCCGCGAAGCCCTCGCCCTCGCCGAGGCCGCGCCCTCGGTGCGGCACCGCGTCAAGTCCAGGCTCCTCGTGGCCGCCGCGACGGCCGCATCGGGTGATATCGAACAAGCCCGCGCGCTGGCCGACACGGTGGCCGCCGAATGCCGTGCGCACGACCTTCTTCCACTGCGCTGGGCGTGCGCGATGCTGCGTGCCGGCCTGTCCGATCCGGCCGCGGCGGGCGAGGCCGAAGAGTGCGCAGCCGGAATAGCCCGTCGTGGCGGGCGTTTTCGGCCGCACGGCACCGCGTAGCCGTCGGCGATGCGTTCTCGAGACAAGTGACCATGTTGCTCGGTTCCATGCTGTGTATCGCTATTGTTAGATCCGTTCCGCCGCATCCGCGGAAGCACAGGTCATCGGACCGGTGCCACTTGTAACGCCAGGAATATCTCTGACGATGACGCACACGGGCGAAGAGTTGGACCTCGCCGTCGCTGCCGCTGCGCAGGGCGACAGATCCGCTTTAGCTCAGGTACTAGAGCTGATCCGCCCGCTGGTTGTCCGGTACTGCCGCGCGCGTATCGGCGCGGCGGAGCGAGGACAGCTCTCAGCGGACGACGTTGCGCAGGAGGTATGTCTGGCCGTGATGACAGCCTTGCCCAGGTATCAAGACCAGGGCAGGCCCTTCATGGCCTTCGTATACGGAATCGCTTCGCACAAGGTCGCCGACGCACACCGCAACGCCGCCCGTAACAAGGCGGAGGCGATGGCCGAAGTACCAGATGTCATATCCACCGACCAAGGACCGGAACAGCGAGCTCTCGAATCGGAGACGAGCAGGCAGATGAACCGTTTGCTCGCCACTCTCCCTGAAAAGCATCGAGAGATCCTGATCCTGCGATTGGTCATGGGTTTGTCAGCAGAAGAAACCGCGGTCGCCGTGGGCAGTACGGCGGGCGCGATACGGGTGGCCCAGCACAGGGCACTCGCGAAACTGAAGTCACAAGTGGCGAGGGCAGGTGAAATGTATGGCTAGGGATGGCGAGCGCGGTCGGGGTGACTGGAAGGCGCGACGTGGATCGCGAAACAGCGGTCCCTACGCCGGGGGGACTGGTGACACCGGACCGGTGGACATCGCAGCGGTACGCCGCGACGATGCTCTGATCGACGCCATCGCCAGCGATGGACCGGTACAGACCGATAGCGCGGAGGAGTTTCAGCTGGCCGCGCTGCTCGCGGATTGGCGTGCGGAGCTGATTTCGCCGCCGGTTCCGGGCGATCCGGATCTGGACGCAGTCTTTGCCGCGGTCAACCAGGAGATCGGCGCGCGCAAGATTCGAGTCGGCGCAGTCAACCGTGGCCGTTTGCGGCTTGTCGGACCGATCGCGGGAACCGCGGCGGCACTGGCACTGGTCTTCGGCGGTGTGACGGCGTTCTCCTACAGCGCCGAGCCCGGCGATCCGCTGTGGCGGGTCAAGGAGGTCGTGTTCAGCGAGCAGGCGCAGACCACCGTGGTGCAGCGCGCAGGCAACGAGCTGGACCAGGCCGAGCGGGCACTGGCGCAAAACAATGCGGCGCAGGCGAAGGCGCTGCTGGAGCGCGCCTCGGTGAACGTCGACCAGGTCAGCGACTCCGGCAAGAAGCAGGATCTGCAGTCCGAATGGCAGAAGCTGCTCACCCAGCTACGGGGCATCTCTCCGGAGGCGGCGGCCGCGCTCGAGGAGTCGATCACGTCGACCCAGCCGCAGCCGACCGGCACCACCGGCACCACCGCTCCCACGACGACGCAGCCTGCGCGCGAGACCACCACCAACACCAACATGATGGTGCCGCCGATCTCGGCGACCACGCCGCAGACCACCATGGAACCGACCGTGCCGGTGCCGACCAGGCCGGCCACCGAACCGCCGTTAGTAACCACAGTGCCGAACACCACACCTGTCGAGCAGCCGCCGACCCAGGTGCCGACCACCCCGCAGCAGGTGCCGACGTCGGTGGTCGTGCCCACTGGCGGAGACGTCGAAGCCCCGACACAGCCGGCGACGCGGTCGCCGATCGTGGAGGACGGGCCGGGCACGGTCATCGTTCCGAGTGTTCCGAGTGTTCCGAGCGCGCCCGCGGGCCAGATTCCGGGCAACTGAGTTCGGGCGTAAGCGAGTTCGGTATCGAACGCAGCCTGCCGGAGGTCCGGTCGGTTGCTCAATGGATCCCCTTGTGATCCGGTGTCGTACGACACACCGCGGAAGAGTGCGCGCACGCCTGTGCCGGGCGTGTCGCGGAGGGCGCCACCCGAACATTTGCGCGTAGACCGATCGCCGACCGGCAGTCGGCATTTCGTCGTGTTCAGGTGGGGGACCGCGGGATCAGCTGTCGAAGCCGTCGAACCCGTCGCCGTGAAATGCTTCGTTCATCGACGCGTCCGCGTAGCCCCGGCAGTAGTCCCAGGTGACGTATGCCTCGGGCGTCGGATCGTAGGCGGGCTCGTGCGGCCGCACCGTGCCGTCGACCAACAACTGAAGCAGGTTGGCGCGCAACATGTCCCAGTCGTGGTAATGGTCCTGCCTGCAGTCTTCGCAGCTGACGACCAGCCCGCGGATTCCGCGGTGCGCAAGCAGCGCTTCGTAGACTGCGAGATCGGCGAGATCCTCCTCGACCGCAAGGCGCTCGTGGGGATCCAGCGGCTCGCCGGGCTCGATGGCGTCGAGCGCGGCGGACGGGTCGGAGGGGTCTCCGGCGAACGGATCCGGCGGCAAGCCAGGTGGTAGATGGTCACGCACACACCCACGGTACGCAGAACAGGGTGGTCTGCGCCAGCTATGTAGGGTGCCAGTTTCGCGGACGGGCTCGGTCATCGACGAGTTTGCGGGACAGATACCATAGGTGGCAGGCGCCGGACAGTTACCGACACGCTGACCTCGCCGCCACCGTCCATTCCATCAGTTGTGCGCGACGCCGGTGCATCCGGTGTCTCTCGCTTTCGACGTTCCAGGAGGGGTCGATCCGAATGAGTAATCCCGTACCGGGCGAACGACTCGCAGTCCGCCCCCCTACGGGTGGCGACGACCCGAACAAGATCGCCATGCTCGGCCTCACGTTCGACGACGTGCTGCTGCTGCCCGCCGCATCGGATCTGATTCCCAGCTCGGTGGAGACCTCGAGTCAGCTCACCAGGGAGATCCGGCTGCGCACCCCGCTGGTGAGTTCGGCCATGGACACCGTCACCGAGGCGCGGATGGCCATCGCGATGGCGCGCGCGGGCGGCATGGGCGTGCTGCACCGCAACCTGTCCGCCGCCGACCAGGCCGCGCAGGTGGAGACGGTCAAGCGCTCCGAGGCCGGCATGGTGACCGATCCGGTGACCTGTCGCCCGAGCGACACGCTGGCCGAGGTCGACGCCATGTGCGCCCGGTTCCGCATCTCCGGCCTTCCGGTGGTGGACGAGACCGGCGCCCTCGTGGGCATCATCACCAACCGCGACATGCGCTTCGAGGTGGACCAGGACCGCCGCGTCGCCGACGTGATGACCAAGGCTCCGCTGATCACCGCCCAGGAGGGCGTCACCGCCGAAGCCGCGCTCGGACTGCTGCGCCGCCACAAGGTGGAGAAGCTGCCGATCGTGGACGGCAACGGCCGCCTGCGCGGGCTCATCACCGTCAAGGACTTCGTCAAGACCGACCAGTACCCGAACGCCACCAAGGACCGCGACGGCCGCCTGCTGGTCGGCGCCGCGGTGGGCGTCGGCGAGGACGCGTGGTCGCGCGCCATGACCCTGGCCGACGCGGGTGTGGACGTGCTGATCGTCGACACCGCGCACGGCCACCAGGTGCAGGTGCTGCAGATGGTCGCCAAGGTCAAGGCCGAGGTCGGCGACCGCATCCAGGTGGTCGGCGGCAACGTCGCCACCCGGGCGGGCGCGGCCGCGCTGGTCGAAGCGGGCGCCGACGCGGTGAAGGTGGGTGTGGGCCCCGGCTCCATCTGCACCACCCGCGTGGTCGCCGGCGTCGGCGCGCCGCAGATCACCGCGATCCTCGAGGCCGTCGCCGCGTGCAAGCCGCACGGCGTTCCGGTCATCGCCGACGGCGGCATCCAGTTCTCCGGCGACATCGCCAAGGCCATCGCCGCGGGCGCGTCCACCGTGATGCTCGGCTCGCTGCTGGCGGGCACGGCCGAATCGCCCGGCGAGCTGATCCTGGTGGGCGGCAAGCAGTTCAAGAGCTACCGCGGCATGGGCTCGCTCGGCGCCATGCAGGGCCGCGGCCAGGCCAAGTCGTTCTCCAAGGACCGCTACTTCCAGGACGACGTGCTCGCCGAGGACAAGCTGGTGCCCGAGGGCATCGAGGGCCGCGTGCCCTTCCGCGGCCCGGTCAACCAGGTGATCCACCAACTCGTCGGCGGTCTGCGGGCGGGCATGGGCTACACCGGCGCGCAGTCCATCGCGGAGCTGCAGGAAGCCCAGTTCGTGCAGATCACCGCGGCGGGCCTGAAGGAGAGCCACCCGCACGACATCACGATGACGGTCGAAGCGCCGAACTACACCGGCCGCAGCTGACGTAACCGACGCGAGCCCCGGCAGCCGGACGACCTGCCATCGCAGGCCCGGCTACCGCGGGTAGCGCGGGGAAGGCCCGCCCCTGACAGCGTCGGCGGTCGAGTTCGGGACACCGGCGCCCCTCCGGTTTTCGATGCGAGGTACGGGACGCGATTGCGATCCGAGTGGGTACCCCGTGCATGATTAACCTGTTCGCGAGTCGACGCGCCCGCACGGGCGCTCCCTCCCGACCACCCCGAGGGCGAGTCTTACGAGCCCGTTCGCGGCCGTCTCGCTTCCGAGCGGTCGAAGCGCATGCGACGAAGTCGCGAGTCTCGACCGCTCGGAAGCGAGACATAAGGGCCGCGAACACGCGCGCACCAGCGCGCCAAAAACACCGAAAGGACAGACAAGTGCGCGACATGGTCGAGATCGGCATGGGCCGGACGGCCCGGCGTACCTACGAACTGGACGATGTCGACATCGTTCCCTCGCGGCGTACCCGCTCGTCGAAGCAGGTGTCGCTGGGTTGGCAGCTCGACGCCTACCGGTTCGAGATTCCGTTCCTCGCGCATCCGACCGACGCACTGGTGTCGCCGAAGTTCGCCATCGAGCTCGGCCGTCTCGGCGGGCTCGGCGTGATCAACGGCGAGGGCCTGTGGGCCAGGCACGCCGATGTCGAGGCCAAGATCGATCAGCTGCTCGAGCTGGTCGGCAAGGGCGGCTACGAGCGCGCGGTCGCCCTGTTGCAGGAGCTGCACGCGGCGCCGATGCAGCCGGATCTGCTCGCGACCGCGGTGGCCGAGGTGCGCGCTGCGGGCGTGACCGTCGCCGTGCGGGTCAGCCCGCAGAACGCCCGCGCGTTGACTCCGGCGCTGTTGCAGGCGGGCATCGATCTGCTCGTCGTGCACGGCACCATCATTTCCGCGGAGCACGTCGGCGACGGCGAGCCGCTGAACATGAAGACCTTCATCGCGGAGCTGGACGTGCCCGTCGTCGCGGGCGGCGTCAGCGACCACCGCACCGCGCTGCACCTGATGCGCACCGGCGCCGCGGGCGTGATCGTGGGCTACGGCTCCTTCCCCGGTGCGACGACCACCGGCGAGGTGCTCGGCATCGGGGTGCCGATGGCCACCGCCATCGCCGACGCCGCGGCCGCGCGCCGCGATTACCTGGACGAGACCGGTGGCCGCTATGTGCACGTCATCGCGGACGGCGATATCGCCACGTCCGGTCACCTGGCGAAGGCGATCGCCTGCGGCGCCGACGCCGCCATGCTCGGGGTGCCGCTGGCGCTGGCCGCCGAGGCGCCCGGCCGCGGCTGGTACTGGCCGTCGGCCGCCGCGCACCCGTCGGTGCCGCGCGGTTCGCTGCTGCACGTGGACGATCCGTGGGATCTGGGTGGCGAGTCCACCGAGCAGGTGCGGCCGAGCCTGGAGCGGGTGCTGTTCGGTCCGTCCGACGATCCGTTCGGCTCGCTGAACCTGGTCGGCGGCCTGCGCCGCTCGATGGCGAAGGCCGGGTACTCGGACCTGAAGGAGTTTCAGAAGGTCGGACTCAGCGTTCGCGCCTGATCGCGGCGGGCGTCCGCGCCCGTCGTCCCGCGTGTTCTTCGAGCCCGCGCCCTACGATCGGGCGCGGGCTCCGCGCTGCTCGGGGGCCGTTCGGATCGGTGTCACTACACGTGCGTCGGCCGCACGTGGTCGCGGAGGAACTGCCGGATCGTGTGATTCACCGGTTCCGGGTGGGTCATGGTGACCGCGAGGCGGGCGCCCGCGATCTCCACGTAGGTCGCGGACGCCAGACCCTCGGCCAGTTGTTTGGCCCGGTCGTGCGTGATGCCGCTGTCGGTGGCGTGGATGACCAGTGCGGGACAGGTGATTTCGGGAAGCCGGTCGAGCACCGACTCCCTGGCGAGCAGGCAGCCCGCGGCGACCTCGATGTTCTGCCGGTCGCGGCCGAGCCAGCGTTTGGTCCAGATCTCCCGGTACCAGGCGTCGTCGCCGATCAGCCAGCTGGCGAGCCGTCGGACCGCGATCTCCCTGCTGTCGTCGTCGTACCACTCGTCGAGGAAGCGTTGGGTGGCCGTGGACTGCTCGGGCGTCGGCCCGTGCGCCTCGGTGCTGATGAGGATGAGGCCCGCGATCCGCTCGGGTGCGATGAGTGCGGCGCGGAGCGCGGTGAAGCCGCCCTGCGCGGTGCCGCCGACCACCGCGCGCTCGGCGCCCAGCTGGTCGAGCACCGTCAGCGCGTCGCGCGCCGCGGTCCAGTACGTGAAGGGTAGGCCCTGATCTTTCGTGCGTCCGTGGCCGCGGGCATCCCAGGACACGATCCGGAATTCCGGCGCGAGCGCGGCCACCTGTGAAGCGAACATGGTGCGGTCCATGAGGAATTCGTGCGCTAGCAACACCACCGGACCGTCCCCGCCGCTGTCCTCGTAATGGATGTCGGCGTCTATCGCACGGGCGAAGGGCACCGCAAGAGGATAACGAGCCGCGGCAGGGTCGACGCGGGATTCGGGCCGCCCGCTTCGAGATAGCCGGAGGATGTCGGGAGCGCCCGGCGCCCGCGCAGACAACGTGCCTGCACAGGGGCATGCCCGTTGGTTCGGGCGCGCACCCGGCTCACTAGACTGTGGCCGTGGCAGAATCCCAGAGACCGGTCCTCGTCGTCGACTTCGGTGCCCAATACGCTCAGCTGATCGCCCGGCGGGTGCGCGAGGCAAGCGTGTACTCCGAGGTGATTCCGCATACCACCACCGTCGAGGAGATCGCCGACAAGAACCCGCTCGCGGTGATTCTGTCCGGCGGCCCGGCGAGTGTGTACACCGAGGGCGCGCCGCAGCTGGATCCTCGGCTCTTCGATCTGGAGCTGCCGGTCTTCGGCATCTGCTACGGCTTCCAGGCGATGGCCCAAGCGCTCGGCGGCACCGTCGCCCACACCGGCACCCGCGAGTACGGCCGCACCGAACTGAACATCGACGGCGGTCTGCTGCACGGTGGTCTGCCCACCATCCAGCCGGTGTGGATGAGCCACGGTGACGCGGTCACCGACGCGCCGGAGGGCTTCGAGGTCACCGGCACCACCGCGGGTGCGCCGGTCGCCGCGTTCGAGGACAGGGCCCGTCGCCTGGCGGGCGTGCAGTACCACCCCGAGGTGCTGCACTCGCCGCACGGCCAGCAGGTGCTCAGCCGCTTCCTGCACGAGCTCGCCGGCATCCCGGCCGCGTGGACGCCCGCCAACATCGCCGACGCGCTGATCACGCAGGTCCGCGAGCAGGTCGGCGACGGGCACGCGATCTGCGGCCTGTCCGGCGGCGTGGACAGCGCCGTCGCGGCCGCGCTCGTGCAGCGCGCCATCGGCGACCGGCTGACCTGTGTGTTCGTCGATCACGGCCTGCTGCGCTCCGGCGAACGCGAGCAGGTGCAGAAGGATTTCGTCGCCGCGACGGGCGCCAAGCTGGTCACCGTCGACGCGGTGGACAAGTTCCTCGGCGAGCTGAAGGGCGTCACCGATCCCGAGGAGAAGCGCAAGATCATCGGCCGCGAGTTCATTCGCTCCTTCGAGGACGCGGTGAGCGAGGTCGTCGCCGCGCACGGCGCCGAGGACGGCCAGGCGCCCAAGGTCGAGTTCCTGGTGCAGGGCACCCTGTACCCGGACGTGGTGGAGTCCGGCGGCGGCAGCGGCACGGCGAACATCAAGTCGCACCACAATGTCGGCGGGCTGCCGGAGGATCTGGAGTTCGAGCTCGTCGAGCCGCTGCGGCTGCTGTTCAAGGACGAGGTCCGCGCGGTCGGTCGCGAGCTCGGCCTGCCCGAGGAAATCGTTGCGCGCCAGCCGTTCCCGGGTCCGGGTCTGGCCATCCGCATCGTCGGCGAGGTCACCGGGGATCGCCTTGCCACGCTGCGACAGGCCGACGCGATCGCCCGTGAGGAGCTCACCGCGGCGGGGCTGGACCGCCAGATCTGGCAGTGCCCGGTGGTGCTGCTCGCCGATGTGCGCAGCGTCGGCGTGCAGGGCGACGGCCGCACCTACGGTCACCCGATCGTGCTGCGCCCGGTCTCCAGTGAGGACGCCATGACGGCCGACTGGACCCGCCTGCCTTACGAAGTGCTGGAGCGCATTTCGACCCGCATCACCAACGAGGTCGCCGAGGTCAACCGTGTCGTCCTCGATGTCACCAGCAAGCCGCCGGGCACCATCGAGTGGGAGTGATCCCGAGAGCCACGACGGCCCCCGCACACGGTGTGTGCGGGGGCCGTCGGCGTTTCGGGATTCAGTCGGTCCCGGCGCGGCTCCAGCCGTGGCCGAGGACGACGTGGCCGAGCAGCGAGCCGCCGCCGACATAGGCCCTCGCGGGCGTGACCGGCACGATCCGCGCGACGGGCGTGCCCGGTCGTTGTGGTGGTGCCGGATCGGCCGCGTCGGTCTCGAATTGTTCTCGCGCCACGGGGTTCTCCTGTGCGACTCGGGCCATTGCGCTAGCGCCGTTTTCGGGGGGAGATCACCAGCAGGACACCGATGACGATGGCGGCGACGACGACGATCCAGCCGAAGGAGATCGCTCCGCCTGCCGTCGCGGCGGGGCCGATGAAGCCCCAGACGCTCACCGCGAGGGCGAGCAGGCCGACGATCAGCAGGGAAGCCGACGGTCCGCGGCCTTCGGGCGTGTCGTTGGGTCGGGGTTGCTCAGCCACGCTGCACCTCCACGCTGCCCAGGTGTACGTCCACATCGAGATCGAGCACCGGCGCGCCCGGGGTATTCGGACCGGTGACGCCCTGCGGGCACAGGTTCTCGCCCATGGTGACGGTGCAACCGGTGCGGACGGTCATGCCCTCCGGCACCAGGATGCGGGCCTCGCCCATCTGCACGTCGACGTTCACCGTCCGGTTCTCGGTCAGGTTCAGGGAGCGCAGGTCGAGCGTTCCCGAACCCATCGAGATCTGGTAATCCTGCTGCAGTTCGGCCATCGTCGCGGGGGCCCAGACGTGCTCGCCCATGGCGCCCCTGTCGAATTCGATGGGTCCGATCATCGAGGCGAGCAGGACGAAGCCGGCGAGTGGAGCCGTGACGACCAGCAGACCATAGCCGCGCCGCAGGAACGCGCCGAGCACCAAACCGAGGCCGATCACGGCCAGGGCCGCCGAGGCGATCCGGCCGGGCGTCATCCAGTCCGCGCCCGCGGCGGCGATCGCGCCCGCCCCCGCCGCGGCCAGCATGGCCAGGCCGATCACGACCGGGGTGAGCCGGGAACGGGGACGTCGCGGTGGCGGGACGGCCACCGGGCGGGCCGGGGCGGGTTCGGGCAGGTCCCAGGCCAGCGGCGCAACGCCGAGCGGATCCCAGGACGGCGGTGTCACGCTGGGGAAGGCCGCGGGGGCCGGGGTGCGAGCGGGCTTCTCCGCGAGAGTCTTCGGGTCGGCGGGCCGGTCGGGTTTGTCGAGCGAAAGCGGCGGCGCATCCACGTCTTCGGTGTTCGACCGCGGTGACGAGGTCCGCGCGTCGAGTACTTCGGTCTTAGCGTCGATCACCTCGGCGGGGCGGTCGACGTCCTTGTCCAGCGACACGGTCTCCGACGCGTCGGCGGGGAGCACGGAGGTCTCCGGCTCGCGCGGGGTGTCGGGCACGTAGGAGTCCGGCAGCTTGGTGTACGGGCTGTACACCGGCGGGACGTCGGGGATCGGGTAACCGGGCGTCCGCAGCGGACCGGTCGGGAACACCGCTCCGGGGTAGCCCGTCGCGGCGAGGCCGTCGGCGAACCCGCTGTCGACGAAACCGCCGTCGAGCGCGCTGGTGCCCGGCGGCGGCTGCGGGCACCGCATGAACAGCATCCACCAGCCCGCCAGCAGGAGGGCCGTGCTGATCATCCCGGAGCCCGCAAGCCCAACGCCGATCGGGCCGACCGTGGTGACCGCGATGGCCAGCGCCACGATCAGCACGACCGTCTTCGTCTGGGACTGCGAGCTGTGGCCCTTGCCGAACAACGATTCGGCGGCCGAGGACTGATCCCCGGACTCGTTCAGCAGCAGCCAGGCGAGCAGGTACAGCACGATGCCCGCGCCGCCGAACAGGGTGGACACCACGAACGCGACCCGCACCAGCACCGGGTCGACGTTGTAGCGCTGCCCGAACCCCGCCGCGACGCCCGCGATCGGACCTTGCCGCGGCAGCCGGACGGGCCGCGTCTGCCACATCTGTTGCAGCTGATCGCCGAAGGTTGTTCTCGTCATGTTTCCCATGGTGCGACTGACCAGCGGCGCGGCGCATCGGGGGGAACCCTGAAAAAACATCCTGATCCTGTGGGATCAGGGCGTCAGCGACCCCACCGGCCGTACCGCGTGCTCGCTGTGGCCCACGGTGAACTCCAGCCCGCCCGGGGCGGAGTACGTCTTCTCGTGCGGTGCGAGATCGACCGCCGTCGCCTGCGGTGCGAGTGCCGTGAGACAACCCACCGCGATCGCGACGGCGGTCAGCCCAGACTTCCCCAGCATTTCGGTATCCCCCTTGTTCTACGGGGCTCCCTACCCGGCGCGACCACGGACTGCCCCCGTGGTTGCTTTCAGCATTGTCGGGAGTCCTGAAGGAATACTTGGAAAGTCCCTGTAAGAGGGTGTGATTCAGGGGCACGGGGGATGGTAGGGGAGTTGGGGGAGGTGGCGTTGCCAGAGGTCCTCGGTCAGTAGGGCGCCGGTGACGTCGCAGATTCGATCGATGGCGCGTGACACGTCGAGGTCCCAGACGCGCAGTCCTCCGCCCGAGATCACGAGGTGGTTGCCGTGGGGGAGGAATTGGGCGGTCCAGTCGTCATTGTCTTCGCGCGGCGGTTCCAGCGGGTCGCCGATCTGTTGCGGACGAGTGCGATCCGTCAAGTCCCACAGCGTGATTCGCCCATCCTCGCCGGTGATGGCGGCCCGGCGGGAATCCGGCGAGAAGGAGATCCGCCTCACCGAGAGGCTGTCCGCGACGATCGGAGCACTGATCGGTCGGATTCGTGTGCGGTCGCCGATGTCCCACACCTGCATCCTCGGGTTGTCGACCAAGATCATCGTGCGGCCATCGGGAGCGTACTCGACCGTAGTGACGCTGTTGGCTATCGCGGGAAGTTCATCACCGAGTGGGGCTGGACGTAGGGGGTCGGCGAAGTCCCACAACGTGACAGGCTGCCGGACGATGTCACCATCCCACACGGACGTGCGGACCGCGAGGATTCTGCCGTCGCCGCTGAATTCGATGTCTCGCGCCTTTGTCAGCGGTATCTTCTCGCCGAGTGGCGTGGGATGTCCGGGATCCTCGAGGCTCCATAGTCTCAGCGAGTCGTCGTGCGACGTCACAGCGATTCGCCAGTCCGGCCGGATGGCGAAGTTGTTGCCGCTTTGCAGGCTCGTCGCCCAGTCGCCGCGAAGACGCACGTTCGCTGGATCGGATATGTCGTACACCGTGAACTGGCTCCCGAGCGTAGTGGTCACCAGGGTCGCTCCGTCCGGGCTCACCGCAAACGGATAGTCACCGTAGCGATGCGCGAAACGACCGAGCAGTCGCCACCGTCCGGGATCTTGAGTGTCCCAAATTTCGCCGGTGTCCCCATTCGAGGTGATGACCGCGCGATGTCCTGCCGCGTCGAACCGTGGAAACGAGGCCTTCTCCGACGTGCCGGGCACCAGCGCGGGCGGCAGAGACCAGACTCGTAAGTTGCCGTCCCATCCGCCAGCGGTAAGGGTCCGCCCGTCGGAACCGAAGGCGAGGCTGGTGGGGCCGCCCCGGCAGGGCATCGCCAGCTCCTTCGAGAACCGGCAGGTCGTAGGGCTCGTGGTCAGCGGCTCGTCGATGAGCGTGGGCCGGGCCGGATTCGTCATATTCCATAGGGCCGCGTGCTCGGAGGTGGCGACCGCGAGTATTGGGCTGTCGGGACTGAAAGTCACCGACCTGATGGTGGATTCGCTGACCGGCATCGGTGCGATGAGCGGTGTGGGTGGGGCGTCTCGTTCGATTCGCCATAGCTGTACCGTCCCTCGGTCCACCTGTCCGTCCTGCTGTAGTGACCCGGTTCCGCCGCCAGCGGCCAGAATTCGACCGTCAGAGCTGAAATCCATGACCGTCAGGACCGTCGTCGTGGCCCCGATCGGCGATCCCAGGGGAACAGCGCGCTCGAGATCGTCGACCTTCCATAATTGAATCCGCCCTGTATACGGCGCGTTCGGGAGCAGGTTGTTCATCAGCACGGCCAGCACCGGCTCCGTGGGGCTGAACCGCACCTCGGGCATGACTTCCTGCCCGGCGGGCAATATTGCGCCGGCTCGAGGCCTGCCGGGATCGGTGACATTCCACAACGTGACGGCCTCGGCGCTCGCCGTGGCGAGGATATTGCCGTCCGCGCTGAAGCTCATGTGCACGTACGGTCCCCCGGCGGCCCGCGGCAATTCGGCCAGCACCCGAGGCGCGCCGGGCTCGGTGATGTCCCACAGCCGTGAACCTTCCCTGCTGCTGGTGGCCATGACGCGACGATTCGCGCTGAATACCGCCTTCGATATCTCGCCGGGGAGTTGCACCAGCTTGTGGGGATGCTGTGGATTGCTGTTGTCCCACAGGTACGTGATGCCCTCGTCGTCTACCGATGCCAGGAGAGCACCCCCTGGCTGCCGAGTCACTTCGACGTAGCCGTCGACATGTGCCGGGACGGTGGTCGCGAGTGACTGATCCTGAGTGCCGAGCAGATGGGTCCACACAGTCGCGTCGCCGGGTCGCATCCGCTCCGCGACGAGGTAGAGCTGGGCGGACAAGGAGGGGTCGATACTGCGCAGGCGCTGCGCCTCCGTCATGATCGCCGCGAAGTTCTTCTCCTCGCGTTGTGCCTGCCCGAATTTTGTCTGGGTGTAGGCGGTCAGGCCGAGCATCAGGAGTACCACCCCCGCCAGCGCCAGGCCGATCCTTGTGAGCGTGGTGCGTCGGCGGGACCGGCCGCGGGATGCACGCGAGGTGTGCAGGAAATCGCGCACGACCCCATCCGCTGCCGCCGCGTGCTCGAGTGCGGCCTCCAACCGGGAACCCCGATACAGCAGCGCCGGATCACGGCCCATCGAATCCCATTCGGCCGCATCCGCTTCCACCCGCTGCCGCACCAGATATCCGACCCGGTTCTCATCGATCCAGGCGCGCAGCCGCGGCCAGGCGTCCAGCACGATTTCGTGGGTGAGGAAGACCGAATCGGCGTCGAGCGTGACCAGCCGGGTGCGCGCGAGCAATTCCAGCGCGGCCGCGGCCGAGAGCGGGTCGGTGCTGCGCTGCTGGAGCGCTGGACGCGCGGCGATGCGCCGGGTGTCGCGGGAGTCGCGCGCCACGGTGACGAGTCCGAGCAGCACGTCCTTCGCGGCCGACTGCTGCGGATCGGACAGTTCGCTCCACGCCTGTTCCGCGGTGGCGGCGACGGAACCGACGACCCCGCCCGCCGCGCGATAGCCCGCGATGGTCAGTTTGCGTCCCTCCCGGTGCTGCCAGGTGGCGGCCATGACGTGGGAGAGCAGTGGCAGGGCGCCGGGGTCGTAGCTCTGGCGGGTCTGATGGTCGCCGAGGCCGCAGAGTTCGGTGATGACGAGTTCGTCGAGTCCGGGTTCGAGTTTCAGTCCCGCGCGTTCGGCCGGACCGATGATCGCCTCGGTCAGCTCGTCGACGCGCATGGGGCCGAGCAGATAGCTGCGCTTCTCGAGGGATTCCTGCAGGACCGGGTAGTCGAGGCAGCGGGCGTAGAAGTCGGCGCGCAGGGCGAGGACGACGGCGACGGGGTCGGCTTGCGTGGCGTACTGATCGAGCAGCGCCAAGAATTCGTCGCGTTCCTGTTCGTCCGCGCAGACGGTGAACAGTTCTTCGAATTGGTCGACTATCAGCAGGCGCGGCCCATCGGTCGGCCAGGACGTCTGCCCGCCAAGGGCCTTCGCCAAGGCATCCAATGGATGCGCGCCGGGCGTCACTGTGACGATGTGCCAGTTATCTTGCCGCCGTGCGAGTTCGAAGCTCAGTCCCGCCGCGAGCAGCGAAGACTTACCGGCTCCCGACGCTCCGATGAGCGTTACTACACCGCACCCGCCGCCCGCGGTGTTCCGTACCAGTTCGGTGAGCTCTTCGGTCGCCCGCTTGCGTCCGAAGAAGAAGTCGCTGTCGGTGTTTCGATAGGACTGGAGGCCGAGGTACGGGCACGCTGAGTCATCGGCGTCGTCGGGGGTCCAGGAGTTCGACGCGGTCCACAGCCGCTTCCACTCCTGCGGGTCCGCCAGCTTCGCGGGCAGCGCGGCGCCGCGCTTCTTGGCGAGGTCGATGAGCGTCAGCACCACCGGCAGCAGGGATTCGAAGCGGGCGGGCACATTTCGGCCCGCCTTCCAGTCGCTGATCCGCTGGGCGGACGCGGGGTTCGCCGCCGCGGCGGCCCGCATGCGGTTCTCCGCCTGGGCGGCGACCCGGCGCAGCGTCGGGTTTCCCGCCGCTGCGTACAGGTCGGCGAATCGTTCGGCGAAAATCGCTCGTGGCGAACGAATTTCCCCCCGCGGCGCGTCCCCTGTCACGCGTGCCCACGGAAACGTTTGGGCAGTACGAACACAGGAACAATTTACCCGGCCGGTCCGCTGCTCATCTTCCCGACAGTGGCGGTGCGCCGCATTGCGCACCGCCTTCCACGTCGCCCTCACAGGAAGATCGGATCCCCGTAGACCGCTTCACGCCCGCTGACCTCCGGCGATTCCGCCTCGACGATCGTGTACGAGCGAATGGTGAGCGGACCGCCGCAATCCTGCACCGAGACATGGAAATCGCGACTGACGAGGTAGCCGGTGCTGCCGGACGGCAGCTCCTTGATGCCGACCTCGAAGGGCTGGACCTTGCCCGGCGTGATCGACAGGTCGATGCTCGCGCCGATGTGCAGGTCGGGGCCGAGGCCCGCGTCCACGCTCGACGAGGCCGAATCGCCGCTGCTGGAGCCGCCGACCTGGAATCCCGCGTCGAAGCCGATCGCCGCGCCGAGGTCGATGCCGACGGTCAGGTCGACCGCGCAGGCGACCAGGTATCCGGCCTTCAGTGTTCCGGTCCCGCCCGCGTCGATCCGGCCGTAGAACGTGTCGTCGAGGAACACCTCCCGGTTGGTCGGCATGCCGTTCAGCGGAGCGACCGGATGAAAGGCCTGACCGGAGTGTCCGACGGTGAACCGGAATCCGTTCGGCCCTTCGACCGTCTTCTCGTGCGGCGCCATCGGTGCCGCCCCGGCGAACGGGGTCCCCGTAAGGACCATGCAGATCACCAGGACGGCGGCCGAGAATGCCGCCGCGAGTACCGATATGTGCTTCATGTGTTCCTCCCCTGAGAAATTGCTTTCCCGCCGGAATGCGGGTGATCGAACCGAGTGCTGCCGGTGGTGACCGGGTCCTCGGTGACCCAACGGAAAGGTATGGAGCGGTCGATGCCCGGCCCCAGCGTCGCGAGCCGGTGGTGAGCGGGAAAGCCCTGGTCACGGCGTTGGCGTGGGTTTTCCGGACCGGCGAGGCGTGTGGGCCGGAAATGTGTCGCCGACTGGGCTCGACCGCCGGGCGACGGCTCGGCGGATGCTTGTATCTGCGCAGCTCAACAGGGTTGTTTGTCCGGTCCGGACGGCGTCGTGCGGCCGGATTGCGCCTCGGAGGGGCCGGAAAGTCCGAGTTTCGGGTGGCGCCCTTCTGCGTGTCGGGGTCGGGCGAAGAGGTGGACCTGTGTTTCCGCAGATCAACGGGATGGTCGGTCCAGAAGGACAACGTGGGCGTCCGAACCGGGGGATGACGGCAAGATCAGGGTGATTCCTGATGACCGGGTGTGGGGGAGCGTGCCAGTATCGAAGCATGCACCCGACTGGTCCCGTGTTCGACGCTGCCCGTGGCGGCGGCGCCGCGCCGGGCTTCGGGGTCGCGCCAGGGTACGACCCCGCCCGCGGCTACGGCGCCGGGCGCGGTCTCGGACCCGCCCCGGTGCTCGATCTCGGTCGGCATCCGCAGCTGCGGCTGGTGCGCCGGTCGGGCGGACGGATCGTCGGCGGTGTCGCGGGCGGTCTCGCCGACCATCTCGGGCTCGACGTGTTCAAGGTGCGGATGGCGTTCGTGCTGCTGTCCGCATTGGCGGGGGCGGGCATCCTCGCCTACGGCCTGCTGTGGATCTTCACCCCGAGCGGCGCCGACTCGACCAAGCCGTCCGGCACCGAGCGACGCCAGGCGATCGGTCTTGCGCTGCTCGGGCTAGGTCTCTCGGTGGCCGTCTCGTGGCTGATGAACGGTACCGTCGCGGCGAAGGTGATCGTGCCGATCGTCGTCGTCGCGGTCGGCGCCGCGCTGGTCTGGCGTGAATACGACACCGACGGCCCGCGCTCGCTGCTCGGCCTGCCCGCGCACCCTTCGGTGATCACCTGGGCGCGCATCGTCGCCGGGGCCACCATGGTGGTGCTCGGGCTCGGCGTCGTGGTGTTGGCCAGGATCGACCTGAGCGCGCTCGGTTCCGCGCTGATCGCGGTGGCGGTCACCCTGATCGGCGCCGGCTTGCTCACCGTCCCGCTGTGGCTGCGCATGATGCGCGTGCTGAACACCGAGCGCGCGGCCCGCATCCGCAACGAGGAACGCGAGGAGATCGCCTCACATCTGCACGATTCCGTCTTGCAGACGCTGGCCCTGATCCAGCGGCAAGCGCACGACCCGCAGGAGGTGGCGCGGTTGGCCCGCAGCCAGGAGCGGGAGCTGCGCAAGTGGCTGTTCGAGGACTCCGGTCCCGCGCAGTCGAGCCTGGCCGCGGCGCTGCGCACCATCGCGGGCGAGGTGGAGGACCAGCACGGCGTCAAGGTGACCCCGGTGACGGTCGGTGATGTCTCGATGGACGTCGACGAATCCGGAAACGGCCTGCCCAAGGAACATTTCACCGCGCTGCTCGGCGCTGGCCGGGAGGCGATGGTGAACGCCGCCAAGCACGCGGGCGTGCCGACCATCGATCTGTTCGCCGAGGCGGAACCGCACCAGGTGAGCGTCTTCGTGCGCGACCGCGGCGCGGGATTCGACGTCGCCGCGGTGCCGCAGGACCGGCAGGGCCTCGCCAAATCCATCCGCGGCCGGATCGAACGCCGCGGCGGCAAGGTGGAGATCCTGTCGACTCCCGGCCGCGGCACCGAGGTGCGGATCTTCATGCCGCGCAGCGATTCCGGGGCACCCGAGGAAGCGGTCACCGATACCGCGGGGACCGCCGGTGATCCGCCGACCGAGCGCATCCGGCAGTCGGTGCGATCGGGAAAGTAGCGGCGGTGCGGCGGGCAAGCCTTCACCGGAGCGGAACCGGCAAGTCATCACACTTGGCTCGATGCTGGTGAGCCGTGCCCGGTGCGGAGTTCCGCAGCGGACACGCCATCGTCGGTCGGCGTGTGGTACCGATGGAATGCGGACCTCCTCCGGGCGGTCGGCGCAGTCAGGGTGGGGCGATCCACCGACAGGTGAGGAGAAGCAGGTGAGCGTGCGGGTCTTTCTCGTCGATGATCACGCCGTGTTCCGTTCGGGTGTGCGCGCGGAGCTGAGCCGGGAGGCCGACATGGAGGTGGTCGGCGAGGCGGGTGGCGTGTCCGAGGCCATCGCCGGGATCAAGTCCACCCGTCCGGACGTGGTGCTGCTCGACGTGCACATGCCCGACGGCGGTGGTGTCGCGGTGCTGTCCGGCATCGAGGACGGCCCGGTGTGCTTGGCGCTCAGCGTGTCCGACGCCGCCGAGGACGTGATCGCGGTGATCCGCGCGGGTGCCCGCGGCTACGTCACCAAGACCATCTCCGGCGCCGAGCTCGCCGACGGCATCCGCAGGGTCGCGAGCGGTGATGCCGTCTTCAGCCCGCGCCTTGCCGGATTCGTGCTCGATTCGTTCACCGGCAAGTCCCCCGTCCCGGAACCGCCACTCGACCCCGAGCTGGACTCGCTGACCCCGCGCGAACTCGAAGTGCTGCGCCTGCTCGCCCGCGGCTACACCTACCGCGAGATCGCCGAAAACCTCTTCATCTCGGTGAAGACCGTGGAAACACACGCCTCCAACGTCCTGCGCAAAACCCAGCAGTCCAACCGCAATGCCCTCACCCGCTGGGCACACCGCCGCCGCATCGACTAGCTCCCACACACCCCGCACACGCGTCACACAGCCGGTGGCGCTGTGTGGCGTGCAGATCGTTTGTGCGGTCTACATCGCGATGACGATGATGAAGAGGATGATGAGCAGGCCGATGAACAGGCCGACGGCGATGGCCAGCGGGGCGTTGGTCGCCTGCGGTTTGGCCGCGCGCTGCGGGGCAGCGGGGGCGGCGACCGTGCCGCCGGGGGCGGGGCGGTGCGGGCGGGGTAGCGGCGCCGAGTGCGGGCTGCGTAGACCGGAGGCCGAATTTCGTGCCGCCCACGGCGGGATGGTGCCGTCCTCGGTGCGCACCGGGGCGCCGAGGATATAAGGCCCGGTGCCGGGACCAAAAGCGGCGGCGAGGATTTCGTCCCGCGCCTCGGCCATCGTCGGCCTGCGCTGCGGCGCGGGCTCCATCATGTGCAGCAGAGCGTTGGTGAGGATGCCGCTGCGCGAGGGCGGAATGATCTGGGCCATCGCGGCGCGCTCCACCAGGACGTCGCTGTCCTCGTGCAAACCGAACGGCGGCAGGCCCTCGATCGCGGTGTACAGCGTGGCGCCGAGCGAGAACACGTCGCTGGCCTCGGTCGGCTGCATGCCGCGCGCCACTTCCGGCGGGAGGTAGGCGGGGGTGCCGGTGATGATCCCGTCCGGTTCGTCGATCTCGCCCGCGCCGCGGGAGATGCCGAAGTCGCTGAGCTTGGCCATGCCGACACCGGGGCCGCGATCGGCGACGAGGATGTTGCCCGGCTTGATGTCGCGGTGGGTGATGCCCGCGGCGTGCGCGGCGGCCAGCGCGTCGGCGACCTGGGCGCCGATCTGCGCGACCTCGATCACCGGCAGCGTCTCGACCAGCGCCAGCGCGCGCGCCACGTTGCGCGAGGGTAGATGCTCCATCACCAGCCAGGGCTCGCCCGCCTCCAGCACCACGTCGTAGACGGCGATGGCGTGGTCGTGCGAGAGCTTCGCCGCCACCCGTCCCTCGTGCATGATCCGGTTGCGCACCTCGGTGGCTTCGGCCTCGGGCAGCCCGGCGGTGGAGAGCACCTGCTTGATGGCGACGTCCCGGTCGAGCAGCCGGTCGTGAGCGAGCCACACCGCACCCATGCCGCCGCCGCCCAGTTTGGACTGCAGGCGATAGCGGCCTGCGACCAGATAGTCGGGGCCGACGATGGGACGGGGGCGATCGATCATGGTGTGCAGGGTATCCGAATATTCCTGCGTCGCCGCGACTCTTGAGCGACAAGTAGCGGTGCGAGAACAAGTTACGGCGACGCGCCGGGAACGCCAAGGTCGGCGGCACCGAGGACACGCCACGCCGACCCTCAGCGGCCGAGGAAGTCGGCCAGCGCCGTGTTGACGGCGACGGGATCGTCCTCATGGGCGTTGTGGCCGACGCCTGTGAGCATTCGCAACGTCGACCCGGGGATCAGTCGCGCGAGCGGCTGAGCCTGCGACGGGTTGGTGACCCGATCCTGGTCGCCCCAGAGGATCAGCGTCTTCGCCCGGATCGTGCCCGCCTCCCGCTCCACCCGGGTGCGGTCACACAGTGCACGAGGACTGCCCGACCGAGGCCATTCCGCTGATCGAGAGCTTCCTCGGCTGAACCGATGTCCATCGCCTCGGCCGCTGTGCTGATCGTGACCGCTGCCTGCACTCGTGGCGGCCGTCACCGACCTCTGTCGACTCCAGTGGACTGTCGACAACATGACCAAGTACCGCGCGGGTCGCGGGCGTTCTCGGGAACCGGGGATCCGGACGCGGAGACTCCCCGTCCGGTGCTCTTGACGGTTTCCGGGGGTGGGTTTCTACTGGACTCGTATCGAACGTATATTCGATAAGGGATCGATAGCTGTATCGGTGCTGGCTTCCATTCCTCCGTGTGGAGGTGGGGTCGGTCCGCTCGCTTCGCCTCGGAGTCCATCGTGGGAAGTAGGTGGTTGTGATGGGTTCGGACGTGCGGGTGGGGGAGACAGAGAGACAACAGAAGCTGGCCGAGCTGCGCAGCCGAATGGCCGCTGTCCCGGGCCGTGGCGAATCGGCGGTCGCGCGCGTGCCGCTCGCCGAGGACATGCGCCGCGAACCGCTGCCGGTGCCCCGGGCCCTTGCGGAGTTGTTGCCGGAGGGCGGTCTCGGCAAGGGCTCCGTGGTCGCCTGCACGGGTGCGCGCTCGCTGCTCGCCGGTCTGCTGGCCGCGGTGACCGAGCACGGCGGGCACGCCGCGGTCGTCGGGGTGCCGAGGTTCGGCCTGCTCGCGGCGGCGGAGATGGGCGCCGAGCTGGCGCGGCTGGCCGTGATCGCCGATCCGGGGCCCGACCCGGTCGAGGTGGCCGCGGTACTGCTGGACGGTCTCGACCTGGTCGTACTCGGTCTCGACGGCGTCTCCGTCCCCCCGGCGCGCACCCGAGTGCTCGCCGCCCGCGCCCGAAGCAAGGGCGCCACCCTGGTTGTCACCGACGGCAACTGGCCCAATCCCACCCTGCGCCTGGATGCCCGCATCGCCGGATACGTCGGCCTCGGCACCGGCCACGGCCGCCTCCGCTCCCTCAACCTCGAGGTCGAGGCGCGGCACCGGGCGGGCATGCCCCGGCGCGGACGCGTCGAACTGCGCCCCAGCGGTGGTCGCGTCGAATGGTTCGCCCAGGAAACCTCGCCCGCGCCCATCGAATTGCCGATCGCACGGGGTGCGGCGTCATGAGGAGTCAGGACCTGCTTCGAGAGTCGCTGTGCGGCACCTCGGTTCGTCCGAGTCGAGTGCGTGGCGCGGCGCGGGCCGGTGAGAGTGGCGGTGCGGCACCGTGATTCGGCCGAATCGGGTGCGAAGGGCGACGCGGGTGCTCGCGGTGTGGTGCCAGGACTGGCCCGCGGTCGCGGCGGCGGCCGTGGCGGAGCTGTCGCCGACGCGGCCGGTGGCGGTGCTGTCCGCCAACCGGGTGGTGGCCTGCTCGGCGGTGGCGCGGGCCGACGGGGTGCGACGCGGGCTGCGGCGCAGGGAGGCGCAGGCGCGGTGCCCGGAATTGTTTCTGGCGCAGGCGGATCCGGATCGGGATGCGCGACTGTTCGAACCGGTCGTCGCGGCCGTGGACGCCACGGTGCCCGGCGTGGAAGTGCTGCGGCCCGGGCTGCTCGTGCTCGGTGCGCGCGGGGCCGCCCGGTTCTTCGGGTCCGAGGAGGCGGCCGCCGAGCGGCTGGTCGACGCGGTGGCCGCGGTCGGGGTGGAGGCGCAGATCGGCATCGCCGACGAGCTGTCCACGGCGGTGATCGCGGCGCGGCGCGGGGCGATCGTGCCGCAGGGTGGGGGTGCGGAATTCCTGGCGCCGCTCGCGGTATCCGAACTCGCGCTGGAGCCGAGCCTGGCCGCGCCGGAGCGCGCCGAGCTGGTGGATCTGTTGCACCGCTTGGGTTTACGCCGGATCGGTGATTTCGCGGCGCTCGGCCCCGCCGAGGTCGCCTCCCGTTTCGGCGCGGACGCCGTGCTCGCGCACCGCAGCGCGCGCGCCGTTCCGG
>NZ_BDBP01000001.1 GCF_001613045.1 Nocardia lijiangensis NBRC 108240 | reverse complement strand
GCACCGAGCGGCCGAGGTCGACCGTGAGGCTGCCGTGCGCGCCGTCGGGGGACCACCCGGTAGCGGTGCTGCCGTCGACCGCGGCGTCCGGATAGCGGCCCGGCTCGGTGGACGAGCCGGTGACCGGACGGCACCGCGCGAGGTTGCCGGTGGGCGCGCGGTCGGGACGGCGGGTCTCGACCGTCACGGGGGCGCCGGGTGCGGCGGTGTGGGTTCCGCTCGGCGTCCGCAGGGGCATCGGGTCGCCGCCGGTCACCGTCACCGTCGTGCGCTGCGCGCCGATCTTCGCGTCGAAAGTGCGTCCCTGCCAATGCATGCCGCGCAGGGTCACGCCGCGTTCGAACTGCGGCGGCAGTGTCGGGTTCACCTCGACGGCGTCGCCGCGCAGCCGCAGTCCGAGCAGGCCGTTGGTGAGGGATTGCAGGAAGCCGCCCGCCGCGGTGGCGAAAGTGAACGCGGGTGCGCCCGCCAGGGGGTCGCGGACGCCTACCTTCGGGCCGCGCGCCTCGGCGAACTGCCCGAACGGTGACCGCACGAACGGACGGGCCGCGCGGTCGAGGAAAGTGTGGGTCGCGCAGCCGGGCGCGCCCAGGTGCGCGGCGTCGATGGCGTGCACCGAATCGGTCATCGCCGGGCCGTCGGGATCGGTTCGCGCGGAATAGTATTCGAGCACCCGCGCCGCGACGTCGGCAGGCATCGGCCATTCCAGCGGGTAGATGAGCAGCACGGTGTCGGCCTGTTTGATGGGAGTGCCCGCGTAGCCGTCGAATTGGGCGAACACGCCGTGCGTGTTGTCGAAGGGCATGCGCAGACCGTCGGCGATGGCGGTCCACTCGGCGGGGTGCGGCGCGCCGAGAATCTCGGCGGCGCGTACCGCGTGGCGCAGCGCGAGCGCCGCGACCGCGTTGGTGTAGACGTCGTCGTCGACGCCGTTGCTGTATTCGTCGGGCCCCGCGACACCGCGGAGCGAGAAGCTGCCGTCCGGATTCGGTGTCACCCGTGCGGCCCAGAATTCGGCGAGGGCGCTCATGATCGGCCAGCCGCGCTCGCGCAGATAGTCCGCGTCGCCGGTGGCGAGGTAGTACTGCCAGGCCGCCAGCGAGACGTCGCCCTGGAGGTGAATCTGCATGAGGCAGTGCGGCGGATCCCAGCTGTGGCACTCGTCGAGATCGCCGTCCGTCGCGCTGGTCCAGGGGTAGAACGCGCCGGGAAGACCGAGGCGGCGGGCATTGTCCTTCGCCGCGGGCAGCGTCTTGTACCGGTACTCCACAACGGATCTCGCCAGCTCCGGCGCGACAGGCAGGAGGGCGGGAAACATCCAGATGTCGGCGTCCCAGAACACCGCGCCCGCGTAGTTGTCGCTGCTGAGCCCGACCGGCGAGAGGCTGTTGTCCTGCGCGGGATTGCTCGCCGAGTACAGCGAATACAGCGCGCCGCGCGCCCAGGACTGCACCTCGGGTTCGCCGGGGATCTCGACGTCGCCGCGCCACAGGCCCGCCCACGTCTCGGTGGTGCCTGCGAGCAGCGCGGCCCAGCCCGCGTCCGCGGCCCGCTGCGCGGCGGCCGACGCGGAGGCGGCGGGATCGGCCGCGGTGTGCGCGGTGTCGACGCCGACGAACTTGGCGGCGGTATAGGACTCGCCGTCCCGCACCGGAATTCGGGCCCGCTGGCTCGCGCTCAGATCCTCGCGCGGCGGTGACGGCGAGATCGTCGCGCCGGGCCCGGCGTCCAGGACGGACACGACCGCACCCGCGACTTCGGTTCCCGCCGTGCGGAACCCGACGCCGACGGTGGCGTCGCCGCGCGGACCCGTGCCGGTCGGCAGGAGACGGCGAGCGCCCGCGCCGTCGAGCAGATCGGTCAGCACCAGCTCGCCGGACCAGTGCGGCGTCACTCTCAGTCGCACCGCGCCGACGTGCTGATCGGGGCGGGCGGCGAACACGTCGCACACCAGGTCGGTGGCCCGGCCGTCCGTCGTGGTCCAGGTCGCCTCGGTGCGCACCAGCCCGCAGCGCAGGTGCAGGGTCTGCGCGAAGTTCGTGATCCGCGCGGCGGGCGTCGCGGGGGAGTAGGTCTCCGCGCCGACCTCGACCAGCAGACCCGACCAGTTCGGGATGGCCGCCGCCACCTCGCGGTCGTCGGCGACGCCGGGGGAGTGCCCGTAGAGACCTGCGACGAACGCGCCGTCATAGGCCGGGGTGTACAGCGGCCAGCCGGTCGGCTCGGTGGTCTGGACGTAGCCGGTCCCGCGCGGCGGCACCCGCAGCCCGAGATAGCCGTTGCCGACGAAGGGATGACCGTCGATCGGGGCGTCCACGTCGGTGTTCGACGGTGTCCATCCGGAGGTCTCGACGCCCGCGCCCGGGCACGCCGCATCGCGTTCCGCTGCGGCTTCGTCGCGCCCGGCCACCAGCGCCACCGCCGTCACCAGCGCCAGCACCGTGCTCACGGCGATCGCGAGCAGGATCGGCCGGAAAGGCCGGGCCGAGAAAGACATCGCACCTCCCGTCGTACGCGGCGGCGTCCGCGCGCACGGTCGATTCACTCGGACAACTCGTGGACGGCCGAACCGATATCGGCTCCAGGGTTCGCGATGGAGTTCGTACCAGGAGAGTTTCCCCGTTCCGGCTGATCGACACACCGTGCCGCGGAATCGCCGCCCGCGGTGTCCGGCTCGGTGCGGGGCATATCCTGTCGGCTGTTGTTCGTCTCCATCGACCACGGCCGCATCGGGCCGGGAAGGCAGGCAGGATGCGCGCCATCGCGTTCTACGAGTTCGGCGAACCCGACGTGCTGCAGGTCGTGGACATCGCTGCGCCGGAGCCGACCGGCGAGCAGGTGCGAATCGCGGTGCGCGCCGCCGGAGTCAATCCCGCCGACTGGAAGATCCGTTCGGGCGCATTGGTTTTCGGTGAGCCGAGCTTTCCGCAGTTTCCCGGCGCCGAGGCGGCGGGCGTGGTGGACGCGCTCGGACCGGACGCGACCGGCGTCGCGGTCGGCGACGAGGTGATCGGCTGGACGAGCGGCGGCTATGCCGAGTACGCGCTGAGCTCCGAGATCGCGCCCAAGCCCACGGGCCTGGCCTGGGCGGACGCCGCCGCGCTCCCGGTCGCGGTGAGCACGGCGGCGAAGGTGCTGGACTTGCTGCGGCCGAAGGCGGGCGAGACCCTGCTGGTCAACGGTGCGTCGGGGGCGGTCGGCTCGATGGCGGTGCAGCTGGCTCGCGCCGAAGGCGTCACCGTTATCGGCACGGCCTCGCCCGCCAACCAGGATCTGGTGCGCGCGCTCGGCGCGACCCCGACCCCGTACGGCGACGGACTGGTCGAGCGGGTGCGCGCGCTGGCGCCGGACGGTGTCGACGCGGTGTTCGACGCCGCGGGGCACGGTGCGCTGCCCGCAGCGATCGAGCTGCGCGGCGGCACCGATCGCATCGTTACCATCGCCGACGGCGCGGCGGCCGAACTCGGCATCGTGTTTTCGGCCGGTGCCGGACCGCGTTCGGCCACTCTGCTCGGTGCGATCGCCGAGCGTGTCGCGCGCGGCGAATTCCGTCTCCCCGGTTCGGCGCGCGTCTTTCCGCTGGCGGAGGCGGCCGCGGCGCAGCGGGAGATGCAGCACGGCCGCGGACCGGGCAAGGTCGTATTGACCGTCGAGTGACGCTGGCCGTCATTAGGCTGGAGCGATGCGACCGCCTCGGATCCGCAAGCCGGCGCCACCGCCAGCACTGGCCAGCAATCTCGATGTCTGGCTGATCGGCCGGAGCGCGCAGGTGCGGCCGACAGCCGCCGACCGGCTGTTGCGCAGCCTGAGCATGAGCGCGAATCACAATCGGCTGTGGATCGGCGTCGGCGCCGGACTGATGCTGTGCGGGAACCGGCCGATGCGCCGGGCGGGCGCGCGCGGCCTGCTTGCCTGCGCAGTGGCCAGCGGCATCGCCAACGGCATCGCCAAGCCGGTGTTCCCGCGCCGCAGGCCGCCCGACGAGTCGGTGCCGTTCGTTCGCCGTCTGGTCCGGCCGCCGGTGTCGTCGTCGTTTCCCTCCGGCCACGCCGCCTCGGCGGCTGCCTTCGCGACCGGCGTCGCGCTGGAGAGTCCGGCGGCGGCCGCCGCGATCGCGCCCGTCGCCCTCGCCGTCGGCTACTCCCGGGTCCACATCGGCGTGCACTGGCCCTCGGATGTGGTGGCGGGCGGGCTGCTCGGCTCGGCGATCGCGCTGGCCACGCACCGGTGGTGGGCGGTGCGCGCCGACGAACCCGCGCTGCTCGGCCGCGCCGAGGAGGTCGACCCCGTACGGCACGGGCACGGCCTGCTGTTGGTCACCAACCCCTTGGCGGGCAGCGGCAACGGCGCGCCGGCGTCGGCGCAGCTGCGCGCCGGGCTGCCCGCGGCGCAGATCGTGCAGATCGACCCGGAACGCGATCTCGGCGTGCAACTCGACGCTCGCCTGCGCGGCACCGACGTGACCGCGCTCGGCGTCTCCGGCGGGGACGGCACGGTGTCCTCGGTGGCCGAGGTGGCGGTCCGGTGCGGCGTGCCGCTGGCGGTCTTCGCCGACGGCACCCTCAACCATTTCGCCAGGGACGCGGGCGTGGACGCGGCCGAACAGACCCTCGCCGCACTCGAACACGGCACGGTCGTCCGAGTCGACGCGGCGGAGGTGCGGTTCGACGACGACGGCGCGCGGATCTTCGTCAACACCGCCAGCCTCGGCGGCTACCCCGACTTCGTCCGGCTGCGCGA
The DNA here is from genome assembly GCF_001613045.1 of Nocardia lijiangensis NBRC 108240. Lineage (GTDB taxonomy): Bacteria > Actinomycetota > Actinomycetes > Mycobacteriales > Mycobacteriaceae > Nocardia > Nocardia lijiangensis. The sequence continues at coordinate 205,585 of NZ_BDBP01000001.1, read as the reverse complement.
GCGGTGGCAGCCGCGGCTGGGCAAATGGCCCGCGGCGGGCATCGCGATGATCCGGGTGCTGCTCGGCGCGCAGCCGCTGCACACCGTCATCGACCGGGTGCCGACAGCCATCTGGATGCTGTTCGTCGGCAACGGCCGCTACCACCCCGCCGACCAAGTCCCCATGGCGCGTCCCGAGTTGCACCGCGGCACACTCGACGTCCGCTATCTTCGCGCCGACGTGCGTTTCTCCCGCACCCGCCTGGTCTGGGCCGCGCTCACCGGCACCCTCGGCAGTTCCGCCACCTACGTGCACAGAGAAGTTCCCCGGCTCGCGGTGCACGTCACCGAGAACCCGGTCTCGCTCGCCACCGACGGCGAAGTCGATCTCCGCGGAAGCGATTTCGTCTTCGCCAGCCGCCCGTCCGCACTGGCCCTGTTCCGTCCGCCGGAGGAGTAGGCGTGCCATCTCGCGTTTGCGTGTCCCCGCACGCGCGGTCGGTTTTTGTTCTAGCGTGAGCACGGGTCGACGCCGAGAGGGGCCGTGGGATGCGAACGGGGATGCTGGGGCTGGCGGAGTTGCGGGAGCGCGTCGAGTCGGGGGAGCTCGACACGGTGCTGGTCGCGATGACCGACATGCAGGGTCGATTGCAGGGAAAGCGTTGCGCGGCACGGTATTTCGTCGACGAAGTGCTCGACCATGCGACCGAGGCGTGCAACTATCTGCTGGCCGTCGACGTCGAGATGACCACCGTCGACGGGTACGCGATGTCGTCGTGGGACACCGGTTACGGTGACTTCGTGCTGCGCCCCGACCTGAGCACGTTGCGGCTGGTGCCGTGGCTGCCCGGCACCGCGCTCGTGCTCTGCGATGTCGAGCAGGTGCATCCGGCGGGCGCGCCGGTGGCCGCCTCGCCGCGCCAGGTACTGCGCAAGCAGCTGGACCGGCTGGCCGAGCACGGCTTGCGCGCCTACGTCGGCACCGAACTCGAATTCCTGATCTTCGACGAGAGCTACGAATCCGCGTGGGATCGGGGGTACCGCGACCTGCGGCCCGCCAACCAGTACAACGTCGACTACTCGATGCTCGGCACGTCCCGGGTCGAGCCGGTGCTGCGGCGGATCCGCAACGACATGGCCGGTGCCGGAATGTATGTCGAGTCGGCCAAGGGCGAATGCAACCCCGGCCAGCACGAGATCGCCTTCCGCTTCGACGAGGCCATGGTGACCTGCGACAACCACAGCATCTACAAGACGGGCGCCAAGGAGATCGCCGCGCAGGAGGGCCGCAGCATCACTTTCATGGCGAAATACAATGAGCGCGAAGGCAACTCGTGCCACATCCACCTGAGTCTGCGCAGCGAGGCGGGCGAGCCGGTCTTCGCGGGCGACGGCAAGGACGGCACCTCCGCGCTGATGCGCCACTTCGTGGCGGGGCAACTGGACTGCCTGCGCGAATTCACCTACCTGCTGGCACCGAACATCAACTCCTACAAGCGTTTCGTCTCGGGCAGCTTCGCTCCCACCGCGCTCGCCTGGGGCAGGGACAATCGCACCTGCGCGCTGCGGGTGGTCGGCGAGGGCCCCTCGCTGCGGGTGGAGAATCGTGTCCCCGGCGGCGACGTGAATCCCTATCTCGCCGTGGCGGCTTCGCTCGCGGCCGGGCTGCACGGCATCGAGCGGCGGCTGCCGCTGGAGCCGGAGTTCCACGGCAACGCCTATCGCTCGCAGCGCCCGCGGGTGCCGAAGACGCTGCGCGAGGCGGCGCAACTGTTCGGCGAGAGCGCCGTGGCCCGTACCGCCTTCGGCACGGAGGTGGTGGAACACTATCGGAACGCGGCGCAGGTGGAGCTGGACGCCTTCGACGCCGCCGTGACCGATTGGGAGCGAACCCGTGGATTCGAACGACTCTGACGCCGCCGCCCCGCGCCCCGTCATCGGGCTGCCGACCTACGTGGAGCAGGCGCGATTCGGCACCTGGGACACGCGAAGCGCGGTGCTGCAACACGACTACATCGACATGGTCGACCGGGCGGGCGGCATCCCGGTGCTGCTGCCGCCCACCGGCGTCGCGCGGCCGGAGCTGGTGGAACGGCTGGACGGCCTGGTGCTCACCGGCGGGGCGGACGTGGACCCCGCCCGCTACGGCGCGCACCTGACCGACGCCGCGCTCGGCTACACCAGACCGGACCGGGACGAGTCGGAGTTCGGCCTGTTCGGGCTGGCCCGCGCGGCCGGTGTGCCGGTTCTCGCGGTGTGTCGCGGACTGCAACTGGTCAACGTGGCGCTGGGCGGCACCCTGATCCAGCACCTGCCCGATGTGGTCGGTCACGAGGAACACTCGGGCGGGAGCGGCTCCTTCGGCATCACCGAGGTGCTGACCGAGCCGGGCACCCGAGTGGCCGCCCTGGCCGGGCCCGAGTTGCGGGCGCACTGCCATCACCACCAGGCGATCGACGCGCTCGCGCCCGGACTCGTGGTGAGCGCGCGCTCGGGCGACGGGTCGATCGAGGCGGCGGAGTTTCCCGAGGGGCCGTTCCTGATCGGCGTGCAGTGGCATCCCGAGGCCGACCCGGCCGATGATCGACTGATGCGGGCACTGGTGGTCGCGGCGGCGGCCTATCGACGGACACGAGTCGGAGGAGAGGAGCGGACGGCATGGCGGTAACCCAGGTGGTGAATCCCGCGACCGAGCAGGTCGTGGCGACGCTCGAAGCGACGGACGCGGCGGGAACCGACGCCGCCATCGAGCGCGCGCAGCGCGCGGCGCGGGACTGGCGCGAGGTCGCGCCCGGTGACCGGGCCAGGCTGCTGCGTCGCTTCGCCGAGGCGGTCGACGCGGATCTGGAGCGGCTGGCGCGGCTGGAGGTGGACAATGCCGGGCACACCATCGGCAACGCCCGCTGGGAGGCCGGAAACGTCCGCGACGTACTGTATTTCGCCGCCGGTATGCCGGAGCGCCTGTCCGGCAAGCAGATTCCAGTGGCGGGCGGCCTGGACGTCACCTTTCACGAACCGCTCGGCGTGGTCGGCGTCATCGTGCCGTGGAACTTCCCGATGCCCATCGCGGCCTGGGGTTTCGCGCCCGCGCTCGCCGCGGGAAACGCGGTGGTGCTCAAGCCCGCCGAGCTGACGCCGCTGACCGCGCTGCGGCTCGGCGAGCTCGCCAGGGAGGCGGGACTGCCCGAGGACGTGTTCCAGGTGCTGCCAGGCAAGGGCTCGGTGGTGGGGCAGCGGTTCGTCACCCATCCCGCGGTGCGCAAGGTGGTGTTCACCGGGTCGACGGAGGTCGGCAAGCAGATCATGGCGGGCTGCGCCGAGCAGGTGAAGCGGGTGACCCTGGAGCTGGGCGGCAAGAGCGCGAACATCGTGTTCGCCGACGCCGATCTGGAGCGGGCGGCCGCCACCGCACCGTACGGCGTGTTCGACAATGCCGGACAGGACTGCTGCGCGCGCTCACGAATCCTGGTGGAGCGCAGCGTCTTCGATCGCTTCATGGAACTGCTGGAGCCCGCGGTGCGCGGGGTGCGGGTCGGCGATCCCGGCGCGGAGGACACCGAGATGGGTCCGCTCATCTCGGCCGCGCACCGCGAGCGGGTCGCCGGGTTCGTCGAGCCGTCGACGAAGGTGGCCTTCACCGGGCATCGCCCGGACGGGCCCGGATTCTGGTATCCGCCGACGGTCGTGCTGCCCGCCGGGCCTGCCGATCGGGTGCTCACCGAGGAGGTCTTCGGTCCGGTGGTCGCGGTGCTCCCGTTCGACGACGAGGCCGACGCGGTGCGCCTCGCCAACGACACCGAATACGGTCTGTCCGGTTCCGTCTGGACCAACGACCTCGGCAGAGCGCTGCGGGTCTCCCGCGGCGTCGAGGCCGGAAACCTGTCGGTGAACTCGCATTCCTCGGTGCGGTATTGGACGCCGTTCGGCGGGTTCAAGCAGTCCGGCCTCGGCCGCGAACTCGGCCCGGACGCCGCGCTGGCCTTCACCGAGACCAAGAACGTCTTCATCGCCACACAGTGATCCACCGAAGAGCACAGTGAGCCACCGAGAAGGAGATGCGTTGCAGCGCTTACAGGATCGAGTAGCCGTCGTCACCGGCGGCGGCAGCGGGATCGGGCTGGCCACGGTGCGCCGCTTCGCGGCGGAGGGCGCCAAGGTCGTCGTCGCCGACATCGACGCGGGCGCGGGCGAGGCCGCCGCGGCCGAGGTCGACGGACTGTTCGTGAAGGTGGACGTCACCGACGAGACTCAGGTCAGGGAGATGTTCGAGGCCGCCGTCGCGGCCTACGGCGGGCTGGACATCGCCTTCAACAACGCGGGAATCTCTCCGCCGGAAGACGATTCGATCCTGACCACCGGCATCGACGCGTGGCGCCGGGTGCAGGAGGTGAACCTGACCTCGGTGTACCTGTGCAGCAAGTACGCTATCGAGCACATGCTGGTGCGCGGCAAGGGCTCGATCATCAACACCGCCTCCTTCGTGGCGGTGCTCGGCGCGGCCACCTCGCAGATCTCCTACACCGCTTCCAAGGGCGGCGTGTTGTCCATGAGCCGGGAACTCGGCGTCCAGTTCGCCAGGCAGGGCATTCGCGTGAACGCGCTGTGCCCCGGCCCGGTGGACACGCCGCTGCTGCGGGAGCTCTTCGCCAAGGATCCGGAGCGGGCCGCCCGCCGCCTGGTGCACATCCCGCTCGGCCGCTTCGCGCAGCCGGAGGAGATCGCGGCCGCGGTCGCCTTCCTCGCCAGTGACGACGCCTCGTTCATCACCGCCTCGCAGTTCCTCGTCGACGGCGGAATTTCTGGGGCCTACGTCACGCCGATCTAGGGGTTCGTAGTTGTCCGGACGGGTCTGCTCGAGCCCGTCCGGGCGCTCCCTCGATGCCGCCACACCCGCCTATGTGACGACAATCACATCTACCGGTTGCCGTGCAGGTGGCCGGGTGTGCGCTGAACAGTGGCGCAGGTCCGCCGCTGTTTGGTCCTCGTGAAACCTGGGTATCGGTTTGTTTCGTGCCCGGCCTCCCGTTTTTCGCGGGTGGGCCGGACGGACGAATCGTGGCCCGTTGCGCGGGTTGGTGAGGAGACGGGCATGACCGATCGTGGACAGGACCAGACGAGACTGAGGCGTTCGGTCGCCGCGTCGGCCATGGGCAACGCCACCGAATGGTTCGACTACGGTGTGTACGCCGCGACGGCCACCTACCTCACCGACGCGTTCTTTCCCGGCGATCTCGGCACGCTCGGCACCATGCTCGGCTTCGCCATCTCGTTCGTGCTGCGCCCGCTCGGTGGCATGGTGTGGGGTCCGCTGGGCGACCGGTTCGGCCGAAAAGGCGTGCTGGCCACCACGATTCTGCTGATGTCGGCCGCGACCGGTGCGATCGGTCTGTTGCCGACGCACGCCTCGGTCGGCGTACTCGCCCCGGTGCTGCTGATCTCGCTCCGTGTACTGCAAGGCTTCTCGACGGGCGGCGAATATGGCGGCGCGGCAACATATTTGGCCGAATGCGCGACCGATCGGCGGCGCGGTTTCCTCGGCAGCTTCCTGGAATTCGGCACGCTGGCCGGTTTCGTCGGCGGTTCGGCCGTGGTGCTCGCCTGCCAGCTGGCGCTCGGATCGGATGCCATGCACGACTGGGGTTGGCGCATCCCGTTCCTGCTCGCCGTCCCGCTCGGCCTGACCGGCTGGTACCTGCGCGCCAAGCTCGACGAGTCGCCGGTGTTCCAGGAGGTCGCCGAGAACCCGCACCCGCCGACCGGACTGCGCGAGCTGCTGACCGGCTACCGGCGCGAGATCCTCACCCTGGGCGGGCTGGTGATCGCCCTCAACGTGGTCAACTACACGCTGCTCACCTACCAGCCGACCTACCTGCAGAACACCATCGGGATGTCGGAGTCGGCCACCACCGCCATGATGCTGACCGGTCAGGTGGTGATGATGGTGGTGCTGCCGTTCTTCGGCAGGCTCTCCGATCGGGTCGGCAGGCGGCCGATGTGGCTGTTCTCGCTGATCGGCCTCGCGGTGCTGGCCCTGCCTATGTACTGGCTGATGGGTCAGGGCACCGTGTGGGCAATCGTCGGGTTCATCGTGCTCGGCCTGCTGTACGTGCCGCAGCTGTCCACCATCAGCTCGACCTTCCCGGCGATCTTCCCGACGCACGTGCGCTACGCCGGTTTCGCCTTCGCCTACAACGTCTCCACCGCGGCCTTCGGCGGCACCGCGCCGCTGGTGAACGAGGCCGCGATCGAATCGACCGGGTGGGCGCTGTTCCCCGCCGCGTACATGGTCGCCGCGTCGCTGATCGGCCTGGTCGCCTGGGTCTTCCTGCGGGAGACCGCGGGCACCTCGCTGCGCGGGACCACGGTGCCCGACGCCGACAGCGAGCCGCTGCCCGTGGTGGCGCAGCCCGCGACCTGATCCCGGCCGCCGGAGTCACGGCTTTCGGGTCCATGGCCCGTGCCGCCACGCGGTGGCTGGTAGATGAGGTAGCCAACTATTCGCGTAGTCGATTACTCAGGTCATCCGTCCGTGCCGGTTACAGGATGTCTGTACGGGACGGTGGCGCGGCGGGGCAGGTCGGTCGCCGCGCTTGGGACGAAGGTCAACTCGCGATTGGGTGAACAAGGATGGCACCCCACGGTCGATGGTCCGGAGAGACGATGAGGCGGCATGCACACCTCATCACGGTGACAGTTGTCGGCGCCGGTTTCGTTCTCTCGCTTTTCGTCGTCGCTTTCGGCCGGCTGGACTTCGCGGTAGCCGTCAGTGTCGGCTCCCTGCTCGTCGCGGCAGCGAATCTGATTCTGTCTCACCTTTTGTTTCGGCAACGACCGACGCTGGAATACGCCGTGCAGCGACTGGCCACGCTGGTACGGATCCAGTGGCAGGAGGAAGCGAAGATCCTAGGCCTGAACGATCCGGACCCGATGCCTGTGCGCTGGGAGTTGTGCAGGCGGGGCGTCTCCGACCACGCACATCTCATTTTTCGTGGCCGTCCGGTCATGGAGGGGAGCGGTGCCCAGGTCGACGTCTTGGCCGGATGGTTTCTCGAAAGCCTTGCGCGTCGTCGGCTTGTGATTCTCGGTGCGCACGGGTCCGGCAAGACCACTCTGGCGGTGCAGCTGGTGCTACGGCTGCTCGAAGTCCGGAAACCGGAGGATCCAGTTCCGGTGCTGCTGACCGCTAACAGCTGGAACCCCAGAGCCTTCCCGCGCTTCCATGACTGGCTCGGGGCCCGGCTCGGTCAGGAGTACCCAGCGATGCGTGGGATCGCTCGGAACATGCCCGATGAGCTCGTCACCCATGGCATGGTGCTGCCGGTGATCGACGGGCTGGACGAACTCGCTCCCCGCCACCGGGCGGCGCTGCTCACCACACTCAACGCCGCGCTCGGCGGCCGCGATCCGGTGGTATTGACCAGCCGCACCGACGAGTACGCCGACGCTGTCGCGGAAGCGGACGTGCTCACCGCGGCCGCCGTGATCGAGGCGCAGCCGCTCACCGCACGGGAGGCGGCGAGCTATCTCGATCGATGCCTTCCGCCCAAGCAGCGTTCGCGCTGGGTCGCGGTACGCGGTGAGCTGCGCGGTTTCGACGAAACGCCAGTGGGCGGGGTGTGCGCGACTCCGCTGGGGCTGTGGCTGTTGCGCACCGTGTACATCGAGAACAAGAACGATCCGGCCCCCCTGCTCGACCGTGATCGCTATCCGGACACTCGTCCGATCATGGCGCACCTGTTCGACGAGCTGATCCCCGCTGCCATCGAGCAGAAGTGTCCGGCGCGCGGTAATCCGTTGCGCCCCTGCCGGGTTTGGGATCCCGAGAAGACCCGGCAGTGGCTGTCGTATCTGGCCGTGGAGTTGCGCGGTGAACGCGACCTGCGTTGGTGGTCCTTGCCCACGGCCGTGCCCGCCCGCGTCACGACATCGATGATCACGGCGGTATTCGGAGTTGCGGTCGCGCTGGGGGTGGGGCAGGCGATCTGGCTCATGGATGGTGACGCCGGCGGTGGCTTGGCCGCGTTGGTCCTCGGCCTGGCGGGGGCGGTGGTCCTGGGTCTGTGGAGCGGGCGGCGGGTACGAAGAACGTCGGTGTCCGGTCATCTGGCCCGCGAGCTGGCGTTCGGGCTGGCGACCGCAGTGGCGTTCCTCGTGGTGTTCGTGCCGGTCGTCATGGTGATGATCGTCCTGACGGTCGTGGTCGCCGAAGGGCCGCACCTGCTGACGGATCCCGCGGCGATGGAGACCGTGAATTTCGAGCTCGCCGGGATAGTGGTCGGATCGGTAGTCGGTCTGGCGTTCGTACTGGGCGTCGGTCTGGGGGTCGGGCGGCAAGTGCGCGGCACGCCGGAACCCGGATATGCCAATCTGCGACTTCGAAACCGCGGGCGAGAGCTCGCCCGGAATCTCATGGGCGGACTGGTGTTCGGTCTCACGTTCGGGCTGGTAGTCGAACTGGCGTTGGATGTGACGGGTTGGGAACTGGCGCTCGGGATGGCGTTGGGACCGGCCGGGGGGCTGGCATTCGGGCTGACCAAGTGGATGAGGTCGCCGGGAAGTGACGAACCATCGCGGACCCCGACCTCCGCTTACCGGAATTCACGCAACCTCACCGTGATGGTCGGTGTTGCGTTCGGCCTGGCGTTCGCGCTGGCGAGCGGACTGGCGAGCTGGCTGGTGAGCGGGGTGGCAATCGTGGGGATCGCGCCCATGGCAGGTCTGGCGCTGTGGCTGCTGTTCTGGGTCGCCGGTGGGCTGGCGATCTGGATTGCCGTCGGACTCGCGGTCGCGTCTACACACGAGCCCGCCTGGTTCGGATTCGTCGTGGCATCTCGGTGGCTCGCGCTCACGGGCGAATTACCCTGGAAGACAATGCGTTTCTTCGACGATGCGCACCGGCTCGGCTTGCTGCGCACCGCCGGTGTGGTCTATCAGTTCCGGCACGCCGACTTCCAGGAACATCTGGCGCATCATCCAGGTGCGCCAGAACAGGTCGGTCGAAGTAGTCGCGCACCGTCGGTTATCGGCGGTGGCGGGGACACGCGGGTGCCGAAACCGTAGCGGGTGAACCTATTCGGTAGTGGGCTCGGTGTCCTCGTCCGGGTTCGGCCAGTCGTCGGCGATGATCAGCTTGCCGGTGCTCAGCATCTGGTCGTAGTGCTCGGCGACCAGCGCGACCGGATAGGTCGGCCAGTACGAGACCGCGCCGGTGGCTTTGTCGATCACACTGACCGAGCCGCCTATCACCGGCGGCGGCAGCGGTGAATCCCCCTCCGGCACCGGCTCCCGGACCGCGACGACAACGAAGCCGCCCTCGAATTCGGTGATCACGTTGGTGATTCCGGTCGCCAGCTCGTCGGGAGAGGACAGGTACTCCGCGGCGATGTGTTCGGCGGCGGAGAGATCCACCGGCGTGGTCGCTCGGGTGGGGTAGGCGTGGACTTCCATGGTGCGGTGGCGGGATCGACCGGCGATCGACCGCCTGCTCCTTTCGTCGTTGCTGTGCACGAAGATACGCAGCGCGACTGTCTCAGTCGAACTGCACCGTGGCGAGCATGGTGCGGGCCAGTTCCTCCGGGTCCGTCGAGTCGGCCAGCGTCGAATCCGTGAGTGCACCCTCCCGCCACAGTGCGGCGAAACCGTGCACCAGCGACCAAGCCGCCAGCTGAGTGGCGCGTTTTCGCCCGTCGGCGCGCAGCGCGGCGCCGGAGCGGGTGCGTGCGGCGCGGAGCTCGGGATTGTCGGCGTGCAGCAGGTCGCGGCGGAACATCACGTCGAAGTGTGCGGGGTGGTTCAGTGCGAAACGGACATACGCGACCGCGACGTCGCGGAAATCCGGCCCGGCGCTGTCCAGTTCGGCGCCGAGCAGGTGGTGGCCCTCGATGGCCAGCGCGGTGAGCAGCCCGGCGCGATCGCCGAAATGGTGCGCGGGCGCCGCGTGCGAGACGCCCGCGCGCCGGGCGAGTCCGCGCAGCGAGATCGCATCGATGCCGTCGGCGGCGATCTGCTCGGCCGCCGCGGTCAGCATCGCGGTGCGGAGGTCGCCGTGGTGGTAGCCGCTCTTCGCCATACCTCGATAGTGGCCGACAATCTTGTCATTGACAAGTTCGCGGGCCGGTCCTAATCTTGCCGCTGTCAAGATTGGTTCGTGTCAAGCCAGGGAGATACTCATGGCACCCCTCGTCGTCCTCGTCGTCGTCACCGCGCTGGCCCGCCTTCTCGGCGGGCTCGGCGAGATCGCGTGGCTCGATTCGTGGTCGGACGCCGTCCGGCTCGGCCTCGCGGCCATGTTCGCGCTGACCGCCAGTGCGCACTTCCAGCAGCCGCGCCGCTCGGCGCTGATCGACATGGTGCCGCCCCGGCTGCCCGCCGCCCCGGCGCTGGTCACGCTCACCGGCGTACTGGAAATCGCGGGCGCCGTCGGCCTGTTGATCCCGGCTACGGCAGACCTGGCAGCGGCAGGTCTCGCCGCGTTGCTGCTGGTGATGTTCCCCGCCAATGTGCGGGCAGCGCGACAGGGTGTCGGCGTCAAGACGATGCCACTGCCGCTGCGCACCCTCGTGCAGGTGGTGTTCCTCGGCGCGACCGTTCTAGTGATCGCCGGATAGCGCGAAGGGTGGGCCATAGCGCCTGAAAGCCGGAGGGGCGCAAAGCTTCTCGGGCTTCCCGCTTCGACGCGGATCTTCGGCAGCTGCGGGAGCTGGCTCGTGCGTGGGCGAGGGTGCGGTCGTCGAGGATGTCCACCGACGAAGGCGCCCGGCCGACCCTGTCCCCCCCTCCTGGGACAGGCCCGGCCGGGCTGAAATAAACAATGCCTTGGGGGTCTTGACAGGGGCTTAAAGGGCGCTTAAAGGGGATCAGGAGCGGGCTTGGGGGAGTTGGGTGAGGAACTCGGCGTTGGTCGAGGTTTGGCGCAGACCCTCCAGGAGGAGGTCGGTGGCGTGGCTGCCGTCGATCGCGGCGAGGGTGCGGCGCAGCAGGTGGGTGGTAGTGAGTTCGGCGGGGGTGAGCAGCAGTTCGTCCTTGCGGGTGCCGGATTGGGCGATGTCGACGGCGGGGAAGACGCGGCGGGCGGCGGTGGCGCGGTCGAGTTTGAGTTCGGCGTTGCCGGTGCTCTTGTACTCCTCGAAGATCACCGTGTCGGCGAGCGAGCCGGTCTCGACCAGGGTGGTGGCGACGATGGTGAGCGAGCCGCCGTTCTCGAAGTTGCGCGCGGCCCCGAGGAAGCGCTTGGGCTGGGCGAGGGCGGCGGCGTCGACGCCGCCGGACAGGACGCGGCCGGAGGTGGGGGCGGCGTTGTTGTAGGCGCGGGCGAGACGGGTCAGCGAGTCGAGCAGGACCACCACGTCGCGGCCGGTTTCGGCGAGGCGTTTGGCGCGTTCGATGGCGAGTTCGGCCAGTGCGATCTGGTCGCGCGGCGGGTGGTCGAAGGTGGCGGCGGCGACGTCGGCGGGGACGGTGCGGGTCAGATCGGTGACCTCTTCCGGGCGTTCGCCGACGAGCACGAGCATGAGCTCGCATTCGGGGTGGTTCTTGGCGATGCCGTGCGCGATGGATTGCAGCACCGAGGTCTTGCCCGCCTTGGGCGGCGCGACGATGAGGGCCCGCTGGCCCTTGCCGAGAGGCATGACGAGGTCGGTGACCCGGGTGGTCAGCTCATGCGGCTCGGTTTCCAGGCGCAGGCGCTGGTTGGGGTAGAGGGGGACCAGGTCCTCGAAGACGGGGCGCTTGCCCAGGCGGTCGGGGCTCTGGCCGTTGACGGTCTCGACGCGGACGAGCGAGTCGCGTTTCCCGCCGCGCTGCCCGGACTGCGCCACGCCGGTGACGAAATCGCCACGGCGCAAACTCATTTCGCGGACCAGCCGGGGCGCGACGGTCAGGTCGTCGTCCCCGGGGAGGTAGCCGTCGACGCGCAAGGTCGCGGTGGCGCCGACGATGTCGAGAATGCCGGAGACCTGCCGTTCGGGATCGTCGGCGGTTGCTGTCGAATGCTGAGAGTCGTTGTCTTTCATGATGTTTCCTTTGTGTGGATGAAGTTCTGTGGAATGCGGGAGTGGCGAAAGCCATGAGTGCGGCAGCGATTTCGTTTGCCGCGGTCCTGATCGGCACGTGGGCGCTGGTGCGAGTGAGCGGGATCCCGCTCGTCGCGATTCCGAGATCGCGGAGAAGGGGAGATCCGAGTCGTCCGTGGGAGGAGTTGCCTACAACCACGAGGGCGACAGTGCCGAGGCTACCTGCCGCGAATCTGTCCGCGCAAGGATGAACCCGCCGGAGTCGCGCTCCGTATCCTTGTGTGACCAGGCATAGATCGGGAGTTTCGCCAGATCGGGAGCTTCGCCATGACTGCACTCGAGCCGTTCTACCGGGACGTCCAATCGCACTACGACGTGTCCGACGATTTCTACCGGCTGTTCCTCGACCCCTCGATGACCTACAGCTGCGCTTACTTCGAGCGCCCCGACATGAGCTTGGCGCAGGCGCAGCTGGCCAAGATCGACCTCGCACTCGGCAAGCTCGGCCTGCGGCCGGGGCTGCGTCTGCTCGACGTCGGATGCGGCTGGGGCGCAACGATGTTCCGCGCGGCCCAGGACTACGGGGTGGAGGTAGTCGGGCTGACGCTGAGCCGCAATCAGTACGACCACGTGGCGGCCGAGATCGACCGGAGGGGGCTGCCCGAGGTCCAGGTCCGCCTACAGGGCTGGGAGGAGTTCGACGAACCGGTGGACCGGATCGTCAGCATCGGCGCCTTCGAACATTTCCGGCGGAAGCGGTACGCGGCGTTCTTCGAGCGTTGCTACCGGATGCTGCCCGACGAAGGACGGATGCTGCTGCACACGATCGTCAGCCACACACTCAACGACCTGCGCCGGATGAATATTCCCGTCACCCGGGACGACGCGCGGTTCACCCAGTTCATCAGGCGGGAGATCTTCCCCGGCGGGCAGCTGCCGCGACCGGCGGAGGTCACCCGGTTCGCGGGGCAGGCCGGACTCGGTACGGAACGGATCCAGTCGTTGCAGGAGCACTACGCGCGGACCCTCGATCTCTGGGCGGCGGCGCTGGTGGCCAACCGCGAACGCGCGGTGCTGCTCACCTCCGAGGAGGTGTATGCCCGCTACCTGAAGTACCTGACCGGCTGCCCGGCGTACTTCCGCAGCGGGCACGTCGACGTCATGCAGTTCACGATGGTGAAACTGGGTCTATAGGACGGCCTGAGTCTGGGTCACCTTGGCGACGAATTTGTCCGCGTCGTCGCGGATCTCGGTCTCGACGACGATGAACGAGCGGCCCGCGTGCAAGGGGCGTGCGGTGGCGACGGCATGGCCGGAGCGCACGGCGCGCAGGAAGTTGGACTTCGACTCCACGGTGGTGGTGCCCTGCTTGCCCTCGGGCAGATTGAGGAAGGCGCACACCGCGCCGGTCGCGTCGGCCAGCGACATCAGTACGCCGCCGTGCAGCATGCCGCCGAGCGTGCACAGCGACTCGTCCCAGGCGATCCGGCTGCGCACCAGCTCGGGTCCGTGCTCGAGCACCTCGACGCCGAGGCGCTCGGTGAACGGCATGGACTGGTGGAAGAGCTTGGTGCCGGTCTCGTCGATCATGCCGACCATGCTGCCGGGCGGTGGCGCGCCGGTCGATTACCCCGGAGGTAATCGGCGCCGATCCGTGCGCGCTTGGCGGGAATCAGCGTTTCACATGCCGATGCCCGGCGCGCCAGGAACGGCGTGGGCCGGGCATCGGATTCGATCGTCGTCTCGCGCGGTCGTCAGCCCATACGAGCGACCACCGCATTCGGCAGATGGGGCAGCAGGACATCCACGAGCCGCCACGGCCACCCGGGCACGCAGGCCCGCGTCTGCTCCCGCTCGATCGCCCGCACCATCGCGGCCACGCCCTTGTCCAGCGGGGCGAGCATGCGGGCGTCGCCCGCCTTGCCTGCCATATCAGTCGCGATGAATCCGGGCAGCAGGGTGGTGACCGCGATCGGAGATTTCGCCAGTTCGACCGACAGGCCTTCGCCGAGCGCGGCCAGCCCGGCCTTGCTCGCGGCGTACGCGGCCTTCTTCCTGGGCAGTCCGCGCACCGCGCTCATCGACGACACGAGCACCAGGTGTCCGGAGTTCTGGGCGCGGAAGATCTCCATCGCGGCCTCGACCTGGGCGAGCGCGCTCACGAAATTGGTCGTCGCGGTGGCGAGATTGGCGTCGGCACGACCGCTGCCGATCACCGCGCCCTTGCCGATTCCCGCGTTCACGATCACCCGGTCGAGTCCGCCGAGTTCGTCGCGCAGCTCGCCGAATACGCGCGGCACGGCGGCGTGGTCGTCCACGTCGAGCGCGCGCAGGGCGACGGTGATGCCGGGGTGCGCGGCCGTCAGTTCGGCGCGCAGGTCTTCCAGCAGCTCCAGCCGTCGTGCGCAGAGCGCGAGATCGCGCCCTTTGGCCGCGAAGTCCCTGGCCATGCCCGCGCCGAGGCCGGCGCTCGCGCCGGTGATCAGAATCTTGGTCCTCGTCATGCGGCCGACCCTAATGTGCGTGGAGGGGCCGTCGACAGCATGCGCTCGACGGGAACTCCTGCGATCAGAAACCGGCCGAACCGGTCGACGGCAGGGACTGCACCCTCTGCCACGCACCGCAGTTCTCGGTCTTGAAGGCGACATCGGTCGGCTTGATCTCCACGCGGACCGGGCTCAGCCGGGTGAAGTTGTTAGCGATGATGTACTGCATGTTCGTGTTGTCGCCCTCGACCTTCCACAGCCTGCGCCAATCGCAGCCGTACGCGGGGTCGGGCGTCCCCGGCGCTTCCCAGACGCCGGGGAGGATGTCGACGCCGACCATGTAGAGGCCGTCGCCCAGCATGACGGTGGCGGGGTCGGCGGCCGCGGTTCCGGCTCCGAACAAGGTCGCGGCGGACGCCATTGCCCCCGCGATCACGAGCATGCGCATGCGTTGTTTCTCCTCGATATTTCGCCCATAACTGGACGTCTGACCTGCGAAGATCCCCGCATCTCCGTGGCCAGATCTACCAGAGTCGTCCGCCGGAGACGGGGTATTCGAGAGATTTCTGTCACATATACAGCGGTATCCGCATGAATTCGCCGTATTCGCCGATCTCTGATGTCATCGGACCCGGCGGCCGCGATATCGATGGTGTGAGAGGTATTCCGCTGGGCGCGCTCACGGAGCAGCGCCGAACGTGTAGCGCCCATTGCGCGGGCCTGTGCACCGAAGAAGGTCTCGCTCGGATGCTCGCCGCCGATCGCGGATTGCTGCACTGGCGTGCGCGGCGCGGCCTCGGGGACGCCGGCTTGGCCGAGCATGCGGTGCAGGAAACGCTGCTGCGGGCCTGGCGTTCCTGTTCCCTGTTCGACGAGCGCCGCGGCAGTGTCCGCACCTGGCTGCTGGCGATCGAGCGCAACGTCATCATCGATATAGCCCGAGCCCGCGCGGCGCGGCCGTTCGACACGGCATGGGACGAGATCGGTGACACCGGCGAGACGCCCTTTGTGGGCCCGGACTTCGTGGACGGGCTGATCGACGGACTGCTGGTCACCGAGCTGCTGTCCCGGCTGCCCTCGGCTCAGCGCGAGGCCGTCGTCGAGGTCATTCTGCGCGACCGCGCCTACCGGGAGGTGGCGGCCGACTTCGGTGTTCCGGTCGGCACCGTGAAGACCCGCGTGCACTACGCGCTGCGCTCGTTGCGGCAACTTCCGCGGGCCGCCTGAACCGGGTGGTCCGGTTCGCGGTCGTACGTGCGGTCCCCTTACCGTGGTCGGCAATGCCCGAACCAGGTGGGGAGTTGACCGATGACATCCGAAGACCGCGCTGAGCTGCGTATCGATCGCCGGACCGCGCTGGCGAGCGCCGGTGTGGCCGCCGCGGCCGTCACCGTCGCGGCCTGCGCCACCGCCGAACCGTCTTCGGGGGAGGTCGCGCCGGGTACCGAGGTCGCGAAGGTGGCCGACGTGCCGGTCGGCGGCGCGGTGATCGCGGGCGGCACCGTGGTCACCCAGCCGCAAGCCGGTGTCTACCAAGGATTCTCGGCCGCCTGCACGCACCTCGGCTGTTCGGTGTCGAAGATCGAGCGCGAGACGATCGTCTGCCGCTGCCACGGCAGCGCCTTCCGATTCGACGGCACCGTCGCCACCGGCCCCGCCGAACGCCCCCTCGCCCCACGCGCCGTCCGCGTCGACGGCGACCGCATCGTGACCGCCTGACAAGGCTGCCAATCGGAAGCTGTCTCGGCTCGAGCGGTGGTCGATGCGAGGGCATCAGTGCGCCTGACCAGGCGCGACTCACTAGCGTCTCGGGTAACAGTTCGGTAACTGGTCTTGCTTCGCCGAGTTGCGCGTTGCAAGAGTAAACCACTGGGTTTGGTGTTACTAGTGGGAAGGGAGGGGTGCTCCGTCCCGGGGCACCGACCGAACATGAAGCCAAGCATCATCAAGGCCGGTATCTCCACCACCGTCACGGCCGCGGTGACCGCTACCCTCGCCGGGTTGCTCCCGGCGACCGCGACGGCCGTGCCGGTCACGCCGGACTTGGCAGGCAAACTCGCAGGCAGAACGGTTTTCCTCGACCCCGGCCACCAAGGGCCGAACCACTCCGAGAACCTGGCCAGACAGGTGGACAACGGCCGCGGCGGCACCAAGGACTGCCAGACCACCGGCATGACCTCCGTCAACGGCATCCCCGAGCACACCATCAACTGGAATGTCGCCCAGCTGGTCAAGACCTCGCTGGAGAGTCTCGGCGCGCGGGTGGTGCTCAGCCGCCAGGACGACAGCGGCTGGGGCGGCTGCATCGACGACCGGGCCCGCGCGGCCAACGACTCCGGCGCCGCGGTGGCGGTGAGCATCCACGCCGACAGCGCGCCGTCCACGGTGCGCGGCTTCCACCTGATCGTCCCGGAGTTGCCGATCCCCGACAGCAGGGTCGATCAGGTTCAGTCCGGACCCGGCCTCGCCGTGACGAAGTCGGTGCGCGACGCGTATCTGCAGGCGGGTTTCCCGGCGGCCACCTATGCCGGGGTGCAGGACGGACTCCAGACGCGAGCCGATATCGCGGGCCCGGCACTGACCGCCGTGCCGAGCGTGTTCGTCGAAATGGGCAACGGAGCCAACGCGGAGGACGCCGCGCTGCTGGAGAGCCCCGACGGACAGCTGAAGCACGCCGTCGCGATCACCACCGGACTGGTGGGCTACCTGCTCGGCGCTCCGCCCGCCACGAGCGGATCGGCCACCGACCAGCCCGTGCAGGGTGATCCCGCGCAGTCCGAGCCCGCACCGCGGTCCGCGCCGAATGCGATGCCGCCGGGCGCCTCCGACGGCTCGACGCAGAGCGCTCCCGGTGCCGCAGCGCCCAACAACGCCGTGCCGCAGTCGGCACCGGGTACGCAGACGATCCCCGGTAGCCCGGGCACCCAGGCGAGCCCAGGTTTCAGCACGGGCACCCAGGACCCCGGTAGCCGGCTGTCACCGAACAACCCGGCGCTCCCCGGAACCCAGGCGCTGCCCGGCACCCCCGCGACACCCGCGTACCCGGAAACCACCACTCTCGGCATCTTCGCGAACACCGCGCTCGAGATGCTCATGCCGCTGGCACGGGCGCTCGGCATGGACAACACCGCGATCACCGCGGAGCTGATCAACTTGGCCTACACGCTGGCGAGCAAACTGTTCGGCCCCGCGCGATAGTCCGATCACCCACCGGACGCCACCCGATCCGCCGGGTGGCGTCCGGTGCGTTTTCGCACCCCCGCGCGCCGCACTAGGGTGGTCCGGGTGGCTGACCGGATTCCAGTGCTGATCGTCGCCGGCTATCTCGGCTCGGGGAAGACCACCCTGCTCAACCACCTGCTACGCAACAATCGCGGCACCCGAATCGGGGTGGTCGTCAACGACTTCGGGGCCATCAACATCGACTCCATGCTGGTCGCCGGGCAGGTGGACGCGATGGTCTCGCTCGGCAACGGCTGCGTCTGCTGCGCGGTCGACGTCACCGAGCTGGACGAGCTGTTCACCAGGCTGGCGCAGCCGCGGGCGAACATCGACGTCATCGTGGTCGAGGCCAGCGGCCTCGCCGAGCCGCGCAACCTCATCCGCATGGTGGTCGGCAGCGACAACCCGCGCATCCGTTACGGCGGCCTCGTCGAGGTGGTCGACGCCGAACAGTTCCCGGCCAGCCGCGAACGGCATCCCGAACTGCTGACGCATCTTCGGCTGGCCGACCTGGTGGTGGTCAACAAAGCCGACCGGGTCGCCGCGGCCGAGCTGGACACGTTGCGCGGCGAGATCGCCGAGCTGGTCGGCGCGGTCCCGGTGTACGCGACCACCCGCGGCCGCATCGATCCCGGCCTGTTGTTCGACGAGCCGCTGCGCGAGACCCCGCGCGTCGCCGAGCAGTTGAGCTTCGACGAACTGCTCGCCGATCACGACCACGACGGCGACGACGAGCACCGCCACCTGCACGACGACTACACCAGCGTCTCCTTCAGCAGTGAACGGGAATTGGATCCCCGCAGGCTGATCGGCTTCCTCGAGGACCCGCCGCCCGGCCTGTTCCGCGCCAAGGGCTTCGCGGCCTTCGGCGTCGCGGCCGAGCGCAGGAAGTTCGTGCTGCACATGGTCGGCAGGCACATCGTCTTCGAGCCGGGCGCGTGGCGCCGTGGCGAACCGCGTACCAGCCGGTTGGTGCTGATCGGGGCGGGTATGCCCGCCGAGACCGCGCTGTCGCGCTTGCGCGAGACCGTGCACACCGCCGACGATTTCCTCGACGAGCAAGCGATGCTGGGGGTGTGGCGCTACACCCCGCACTGAGTGCGCCAGAGGTTGGCGCGTTTCGCTCGAGGGTGGCGCGTTCGGCGCTTTCGTCCCGGCCGAGTTGTCGACAAGACTGGCTGCACGCCCGCCGTGTCGGGGACGGCGTGCTGCGCCGCGCGCGGCGTCTGTTCAGGACCGTGATCGACCGTATCGTTGTACGACCGATGGGAGAGTTCGGTGTCCGACACGTGGGAGAGCGCCACCGCTTACGTAATCAACGCACTGGAGGCCAAGGGGACCGCCACCCGCGACGATTTCGACGTAGCCGCGATCGTCGCCGCCACCAGGGGCCTCGCCGAGAGCTGGGATTTCCGGGCGATCGAGAACGCCACGTTCTGGCGCATCGCGGCCTGCTTCCTGCGCGTGTGAGGCGTCAGTCGAGCAGTTCGCACCGGTGCGCGTGTTCGGTGACGCTCCAGCGGCGCGCCGCGCGGCGCATCGAACCGGCATCGGAATACCCGAGCAGTTGCGCCTGCCGCGCCCGGCTCAGCGAACCCGCCGCGGTCGCCTGCCGCAACCGGGCGTCGCGCGCCCGGTCGAGTTCCTTGCGCCACGTCGTCCCGGCTTCCATGAGCCTGCGCTGCAAGGTGCGCGGGCTGGTGGCCAACCGCCGTGCCACGCGGTCCAGCGAGGCGTTGCCCGCGTCGAGCGCCTCGGACAGCGCCTCGGCCACGCGCTGCGGCCAAGCCGAGGCCAGCGGCGGTGGCGGCGGCAGGGCGTCGGCCAGGGGGCGCAGGATCTTCGCCAGCACCGGGTCGGCGGTGGTGAGCGGGAGGTCCATGTCGGAGGAACGGAAGGTCATCGAGTCGACCGGAGCGTCGAATTCGATGGCGGCCGTGCCGAACACCTCGACGTAGGCGCGACGGTCGGCGGGCGCCTGCTGGCGCAGCGCGACGCGGATCGGTGCGAGCGGTTCGCTCACCACGCGACGGGCCCGGCTCAGCACCGCGCCGAGACCCCACAGCTGAGTCAGGTCTCGTCCCACGCCTTCGCCGTCGATGATGTCGAGGTAGAGCGTGGTCTCCTGCTCGTCGGCGACCAGGTCGAACCGGTGGTTGGTGCTGACGGCGGCGACGTACGGTCCGCAGGTCGCCAGCCCGGCGCCGAGGGTGGGCGCGGTCGAGAACAGGTAGTCGTACAGGCCGAGGCTGCTGAGCTCGTAGCGCCTGGCCACCTGCAACGCCACCGCGGGATCGCCGAGCGCGTGCGCGCCGAGTTCCCACAGCCGGGAGAAGGTGTGGCTCGGCAGGTGCATATCGTCGCCCGCCATCGTCCATTCCGGTAGTCCGGTCTCCCGGATCAGCTTCTCCCGATCGGCTCCCGCAGCGGTGAGCTGCGAGATGACGAAACGATGCAGCAAAACCTGGTCGGTTCCCACGCGTCCTCCTGCCCCACATCCGGACGAACACTCTGGGCGAGAACGCTAACGGCGACCTGTTTGATCCGTCATCGGATTCACATCACGAGATGATTACCCGCAGGCGTTGACCCATTCGGACATGCCGTCGGCGAACAACTGCCGCTTCCAGATCGGCACCTCGTGTTTGATCCGATCCACCAATTCCGCGCAGGCAGTGAAGGCTTCGGCCCGGTGCGGGGCGGCCACCGCGACCACGATGGCGAGATCGCCGACGGTCAGCGCGCCGACCCGGTGCACCGCCGCCACCGGAAGACCGGTTGACGCGGCCGCCGTGGCGCAGCAATTCCGCAGGAAACGTTCGGCTTCCGGATGCGCCGAGTATTCCAGCGCCGAAACGGCCTGGCCGCCATCGTGATTGCGAACCTTGCCGGTGAACACCACGACCGCGCCGTGTTCGGGGCCGGTGACCGCGGCCTCCACCTCGGCGGGGTCGAGCGGCTGGTCGCTGATGCGGGCCACCCGCACGATGGTCTCAGGCGTTGTCATGAGCGCCGCCTCCGGCTACTTGTGCGAGCAGATGATCGAGGAGCGGTTCGAGCACGGCGATACCGTCCCGCACCCCGCCCGGCGAACCGGGCAGGTTCACGACGACCGACCGGCCCACCAGCCCCGCGACGCCGCGGCTGAGCGCGGCGAGCGGGAACTTCGCGGTGCCGCGCTGCCGGATCGCCTCGGCCACGCCGGGCAGTTCGCGGTCGAGCATGGCCAGCGTCGCCTCGGGGGTGCCGTCGGTGGGAGACGCGCCGGTTCCGCCGGTGCTGATCACCAGCGACGGCGCGAAACGCAGGGCGTCGGCCAGCCCGAGTGCGATCTCGGCATCGGCGTAGACGAGCGGTCCGCGCACCGAGAAGCCGTGGCCGGTCAGCCATTCCGCGAGCACGGGACCGGTGGTGTCCTCCCTGGTGCCCGCCGCCACGCCCGTCGAGGCGACCAGCACGACGGCGGAGAGATCGGTGTCGTCGAGAGTATCGCTCTCGTCCTGTTCCACTGGGGGAACGGCGGTCTCCGGCTCCGGCTCGCCAGGCCGCTCCCAATGGCCGCGCTTGCCGCCCTCCTTGGTCAGCAGCCGGACGCCGTCGAGGGTGGCCGCGGGGTCGACCGCCTTCACCATGTCGTGCAGGGTGAGCCCGGCGACGGCGACCGCGGTCAGCGCCTCCATCTCCACGCCGGTCGGGCCCTTGGTCTTCGCGGTCGCCTCGATGGTGATGGCGGTGTCGGTGAACCCGAACTCGACCTTCACCGACGACAGCGCCAGCTGGTGGCACAGCGGAATGAGTTCGGAGGTCTTCTTGGCGCCCGCGATGCCGGCGATCCGCGCGGTGGACAGCACATCGGCCTTGGGCAGGTCGTCGGCGCGGACCAGCGCGACCACCTCCGCGGTGGTCCGCAGCACACCGGCCGCCACGGCGACGCGCGCGGTGTCGGTCTTCGCGCTCACATCGACCATGCGGGCGCGACCTTCCCGGTCGACATGGGACAGCTCACTCATGGAAACCAGCCTGGCACAGTTCCGCGGCGCGGCGCGCACCCGCTCACAGTTCGCGTACCCGCACCGGGGCGCCCGCCGCCAGCTCGGTCGTCTCGGCGGGAATGTCGATCAGCACGTCGGCCCAGGCCATGCCCGCGATCAGGTGGGAACCGGCGCCGGAGGCGGGTTCGACACCGCCGTCGACGAGCCGTCCGCGCAGGAACTGCCGCCGACCGGCGGGGGAGCGCACCGCCGCGCGCAGCGGCACCTCGCTCGTGCGCACCGGCGGCAACCCGGACAGGTGCCGCAGTATCGGCCTGGCGAACACCTCGAACGACACCATGGTGCTCACCGGATTGCCGGGGAAACTGAGCACAGGGACGCCGTCGAGCACCGTCAACCCCTGCGGGCCGCCGGGCTGTACCGCCACCGAACCGAACAGCCCGCCCTGCCCGGCGAGCACGTCCTTGACCACTTCGAAATCGCCCTTGGACACGCCGCCGGAGGTGAACACCAGATCGGCGGAACGCGTTGCGGCGGAGAGCAAGCGGCGGAACACCGCGGGATCGTCGGTGCTGTGCTCGACCGAGACGACCGCGACCCCGTTGGCCGCCAGCGCGGCCGCGAGCGCGATGCCGTTGGAGTTGTAGATCTGGCCGGGACGCAGCGGCTTGCCCGCGGGAACCAGTTCGTCGCCGGTGGTGACGACCGCCGCGCGGACCGGCTGGAAGACCGGCACCGCAGGCACTCCGACCGCCGCGAGCGCGGCGATGTGCCGCGGCGTCAGCGCGAGACCCGCGGGGACCAGCAGCGCGCCCGCGCGCACGTCGGTGCCCGGCTCGCGGACGAATTCGCCTGCGCTACGGCCGCGTTCGATGGTGACGGCGCGGCCGTCGGTCCGCGTGTCCTCCACCGGGACGACGCAGTCCGCGCCGGGCGGGATCGGTGCGCCGGTCATCACCTTCAGCGCCGCTCCGGCAGGCAACGGCGCCTGCCCCGGCTGGCCCGCGGCGACGACACCGGCCAGCGGCAGCGTCACCGGGGCGACCGCCACATCGTGGGCCCGCACCGCGTAGCCGTCCATCGCCGAATTGCGGAATACCGGCAGGTCGATCGGTGCGCGGATGTCCGAGGCCAGCGTGCGGCCCAGCGCGGCGGGTACCGGGACGGAGTCGACCGGACGCGCCGCGAGGGGGCGCAGCAGCTGTTCGATGCTGTCGCGGTACTCGTCGACGGACCGGGCCGAGGCGCTGGCTGGCCGAGAATTCATAGCGAAGAGCCTAGTGGGCGCCGGTCGTCTCACGTCCTGACATGGGTGTTTGTGAGATCGGCCGAACTGGGCGCTGCCCGTGATGCGATGCGGACAACCGGTCATACTGGAAGGGTGACGTTGGTCGAGATGGGCATTCCTACTGTGCGATCAGGGCGCCCCTCGCTCGACGGACGCCCCGACACGCCCGTGCTGATCGACCGTTTCGGGCGGGTGGCCCGCGACCTGCGGGTCTCGATCACCGAGAAGTGTTCGCTGCGCTGCACGTACTGCATGCCGGAGGAGGGGCTGCCGCCGATCCCGAAGGACGAGCTGCTGACCGTCGAGGAGATCGTGCGGCTGGTGGTGCTCGCCGTCGAGCAGCTCGGCGTGCGCGAGGTCCGGTTCACCGGCGGCGAACCGCTGATGCGCCGGGATCTGGAGCAGATCCTCGCGGGCTGCCACGCGCGGCTGCCCGACATTCCGCTCGCCATGACCACCAACGGCGTCGGCCTCGAGCACCGGGCCCGCGGGCTCGCCGCGGCCGGGTTGGGCCGGGTCAACGTCTCGCTGGACACCGTGGACCGCGACGGCTTCGCCAAGCTGACCCGCCGCGACCGCCTCGGCTCGGTGCAGGCGGGCATCCGCGCCGCCCGCGCCGCGGGACTGGCGCCGGTCAAGGTCAACGCCGTGCTGATGCGCGAAACCCTTTCCGGCGCGGCGGATCTGCTCGCGTGGTGCCTGGCCGAGGAGTGCGAGCTGCGGTTCATCGAGGAGATGCCGCTGGACGCCGACCACGAGTGGGCCCGCGCCAACATGGTGACCGCGGCCGAACTGCTCGACGTGCTCGGCGCCCGGTTCACCCTCACCGAGGCCGGTCGCTCGGATCCGTCCGCACCGGCCGAGAAGTGGCTCGTCGACGGCGGCCCCGCCACGGTCGGCATCATCGCCACGGTGACGCGCAAGTTCTGCGACACCTGCGACCGCACCCGGCTGACCGCCGACGGCATGCTGCGCTCCTGCCTGTTCAGCGATCAGGAATTCGATCTGCGCGAGGCCATACGGTCCGGCGCCGACGACGCCGAACTGGCCACCATCTGGCGCGGCGCGATGTGGAACAAGTGGGCGGGACACGGCATCGACGCCGAGGATTTCGTCCCGCCGGAACGCACGATGGGAGCCATCGGTGGTTGAGGTCCGCTATTTCGCCGCCATCGCCGATGCCGTCGGCAAGGATTCCGAGCGGATCGACCTGCCCGCGGGCGCCACGATCGCCGATCTGCGCATCAGCCTGGCCGCCGCGTACGGCCCCGATCTGGACAAGATGCTCGGGGTCTGCGCCTATCTCATCGGCGACGAACTCACCCGCGACCCGTCCTCGGCGCTGAGCGCCCGCGTCGACGTGCTTCCGCCGTTCGCGGGCGGATAACGGGCAGCGCCCGGCTACAGTCGAGCCGTGGTGCAGAGCAAGGCGAGCGATGTGGACGGCTACCTGACCGAGGTGCCGGAGGCCCGCCGCCCGGCGGTGCGCAGGCTGCGGGAGCTGTGCCGGGCGGAGCTGAGCGGGTTCACCGAGGTCATGGCCTACGGAATGCCCTGCTACGAACGCGACGGCGTCGGCGAGATCGCCTTCGCGAACCAGAAGCAATACATCTCCTTTTATCTGTTGCGTACCGACGTGCGCGCGGCGTACGCCGATCGGCTGGCAGGCCACGACATGGGCAAAGGCTGCCTGCGTTTCCGCAAGCTCGACATGATCGACTTCGACCTGGTCCGCGACCTGCTGCGGGCGACGGCGGCCACCGAGGGCGGGCCGGTGTGCTGAGCGCGCCGGAAATTTCCTCCGCC
This sequence comes from Nocardia lijiangensis NBRC 108240, assembly GCF_001613045.1. Taxonomy (GTDB): domain Bacteria; phylum Actinomycetota; class Actinomycetes; order Mycobacteriales; family Mycobacteriaceae; genus Nocardia; species Nocardia lijiangensis. The sequence goes on along the minus strand of NZ_BDBP01000001.1, from coordinate 180,801 downwards.
GCGATGTAGAGAACCCGGCCCGCGGTTCGTCGTCCGAGTAGAAGGGGTATCGGACCCCTCGAGCGAGGAAGGATGACGCGATGTATTACCTGGCGACATTGGTGGGACGCGAGGACGAGGGCGTGCAGCCCGGGTCGGCGGAGTTCGATGCCGAGGTGGCGAAATACGCGGCGTTCGACGAGCGCGCCGGCGACGCGGTGGCCGGTGGCGCGGCGCTGTTCCCGTCCGCGGCGGCGATGCACGTCCGCCGCGACGGCGGCCGGACCCTGATCACCGACGGCCCGTTCGCCGAGCAGGCGGAGGTCATCGGCGGGTTCTATGTGTTCGATGCCGCCGACCTCGACGCGGTGATCGAGCTGGCGCGCCTGCTGCCCGCCGCGGCGGACGGCGCGGTCGAAGTGCGGCCGATGGTCATGTGGTCGCCGCACGAGACGCCGCGCGCAGACTGGTGGCTGGCGCTGCTGTGGGAGAAGCCGGAGGCGGTGATCGCGCCGGGCTCGCCCGAATGGGACGCGGGGATGGCCGAGCACGAGCGGTTCGGGGCGAAGTACGCGGCGGCCATCCGGGGCGGCGGAGCTCTGCAACCGCCGTCCTCGGCGACCACGCTGCGGGTCCGCGACGGTGAATTGCTGCTGACCGACGGGCCGTTCACGGAATTCGCGGAGGTGGTCGACGGGCTGTACCTGTTCGCGGCGGCGAGCCGGGCGGAGGCGGCCGAGATCGCGGCCGCGATTCCCCTCGGCGAGCACGGGCGGACCGAGGTGCGTCAGATCGTCGACCTGGGCGACTGACGGTGACCACGGGCCCGGCCGCCGGGATCGACGCGGTCTATCGCGCCGAGTTCGGCCGGGCCCTGGCCACCGTGGCCAGGATGGTCGGTGACATCGCCCTCGCCGAGGACGCGGTGCAGGAGGCGTTCGCCGACGCGCTGCGCACCTGGCCCGAGCGCGGCGCGCCCGTGAATCCGGGCGCCTGGATCACCACCGCGGCAAGGCATCGAGCCCTGGACCGGCTGCGGCGCGAGTCGGCGCGGGCCGCCAAGGAACAGGATGCGGTTGCGGCGCACGCGCCGATCGAGGAGGCCGGGGTGTCGCCGGTGCCGGACGACCAGCTGCGCATGATCTTCACCTGCTGTCATCCCGCCCTGTCGGCGCAGTCGCAGGTCGCGTTGACGCTGCGGCTGGTGTGCGGGCTACGGACCGCGGAGATCGCCAGGGCCTTCCTGCAACCGGAGCACACTGTCGCGCAACGCCTGTCGCGCGCGAAGGCGAAGATCCGGCAGGCCGGGATCCCGCTGCGCGTGCCGCCCGCGCACTTGTTGCCGGAGCGGATGCCCGGTGTGCTCGCGTGCGTGTACCTGGTGTTCAGCGAGGGTTATTTCGCGACGTCCGGTCCGTCGGCCGTGCGAGACGAGTTGTGCGACGAAGCGATTCGGCTCGGTCGGCTGCTGTGCGGGCTGATGCCGGACGAGCCGGAGGCGCGGGCGCTGCTGGCGTTGATGCTGTTGCAGGACAGCCGGCGCGGGCAACGGCGCGGTGTCGCAGGGAAATCCGGTGCCGAGGCGGAAGGCGCTGCCGTCGGCGCGGAGGGGGAGCTCGGCGGTGAACGGGACCGGCAGGGTGAAGGCGACTTGATTCCGTTGGAGGACCAGGATCGGTCCGCCTGGAATCACGCCGCCATCCGCGCCGGTCTGGCGTGCCTCGAATCCGCGGCAGCCGACGGCGGCGGACCGTACCTGGCGCAGGCGCGCATCGCCGCGGCGCACGCGACGGCCCGGAGCTGGGCCGAGACCGACTGGCACGCCATCGTCGAAAGCTACGACGAGCTGCTTCGCTACTCCGCCTCGCCCGCTGTCCGAGTGAACCGGGCCGTCGCCGTGGGCTTTTCGCGCGGATTCGAGGCCGGGCTCGCCGCGCTGGAGGAAGTGGCGGACGATCCGCGCCTGGCCGTAACCCATCTGGTCCCGGCCACCCGAGCCGATCTGTTGCGCCGAGCCGGGCGGCCACGCGAGGCGGCCGAGAGCTATCGCGCCGCGCTGGACCTCGCGGTCAACGAGCAGGTCCGGCGGTTTCTGGCACGGCGCCTCGCCGAAGTCGAGGCGGCCGAGTAGACCCGGCGCTGAATCACGCTCAGCGCCACCAGGTGTCGAGCGGAGTCACCGGCACCGTGCGCTTGTGCCGGGTGTTGCGGAAGATGGTCTCCACCCGCTCGGCCACCTCGGGCGTGACGTCGTTGTCCTCGAGGTAGTCGTCGATTTCGCTGTAGCGCAGGCCGAGTGCCTCCTCGTCGGGGAGCGCGGGCCGCTCGTCCTCGAGGTCGGCGGTCGGGACCTTGGACCAGATGCTGGCGGGCGCGCCGAGTTCCTGGAGCAGCGCCGCGCCCTGTCGCTTGGTGAGGCCGGTCAGCGGGGTCACGTCGACGCCGCCGTCGCCGTACTTGGTGAAGAAGCCGGTGACGGCCTCGGCGGCGTGGTCGGTGCCGACCACGAGCAGGTTCTCCTGACCGGCGATGGCGTACTGGATCACCATGCGCTCGCGGGCCTTGATGTTGCCGCGCACGAAATCGCGCAGCTTGCCGACCTTCAGCGCGGACGCGGTCTCGGCCGCCACCGCGTTGGCGCCGGGGCGGACGTTGACCACGACGGAACGGTCCGGCGCGATGAAGGTCATCGCGATCCTGGCGTCGGCCTCGTCGGACTGCACACCGTAGGGGAGCCGCACCGCGACGAAGGTGGCGTCGAAGCCGTCGGCCCGCAGTTCCTCGGCAGCCAGCTGGCACAACCGGCCGGTCAGGGCGCTGTCCTGGCCGCCGCTGATGCCGAGCGTGAAACCCTGTGCGGGCGTTGCGCGCAGATAGTCCTTGAGGAAATCGATCCGGCGGCGTACCTCGACCTTCGGTTCGATCGTGGGCTGGACGCCCAATTCGGTGATGATCTGTTCGCGCAGACTAGCCATGGCACCTCACTCTACTGGCGAGGTGGCCGGGACAACCCGGCGAACGAAGGCGTCCCAGTTGTCCCCGATCCGCTCCGCGCTGTAACCGAGGACGTTCATCTGGTACATCACCAGCGGCGCGCCGAGCACGGCGAGCAGGCTGTCGGCCAGCAGCGGGATCTCCCCGGCCGCGCCCGCCTGCCGCAGCAGCATCGAGACGTGCGCCTTGAGCAGGTTGTACGGCGCGCCCGTGTAGCGGTCCCCGGCCTCGCTGATCTCGGCGGCCCGGTGCAGCTCGCCCTCGATCTCGATGTCGACCAGCCGGGCGCGCCCGAACGCGATGAGCCGGTCCACCGGGGCCGCGCCGGGCCCGAGCGGGGGCGGCCCGAACATGAAGGCCGCCTGAGACTTCTGCTCGGAGTGGTCGAGCAGCGCGCGCATCAGTCCGGAGCGGTTGCCGAAGCGGCGGAACACGGTGCCTTTGCCGACGCCCGCGCGCTTGGCCAGTTCGTCCATCGTGAGGCCGTCGATGCCGTGGGCGCGGACCAGGTCGTGCGCGGCGTCCAGCAGCAACTGCCGGTTGCGCGCAGCGTCGGCGCGCTCGGTGGGCTCGGCGGTCCCCGGCAGGGGTGTGCCGATGCGCAGCAGTGGTCGCTCGCGCGGCGGTTCGCCGGGCGGCGGTGTGGGGTAGTTCACAGCCCTCTCACGGTCTCGTGGGAAGTAATCGGACCGTAGTCCGGTTAGTCTCTGATGGAAGTCGGACAACACATTCAGTACACCAGGGAGTCGTCATGGGAAAGACCCACATCCTCGCTCTCGTCGGCAGCCTGCGCGCCGCGTCGATCAACCGCCAGCTCGCCGAGGCGGCCGTGCAGACCGCGCCGGACGGCGCCGAAGTGGCGATCTACGAGGGTCTCGCCGATATTCCGTTCTACAACGAGGACATCGACGTCCCCGGCGCCGTCCCTGCCGCCGCGCAGCGGTTGCGTGACGCGGTCGCCGACGCCGACGGCGTGCTCCTGGTGACCCCGGAGTACAACGGCACGCTCTCGGCGGTGCTGAAGAACGCCATCGACTGGACCTCGCGGCCATACGGCGCGGGTGCGCTGAAGGACAAGGCCGTCGCCGTCGTCAGCGCGTCCATCAGCCCGAACGCCGGGCAGTGGGCGCACGGTGACGCGGTCAAGGCCGTCGGCGTCGCGGGCGGCAAGATCGTCGAGGCCGCGCACGCTCACTTCGGCGTGATCGGCGAGCGTTTCGGCGCCGCGCACCCGCGCGAGGACGCGGAGGCGCTCACCCAGCTCGGCGCCACGCTGCACGAGCTGGTCGAGGCCGCGCACGGCCAGTTGGTGTCCGCCTGATCGTCGTTCCCCCGGCCGCCCCCGTCTTCTCTTGTGAGACGGGGGCGGCCTCGTGTTTCCGGTGTGCCGAGAGGGCGCACAAGGGGTGGACGAGGCAGTCGTTGCGGGTGTGACATCGGGTGATGCGGAAGTTTGCTAGAAGGGCGCTACGGTACGGAATTGTGATCTGCACCACGGACGTGTCGGGTTGCGAATCGAGCGTCCTGGTACTTCTCCCGGTGGAATTACATGTGTGCGACTCGCAACATGTCGTGTTGTTTCTTTCTGTCGGCCACTAGGTGTAGTGTCTTCGGTGCTGGAAGGCGGTGCGGGACCCACCGTGAAAAGCTATCGTCCGCAGCGGCGCTAGCAGGGGTTTCGAGACCGGATCCAGGAGTTTGCGCAGCGTACGTCGGATCACGCACTGCATACGGATCACCGGCTGTGGATCAGGCTCGCGGTGTGAGCTCAGGCCCGGAGGCGGAAGCCTACGTGACCAGGCCGCGACCACCGCGAATTAGGCACAGGAGAGAGGGACTCAATGACCATCACCGTGTACACCAAGCCCGCTTGCGTCCAGTGCAATGCCACCTACAAGGCCCTCGACAAGGCCGGGGTGGACTACGACGTCATCGACATCTCCGAGAACGACGAGGCGCGTGACTACGTCATGGCCCTCGGTTACCTGCAGGCTCCGGTCGTCGTCGCGGGCGAGAACCACTGGTCCGGCTTCCGCCCCGACCGCATCAAGGCCCTCGCTGTCGCAGCGGCCTGATCGGCGCCACATCTTCGGCGTTCATCCGATGGGAGAGGAGAAGCGATGTCCGACGGGACGGCGCTGGTCTACTTCTCCAGTGCCTCGGAGAACACACATCGTTTCGTCGAGAAGCTGGGACTCCCGGCGACTCGCATACCACTGCACACCGCCGATTCGCTGCGCGTCGACGAACCCTACGTGCTGATCGTCCCCACCTACGGGGGCGGTCGGCACGTTCTGGGTGGTAACCGGTCCGACAAGGATTTCGTGCCGCGGCAGGTCGCCAAGTTCCTCAACGATCCGCACAATCGCGCCCTGCTGCGCGGCGTCATCGCGGCGGGAAACACGAACTTCGGCGATACCTACTGCTTTGCGGGAGAGGTGATCTCGCGCAAGTGCGGGGTGCCGTACCTGTATCGCTTCGAACTCATGGGAACCGCTGAGGACGTCGAACGCGTCCGAGAGGGATTGGGATTGTTTTGGCAACAGCAACGACAGCGCCTGCCGGAAAGACAGCTCGCTTAGAGCAGCCCCCGGTGCGTGGCGCCGACGCCGCGGGCGAGGTACTCGACTACCACGCCCTCAACGCGATGCTGAACCTGTACGGACCGGACGGCAAGATCCAGTTCGACAAGGACCGCGAGGCCGCCCACCAGTACTTCCTGCAGCACGTCAACCAGAACACCGTCTTCTTCCACAACCTGGACGAGAAGCTGGACTACCTGGTCGACGAGAACTACTACGAGGCCGAGGTTCTCGAGCAGTACAGCAGGGCCTTCATCAAGAGCCTGTTCAAGCAGGCCTACGCGCACAAGTTCCGGTTCCCGACCTTCCTCGGCGCGTTCAAGTACTACACCTCGTACACGCTCAAGACCTTCGACGGCAAGCGCTACCTGGAGCGCTTCGAGGACCGCGTGTGCATGGTCGCGCTGACCCTGGCCGCCGGTGACGAGGTCCTGGCCCGCCAGCTGGTCGACGAGGTCATCGACGGACGTTTCCAGCCCGCCACCCCGACCTTCCTCAACTCGGGCAAGAAGCAGCGCGGCGAGCCGGTGTCCTGCTTCCTGCTGCGCATCGAGGACAACATGGAGTCCATCGGGCGCTCCATCAACTCGGCGCTGCAGCTGTCCAAGCGCGGCGGCGGTGTCGCCTTGCTGCTCAGCAACATTCGCGAGCACGGCGCGCCGATCAAGAAGATCGAGAACCAGAGCTCGGGCGTCATCCCGATCATGAAGCTGCTGGAGGACTCGTTCTCCTACGCCAACCAGCTCGGCGCGCGGCAGGGCGCCGGCGCGGTGTACCTGCACGCGCACCACCCGGACATCTACCGTTTCCTGGACACCAAGCGGGAGAACGCGGACGAGAAGATCCGCATCAAGACGCTCTCGCTCGGCGTGGTGATCCCCGACATCACCTTCGAGCTGGCGAAGAAGAACGAGGACATGTACCTCTTCTCGCCGTACGACGTGGAGCGCATCTACGGCAAGCCGTTCGCCGACATCGACGTCACCGAGAAGTACTACGAGATGGTCGACGACAAGCGGATCCGCAAGTCGAAGATCAAGGCGCGCGAGTTCTTCCAGACCATCGCCGAGCTGCAGTTCGAATCGGGCTACCCGTACATCATGTTCGAGGACACGGTGAACCGGGCCAACCCGATCGCGGGCAAGATCACCCACTCCAACCTGTGCTCGGAGATCCTGCAGGTCTCCACCCCGTCGGAGTTCAATGACGACCTGTCCTACGCGAAGGTCGGCAAGGACATCTCCTGCAACCTCGGTTCGCTGAACATCGCCAAGTCGATGGACTCGCCGGACTTCGCGCAGACGATCGAGGTGGCCATCCGCGCGCTCACCGCGGTGTCGGACCAGACGCACATCTACTCGGTGCCCTCGATCGAGCAGGGCAACAACGAGTCCCACGCGATCGGCCTCGGGCAGATGAACCTGCACGGGTACCTGGCCCGCGAGCGAATCCACTACGGATCCGAAGAGGGCATCGACTTCACCAACATCTACTTCTACACCGTGGTCTACCACGCGATCCGGGCGTCGAACCTGATCGCGAAGGAGCGCGGCAGCTACTTCGGCGGGTTCCCCGAATCGAAGTATGCCAGCGGCGAGTACTTCGACAAGTACACCGACCAGGCGTGGGAGCCGAAGACCGACCGGGTGCGGCAGCTGTTCGACGACGCGGGCGTGCACATCCCGACCCAGGACGACTGGCGTGAGCTGAAGGCCTCGGTCATGGAGCACGGCATCTACAACCAGAACCTGCAGGCGGTGCCGCCGACCGGCTCGATCTCCTACATCAACCACTCCACCAGCTCGATCCACCCGGTGGCGTCGAAGATCGAGATCCGCAAGGAAGGCAAGATCGGGCGCGTCTACTACCCGGCGCCCTACATGGACAACGACAACCTCGAGTACTACGAGGACGCCTACGAGATCGGCTACGAGAAGATCATCGACACCTACGCCGCGGCCACCCAGCACGTGGACCAGGGCCTGTCGCTGACCCTCTTCTTCAAGGACACGGCCACCACCCGCGACCTGAACAAGGCGCAGATCTACGCCTGGCGCAAGGGCATCAAGACGCTGTACTACATCCGGCTGCGCCAGATGGCGCTGGAAGGTACCGAAGTAGACGGCTGCGTAAGCTGCATGCTCTAGTTTTCGGCAGCGCCTGCGGCGCTGCGTGTTCGCGGCCTTTTATGTCTCGCGGCCGAGCGATCGAGACTCGCGCCTTCGGCGCATGCGCTTCGATCGCTCGGCCGCGAGACGGCCGCGAACGTCGCTCGTCGAGCTCGCTCCCATGTGGTCGAGTGGGAGCGGGAGTTGCGGTGGCGAATCAGGACAGGGCGGGGATGACCTCGCGTTCGAACAGTTCGATGCCCGAGGTGTCGTAGGCGGCCTCGGGGAAGTTGAGGATCGTGTAGCCGAGGCCGAGATCGCGGACCTTGGACAGGTTTTCGACGATCTGCTCCGGCGTGCCGACGGCGGCGGTGCCGCGGAACAGGTCGTCGATCTGCTTTGCGGCCTGCTCGGCGCCGACGAACGGGGCCAGCCGATCACGCAGGGCGGCCAGACGGTCTTCGACCTCGGCCTCGGTGGCGCCGATCGCGACGTTGAAGTTCGACGAGCGCACGATGGCGTCGAAATCGGTGCCCACCTCGGCGCAGTGCCCGCGCAGGATCTCCGACTTGCGCGCGAACTCGTCGGGATTACCGCTGAAGTTGGTGTAGTCCGCGTACTTCGCCGCGATGCGCAGGGTCTTCTGCTCGCCGCCGCCCGCGATCCACAGCGGAATTCCGCCCTCCTGCAACGGAAGTGGACGGACGATCGCACCGTCGACCTGGTAGTGCTTGCCGTCCAGGGTGGCCTTGCCTTCGGTCCACGCCTGCCGGAAGATCTGCACGCCCTCGTCGAGGCGGCCGAGGCGCACGCCGGCGGAGGGGAAGCCGTAGCCGTAGGCGCGCCACTCGTGCTCGTACCAGCCGCCGCCGATGCCCATCTCGACCCGGCCGCCCGAGATCACGTCCACCGTCGCGGCGACCTTCGCCAGGTAGGCCGGATTGCGGTAGCTGATGGCGGTACACATCTGGCCGAGCCGCACCCGCGAGGTGCTCGCCGCGAACGCCGACATCAGCGTCCACGCCTCGTGCGTGGCCTCCTCGGTGGGCACCGGGACCGTGTGGAAGTGGTCGTACACCCAGATCGACTCCCACGCGTCGTTCGCGTCGGCGCGCTGCGCCAGGTCCCGCATCACCTCCCACTGCGCGGCGGGCTCGATCCCCACCAGATCCAGCCGCCAGCCCTGCGGGACGAACAATCCGAAGCGCACAGACTTCTCCTTCGCATATCCGAGCGAGACCTGTCCCGGCCATCCTGCCGCGAACTCGCCCCACCCTGCCCAGTCTTCCCCCCGAGGACAACCATTCCACGCTCCGCGCGCCGAATAGGCGACCGGCAAGCGTCAGCCCAGGAACCGCAAGGAAAACAGCACGGTTGCGAAGTCAGTCGGTCTGCTTGGGATGGCCGGCGCGGGCCAGCACCACCCAGACGATGCGTTGCTCTGGGTCGGGGCAGTACCAGATCCGGCCGCCCGCCGTGACTTCGTATTGCCACTGTTCCAGTGTCCGACCGGCGATCACGCGCGTGCCGAAGGTATCGCGAAGCCGGTGTTGGCGGGCCGGGTTCTCGGGTGCCAGCGGCCGCTCGGTGAGGACGATCCACGCCTCCCACGTGTTGGATCGCGCCGTGCGGCACAGGTCTTCCCACCCCTTGGCCGCCTCCGATGTGGCAAACCGTGCCTCCCACATCCCGGGTCGTGCGGGCGGCGCGACTCGGTCACCTCGTTTCGGCGCCATTCATTCCCCCACCGGCTCGGACACCGGGCCGAAATCGTCGTCCAGCGGTCCGGAAAGCGTGCGGGCGAGCGAGGGGTCGGCGTAAACCGCTGCGGTGCTGCGCCATTCGTGCACAGTTCGCTCCAGCACCGACCATTCGCCGAGTTCGGCCGAGGCCTGGAAGGCGCGCGCGAAATCGGCGACGAAGCGGCCCTGCGCGTGCTCGGGAAGCACATCCACCCAGGGGAACTCGTCGATGAGCGCTCGTGCGGCGACATCGTGGGGCAGGTGCACCAGCACGTTGCGCAGGGCGCGAGCGGCGGTGATCGACCCTTCCGACTCCGATTGCGCACGGTCCTCGCGGATCAGCAGCAGCGGGGCTCCGTCGCGGCGGCGGACGCGGACGGCTCCCTGATCGGCGAGCTGCGCCACCTGCTTGGGGTCGCGCTGTAGCTCGCTCCACTGCACCTCGGTAACCATGAAACTATTCTGAATTTTTTCAGAAGTTGGCGCAAGTGCCGGGAAGCGCGTGGCGGGCCGGGGTGCGCTCTACCGGGGGAGGAGGCCGAGGGTGGCGAGTTCGCCGGTGAGGTCGGTGGGGGAGGAGGTGACGGAGCGGGCGCCTGCGGCGAGGGCTCGGTCGCTGTTGTCACCGCAGGCGGTGTGGGCGCTGGTGAAGACGACGATGGGGGTGGTGAGGCCGCGGGCGCGGACGGTTTCAGTGAGGCGCAGGCCCGCGTCGGGCACGGCGGTGCCGTTTTCGGTGCGGCTCATGTCGGTGAGGATCGCAGCGTAGCGGCGGGTGGACAGCAGGTCGGTGGCGGCAACGGTGGTGAGGGCGGTGTCGACGCGAATTCCGTTGCGTTCCAACCGATCGATGAGAAACGCGTTGTTGGAGGGGTGGTCGTCCACCCACAGGATCGCGCTTGCGGCAGGTGATTCCGGAAGGGAGCGCGGCGGCGGGGCCGCGCCGAAGGCCGGGCCGGGGTCCACGGGACTGCCGACGTCCGCCGCGGCGCCGGATCGGGTGTCGTCCCCGACGCCGGGCAGGCCGTCGACCTGACTCACGCCGGGGCCGGGCGCACGTTCGGCGGTGAGCTGATCGACCTGTTCGCGCAGTCTGCGGACCTGGACCTGCAGATCCTCGATCATGTTCTCCTGCTGCTCGCTGACCTGCTTCATGTCCAGCTCTTGCCCGCCGATGCGCAATGTGAACTGCCTGCGCGCCGCCGAACTGATCACCCGCGCCAACGGGCCGCGAAACATACACAGCGCGGCCGCCGCAAGCAACGGCCACAGCAGCGCCGCGACAGCATCGATCGTCTCGTTCACAGCTCCCCCTTGTGACGTGTCCCCAACGAGCGCAACGTTTTTCGCCAGAACCCCGCCCGACTATAGGGTGCCCCCGCATCCCTCACAACCCGGACCACGGCGAATACCACTGTCCACGGCACGGGAATTCGGCCTACGATTCGAAGAGGGGCCGATTTGTGGGAGGTGCGCATGTCGCAGACATCGATCGATGTGGATGATGCCGCCCTGGCAGTGGTTGGTGTGCTGCTCGGTACGACGAACACCGAGGACACGGTGAACGCGGCACTGCACGAGGTGATCGCGCAACGCAAGCGACTGGCGATGCTGGAGCGGATGATGGTCCGTTCCCGCGAGAAGGTCGACCAGGCACCGGACCCGTGGCGCAAGGCCGCCTCCTGGTAACCGAAAACGTGGGAAAGCCCAGCGCTGGAACGAAATTCGGTGGCCGGGCTGCTCGGCCGAGGTCATGCTTGGTGCGATGAACAACGAACGACAGTATCGACTCGGCGTGGACTTCGGCCGGGTCATTCAGGGGGCTGCGCTGCCCTCCGGCGACGCCGACACCGTCTTCCTCGGCGGCGGCGACGCGGACGCCATGCGAACTCCGCCGAGCCCCAACGCTTTCGAGGTGCTCGCGCGATTGGTCACGCTGTTCGAGCGGCGCGCCTGGATCATCTCCAAATGTGGTCCGCGCGTGGAACAGCGCACCCAGCGATGGCTCGACCACCACGATTTCTACGAGCGGACCGGAATCCCGCGCGGCAACCTCCGCTTCTGCCGGGAACGCTCCGACAAGGCGATTCACTGCGCCGAACTCGGCATCACGCACATGATCGACGACCGTCTGGAAGTGCATCGTGCGCTGCGCGGTCTGGTGCCGCATCTGTACCTTTTCGGCGTGCAATCCGAACCGATCCCGGAATGGGTCGAACACGTGCCGACCTGGGCGGAAACGGAACCGGCCGTGGTGTCCTCGCTCACGCCTCCACCTCGCTGACGCTCGGCTCCGGCGTGCGCGAGGCGCGCTGGCACATGGTTCGCTCACTTCGTTCGCTCACGCCGCGACCCGCGGAAGGGTGACGACACGCCGCTCGCCGTGAAACATGGGGTTGAAACATGTATCCTTCACGAGGACGCATTCGCGTTCGAATTCTGTTGACCAGGTAGACGGCGCGCGACCGGTCGGTCGCGGCGGGGACGATCAGGAGGTGGGTTGCCATGCGCAGTGAACCTCCCAGTCGAAGGCCGCGCGGCGCCGCCCCTTCGCATACCTGGTAGGTCTGCGTCGCCCGGGTGGGCGCCTCGCGGTGTGAAACTTCGTGCACTTTTCACCCCACGCTGTGCTGAGGACCTCCCATGTCGCAGACCGATCTCATCGAAGCACGCCCGGTTCCGACCGAGTCCCTGCTGGACTTCGTCGCCGAGCACCGTGTCGACGCCGCACTCGACTGGCTCGACAAGCACCCGCCGCACTTCATCGCCGACCAGCTGGCCCGGATGGACGCCGTCCAAGCGGGCATGGCCTTCCGGCTGCTGGACAAGGATCTGGCGCTGGCCGTGTTCGAGGAACTCGAGCCGGTCGACCAGCAGCAAATCCTGCAGGGCCTGCGCGACCAGAGCTTCCGCGAACTGGTCGAGGGCATGGCCCCGGACGACCGCGCGCGCATGCTGCGCGAAGCGCCCGCCAAGGTCGCCAAGAAGGTGCTGGCCGGCCTGAGCCCGCGGGAGCGGCGGATGACCGCCGCGCTGCTCGGCTATCCCGAAGGCTCCGCGGGCCAGTACATGACGCCCGAGGTGGTCGCGCTGCCGCGCAACCTGACCGTCGCGGCGGCGCTGGCCACCGTGCGCGCCAAAGGCACTGGCGCGGAGACCGTGTACACGCTGCCCGTCGTCGACTCGGGCCGCAGGCTCACCGGCGTCGTCGAGTTGCGCGAACTGGTGCTGGCCGGGCCCGACACCATGGTGTCGGAGCTGGTCGTCACCGAGCCCGCGTTCGCCCGCGCGACCGACTCCGCGGAGAAGGCCGCCCGGTTGATGCGCGAGACCAACGACATCAACCTGCCGGTGGTGGACAGCGAGGACCGCCTCGTCGGCCTGCTCACCATCGACGACGCGGTCGAGGTCATCGAGGCCGCCGACAGCGAGGACGTCGCCCGCCAGGCCGGTTCCGCGCCGTGGGAGGGCCACTACATGGCCGCCGGGGTCTTCCAGCTGGCCCGCTACCGCGCGCTGTGGCTGATGCTGTTGCTCCTCGCGGCGACGCTCACGGTGAGTGTCACCGATTTCTTCGAAGGCACCCTGCAGCAGGCCGCGCATCTCGCGCTGTTCATCCCGTTGCTGATCGGCGCGGGTGGCAACGCTGGCGCCCAAGCCGCCACGGCCTGTGTGCGTGCGCTCGCCGTCGGCGAGGTGCGGGTCTCGGACCTGCTCCAGGTGATCTGGCGCGAATGCCGGGTCGGGCTGGTGCTCGGATCCCTTTTGGCCAGTGCGGGATTGGTGATCGGCGGGCTGTTCGTCGGTCCGCGCATCGCGGTGGTTGTCGCGATCACCCTGGTGCTGATCTGCGCCTGGGCCGCGACCATCGGCGGCACCATGCCGCTGCTCGCCAAGAAGCTGCGCATCGACCCGGCGGTGGTGTCGGCGCCGATGGTGACGACGCTGGTGGACGCCACCGGGCTGATCATCTACTTCACGACGGCAAAGCTGGTCCTCGGAATCTGACCGCTACCGCTCGGGGAACAGGGCGAGCACCTGGGCCGCGACCTCAGCGGCCACCTCGTCGGACGCCGCGGTGACCTCGACGACAGGTACCCGAGGACCGTGGGCGGTGCTTCCCGGTGGCAGTGCGGGGCCGACTTGGGCGGTGAAGATCGGAATGGTGTTGTCGTAGACCGAGACCGAGCGACGGACGGGGCGGCCATCGATGCGCACCTCGGTGCCCTGCTGAGCGAGGTAGTCGGGAATCCGGTACTCGTAGCCGACGGTGACGACTTCGTCCCGATAGCGGAACCGGCACGCGGTCAGGCGCGCTTCGCCGGTATCGGTGGTGCCGGACAGCCGGGTACGCACCGCGCAGGGGTCGGCGCCGAGCAGGACGGTGCGCACGGTGTCGGGTGACGTGCCCTGGACCGGCCCCGCCCGCCACCGGTCCAGCATCCCGGGAATGAGCCGCTCGGCGAGCGCGCAGGGATCGCTCGCCGTGACGCCGAAATAGAGGGCGGCGCCTGCCGGAAATCGGCTGGTTGTCCCGCACGCTTGCGCCGGTCCGGTCTCGCGGTCGGGGACGACGCGCACGCTCACATCACCGATCTGCTCGGTCGGGTCGATCTGCTCGGCCAGCAGCGTCGGTGACCAGTACGCCTTGACGACGTCCGCCTCCCCGTTTCGATCGACCTCGGCGGTGCACGAGTACAGGTCGGTCGTCACCGTGCGCACTTGGCCCAGGTCGGCCAGGACGTCGCGGGGGATCAGCGCGCACACGTCGATCTGACGGGCGCCGTTGGCGACCTCCTGCCGTTGCTGTTCGGTGTGCGCGGGCTGCGACCAGAATTCCGGGGAGTGCGCGGGCCGGACGGTGGGGGCTTCGTCGCTCGAACCGCCGCAGCCCGCCACGGCGAGCAGCGTGGCGGCGGTCAGGACGAGTGTGCGGTGCATCGGAGCCTCCGTCCGAGATGGCCGTCCTAGATCGAGTCTGCCGCCGGAGCAATCTTTGCGCAAACATCTCGTTGTTGCCTGACAAGGCAAACACCTGACTCGTCACGTCCTGGACGACCTCGCCGGTGTCCGCGAGGACGTCGACGGTGGGCGGGCCGATGGTGACGACGCTGGTGGACGCCACCGGGCCGATCATCTACTCCACGACAGCGAAGCTGGTTCTGGGAATCTGAGAAACGTTGCACCGCAACGTTTTCGGCTCCCGATCACGGAAACATCGGCAACAACCGCTGCAGTACGTCGTGGGCGGCCTCGGGCTTGCCCACCGCGGAGACGACGGGGATGCGGTTCGGCAGCGCCGGACCGGTCACGGCGGGGCGCAGCGGAGGACCGACCGGGGCCGTGTAGACCCGGGTCTCTCCGGCCGTCGCGACCTCGTGCACGGGGCGCGGGCCGACCATGAACGCGGGCTCGCCGGGGCCCGCGGGGCTGGCGTCCTGATACTCGTAGCTGATCACGACGGTGCTGCCGCGTTGGGTGACCTCGCACTTGTGCAGCTGCTGTTCGCCCGCGGGCACGGAGATGCCGAGAGCGGGCGCGACCGCGCACGGGTCGTGTCCGGTGAGCATGCTGCGGGCCGTGACCGGAGAGGTGCCGTGCGGTGGCTCGATACGCCACTCCGCCAATGCCGTGCGCACCAGCGAACGGGCCACCGCGCACGGCTCGCTGCCGATCGGGCTGTGTACGTCGAGCCAGAATTCGGCCGTGGCGGGGAAGCGCGCTTCGGCGTAGCAGGTGTGATTGCCCTGCTCGCGGATCTGCTCGTCGGTCATGAGGTTCCGGTCGTCGAGCAGTGAGACGGTGACGTCACCCAGCTGCTCGATCGTCGCGTCCCTGTCCTCCCACGGAATGCTCGTCGGGGGCGCCACCACGTGCCACAGCAAGGTCGTCCCCTGGCCCGGCTCGGCGGAACCGACGATCGCCTTGCAGGTGGACGGCTGCGTATTGTCCACGGACACCACCGCCCCGAACTCACCGAGCTTCCGATTCGGCAGCAGCGCACACGGGTCGATGTTGCGCGCCCTGCGCAGCATCTCCAGCCGCTGCCCGTCGGTCTGCGGCGCGGTGGACCAGAATCCGCCTGTCGCGGCCGAGTCCGTGGTCGCGGCGGAATCGGACGCCGGTGCGTTCTGGCAGCCCGCTGCGGTCAGCGCCAGTGCGGCCACGAGCAGTAGTCGACGCAGCATGAGTCCCCCTTCGTCACAACGGATCCGCGTGGGTACGGCTCGGCTCCCGCGAACTGTCGCCGCCGAGTGTGCCCTATCGCCGCGATGTGGCAAAACGGAGCGAATGCCGGGTGGCGTCACGCGGCAGGGAACAACGCGACCGCGCGGCGCAGGACCTCTTCCACTACCGCGGCGTCCCGGCCGAACACGTTGACGACCGGAAGGTTCGGTCCGAGGAACGACTCGGGTTTGGGCGACGGCACGACAGGTCCCACTATCGCGTTGTACGAAGCGAAATCGGTGGCGTCCGGATCGCCGTACCCGGGATGCCCGTTGATGGTGAAGATCGGCTCGCCCTCGACGACCAGCTTCTCCTGTTCGTAGGTGTACTCGACCTCGATGTCGTCGTCGCGGTAGCGGAAGGAGCACCGCCATCCCCTCTGTTCCGTCACCGTCGTGGTGACGCCGAGGTCGTTCGCCACGGCGCAGGGGTCGCGGCCGAGCAGGACGGTCCCGGGGGTGTCGGGCGAGGTGCCGTGCGCGGGTTCTTTGTCGAGCTGGGCGAACAAGGTCGGCAGAACCGCCTCGCCGACCGGGCACGGCTCGGTGCCCAGCGGGGTCGTGACGAAGAGCATCACGGCTGCGGTCGACGGGAAGCTCGCGCTCACGGTGCAATTGCGCTGTACGAGCTTGCCTTGGTGGTCCGGGTTGGCGTCGAGATCGCTGACGGTGCCGACCGTGATGGCGCCGATCTTCGTCGTCCGACCGCTCTCGTGCGGTGTGATACCACCGGGGGCGACGAACAGCGACCAGCTCAGGTCGGTTCCTTTTCCGGATTCGGTCGAACCCATCTGCGCTTCGCACCAGTCGGGCTCGCGGACGTCCACCCAGATCACGGTGTCGATCTTCGCCAGTTCGATGCGCGGGACGAGCGCGCACGGATCGATCGCGCGGACCTTGCGCAGCACTTCCCAGCGCTGATCATCGGTCTGCGGCGCGGTGGACCAGTATCCGCTGGAACCGGCAGGCGCGGTCGGTAGATCGTCCTGACAGGCCGTGACGCCCAGCAAGACGAGTACGGCGGCAACAGCCATGGTGAATCTGCGCAAAACAGCGAACCCCCTCCGTCGGCGCGCCGAATGCGACGTGCCGGTCGGTGCAGGAGTCTGCCCGCTCGCCGCGCTCGCCGCAAACGGCCTCGATGCGTTCTGCACCGCGGACGGATCGGTGGGGCGGTCCATGTCGGTCGGCGGCGTGCGGGCCGGCAAACGGTCGCCGACGAGCCGACCACTGTCCCTCCCGCGGGCGGCGCCGCCCGCTAACTGCTGGCGATGGCTAACTGCTGGCGATCGATCGGCGCTGGTCCGGTACCCGTGCGGTCGCGCGCGAGGCTGTGCCGCACAATAGGTGCCGCACGCGGTGGTCCCACGGCGAACGATCGTCCGTGACGTGCGCCGCAGTGACACAAGGTGTTGTGCTGCATGGAGTTCTGAGCCACTAGGAGTAGTGTTCGGTAGTAGGAACTCCGTGACGGCAGCGTGCTCGGGAAAGGTGTGGAGGCAGGATGAAACTGATCGATCGGGTGTCGGCCATCAACTGGAATCGGGTGCCCGACGAGAAGGATGCCGAAGTCTGGGACCGGCTGACCGGCAACTTCTGGCTGCCAGAGAAGGTCCCGGTGTCCAACGACATCCCCTCGTGGAACACGCTGACCGCCGACGAGAAGCAGCTGACCATGCGGGTCTTCACCGGCCTGACCCTGCTGGACACCATCCAGGGCACCGTCGGCGCGGTGAGCCTGATCCCGGACGCGCTGACCCCGCACGAGGAGGCGGTGCTCACCAACATCGCGTTCATGGAGTCGGTGCACGCGAAGAGCTACAGCTCCATCTTCTCCACGCTGTGCTCCACCAAGGAGATCGACGAGGCCTTCCGCTGGTCCGAGGAGAACCGGAACCTGCAGCGCAAGGCCGAGATCGTGCTGGCCTACTACAACGGTGACGACCCGCTCAAGCGCAAGGTGGCCTCCACCCTGCTGGAGAGCTTCCTGTTCTACTCCGGCTTCTACCTGCCGATGCACTGGTCCTCGCGCGCCAAGCTGACCAACACCGCCGACATGATCCGCCTGATCATTCGTGACGAGGCCGTGCACGGCTACTACATCGGCTACAAGTACCAGAAGGGCCTCGAGCTGGTCTCCCAGGCCGAGCGCGAGGAGCTGAAGAACTACACCTTCGAGCTGCTCTTCGAGCTCTACGACAACGAGGTCGAATACACCCAGGACCTCTACGACGAGGTCGGCCTCACCGAGGACGTCAAGAAGTTCCTGCGCTACAACGCCAACAAGGCGCTGATGAACCTCGGCTACGAAGGGCTGTTCCCGAAGGACGAGACCGACGTGAATCCGGCCATTCTCTCGGCCCTTTCGCCGAACGCGGACGAGAACCACGACTTCTTCTCGGGCTCCGGTTCGTCGTATGTGATCGGCAAGGCGGTCAACACCGAGGACGAGGACTGGGAGTTCTGAGCGTCCACGCGTGACCCGGGGCCCCGCCGATGCGGGGCCCCGCGTCGTTTCCAGGTTCGCGCGGCTCAGCTGGTTTCCGAGCTCGCGGCTCAGCGGCCGGGCGGCGGACCGCCGGGTCGGCCACCGGGCGGCGGGCCGAAACCGCCTCCGGGGGAAGCGTTCTCGGATTTCGCGGCGACGCCGATGGTGAGTGCGACCGTGAGGCCGGAGGCGGGTGTTCCGGTGACGGTGGCCAACTCGGCATCCCAGCCGTCGCCGAACACGTTGTCCGAGGCGAGCGAGACGCCGGACATGTTGCCGATGCTCTGGGCGTAGCCGGAGTCGTGCGCGAAGACGGCCTCGCACGCGTCCTGGGGGAGGGCGATCTGCGAGGTGAGGCGGGCGTTGCTGCCCGCGACCGCGGTCTCCAGCGAGTCGTAGACCTCGAAGTGGATGTGCGGCCAGCGGCCCGAGTAGCAGGCCGGGAAGATCGAGGTGAAGGTCACCGTTCCGGTCGAGTCGGCGACCTGAACGCCGCGCAGATAATTCTGGTCGGTGACGCCCGGGCTGTAGAGCGAGTACGCGCCGGACCGATCGCAGTGCCAGACGTAGACGGCCATGCCGGAGCCCGCGGCGCCGTTCTTCGTGAGATCTTGCAGCGAGAGCTTCAGCGTCATCGGAACACCCTCCGCGACACCGGAATACGAGCCGAAGCTGGTGGTGACGTCGGAGCGGACCACGCCGGACTCGATGAGGACGTTGGGTCCGTTCGAGCCGTCGCCCGGGTACGGGCCTGCCGTCTCCTGCGGCGCCGCGCCCACCGCGCCAGTGGTGCTGGCGGCCGCGCTCGTCGTACTCGTTGTGCTCGATGTGCCGGTCTGCGCCGCCGTCGCGCAGGCACTCGCGGCCGTCGCCGCCCCCGCGATCCCGAGAAAGGTCAGCGCCCGTTGCCGCGACATGACCCGCAGGTCGTGCGCCAGACCGAGATCGTGCTCGTGCACCTCACCATTCCTATCCACCACGCTTCTCCTCTGCTCGTTCGTCGACAGCGAAGGTATGGGGCGGTGCTCGGACAGCCCTGGGACATCGCTGGGAGTCCGCTGTGAGCAGCGGATTTCCCGGCTCTGCGTGAGCGCTCCGTCCGGCGGGAGCCCGTGTCGGGGATACCGACGGTGACCGTGATCGGCGACGACCAGCAGGTTGTCGAGGAGGTTGTCGCGGCGGTTCTCGCGCAGTTCGGCTGACGGATGCGAACTGCTCCGCCCAAGCCCGCCGCCGCGAATTTCGCGACGGCGGGGTCGCTCTTTCGACGGATCTACCGCCTGCCCTCCCGCAGTAACTGCAGAATCTGGCCGACACCGACGTTCAAGGTGGCAACCTCGGTCTTGAGCTCGGCGACGTCGGATTTCAGCTCGGCGACATCGGCTTTGAGGATCCGCACGTCGGTCTCGAGCGCGCTGACCTTGGCCTTCACCACCGCCATATCGGTCTTGAGTATCGCGACGTCCGTCTTGAGTGTGGCGACGTCGGCCTCCAGCGTGCCGACTCTCCCCTTGAGCTCGCTGACATCCGACTTCAGCGAGCCGATCTCCTCCGACATCTCGCGACGGAAGCTCTTCATCTCGACGTCCGCCGAGATGAGCCGAGAGATCACCGAACGCTTCTCGACGTCGCCGATGTCACCGCGAAGATTGGTCACCGCCCTGTGCGCGGCGAGGACGTTCGTATTGATCGTTGCCAACTTCGAGTTGAACTCGGTCACCATGACAGTATCGCGGATGATCTGAACGCTCTGCCAGCGTTCGAGCGCGACCAGCCGGCCTTCGACGTTGTTCCCGTACGTCATGCCCGATCGTGTTCCTTCTGGGTGAGCAGGTGGACCAGCCTGCCGACCTCGGAACTCAGTGTGGTGAGGGTGGATTCGACCGTGTCGAGTCGCCGAATCACCTGACCGTGGCTCTCCGTCAGCGCCGCGACGTTCTTGTCGGCCCCCTCTTGACTCTCCTGTACCAGCACCATCCGGGAGTCGGCGTGCTCGACTGCTATCTCGAGTCGCTGGAGCAATCGGCTCCACGACTCGAGTTCGAGCTGCCTCCTGACCTCGATCCAGTCCTCCATTCGGGTGATGCGCCGGTCCAGAGATCCTCCGCATTCGCTCATCGTCGACTACTCCTCCCGCGTAGTTGTTGCTCGAAAACGTGTTCGGAGATTAGTCGCGGACGGCTGGCTTATGCCATCGGGAAAAGCGGCACGCCCGGTCATCGCCAGCGTGTCGCGTGTGAACCGAATTCGTGTCGTGGACTTGGGGATTCGCGCGCAAGAGGTGGACGAATGCCCAGTGCGAACGGTCAGGGGCCGCCGAAGGTGTTGTGGCAGGCGGACCCGAGGGTTGGCCGTGTCCTCAGTCGGTGACGTACCCGTTGAGCGTCTTCTGCAGATCGATGAGCAGTGCGCGGGCGGCGGTGAGTCCGTCTCCGTGCCAGACGCTGTCCTCGACGGCGAAGACGCGGTGGTCGCTCGCGGCGCTGAGCTCCTTCCACTCGTCGCCGCGCATCACCTGCTCGCCCTGCTCCTTCCCGGATGCACCGGCCAGGACGACATAGATGATGTCCCCTTCGGCTCGGGTGTCGAAATCCTCAGGGGCGACGTCGAAGGAGGCGCTGCGCTGAGCGGTGGGCCGCTGGACGCCCGCATCGGCCAGGACCTGGCCCGCGAAGCTGTCGGAGCCCTGGACCTGGACGGCGTCGCCGGTGAAGCGAACGACCGACGCCTGACTCTGATTGGCGGCGATCACGGCCCCGGTGCCCGCGGCCTCGGCGCGGTAGTTCGCCAGCGCCGTGGTCGCCGCGCCGCGCCGGTCGAGACCCGCGGCGAAGGCACTGAACTCGGCCTGCCAGCCGCTGGGCGCGCCGACGAGCACGGTCGGCGCGATGGCCTTCAGCGCGTCGAAAGTGGCCGCGCCCGAGGGTTGTTCGCCGATGATGACGTCGGGGCGCAGTTCCGCGATCTTGGCGAGGTCGGGCGCCGCGGCGGTGCCGACGCTCGGGATCTTCAGCACGCCGGTGCCGAGGAAGTCGGGCTGCGGACGCTCGCCGTCCACGGTCACCGCGCCGACGACGCGCTCCCACAGGCCGAGCGCACAGGTGGCGTCGAGCGCGGAGGTGCTCAGCACGACGATGCGCTGCGGATCGGCGGGCACCTCGGAGACTCCGGCGGCGTGGGTGACGCTGTGCGTTCCCGAGGGCTGATCGGGTGCGCTGGGCAGGGCGCAGGCCCGCGTCGTGTCGCGCTCCAGGCCGATGACGCCCGCGCCGGCGATGTTGGTGGTGGTGCGGATGATCGAACTCGCGTCGTCGGTCTGGCTACCGCAGCCGACCAGCAGGGCGGCGCAGACGGCCGCGACGGCGACTGTGCCGTTACGGATGACGACAGCGCCGTAACGGGTGGCGACAACGCGATTTCGGGTGCGATCGAGGGCGCTCACCGGCATGCCGGAGAGGGTACAGGCGTCCGGCGCCGCCACCGAGGCGCGGGTGGCGGCCCGCGCGTCGGTGAACGAACTCGCTACCTCAGGCGACGTCGCCGCCGAGATGGAAGATCGCGCCGGTCGGATCGGCGACGGTGGCCATCCGTCCGTACGGGGTGTCCTGGGCCTCCGACACGATCTTGCCGCCGAGTGCGACCGCTTGTGCGACCGCCTTGTCCACGTCGTCGGCGCCGAAGTACACGCTCCAGCCCGCAGGCGCGCCCGCGGGCAGGAAGTCCGAGGCGTCCATCACACCGCCGAGCATCGGGCTGGTCGCGTGGATGGTGGTGTAGCGGAAGTCCGGTGCGCCGGGCATCTCGAAGGTGTCGGACCAGCCGAGCACGTCGCGATAGAACGCAAGAGACGCCTCATAAGTTCTGGTGTGCAGCTCGAACCAGGACGGCGCGCCCGCGTGATTGCGCCACTGGCCGCCCTCGACGATGGCCTCGGTCTCGAGTCCGCCGAACGTGCCCGCCTGCCAGATTCCGAAGGCCGCGCCGCCCGGATCGGCGAGCACCGCCATCACGCCCAGATCGCCCACGTCCATCGGCTCCGCGAGCACGGACCCGCCGTGCGCGGTCGCGGCCGCTGCGGTGGTCCTGGCGTCCGGTGCGGACAGGTAGACGGTCCACCGATCCGGTCCGGTGTCGCCGTCGTCCATCCGGCCCATCCCGCCCGCGACGGCCTTGCCGTCCTTACGGAAGGTGAGGTAGCCGCCGAATTCCGCGCCTGCGCGGTCGACGGTCCAGCCGAACAGCTCGCCGTAGAAGGCGATGCTGCGTTCGGGATCGGCGGTGTAGAGGTCGACCCAGACGGGGTCGCCCGGCTTCGGGGTGGTCATGAGCGGTCTCCTCGCAGGTGACGAACGGTTGTCATGGATAAAGACGCCCGCCGCGCCGGGAACTCATCGGCGTGCCACACGGGATATCGGGAGATGGACGCCGGATGACCGGTGACCAACGAAATACGACGCAGAGTAGGACCCGTGCTGTCCGCCGTGACGGCACCGTTTACGATCTCAGGAGCGCAAGCGAACTGTCCGCTGTCTCGGGAACGGGATGAAGGCGAGCAGCGGAGCTCGCGGAGCGACCTAAAGGCATCTTCAGGAGGATCAGTGACTGCGGTAGAGCCCAGACCAGTCCCTCAGTTGGAAGCGACTCGACCGTATCCGGCTCGGACCGGACCCAAGGGTTCTTTCCTCTACAAGATGGTCACCACCACGGACCCCAAGGTGCTCGGCACCATGTACCTGGTGACGGCGATCAGCTTCTTCATGGTCGGCGGTCTGATGGCGCTGCTGATGCGTGCCGAGCTGGCGCGCCCCGGCCTGCAGTTCCTCTCCCCGGAACAGTTCAACCAGCTGTTCACCATGCACGGCACGATCATGCTGCTGTTCTACGCGACCGCGATCGTGTTCGGCTTCGCCAACATCGTCCTGCCGCTGCAGATCGGCGCCCCTGACGTCGCCTTCCCGCGCCTGAACGCCTTCAGCTACTGGCTGTACCTGTTCGGCGGCTCGATGGCGACCGCGGGCTTCATCACCCCGGGCGGCGCGGCCGACTTCGGCTGGACCGCCTACGTCCCGCTGACCGACATCCTGCACTCGCCCGGCGTCGGCACCGACCTGTGGATCCTCGGCCTCGCCGTCTCGGGTCTCGGCACCATCCTCGGTGGCGTGAACATGCTGACCACCGTGGTCTGCCTCCGCGCGCCCGGCATGACCATGTTCCGGATGCCGATCTTCACCTGGAACATCGCCGTCACCAGCGTCCTGGTCCTGCTCGCCTTCCCGCTGCTCACCGCGGCGCTGTTCGGCCTGGCCTACGACCGCCACCTCGGCGGGCACATCTACGACCCGGCCACCGGCGGCATCCTGCTCTACCAGCACCTGTTCTGGTTCTTCGGTCACCCCGAGGTCTACATCATCGCGCTGCCGTTCTTCGGCATCGTCTCGGAGATCTTCCCGGTGTTCAGCCGCAAGCCGATCTTCGGTTACACCACCCTGGTGTACGCGACCCTCGGCATTGCCGCGCTGTCCATCGCGGTGTGGGCGCACCACATGTACGCGACCGGCGCCGTGCTGCTGCCGTACTTCTCGTTCATGACCTTCCTCATCGCGGTGCCCACCGGCGTGAAGTTCTTCAACTGGATCGGCACGATGTGGCGCGGTCAGCTGACCTTCGAGTCGCCGATGCTGTGGTCGATCGGCTTCCTCGTGACCTTCCTCTTCGGTGGTCTGTCGGGTGTCATCCTGGCCTCGCCGCCGATGGACTTCCACGTGTCCGACACCTACTTCGTGGTCGCGCACTTCCACTACGTGCTCTTCGGCACCATCGTGTTCGCCACCTTCGCGGGCATCTACTTCTGGTTCCCGAAGATGACCGGCCGCATGGTCGACGAGCGCCTGGCCAAGTGGCACTTCTGGGCCACCTTCGTCGGCTTCCACACCACGTTCCTCGTGCAGCACTGGCTGGGTAACGAGGGCATGCCGCGCCGGTACGCCGACTACCTGCCCTCGGACGGCTTCACCGCGCTGAACACCATCTCCACGATCGGCGCGTTCGTCCTCGGCGCCTCGATGCTGCCGTTCCTCTGGAACGTCTTCAAGAGCTACCGCTACGGCGAGGTCGTGACGGTGGACGACCCGTGGGGCTACGGCAACTCGCTGGAGTGGGCCACCACCTGCCCGCCGCCACGGCACAACTTCTACGAGCTGCCGCGCATCCGTTCCGAGCGTCCCGCGTTCGAGCTGCACTACCCGCACATGGTGGAGCGCATGCGCGCCGAGGCGCACGTGGGCTGGGGCTCCGGCAAGCACGCCACCGCCGTCCACGAGGGCGAGCTGGCAAAGCACTAGCATGCAACACGACGAATGTGCACCCGTTGGTCTCAGCGGGTGCACACTCGTTTGATGAGGAAGTAACGCCCCCGAACCGGGCACACAGACTTGGAGCGCATCGACTTGGCCGACACCACCGTTCTCGTCACTGTCACCGGACCCGACCGGCCCGGTGTGACGTCCGTGCTGCTCGCGGCGATGTCGCGGCACCAGGTGAGCCTGCTGGATGTGGAGCAGGTCGTCATCCGCGGCCGGCTCACCCTCGGTGTGCTGGTCACCTGCCCGAACGATCCCGAAGAGCTCCAGGACGAGCTCGAGGAGGCGATGAACACCGTCGGCATGACCGTCGACGTGGAGGTGGACGCCGCGATCGGGCGGGCGCCGATATCCACACACGCGGTGGTCATTCTCGGCGCGCCGGTCACCGCGCGGGCGTTCAGCGAGGTGTCGCGTCAGCTCGCGGCGCTCGGCGCAAACATCGACACCATCCGCGGCATCGCCGACTATCCGGTCACCGGCATGGAGCTGCTGGTCTCGGCGACCGACACGGGCGCGGACACCGACTCCAGGCTGCGCACGGCGCTGGCCGAGGTGGCGGTCGCCGAAGAGGTCGACGTGGCGGTGGAGCGGGCCGGTCTGGCGCGGCGGGCCAAGCGGCTCATCGTGTTCGACGTCGACTCGACCTTGATCCAGGGCGAGGTCATCGAGATGCTGGCCGCGCACGCCGGCGTGGAGGAGCAGGTCCGCCAGGTCACCGAGGCGGCCATGCGCGGCGAGATCGACTTCGCCGAATCGCTACGCCAGCGCGTCGCGACCCTGGAGGGTCTGGACGAATCGGTCATCGAGGAGGTGGCCGACCGGATCGAGCTGACCCCTGGCGCGCGCACCACCATCCGCACGCTGCGCCGCATCGGCTTCCGCTGCGGCGTGGTGTCCGGTGGCTTCCGCCAGGTCATCGAGCCGCTCGCGCACGAACTCGAACTCGACTTCGTGCAGGCGAACACGCTCGAGATCAAGGACGGCAAGCTGACCGGCCGCGTCGTCGGCGACATCGTCGACCGCGCCGCCAAGGCGACCGCGCTGCGCAAGTTCGCCGCCGAGGCCGGGGTGCCGATGGAGCAGACCGTCGCGGTCGGTGACGGCGCCAACGACATTGACATGCTCAACGCCGCCGGGCTCGGCGTCGCCTTCAATGCCAAGCCCGCGCTGCGCGAGGTCGCCGACACGGCGCTGTCGCACCCCTACCTGGACGCGGTCCTGTTCATCCTCGGCGTCACCCGGCACGAGGTGGAGGCCGCCGACGCGCGCGACGGGCTGATGCGCCGGGTGCCGCTGATCCAGTAGTCCGCGCGGCGCAACGTTTTTCGCGGTAGCAGTGTCGCTCCGGCCGGGCGCGGACTGCATTCGGCGGCGCCGATTAGGCTGAGCGCGGAGAGTGTTCATTCGGCGATCGGAGGATCCGGTGCGGAAGTCCCTGGTTGTGTTGCTGCTCGGAGTCATGGTCGCCGCGTGCGGGACCGACGACGGTCACGAGGGACACCCGCCCGCCACGTCCACGAACGCCGAGCCGACCGGGAATGTCGAACCTTCGGGAGATGCCGTGGACGTGACCGAGGCGGACAACGGGCAGAACCGCTCGCTACGCACCGGGCAGCAGTTGATCGTGACGCTGGCCGCCAACCCGTCGACCGGGTACGGCTGGCGGCTCGCTGCCTTGGACCAGAACGTGCTGCGGCCCGAGGGCGAGCCGGATTTCCGCCCGGATCCCGACCGGCCGATCGCACCCGGCTCCGGCGGCAGCGCGGTGTGGACTTTCGTCGGGAATGCCGCGGGCGTCACCGAGCTTGCACTGGAGTACGCGCGCCCGTGGGAGCACGGTGTCGAGCCCGCGCAGAAATTCAGGTTGAGGGTCGAGGTGGAGTGAATGAGCAGCCCGGACAGCGGCACCGTGGACGAATTGTCCACGGGGGAGGAGGGATTCCGCATCCGGCACGCGGAACTCGCGCTCGGCTACGGTGGCGCGGGCGATCCCGACGACCCCGACCAGGTACAGGCCATGCAGATGGTGCTGCACCTGCCGAAGGCGGATCCGCCGCCGCGCAGCGCGTTGCTCGCCGCCGCGGCGGCGTCGGCGGTCGCGCTGTGCCTGGACGAGCGGGTCGGCCCGGACGGACCGTGGGCGCAGCGGTATCTCGCGTGGAAGCGCTCCCGCATCCGCAAGGTGGCGCGGCGCGCCCGCGGCGCGCAGTGGCTGGCGGCGGGCGAAGTCGACGGTGTCACCGTGGAGATCGGCGGCGCGCAGGCGCGAGCCTTCGTGCCGAGCGCGGTCGGCGAGGTGGACCCGCGGATCAAGAAGCTCCAGATCGGCGGCACCGATCTCGAACACGACGATCCCGGCCCGCCGGACCCGACTCTGCCTGTGCTGTGGGTGAATTCGAAGCTGGGCATGACCCTGGGCAAGAGCGCTGCGCAGGTCGGCCATGCCAGCATGCTGCTCGCCGCCGCGTTGCGTCCCGAGGACGCCTACCGGTGGGCGCAGCGCGAATTTCATTGCGCGGTACGCGAAGCCGACCCGGCGCAGTGGCAGACTTGGACCGACCAGGTGGCGGCGGGCGGCGCGGTGGCCGTGCGCGACGCCGGTTTCACCGAGATTGCTCCGGGTTCGCTGACGGTGATCGCGGTGCCGCCCGAATCCTGGTGAGCCGCTCCGCGGAAGGACCGGAACCGCCGATCGGACGGCATCCAGCCCGGCGCGCAGGTGTGGGCGGTGGGTATTTGGGTATCAGTGACGGAACAGAGCCGCACCCCGACGTCTCCGGAGGATGTCATGACGACGCTGCTGTTGATTCTCGCCGGATGGGTGCTGCTGTCGCTGCCGCTGGCATTGATCGTCGCCAGGATGTTCCGCCCGATCGGTGGGCCGCCGTCGGCTCGACCGCGTTCCGCACGGGCCAGGCGGCGAGCCGCGGCCGCCCGCTCGACCGGCCGGAGGACCCGTTGGGAGCGACCGATGTGGGTCGGTCGGACAAACCCGGCGCATGTGGGCCAAGATGGAGCGCGTGCCGCAACCGGATCCCGATCTGCTCATTGATTTCACCGACGTGACCGTCCGACGCTCGGGGCACACCCTCGTCGGTCCGGTCACCTGGCAGGTCGAGCTAGACGAACGCTGGGTCGTGCTCGGCCCGAACGGCGCGGGCAAGACCTCCCTGCTGCGCATGGCCGCCGCCGAAATGCACCCGACCTCGGGAATCGCCCACCTGCTCGGCGAAGTGATCGGCAAGACCGACATCAACGAGCTACGGCCGCGCATCGGCCTGTCCTCGGCGGCGCTGGCCAATCGCGTGCCGCTGGACGAGAAGGTCAGCGACCTCGTGGTGTCCGCGGGTTACGCCGTGCTCGGCCGCTGGCGCGAACGCTATGACGACGTCGACACCGACCGGGCCATCGACATACTGGAAAGCCTGGGCGCCGAACATCTTTCCGATCGCACCTACGGCACCCTGTCGGAGGGGGAGCGCAAGCGGGTGCTGATCGCGCGCGCCTTGATGACCGATCCTGAGCTGCTGCTGCTCGACGAACCGGCGGCGGGCCTCGACCTCGGTGGTCGCGAGGAACTGGTCGAGCGCCTCGGCGATCTGGCGGCCGACCCGGACGCACCGGCGATGGTGCTGGTGACCCATCACGTGGAGGAGATCCCGCCCGGTTTCACCCACGGCCTGCTGCTCAACGAGGGCGAGGTGGTCGCCCAAGGCCTGCTGACCGACGTGCTCACCTCGGAGAACCTCAGCGATGCCTTCCGGCAATCCATCGCGCTGAACCGCGTCGACGGCCGCTACTTCGCCCGCCGTGCGCGGCGCGCGGGGAAGCACCGTTCCCGGTAGACCGAGTCGCCGCGGGGGACCGCACCGGGAGGCGCCGGTTATGGTGCAGGTGTGAGTGAGACAACGACGTCGCCCGGCGCCGAGCCGCAGGGACCCCCGCCGACCAAGGACGCGTCCACGGTGATGCTGGTACGCGACGGGGCGAACGGTCCCGAGGTGTTCCTGCAACGACGAGTCGGGGCGATGGCCTTCGCCGCGGGCATGACCGTGTTCCCCGGCGGCGGCGTCGATTCCGCCGACAGCACCGTCGAGATCGACTGGGCGGGACCGGATCCCGCCTGGTGGGCCGAGCGTTTCGCGACCACCGAACCGCGCGCCAAGGCGCTGGTGTGCGCGGCAGTGCGGGAGACCTTCGAGGAATGCGGCGTCCTGCTCGCGGGACCGACGGCCGACACCGTCGTCGGCGACACCGTCCCGTACCGCGAAGCCCGCGGCAAGCTCGAGCGCCGAGAGCTGTCCCTGGCCACCTTCCTGGCCGAGGAGAAGCTGGTGCTGCGCGCGGACCTGCTGCGCCCCTGGGCGAATTGGATCACCCCGGTGATCGAACCGCGCCGCTACGACACCCACTTCTTCGTCGCCGTCCTCCCGCAGGGCCAGCTGGCCGACGGCGCGACCACCGAGGCCGCCGACGTGCAGTGGCGCACCCCGGCCGAGGCTCTCGACCGCTGGCGTGCGGGCACCGACATCCTGCTCCCGCCGACCTGGTCCCAGCTCGACGCCCTCGGCCGCTTCGCCTCGACGGCGGAGATCTTCGCGGCGGAACCGGTGATCGACCCGATCATGCCGGAGTTCACCGAGGCGGACGGCGTCCAGATGCTGAGTTTCCCCGACAACGATCGCTACTTCGCCGACCTGCCCGAACCCACGAAACTCAAGGGTTCCGCTCGCCGGTAGCAGTGTTTCCACACGCCCGCCGCACGCCGCACAGGGCTACGAGCTTTGTGCGGCGTGCACGCGGTCTGTGGATGTGGTGCGTTGGTGATGCGGGCCGCGGCGAGGGCGGGAGGTAGCGTGCGTGGCATGGCCGAATTCGTGACCCTGGAGCTGCCGGAAGGGGATGGCGCGCGGGGCGTCGCCGTCCTGCGCATCGCTCGTCCGCCGATGAATCTGCTCAACGTTCAGGTGGTGCGGGAGGTGGCCGAGGCCGCGGCGACGGTGGCCGCGCATTCCGGTGTCGCCGCCCTGGTGGTCTACGGCGACGAGCGGGTGTTCTCGGCGGGCGACGACGTGGCAGAGCTGGCCGCGCTGAGCACCGACCAGGCCGCGGCCATGGCCGCCGACGTGCAGGCCGCGCTGGGGTGCCTGGCCAGGGTTCCGCAGCCGACCGTCGCCGCGATCAGCGGGTACTGCCTCGGCGCCGGGCTGGAACTGGCGCTCGGCGCCGATCGGCGCGTCATCGGCGACAACGTCAAGCTCGGGCTGCCGCAGATCCACGCGGGACTGATCCCGCTCGCGGGTATCCGGCGGCTGTCGCTGCTGATCGGTCCCGGCTCGGCCAAGGATCTCGTGTACACCGGGCGTTTCGTGGAGCCGGACGAGGCGCTGGCGCTCGGTCTGGTCGACGAGGTCGTCGCGCCCGACGATGTCTTCACCGCCGCGCTGCGCTGGGCCGAACGATTCACCGACGGACCGGGACGCGCGCTGGCCGCGGCCAAGGCGGTGTTCGAGGCGGGCCCGCACGGCCTGGATCGTGCGCGCGGCGAATGGGCGGGTCTGTTCGATACCGAGGACCGCCGAATCGGGACGGAATCCTACGGCGCCGACGGACCAGGATCCGCCGCCTTCGTCGGCCGCTGAATCCCTCTCGGCCGCCGCGCTGTGCGAGCCGCGACGCGGCGCCGAGGTGCCGTGCTGTGACGAGGTGCCGAAGTGCGCCACGACGCAGCGAGCCCGCGCCGAGCGCATCGCAACACCGGTCTGAAGGCGGCCGCCCGCACGCAGACCGGTCGGTCTGAAAGTGGTGTGCCAGGAGATTGCCCTGATGGGAACAGGTTCCTATTTGGCCATCGGTCCAGGGGCTCGTGGAATGCCCGGGCCGACAGCGGGCCTCATCTGGGGATTTATGTAGGCTAGGCGACCATGACGGTACGTCCCGACGACCCCGCGCCGAACCCGCATGCCACCGAGGCCGAGGTCGAAGCAGCGCTCAAGGATACGAAGCTCGCCCAGGTCCTCTATCACGACTGGGAGGCCGAGACCTACGACGACAAATGGTCCATCTCGTATGACGAGCGCTGTATCGAGTACGCCCGCGGCCGCTTCGACGCCGCGGTGGGCCCCGCGCCGCTGCCCTACGAGAAGGCGCTCGAACTCGGTTGCGGTACCGGCTTCTTCCTGCTGAACCTGATGCAGGGCGGCGTGGCCAAGTCCGGTTCGGTCACCGACCTCTCGCCGGGAATGGTGAAGGTCGCGCTGCGCAACGCCGAGAACCTGGGCCTGGACGTGGACGGCCGGGTCGCCGACGCCGAGACCATCCCGTACGACGACGACACCTTCGATCTGGTCGTCGGTCACGCGGTGCTGCACCACATCCCGGATGTGGAGCTGGCGCTGAAGGAATGCCTGCGGGTGCTCAAGCCGGGCGGCCGCTTCGTCTTCGCCGGTGAGCCGACCACCGTGGGCAACTTCTACGCCCGCTGGCTCGGCCGCATCACCTGGAAGGCCACCACGTCGGTCACCAAGCTGCCCGCGCTGGCGGGCTGGCGCCGTCCGCAGGAGGAGCTCGACGAGTCCTCGCGCGCCGCGGCGCTGGAGGCGGTCGTCGACCTGCACACCTTCGATCCGCGCGATCTCGAGGCGATGGCCCGTTCCGCGGGCGCGGTCGAGGTCAAGGCGAGCACCGAGGAATTCGCCGCCGCGCTGTGGGGCTGGCCGGTGCGCACCTTCGAGGCGGCCGTGCCCGCCGAGAAGCTCACCATGGGATACCGGATGGCGATGTACCGCGCGTGGCTCGGACTGAGCTGGGTGGACGAGAACGTCATGCGCCGCGTGGTGCCGCGCCAGTTCTTCTACAACGCCATGATCACCGGCGTGAAGCCGGGCGCGTCCGCCAAGTAGGTGGGCTACCGCTTCGGCCGCGCGGACATCGCCTTCCTCGCCAGCGCGGCAGGGCATGCCGCGCTGGCCGAGGTGGACCGGCTGGAGCTGACCCCCGCGACGCACCTGCACGATCTGGAGCGGGTGCGTCGCGACCACGGCGAGCACGCCGCCGCGCTCGTGGAAACCGTGCGGCTGCGACGCAAGGCCGTCGCCAAACTGCACGACGCGGGGGATTGGCTCTTCACCGACGACGCGCTCCAGCAGGCCACGCCGACGCCGGTCGCCCGGCACCGGGCGGCCCGGCTGGCCGGTCGGGCCGTGCACGACGTCACCTGCTCCATCGGCGCCGAACTCGTCGAACTGGCCGAGGTGTGCCCCGCCGTGGTCGGCAGCGACCTCGACGAGGTGCGGTTGGCGATCGCCGCGCACAACCTCGGATCGCGCTGGGCGCCGCTGTCCGGCGCCGATCCGGTCGAGCACCGAAATGTGCTGCTGGCCAAGGCCGATGCGGTCGTGCCGAGCAGCACCGGCACGGTGATCATCGCCGATCCGGCCCGCCGCGCGGACGGTCGCCGCACCCACGACCCGGCCAGACTGCAACCGCCGCTGCCCGATCTGCTCGACGCGTACGTGGGCCGCGATCTCGCCGTGAAGTGCGCGCCGGGACTGGATTTCGACCGCCTGGACTGGCGCGGCGAGATCGAGGTGGTCTCGCTCGACGGCGCGGTGCGCGAGGCATGTCTGTGGTCGGCGGGCCTGGCCGAACCCGGCGTCGCCCGCCGCGCCACCGTGCTGAGTTCGCGTGGCGGACCACAGGTTCTCACCGACGCCGAGCCGGACGAACTGCCCGAGCGCCCGCCGGGTGAGTGGATCATCGATCCCGACGGCGCCATCGTGCGGGCCGGGCTGGTCCGGCACTACGCCGTGAGACACGGCCTGTGGCAACTGGATCCGCACATCGCCTACCTCACCGGCGACGCGGTGCCCGAAGGCGTGCGCGGATTCCGTATCGAGGACCGGCTCGAACTGCGCGAGAAGACCCTGCGCCGAGAGCTGTCCCGCCGCGACTGCGGAGCGCTGGAGATTCTGGTGCGCGGCGTGGACGTCGATCCGGACGCGCTGCGCAAACGACTGAAGCTCAAAGGCAGCGTGCCCTACACCCTGGTGATCACTCGGATCGGCCGCGCCGCAGCGGTTTTCCTGTGCACCTCGCACGCCCCCGCTGCGGTGCGCTAGCCGCCGAGCGGCCTAGGACTCCAGCTTCTTCACGATCCGCTGCACCGTCAGCCAGGTGCGGGTGGTGATGTCCTTGCCGTAGGTCTTGTCCAGCCAGGCCATGAAGTCCGGCGTCTTCGGCGTGCTGTTGTCGGTGACGGTGAGAAAGGCGCGCGCCTCGGCGTCGTAGCCGATGATCCTGGTCAGCGCGTCGCCGGTCTCCGGATGCTCGACTTGCGGGCTCTGATCCTTGAAGAAGGTCACCGTGAGGTACGAGCCCCGCTCGTGGGTGAGACCCTCGAACGGGTCGCGATCCAGCAGCTCGCGCAGCTCCGCGTAGTCGCGCACGATGGTGCCGCCCGGAATCCCCAGCTCCCGGTTCAGCGCCTCCTGAATCCGGTCCTCCAGCGCCGCCGGGTCGGTGTCGTCGCACCGGAACACCACGTTGCCGCTGGACAGGATCGTCGCCACCTTCTCGAACCCGAGCCCCTCGAACACCGCGCGCAACTTCTCGTTGCGCATGTTCGGGTTCGTCGGCATGATTCCGCGCAGCAGCGCCGCGTACCTGTTCATGCCGACGACCGTACTCGAGCCGACCGACGACTTCCGGGCAGCGCGCACTACGCCTGCTGGGTGACGCCGTTCTTCTTGCGTTCGATGTCCTCCAGCGCGGCGATGTACTTCGCCCGCTCCTCGGCGCCCGCCTCCCAGGTGGCCTTGCGGTTCTTGACCACCTTGGCCGGTGCGCCGACGGCGATGCTGTAATCCGGGATCTCGCCCTTGACCACCGCGTGCGCGCCGAGCACGCAGCCGCGGCCGACACGGGTCTCGCGCAGCACCGTCACCTTGGCGGCGATCCACGTGTCGGGGCCGATCCGGACCGGGCTCTTCACGATGCCCTGATCCTTGATCGGCAACGTGATGTCGTCCATCTTGTGGTCGAAGTCGCAGATGTAGCACCAGTCGGCGACCAGGGTGGATTCGCCGATCTCGATGTCGAGGTAGGTGTTGACGACGTTGTCCTTGCCGAACACCACCTTGTCGCCGATCCGCAGCGAGCCTTCGTGGCAGCGGATGGCGTTGCCGTCGCCGATGTGCACCCAGCGACCGATCTCCATCCGGCCCAGCTCGGGGGTCGCGTGGATCTCGACCCGGCGGCCGAGGAACACCATGCCGCGCAGCACGATGTGCGGGTTGGACAGCTTGAACTTGAACAGCCGGTAATAGCGGACCAGATACCAGGGCGTGTAGGCGCGGTTGGCGAGCACCCAGCGCAACGACGCCATCGTCAGAAATCGCGCCTGCTGCGGATCCCGGCGGCGCGAACCCCGCCACCGCGAGCGCAACGGTGCGCCCCACATGCTCGTCACGAACCGTTCTCCCGTCGTGTTCCCCGGGCGGCGACCCGAGGGTCTGTCATTGGATACTCAGCGTACTTTCGTGCGCTATCACGTCCGGCCTTACCCTCACGTTCGCGGGCGAGACGTCCGCCGAGAAGCAACCTCATCGCAAGCCGACCGCCCCCCCGAGCGAGTCTTACGAGCGCCGTTCGCGGCCCGTCTCGCGCTCGAGCGGCCGCGGCGCACGCGACACCGTCGCCGGCAGC
Organism: Nocardia lijiangensis NBRC 108240; assembly: GCF_001613045.1. Classification (GTDB taxonomy): domain Bacteria; phylum Actinomycetota; class Actinomycetes; order Mycobacteriales; family Mycobacteriaceae; genus Nocardia; species Nocardia lijiangensis. The sequence continues at coordinate 146,614 of NZ_BDBP01000001.1, read as the reverse complement.
GGCCGCTCGAGCGCGAGACACCAGGGGGCCGCGAACACGCCGTGCCGCAGGCGCGGCAAATTCGACACCCGCTAGTCTTGCGAACGGCCACCGACCCGAGGGGAGACCAGCAGTGCGAACCGGTAGCGTGCGGGCTGTCGCGACACAGCCGCGATTCCGGGTGCGCGCGGTGGCCGCGCTGGCCGCCATGGGCGCGTTGGCCTTGACCGCCTGCGGCACCGATGTCGACGACATCACCGTCGGCCCGGGCACCGGGTGGCCCGCCGCCTACCACGACGGCCGCAACAGCGGCGTCAGCCCCGTGACCGGCGCGCGCTCGCTGACATTCAGCTGGTCCAGGCCCGCCGCGGGCCCCATCGAGCAGCCGGTGACCCTCGGCGCCGAGGGCCAGCTGTTCCTGACCACCCGAACCGCGAACGGGTGCGCCATCCTGTCGTTCCAGATGCTCACCGGCCGCAAGCGCTTCTGTGATGTGCTCGGCCCCAACGCGATCTCGTCGCCGACGGCGGTCGACGGTGTCAGCAATGTCTACGTCGGCGACGACGGCGCGGTCAGCTCCTTCAACTATCTCGGCCAGCCGCGCTGGCGCACACCCGTTGCCGGCGTTCCGGTTTCGGTGCAGTTCACCGGTGACAGCAGACTGCTCACCATCACCCAGTCCGGCCAGGTGGACGTGCTGGACCGGCAGACCGGTCTGCGGACGGCGCCGACCGTCCAGCTGCTCGGCGAACCCGACTTCCTCGACAACCCCGACCTGACCCGCCCGGCCTCGGGTCAGGGGCTCGACGACTGCGCCACCGGCGGCCCGCAGTGCCCGATCGCGAACATCTCGGCGATCGACGGGTCCACCGGCCGCTTCTACGTCACCGTGTGGCAGCCCGGCTCGCCCAGCGCCGCGCTGGCCGCTCTGCGCTACGCCGACAACAGGATTCAGCAGGAGTGGCGGGTGGAGCTGCTGACCGAGGGCAGCGCCACCGGCCCCGCCCTGTCCGCGGACGGCGGCACGGTCTACGTCGGCGACAACAGCGAGCGGCTGATCGCCGTCGACGCCGTCGACGGGCGCACCAAGTGGGTGCGGCCGCTGGGATTCACGCCGAGCGGCGGGATCTCGGTCTCCGGTGACGGTCTGATCATCCCGGCGGGCGACGAGGGCTATCTGCTCGCCCTGCGCGACACCGGTGAGAGCGCCGAAACCGTGTGGGAGCGCAAAGATCTTGCGCTGCGCGGCGTCCCGGTGCAGACCGCGGGCGACACCGGCTACACCGCCGCCGCCATCGGCGACGGCCTGAACCTGATCACCTTCGACACCGGCACCGGCGCCACCATCGATTCCGATGTGCTGCCCGGCGCGCAGGGCACCACCACCGGCACCTCGGTCGGCGCCCAGGGCGAGGTGGTGGTGGCCACGCGTATCGGTGAGGTCTTCGTCTTCAAGCCGGAGTGATGCGGCTGCCCTGTCAGAGCGGGTTGTTCGGATCCCGTTCCGGCAGTGGACGTTCCACGATGCTCGGCCTGCCGAGCGGGTTGCGCACGCGGCGTTTGGCGGCCGAGTACACCTGCGCGGTCTCGGCGGCGACGACGTCCCAGGCGAAGTCCGCGGTCAGGCGTTCCCGCGCGGCGTAGGCGCGGTCCTGGGTAGCGACGGGGTCGTCCAGCGTGGCGCGCACCGCCTCCACCAGACCGTCCACGTCGGCGGGTTCGAAGGAGGCGCCGGTGACGCCGTCGATGACGGCTTCGCCGAGCCCGCCCGCCGTGGAGGTGATCAGCGGGGTGCCCGCGGCGGCCGCCTCCAATGCCACGATGCCGAACGGCTCGTAGCGGCTGGGCAGCACGATGGCATCGGCGCCGTGCAGCCAGCCGAGCAGTTCCTGGTGGCCGAGCTGGCCCGCGAACGTCACCGCGCGCGCGACGCGGTGCACCCTGGCCCGTTCCCGCAGCCATTCGAACTGCGTGCCGACGCCCGCGACGGTCAGCGTCGTGCCGGGGTGGGCCCGGCGGATGCGGGGCAGCGCGGCAATGGCGTCCTGCACGCCCTTCTCGTATTCGAGCCTGCCGACGTAGAGCAGCCGGGGCGGCCCGGAGCGGGGGGCACGCGGCCGGAAGGTCCAGGCGCCCACGTCGATGCCGTTGCGGATGACCGTCATCGGGACGCGCTCGGGACCGTAGAGGCGTTCCACTTCGTCCTGCATCGAGGTCGAGCAGGTGATCAGCGCGTCGGACTCGTTGGCGAGCCACCACTCGACCGAGTGCACCTGCTTGTTGACCTTGCCCGCGACCCAGCCGCTGTGGCGGCCCGCCTCGGTGGCGTGGATGGTCGAGACCAGCGGCACGTCGTAGTACTCGGCCAAGGCGATGCCGGGGTGGGCGACCAGCCAGTCGTGCGCGTGCACGACATCGGGCGTCCAGCCGTCACCGATGCCGGGCTTGCCGAGGGCGACGCCCGCGCGCACCATCGCGTGGCCCATGGCCAGGGTCCACGCCAGCATGTCCTCGCCGAAGTCGAAGCACGGCGGATCCTCGGCGACCGCGACCACCAGCACGCCGTCCTCGATGAACGAGTGCGTCGGGTGGGTTGCCGAGTCGGTGCCGGAGGGGCGGCGGGACAGGACGACCACCTCATGGCCCGCCGCGGCGAGCTCGGTGGCCAGGTGATGTACGTGGCGACCCAGCCCACCGACCACAACCGGTGGGTACTCCCACGACACCATCAAGATTTTCATGCAAGTCCTTCTCAGGCAGGGCCTTGTCGGTCAGGGCCTTCTGCGGCTGGGCCGTCCGGGGCCGGATTCCCCGTGGGGTCGGTACTGGGGAGCCGTCGCGCATCCAATCCGGGAAAGAATCCGTCGGCCGCGTACCATCCTGCCGCCAACTGCCGTGCTTTGGCGACTTGACCCGCGCCGACCGCCGCCGCGATTTCCCGCACGGCGTGCGCGTGCTGGTGGGCCCGCTCCCGCGCGTAGCCCGCCGCGGAGTCCTTGCTGACCATGAACGCCCAGTCGCTGGACACCGTCAGGATCGCCTCGCGCAGCAATTGATCCGCGACCGGATCGCGCAGCGCGAACGAGGTTCCGGCACGCATCTTGTCCAGGGTGTCCAGCGCCAGCCGCACGACCTCGTCGTTGAGCTCGACCAAATCGCGCACCTGGTCACCGGCCCAGACTCGCCAGTCCTTGCCGGATCCCCAGGACGAGTCGGTCAACTGCACGGGCTCACCGACGAATCCGCGTTCCCGCGCGTCGGCCAGGGTGCCGACGGTGACGCCCGCCTCCGGCAGCGCGCGCAGCACCTGGGCCAGCCACTGCGGGCCCTCGTGCCACCAGTGCCCGAACAGCTCGGTGTCGAAGGCGGCCACGACGAGGGCCGGACGACCGATGCGTTCGGATTCGGCGACCAGCCGCTCGCGCACCGTCTGCACGAAGTCGTCGACGTCGCGGACCACCGCCGCGGACGCCAGCTCCGGGTCGTAGGGCGCCTTGTCGGGCCCGGCCACCGTTTTGCCGGTGACGCGGGCGGGTTTGAGACCCGTCGCATGGTCGTAGTGATGAAAGTCACGGTACGCGGCTTGGCCGGGATATCCGGACTTGGGTGACCAGACCCGGTAGCTCACCTGGAGGTCGCGCCCGAACGCCACCACGTCGGAGTCCCGCACCGGGCGTCCGAGGCTGCTGTCGCCGCGCAGCGCGGGACCGTCGACCATGAAATGCGTCACACCGGCGGCGGCGTAGCCGAGTTCCATGCCCGGGGTGTAACCGCACTCCGGCGCCCAGATGCCGGTCGGGGTGTGGCCCCAGCGCCGCTGGGCGTCGGCGAGGCCCTCGCGCAGCTGGAAGGCGCGTAGTCGCGGGTCGAGTAGCGGTTGGAACGGGTGCGCCAGCGGACCGCCGAGCAGCTCGATGGTCTGCGCGTCGACCAGTTCGCGCCAGACCGGCGCGGCGCCGTGCCGCCAGCGCTGCTCGAACTCGGTGAGCGCCGCGGCGGCGAGCCGGTGTTCGTGCCTGCCGAGTGCGGTGTTGCCCGCCATGGCGGCCTCGTCGGCGCGCAGCTGCCAGTTGCCGAGCCAGTGGTGCATGCCCGCCAGGCAGTGCGGGTCGTCCAGCTGGGCCGCGAGCACCGGGGTGATGCCCAGGCTCAGCAGATGTGAACGTCCTTCCGCCGCAAGGGTTCTCAGCACCTCGACGACGGGCAGATAGGAGGCGGCCCAGGACTGGTAGAGCCATTCCTCGCCGACCGGCCAGCGGCCGTGGTGGGCCAGCCAGGGCAAGTGGGAGTGCAGGACCAGGGTGAACTGGCCGGGTACCGCGTTGTCGGTCAAGGTTTCACCGCGATGGCCACGAGATCGAGGCTGGCGTCGATGTCTTCGGTGATCAGGTCGAAGTCGTCGATGGACACCGCAGCGACGTCGGCGGTGAGCTCGGCGGGCCACGGCTCGCCGGCCAGTGCCCGCTCGATCTGCGCATCGATGAACGAGCCACCGTGCTTGGCGTCCAACGCTTTCAGCGTCGCTCCGTGATGCACGCCGGTCATCAGCGCGACCTCGAAACCGGCGTCGACCAGCAGCTCGGTGAGCTCGTCGGCGTTCAGCTCACGGGTGTGGAACGGATTGAGCGGGGTGTCGCGGCCGGGCGAGAAGGTGATCCGGTTGGGCGTGCTGATCAGCAGCTCGCCGCCGGGCCGCAGCACGCGCAGGCATTCCCGCAGGAACTGGCTCTGATCCCAAAGGTGCTCGATGACTTGGAAATTCACCACGACGTCGACCGCGTCGTCGTCGAGCGGCAGGGCGGCGAGGTTGCCCTGGATCATCTCCACGCGCGGGTAGCGCGCCCGCACGTGCGCGACCGCGCTCGCGTCGTAGTCGAGGCCGATCACCTTGGTGGCCACGCCCGCGATCATGTCGGCGCCGTAGCCTTCGCCGGAACCGGCCTCCAGCACGGTCTTTCCGGTGCACCGGTCGAGCAGCCGGGTGTAGGCGATCTCGTGCCTGCGAAACCAGTAGTTCTCCTCGGCGATGCCGGGTACGGTGCGCTCTCCGGTCAGTGGAAGCGGTTCGACGGCACCGGCATTTTCCGTAGTTATGACCCTCGGGTCGCCCACTGCGGCAGGGATCACAGCCTCGCTCATCACACCGACGTTACTGGTAAGGGTCGCGCACGATATCGCCCGGACCGGTGTAGTGAGAGAGAAGCCACTAAGTTACCCATGAGTAACTTAGCGTAGGGTAGTGTCACGCCCTGAGCTACCTCAACAGGACGTACGGCACAGCTCGTGCGACCGCCAGATACACGCCCCCAGAACAGGAGGTCGACGAAGACCGATGCCGAACATCGTCGTACTCATCAAGCAGGTTCCCGACACCTGGTCCGAGCGCAAGCTTTCCGATGGTGACTACACCTTGGACCGCGAGGCCGCGGACGCCGTCCTCGACGAGATCAACGAGCGCGCCGTCGAAGAGGCGCTGCTGATCAAGGAGGCCCAGGGCGGTGAGGTCACCGTGCTGGCCGCCGGTCCGGACCGTGCCAACGAGGCCATCCGCAAGGCGCTGTCCATGGGCGCCGACAAGGCCATCCACATCAACGACCCGGCGATCCACGGCTCCGACGCCGTGCAGACCGCGTGGGTGCTGGCCAGCGCGCTCGGCCAGGTCGAGGGTGTCGAGCTGGTCATCGCCGGTAACGAGGCGACCGACGGCCGCGCAGGCGCGGTGCCCGCGATCATCGCGGAGTACCTTGGCCTGCCGCAGCTGACCCACCTGCGCAAGCTGACCGTCGACGGCGACAAGATCACCGGCGAGCGCGAGACCGACGAAGGCGTCTTCAAGCTGGAGGCCACCCTCCCCGCCATCGTCTCGGTCACCGAGAAGATCAACGAGCCGCGCTTCCCGTCCTTCAAGGGCATCATGGCGGCCAAGAAGAAGGAAGTTCAGGTCTTCACGCTGGCCGATCTGGGCGTCGACCCGTCGACCGTGGGTGTCGCGAACGCGGGCACCACCGTCACCGCGTCCACCCCGAAGCCTGCTCGCACCGCGGGCGAGAAGATCGCGGACGAGGGCGACGGCGGCAGCAAGATCGCCCAGTACCTCATCGGTCAGAAGATCATCTGATCCGCCCGGCTGACGAGACTTCCTAGGAGAGAACACAAATGGCTGAAGTACTTGTGCTCGTCGAGCACGCCGACGGTGCGATCAAGAAGGTCAGCACCGAACTGCTCACCGCCGCCCGCACCCTGGGCACCCCGGCCGCCGTCGTGCTCGGCGCCGCGGGTACCGGCGAGAAGCTGGCCGACGCGCTGGCCGCCGCGGGCGCCGAGAAGATCTACATCGCCGAGTCCGACGATGTGGAGAACTTCCTGGTGACCCCGAAGGTCGACGTGCTGGCCGGTCTGGTGGAGTCGGTGTCCCCGGCCGCCGTGATCGTCGCCGCCTCCGCCGAGGGCAAGGAGGTGTCGGGTCGCCTCGCCGCCCGCATCGGCTCCGGCCTGCTGGTGGACGTCATCGGCCTGAACGCCGACGGCTCCGTCGTCCACTCCATCTTCGGTGGCGCCTTCACCGTCGACGCCAAGGCGACCGGCGACGTGCCGGTCATCTCGGTCCGCCCGGGTGCGGTCGAGGCCGTCGCGCAGGCGGGTGCGGGCGAGAAGGTGACCGTCGAGGTCCCCGCGCAGGAAGAGGGCGTCGTCAAGGTGACCTCGCGCGAGCCGGTCGTCGCCGGTGACCGTCCGGAGCTCACCGAGGCGAACATCGTCGTCTCCGGTGGTCGCGGTGTCGGCTCGGCCGACAACTTCGCGGTCGTCGAGGCGCTGGCCGACTCGCTCGGCGCGGCCGTCGGCGCTTCGCGTGCCGCCGTCGACTCGGGCTACTACCCGGGCCAGTTCCAGGTCGGTCAGACCGGTAAGACGGTCTCCCCGCAGCTGTACATCGCCCTCGGCATCTCCGGCGCCATCCAGCACCGCGCCGGTATGCAGACCTCGAAGACCATCGTCGCGGTCAACAAGGACGAAGAGGCCCCGATCTTCGAGATCGCGGACTACGGCATCGTGGGCGACCTGTTCAACGTCGCCCCGCAGCTCACCGAAGCGGTCAAGACCCACAAGGGCTAGCTAGTCCGCCTCTCCGCGCCTAAGGCGGCTGCTTTGGGTGCGGGGCTGGGTTCCGCTGCCGTCCTGCGTTGGACAGTAGCGGGCTAAGCCCGTACCCGGTGAGTTACCCGGACCTCGCCAGATCTGTTGTTGCGTTGTGTAGCAGCAGGTTTGGCGAGGTCTTTTTGTTGGTGCCTCAGCTGCGCTGCAGGGTGGCGAGGAGGGTGCTGAGGATGGGGGAGCGGCGGGAGTCGTCGCGGAGGACGGCCGAGACCGGGATGCGCAGGCGGTGTTCGGCGAGTTGCAGGACGACGAGTCCTTCGGTGGGGCTCTGGGCGTAGAGGACGGTCCACGCCTCGGGGCGGTTGATCAGTTCCATGGTGGCGGTGTGGTCGGGCGGGATCGGCGGGCCGAAGGTGGGGCCGACGGGCAGATCCGCGAAGGCGCTGCGAATGATGTTGTGCAGCAGCACCTGTTCCTGCTCGGGCGGCAGCAGCAGGGGGTAGGGGCTGAGGTCGTTGAGGGTGACGGTGTCGCGGGTGGCCAGCGGATGCCCGCTGGTGGTGGCGATCACGAGGTCTTCGACCCAGAGTTGTTCCACCATCAGGCCGGGCTGGTCGACGCGCCCGCGGATCAGCGCGAGATCGCAGTCGCCGTCCGCGACGGCCGTGATGCGTTGGCGGAAGGGCTTGATCACGAATTCGATTTCCGCGTCGGGGTGCGCGGCGCGCGCGGCGGCGATGGCGGACAGCGAGCGGCTCGCGAAGGACATGTTGGCCGCCAACCGGATTCGCGGGCCGGAGGCGCGGACCGCGGCGCGGATAGCGGATTCCAGGCTCAGCATTTGTTTCGCAAGCGGAAGTAGCCGTGTGGTCGCGTCGGTGGGGACGACGGCCCTGGTAGAGCGCTCGAACAGCGGCACGCCCAAGTCCCGTTCGAGCCGGGCGATCTGGTGACTGATCGCCGATTGCGAGATGAAGCACCGAGTGGCGGCCCTGCTGAAGCTCAGTTCCTCGCAGACCGCGACGAAGTATGCCAGCTGGCGAAGCTCCACGACAAGCTCCTATTCATGAGCGATCCAGATAAGAGTCATCTTCATTATGCGCCTCAACGCCTGAAATATCTGCGTTCCCGATAACGGTTGCTAATGAGAGAAGGAGGCTGTCATGGAACACGCAGATGTGGTCGTCGTCGGATCGGGATTCGGGGGGCTGGCCGCCGCCAAGCAACTTGCCAAGTCGGGAATCAACTACGTATTGATCTCCAGCACACCGGAACACCTGTTCCAGCCGTTGCTCTACCAGGTCGCGACGGGTGTGCTGGCATCGCATGAAATCGCGCCGCCCATCAAGTCGGTGCTGCGCAGGCACAAGGAAGCCGACGTACGCATCGGCAAGGTGGTCGCCATCGATCCCGACCGGGCGATCGTGACCTACGTCACCGACGGTGTGCGCCAAGAGATTCGGTACGGGTCGCTGATCGCAGCGACCGGCGCTTCGCAGTCCTATTTCGGCCGTGACGATTTCGCCGAGAAGACCTTCGCGCTCAAGACCATCGACGACGCGAAACTGCTTCGCGCGCAGATCGAACGGGTCTTCGCCGAGGCCGCGACCGCGGACGCCGAGACCAAGCGCAGGCTGCTCAGCTTCGTGGTGGTCGGCGCAGGCGCGACAGGCGTGGAAGTCGCCGGTCAGCTCAAAGAACTCGCGAAAAGGTACTACCACCAGGAGGTTTCGGTCAGCCTGGTGGAGGGTGCCGGAGAGGTGTTGCCGCCCTTCGGCGGTGGGCTCTCGGAGTACGCGAAGAAGTCGTTGACCGGAAGCGGCGTCGAGGTGCTCGTCGACACCTTCGTCACCGACATCGAGCCGGGCAAGGTGACCGTCAAGGACAAGGCGGGCGTGGAGCGCAAGATCGCCGCCGAGACCGTGGTCTGGTCGGCGGGCGTGCAGGCGGGCGGGTTCGCGAAGATCCTGGCCGAGGCCACCGGCGTCGAGACCGACCGCGCCGGACGGCTGCTGATCAACCCGGATCTCACCGTTGCCGGCTACGCCGACATCTACGCGATCGGCGACATGACCTCGCTCAACGGCTACCCCGGCCAGTCGCCGGTGGCCATGCAGGAGGGCAGGCACGCCGCCGACATCATCCGCCGCAAGAAGCGACCCGGTACCCCGTTCAAGTACTGGGACAAGGGCAGCATGGCGGTGATCAGCCGGTTCAGCGCGGTGGTGAAGCTCAACGAGAAGATCACCTTCCGTGGCGTGATCGCCTGGGTCATGTGGCTCGCGGTGCACCTGCTGTACCTGGTGGGCTTCCGCAACCGCTTCGCCGCGGTGGCCTCGTGGCTGGTCGCCTTCATCGGCACCGGACGCCCCGGTTTCGACGAGGTGGAACCGGCAACGACGCGGGACCGCGTACCGGAACGCGTCGCCGCCTGAGCGCACCCGAACGAATCGCACCGATGCCCGCGCATCGGTGCGATTGCCGTTTCTAGGCGATGAAACGTTGATTGAGCAGGGGAAAGGCGACTCCACGACGCGTTGATGCTAACGGTGCGCATCGGGTCGGTGAACGTTGGGTGTGACCGGCGTCTCGTTAACCTAGCCTGCATCGGCACGCAACTTCGAGGTTGCCCCGGCGCAGTGTCGGACTGGCTTCATCACGGATATGACTATTTCGTCCGTGCTGACAGCCCCGGCTCGACCGACGGACTCGGGGGTGGAACGGTCGCGCTATTCGCTGGTCGTCTCGTCCGACGCCGACCATCGGGAGGCGGCGCAGCGGCTGCGCTACGGCGTGTTCGCCAACGAGCCCGGCTTTCACATCCCCGACAACGGCACCGGACTCGACGCCGATCGCTTCGACGAACACTGCGATCACCTGCTGGTTCGTGACGACGTCACCGAGCAGTTCGTCGGCTGCTACCGGATGCTGCCGCCGGACAAGGTCGCCGCGGCGGGCGGGTACTACACGGCCACCGAATTCGACCTCGCCCAGCTGGACCCCGAGGGGCAGCGGATCGTCGAGATGGGCCGGGCCTGCGTGGTCCCCGATCACCGCAACGGTTCGGTGCTCACCCTGATGTGGGCGGGCATCCTGCACTACATCCAGCTCACCGGATACGAGTGGGTGATGGGCTGCGTGTCGGTGCCGATGCAGGACACCCCGCAGGATCCGGCGGGCGTGAACGTGCGCGGCGTGCGGGACATGCTGCTCGGCAGGCACGCCTCCGACCCGGAGCGGCGGGTGCACCCGCACCGTCCGGTGGTCGTCGACGGCAAGACGCTCGACGAGCTCACCCCGCCCTCGCGCCCCAAGCTGCCCCCGCTGCTGCGCGGCTACCTGCGGCTCGGCGCGGAGATCTGCGGCGAACCGGCACACGATCCCGACTTCGCTGTCGCCGACTTCGTCGCGCTGCTCGGCCTGGACACCATCAACACGCGATATCTGGACCGACTACAGGGCGCTGCCGCGGCCCTCGACGGGGGACGGTGAGGACCGTGGTGTTCGAGGCGCCGCCCGCGCAGGCCGTGCACGCGTGGATGCCGTCGAGCCCCTGCGGGCCCGGCTGCATGGAGCCGATCGGTGAGATCGGCACGGCGCGGGTGGTCGCCCGCGCGCTCGGTATCGCCGGGCTGCTGCTGACCTATCCGGTGTGCCACCTCGCGATCCCCGCGGGACGGCGGGCGGACGTGCAGCGCGGATACGCGCGCGTGCTGCTGCGCTGTCTCGGCATGCGGCTTCGGGTGGTGGACAACCGGATTCCCACCGACCCGGTGCCCGCCGAACGCGCCATCGCCTCGCGCGTCGGCGCCGAACGCGCTGCCGCCGCGGCCGCGGCCGCCGATGTCCGCTACGCCGATCCCGGCACCGGCGTGCTCGTGGTGACCGGGCACATCGGCTGGACCGACGTGGTCGCGCTGGCCGCAGTGCAGCCGCTCGGGTTCGTCGCGCGGGCGGATCTGATCGACTGGCCGCTGATCGGCGGGCTCGCCAAGCTCATGGGCGTCCTCCCGATCGAACGCGAGCGGCTGCGTGAGCTGCCCGAGATCATCGCGCAGATCGGCGCTCGCCTCACCGCGGGCGAACGAGTCGCGTTCTTCCCCGAGGGCACCACCTGGTGCGGACGCGCCTACGGCACCATGCGGCCCGCCCTCTTCCAGGCCGCGATCGACACCGGCACCTTCGTGCAGCCCGTGCGGCTGCGCTACCTGGACGGCCACGGCGATCGCTGCACCGTGCCCAGTTTCGTCGGCGAGGACACCTTCGGCGACTCGGCCCTGCGCGTGCTGCGTTCGCGCGGCATGATCGCCGAGATCACCCTGGAAACGCCGGAGTACCCGGGCCTCGACCGCAAGGATCTGGCTCGCCGCTGCGAACTCGCCGTGCGCGGCGCTGAGCTCCCGCGCCACTCGTCGACCGACACCGAATGGATCGAGGCCACCGCGACCCGCGTGCAGGACCCGGCTCCGGCGCAGCAGGATTCGGCGCGATCCGGCGGGGCGGGCGAGCATCACGGCGTCGGCCCCCGCGGCCTGCGCAGCAGGGCGGTCGCGCTCTTCCGCGGCCGGGATCGGTCGGCGCATCCGCGTCAGACCACCGACGGCACGCGCGCCTGAATCCTGAGTCGGCCGCGATAGACGAGATCTGCCGCTGTCGTGAGCAGGGGCTTGGCCGGCGTTGCTAGATTTCAGATCGCTACCGCGGGATCGCGCTCGGATCAGCAAGCTGCGCATGCGCTGGTGAATGGCGCGCGCCGGCATCTGCGCGGCACACAGCTACTCCCTCGACACCGGGCAGTCGGAGTGCTCGCGGTCTAATCAGGGAGGCCGACCGTTTGATCGCAGCTTTCGGGCGGGTCTACCAGTGCGCATTCGGCGGGCGGACGAGTCGGTCGGTAGTTCGCGGGGACCCCGCCGGATCGGATGATCGTGCGGTAGGTCTCGACGGCGTCCGTCGGTTGGCGGGCCAGGGTGGGGTCGGTGCGGACGTCGACGGTGTAGAGGCCGAAACGGGGTGTGTAACTGCCCCATTCGTAGTTGTCGGTCAGGCTCCAGTAGTTGTAGCCGACCACGTCGATGCCATCGGCCTTGGCGCGCTGCAGCCAGTAGACGGTGTCGCGGAGGTGTTCGGAGCGGGTGTAACCGTCCGCCCGCGGGAGGTCGTTCTCGGTGGGCATCCCGTTCTCGACGACGTACAGCGGGCGGTCCGGGAATAGGCGCGAATAGTGCCGCAGCGCGTAATAGATGCCCTCGGTGCGAATCGGCAGTTCCCAAATCGCGGGGCCCTGGATCGAACCGCCCTGTACCGACTGACCGGATTCCGGCAGCACCGCGAAATAGTAGTCGACGCCGATGAAGTCGAGCTTGTCGGCGATCCGGTCGACCATCGGCTGGTTGACCTCGGTCTCGGCCCCCGCAACGTAACCGAAGTTGCTGGTGACCTGTGCGTTGGGCGTGGCGCGGTGGATGGTGTCGTAAATCGTGTTGTGGGCCTGAGCCATTCGGTCCAGCATCGCGGGAGCCTCGTCGACGGTGATGGCGCCGATACGCAGCTCGGTTCCGACATATGCGGCGGGCTCGTTGAAAGTGACCCACAGCGGGTTGCGAGAGGCATAGCGGTTGACCACCTTTCGCATATTGACCAGCCAATCCTCGACCATGCCCGGATTGCGCCAGCCGCCGCGATCACTCGCCCAACCCGGGTACACCCAGTGGTCCAGGGTGAGCATCGGCCGCATCCCTGCCGCGACGATACGGGCGATCACGTCGTCGTAGAACCTGAATGCCGCGGCGTCCCAGATTCCCGGTTCCGGCTGCAATCGAGCCCATTCGATCCCGATCCGATACACCCGAACCCCGAGCCGCGCGGCCAGATCGATATCGGAGGCATAGTGGTTGGTGAAGTCGACCGAATTCCCATACTCGTCCCCGGCTGCGCCCGAATCGATGTAGCGGGTCCAGTTGCTCTCGGGCGCGTACCCCTCCGACTGGAACCCGGACGACGCGACACCCCAGAGAAACTCGTTGCCGAACGGCACGACGGTCGCGTTCGCCGAGGGGGCCGCGACGCCAGGCAGGAGCAGTGCCGTCGCGATCGTAACGAGTGCGACCAGGGTGTGCCAGCGCTTTGGTGTACGCATCGAACTCCCGTCCCGTCCGGCTCTACTCGGTCGTGCGCGCGCCGCCCGGAGCTCGATCGCCGCCGGGTCCGCACGATGATCGCCAACCGTAACTGTCGGATTGCTGAATCTTTCGAGCCACATCGACCGGCGCTCGATACCCGGTCCTGAGTCAGTTGTCGGCCGGTCGCCACTGCCGGATCGCGGCGACGATTTCGTCGGCGGCGTCTTCCTGGATGTAGTGGCCGGCGCCATTGAGAAGAACCGTCCGATGGTCGGCGAACAGTTCCTCCCAGTGACGGCGTTCGGGGGCGCGGAAGGCGACATCCTTGGTGCCCCACACGATCAGTGCCTGCCGGTCCCGCACCGCGTCGAGGCCGCGCTCGACTGCGGCGAGAAACGGTCGGCTCGCCAGGATTTCGCGGGGGAACACATGGACCGGCTCGCGCGATTCCGGTGTCAGGAAGGGGCCGCGGTAGGCGTCCATTACCACCTTGTCCAGTTTCTTGCGCCGCACGCCCACGGGGATGATCCGCTCGACGAAGAAGTTGTGCCGCCGGATCAGCCAACCGCCGACCGGGCCGCCCAGAAACCGAGAGAAGGCCTGCGTGCTCGGGTCGGATTTCGGCCAGGCCCAAGTGTTCCCGATGACGAAGGCCACGAAGCGATCCGGGTGCCTCACTGCCGCGGCGAATCCGATCGGTCCACCCCAATCCTGCACCATCAGCGTAGCCTCGCGCAGGTCGAGCCGGGAGATCAGTTCCGCCACGACCCGGGCATGCTCGGCGGGTGTGAAGCCGTAGCCGGGTGCCGCCCTGGACAGCCCGAAGCCGGGATAGTCCACCGCGATGCAGCGGAATCGGTCACGCAGACCGGCGATGATGTCGCGGTAGAGGAACGACCAGGTCGGATTGCCGTGCAGCAGGACCAGCGGTGGCCCGCTGCCTTCGTCGAGGTAGTGCACACGCGAGCCGTCGATCTCGGCGAAATGACTGGAATACGGGTACAGCTTTTCCGGTACCCAGGTCGGGCGGATGGGAGTGCTGGCTTCCTCGCTCACGCTACTACCTCCGATCGCCTGAACTTCATCGTCGACCAAGCATGGACGACAATGAACGCGACGCGGAGCAAATCGGCAGCAAATACTTGAATCGTAGAAACCGGTCGAGAACCTGTCGTGGCGTTCACCGCAGTGCGGTCCCGTTCCGTGCGGCATGCAGTTCACGGCGGATCGTCGCCGCGACCCCCGTCTCTGGCCGAGACGGTGCAGACAGTTCGCCCAGCCCACGCAACTGTTGACGGGAGATCTTGCCGGTGCGAGTCGTCGGGAACCCCGACGTCACTCATACGCAGCCATTGTGAGGCCGCTCTCCCCGATCTGACGTCCGCGTTATGTAGCTGCAGCGAGCGCGGTGATGTCGACGCCGCACCGTCAACTCTGATGAAGAGATGTTCGATCGGTTCGCCAGCCAGGTCGAGGCGGACGACTTCCCGGGGGCATATCGACCATCGCCTCGGCGTCGGCAGGCCTCGCGCATCTCACCGAGAGCGCTCGAACCCTCGGCTTGTCGGCACCGTCGCCGCCCGACCCGCGGCCTGATCGGACGTGGTGACGACCCGCGTGCCGTACGCCCGTCCTCCGACGGCTCGCGGGACCTCGGGCACTTCCCGGTTGTGCGTTTCCCTGCGCGAACTGGTCGTCGTCATAGGCGAGAGGAGCCACAAACTTCACATCCGAAGGGCCCGCTCCGCCGCGCGTGCGCTGGTGTGGACCACGGACGGGAAGGTCGCAGTTCACGGCAGGTGCCGTCGGCCCACACTCGGCCGGGAATAACGGCGCACTCGCTGCGGCTATCCTTTACTGGTCATGAAGTCGGCTTTTTCGGGTCCGGTCACCGGTGCTGCGCCCCAGACGGTCTACCTCGATCATGCGGCGACCACACCGATGCTGCCTGCCGCGATCGAGGCGATGACGGCTGCCATGGCGCGGCCGGGGAATGCCTCGTCGGTGCACGGATCGGGTCGCGCCGCGCGCCGGTTGCTCGAGGAGGCGCGCGAGTCGATCGCCGCGAATCTGGGCGCCCGGCCGTCCGAGGTGATCTTCACCTCCGGTGGCACCGAGAGCGACAATCTGGCGGTCAAGGGCATCTACTGGGCACGCAGGGACGCCGAGCCGCGCCGCACCAGGATCATCGCCAGCTCGATCGAGCATCACGCGGTCATCGACGCGGTGGAGTGGCTGGAGCAGCACGAGGGGGCGCAGGCCACCTGGCTGCCGGTGGACGCCGACGGCGTGGTGTCGCCGCGCATGCTGCGGGCGGTGCTGGCCGAGCACCCCGACGAGGTCGCCCTTGTCACCGTCATGTGGGCCAACAACGAGGTCGGCGCGATTCAGCCGATCGCCGAATTGGCCGCGGTGGCACAGGAATTCGGCGTTCCCATGCACAGCGACGCGATCCAGGCCGCGGCCCAGCTGCCGATCGATTTCGCCGCGAGCGGCCTTTCCGCTGCGAGCTTCGCAGGGCACAAGGTCGGCGGGCCGCACGGTGTCGGCGTGCTGCTGCTCGGCAGGCAGGTGGCATGTGTGCCGCTGCTGCACGGCGGCGGGCACGAGCGCGATCTGCGCTCCGGCACCTCGGACACCGCGGCCGCGGTCGGCCTGGCCACCGCGCTGGAGGCCACCATCGCCGAACTGCCTACGCGCACCGCCGAATTGGCCGCGCTGCGGGACGCGCTCATCGCGGGCGTGACCGCGGCGGTGCCGGAGGCCGTGCTGAACGGTCCGGCCGGCGCGCAGCGTCTGCCAGGCAACGCGCACTTCACGTTCCCCGGCTGCGAGGGCGATTCGCTGCTGATGCTGCTGGACGCCGCCGGGATCGAATGCTCGACCGGCTCCGCCTGCAACGCGGGCGTTGCCACGCCGAGTCACGTGCTGATCGCCATGGGCGTCGAGCCCTGGGTGGCGCGCGGCTCGCTGCGATTCTCCTTGGGGCACACGTCGACCCGCGCCGACGTGGACGCCCTCCTCGATGTCTTGCCCCAGGTGGTGGAGCGGGCCAGGGCCGCTGGCCTTGCCGGTGCGAAAGGTGGTGTGTGATGCGGGTACTCGCGGCGATGAGCGGTGGTGTCGACTCGGCCGTCGCGGCGGCGCGCGCCGTCGACGCCGGGCACGAGGTGGTCGGCGTGCATCTGGCGCTCTCGGCCACCCCCGGCACGCTGCGCACCGGTTCGCGCGGCTGCTGCTCGAAGGAGGACGCGGGCGACGCCCGCCGCGCCGCCGACGTGCTCGGAATCCCTTTCTACGTCTGGGATTTCGCGGATCGCTTCAAGGAAGACGTGATCGACGACTTCGTGGCGGCCTACGCGGCGGGCGAGACGCCCAACCCGTGCCTGCGCTGCAACGAGAAGATCAAGTTCTCGGCGCTGGCCGACCGCGCGGTGGCGCTCGGCTTCGACGCTGTCGTCACCGGCCACTACGCCCGGCTCGAGGACGGCGTGCTGCGCCGCGCGGTGGACGCCGACAAGGACCAGTCCTACGTGCTGGCCGTGCTCACCGCCGAGCAGCTCTCCCGCGCCATGTTCCCGGTGGGCGACACCCCGAAGCCGCAGATCAGGACCGAGGCCGCCGAGCGCGGACTCGCGGTGGCGAACAAGCCGGACAGCCACGACATCTGCTTCATCCCTTCCGGTGACACCCGCGCCTTCCTCGGCGCCAAGATCGGCATCCGCCCGGGCGCCGTGGTGGACGCCGACGGCACCGTGCTCGCCGAGCACGAGGGTGTGCACGGCTTCACCATCGGCCAGCGCAAGGGTCTCGGACTGGGGGGCCCGGCGGCCGACGGCAAGCCGCGTTACGTCACCGGTATCGACCCCGATTCCGGCACCGTGCGGGTCGGCTCGGCCGAGGACCTGCGGGTCTGGACGGTGCGCGCCGAGCGCGCGATCTGGACCTCGGGCTCGGCGCCGGACGGTCCGATCGAGTGCGTCGCGCAGGTGCGCGCGCACGGCGGCACCGCGCCCGCGCTCGCCGAGGCGGTGGGCGGCGGCCTCGAGGTGCGGCTGCGTGAACCGCTGACCGGCGTCGCCAGGGGACAGGCCGTCGTGCTGTATCGACCGGACGCGCTCGGCGACGAGGTGATCGGCAGCGGCACCATCAGCGGCACCTCGCACGCGGAGCACCCGGCCGACGACACGACGAGCGTCGAGGCGCGGTAGGCCGAGCGCTCGACGCGCACTCCGCACGCTCGGTGCGCGGTAGTGTCACGAGGCCGCGTCCGGGCGCACCCCGGCGGAGGTCGGCGCGCCGTCGACACCGGCGGCATCCATCACACATCGAATGGGTAGGACGTGGTGAGCGAAACCGGTACTGGCGCTGCGGATTCCACCGAGCGCGGCGCGGTCGACCCGCTGTCCGGCGGCATCGCGACGGCCGTGGGGTCGTGGCCGGGCACCGATCCGCGCGAAGCCGCGAACACCGTGCTCGGCGAGCTGGCCGAGCTGACCCACCTGCCCGAGCTTCCGGGACGCGGTCTCGGCGCCGACATGATCGGCCGTGTGTCGGCCCTGCTGGTGGACATGCGCTTCGACACGAGCACTCGCGGCTACCGGCTCGCCGCGCGTCCCGGCGCGGTCTCCCGCCGCGCCCGCGATCTGCTGCGCGCCGACCTGGACGCGCTCGAAGAGGCATGGGAGACATCGGGTTCGGTGGGCACCGGACGCGTCGTCAAGGTCCAGGCCACCGGACCGCTGACGCTGGCCGCCGAGGTCGAGCTGCCCGGCGGGCACCGCGCGCTCACCGATTCCGGTGCGCTGCGCGACCTTTCGGAATCCCTCGCGGAGGGCCTCGCCCAGCACGTCGCCGAGGTGGGTAAACGGCTCGGCGCGCGGGTCGTATTGCAGCTCGACGAGCCGTCGCTGACCGATGTGCTGAACGGTTCGCTGCGCGGCGTCAGCGTGCTGAACACCGTGCGCGCGATGCCGGGACCCGAGGCGCTCGCCGTGCTCGACGGGGTCATCGAGGCGCAATCGGCCCCGGTGCTGGTGCACAGCTGCGCCGAGCCGCCCGCGCTGGCCTTTTTGCGCCGCAGCGCGGCCGCCGCGGTCGGCTTCGATGTCGCGACGATCGGCACCCGCGATCTCGACAGCATCGGCGAGACGCTCGATGCCGGGAAGCGACTGGTGCTCGGGCTCGTGCCGACCACCGACCCCGCGACCAGGACCGCAGCGCAGGCGACCAGGAGTACCGCGGCACCGACACCGGTGACCTGGCGCGAGATCGCGGAACCCGGCGTACGGCTCATCGATCGGCTCGGCTTTCCGCGCACCGCGCTCGCCGAGAGTGTGCTCGTCGCCCCGGCATGCGGGCTGGCGGGCGCGCCGCTGTCCTGGGCCCGGCGCGCGCTGAGCCTGGCGAACGAGACGGCCCGCGCCTTCGCCGAAGACCCGGAGTCGCTCACCTTCTCCTGACCGGTCCCGGCCGGGCAACAGGGCGTCGACGTGCGGGAATGTGTCGGTGCGCTCGACTACTGTGCCTCTCGTGAGTGACAGCGACAGTGCGGTGGTTCCGGCGACGGCAGAGCAGCGGGTGCAGTGGCAGCAGCTCGCGGACGAGGTGCGCGAACACCAGTTCCGCTACTACGTGCGCGACGCGCCGATCATCTCCGACGGGGAGTTCGACGAGCTGCTGCGGCGGTTGCAGGCCATGGAGGAGGAGCACCCGGATCTGCGGACCCCCGATTCGCCGACCCAGCTGGTCGGCGGCGGCTTCGCGACCGATTTCACCCCGGTCGACCATCTGCAGCGGATGCTCTCACTGGACAACGTGTTCAGCTACGACGAACTACGCGCCTGGGCCGCGCGCGTGGAGGCCGAGACCGGCCCGAACCTGCACTACCTGTGCGAGGTGAAGATCGACGGCGTCGCGCTCAACCTGGTCTACGAGAAGGGCAGGCTGGTACGGGCCGCGACCCGCGGCGACGGCCGCACCGGCGAGGACGTCACCCTCAACGCGCGCACCATCGACGACGTCCCGGCCGAGCTATCCGCCACCGACGAGTTTCCCGTCCCGGACCTGCTGGAGGTGCGCGGCGAGGTGTACATGCGGCTGGAGGATTTCGAGACGCTCAACGCCTCCATCGTGGCCGAGGGCAAGCCGCCGTACGCGAACCCGCGCAACACCGCGGCCGGTTCGCTGCGGCAGAAGGACCCGTCGGTCACCGCGCGCAGGCGGCTGCGGATGATCTGTCACGGCTTCGGCCGCATCGAGGGCTACACCCCCGCCTCGCAGTACGAGGCGTACCGCGCGCTGGCGGCCTGGGGACTGCCGGTCTCCGAGCACACCCGGCGGGTGCAGGGTGTGGAGGCGGTGATCGAGCGGGTGGCCTACTGGGGCGAGCACCGGCACGACATCGAGCACGAGATCGACGGCCAAGTTATCAAGATCGACGAGATGTCACTGCAGCGTCGCCTCGGTGCCACGTCGCGCGCGCCGCGCTGGGCGATCGCCTACAAGTACCCGCCCGAGGAGGCCACGACCAAGCTGATCAATATCGAGGTCAATGTGGGGCGCACCGGGCGGGTCACCCCGTTCGCGGTGATGGAGCCGGTGTCCATCGCGGGATCGACCGTGGCGATGGCGACGCTGCACAACGCCTCGGAGGTCAAGCGCAAGGGCGTGCTCATCGGTGACACCGTCACCATCCGCAAGGCGGGCGACGTGATCCCCGAGGTGCTCGGCCCGGTGGTGGACGCACGCACCGGCGAGGAACGCGAGTTCGTCATGCCGTCGCACTGTCCGGAGTGCGGCACCGAGCTGGCGCCGGAGAAGGAGGGCGACGCCGACATCCGCTGCCCGAACCAGCGTTCCTGCCCCGCGCAGCTGCGGGAGCGGGTGTACCACGTGGCCAGCCGCAACGCCTTCGACATCGAGGCGCTCGGCTACGAGGCCGCCATCGACCTGCTGAAGTCCGGCGCCATCACCGACGAGGGCGACCTGTTCGACCTCGACGAGCCGCGCCTGCTCACCACCTCGCTGTTCGCCAACAAGGACGGCAGCCTCTCGGCGAACGGCAAACGGCTGCTGGACAATTTGAACTCCGCCAAGGACCGTCCGCTGTGGCGCGTGCTGGTCGGCCTGTCGATCCGGCACGTCGGGCCCACCGCCGCCAGGGCGCTGGCCGCCGAGTTCGCCAGCATGGAGCGGATCGAGTCGGCCACCGTCGAGGAGCTGGGCGCCGCCGACGGCGTCGGCCCGACCATCGCCGCCGCGGCGGCCGAGTGGTTCACCGTCGACTGGCACCGCGCGATCGTCGAGAAGTGGCGCGCCGCCGGCGTGCGGATGGAGGACGAGCGCGACGAGTCCATCGAACGCACGCTGGAAGGCCTGTCGATCGTCGTCACCGGTTCGCTGCAAGGCTTTTCGCGCGACGGTGCGAAGGAAGCAATCCTGGTGCGTGGCGGCAAGGCGGCGGGCTCGGTCTCCAAGAAGACCGCGTTCGTGGTGATCGGCGAGGCGCCGGGTTCGAAGGCGGCCAAGGCCGAGGAGCTCGGGGTGCCGATCCTGGACGAAGACGGTTTCCGGCTGCTGCTCGAGCACGGGCCGGAGGCGGTGACGCCCGCGGCGTCCGAGGTAGAAGAGGGCGCCGAGGAGTAGCCCCGCGGCCGGTGATTGCGCGCGGTGGTGAACGGCACTTGACCTGAACCATGCTTCAGGTATGACGATCGGTCGGGTAGGCAACTATCAGGAGACCGTCATGACTCACCGTCCCACCGCCCTGATCACCGGCGCCTCGGCCGGGCTCGGCCTCGCACTCTCCCGCGCGCTGGCCGGGCGCGGCTGGCGGGTGATCGGCACCGCCCGCCGCGGCGACCGGCTCGACCGGGTCCGTGCCGAGCTCGGCGCCGCGTTCATCGCCGTCACCGGCGATGTCACCGATCCCGCACACCGCGCCAGGCTGACCGAAATCGCCGAAGGGGCCGGACCGCTCGATCTCGTGGTGAACAACGCCAGCAGGCTCGGGCCCAGCCCGCTGCCCCGGCTGGCCGACTATCCGCTCGATGAACTCGAGGCCGTCTATCGCACGAACGTCGTGGCCCCGCTGGCGATCCTCCAGGCGGTGCTGCCGCTGCTCGATCTCGGCGGCGTCGTCATCGACATCAGCTCCGACGCCGCCGTGGAACCGTATCCGGGATGGGGTGGATACGGTTCGGCCAAGGCGGCGCTGGATCAGCTCACCGCGATCCTCGCGGCCGAGCACCCGGAGCTGGCGATCTACTCGTTCGATCCGGGCGATATGCGCACCGAGATGCACCAGGCCGCGTTCCCCGGCGAGGACATCTCCGATCGGCCCGAGCCGGACACCGTTGTGCCCGCGTTGCTTCGGCTGCTCGACGAACGGCCGAAGAACGGCCGCTACACCGCGGCGGATTTCGCGGTGGCGCGATGAGTGAGCGAATCATGTGCCAGTGCGCATCGCGCACGCCGGAGCCGAGCGCTGGCGAGGTGGAGGCATGAGTGGCGAAGCGTCGACCGTGCCCGCGCGGGGCGAGCCGCGGCACCGTCCATTGTCGAAACACGGAAATATCGGGGCCGCAACGGGTTCCGGCGGATGGGCACGGTCCTTCGAGCTGCCGGACCGGTACAACGCCGATGCCCCGCCGGAGACACGCGGCACGGCGCGGGACGGTGTCCGGCTGCTGGTCGCCGGAGATCGGCTGACACACGCGCGGTTTCGAGAACTTCCGCGTTACCTGCGGCCGGGTGACCTTGTGGTGGTGAACAATTCGGCGACCACCTCCGCCGGAGTCGACGCCGCCATTGCGGACCTGCCGATCACTCTGCACTTCGCCACCTGGCTGGACGACGGCGGCTGGGTGGTCGAGGCGCGGACCCGCGAGCGCACCCCACTGCCGAGCCGGAAACTGCGGGCGGGCACCGTGATCGAGCTGCCGGACGGAGCACGCGCGACACTGCGCGGGACGTGGCTGCCGGGGGCGCGCAGGCTGTGGATCGCCGACGTCACCGTGGATCCGCGAGTTCTCATGAGCGAGCACGGGCGACCGATCACCTACTCCTACGTGCCGCGGCGATGGTCGCCCTCGTACTACACGACGGTGTTCGGGCGCGTCCCTGGCAGCGCGGAAATGCCGAGCGCCGCACGACCGTTCACGCACGACGTGGTGCTGGACCTGGTCAGCTCCGGGGTCGCCCTCGCTCCGATCACCTTGCACACGGGCGTCTCCTCGCCGGAAGCCGGAGAACCTCCGAGCCCGGAGCGCTTCGCCGTGCCCCCGGCCACGGCACGTCTGGTGAACGACACCAGAGCCGCGAACGGCCGGGTCGTCGCGGTCGGTACCACGGTCACCAGGGCGCTCGAATCCGCCGCCGACACGGACGGACGGGTGCGCCCCGAGAGCGGGTGGACCGAACTCGTCCTCGGCGCGGATCGTCCCGCCCGGGTGGTCGACGGGCTGATCACCGGCTGGCACGCGCCCGGAGCGTCGCATCTGGACCTGCTGGTCGCGGTCGCCGGGGACTCCACCGTGCGCCGCGCGTACGCCGAAGCGCTCGATACCGGCTACCTATGGCACGAGTTCGGCGACAGCGCACTGCTGTGGCGCGGCGGCGGCTAGCGAAGCGTGATCGGCACTGCGGCGCTTCAGGTCTCCCATGGCGCTGAGGTCTTGCACGGCGCTGGGGTCTCCTACGGCGCCGGAGCTCTCCTAGCGCATCGGTCGGAGACGCGGCGCTCGCCGAGTTCGGAAGCGGCGGCGATCAGGCGGGCTGGACCTGCACGGTGGCGCTTTCCTGGCCCTCGATCTCGAGGCGCGCGCAGTGCCCGCCTGGCTCGAGTTCGATGTGCCGCCGGTTGACCCGGCGCGGACCGGTGGTCTCCACCACGACCGTGGTGCCTCCCGTCGAACACACCTTGCTCACCGCCGGTCGAGCGGTATAGGTCGCGCTGCCGCTCTGGCACACGTTGGTGGCGTCGTTGAGGAACACCCTCGCGGTACCGTCCGGGCACGGCGCGTCGGCGATCGCCGTCTGCGGCACCGCGACCACCGCACCGGCGGCGATCGCCCCGATCACCGCACCGCGGATCACGAGCCGACGAAGCATTCGTGTCATCGCTGGACCTCATCCCTTGGAGACGCTCGGACAGCCACGCCCCCACAGGAGCTAGCGCCAGCATGCTAACCCCGATCGCCCCCGCTGTCCCCACGTCCGCCCGAGACGCCCGCCGACTACTCCTCGAACAGAATGTCTTCGACGGCGACCGCGGTGTCGGCGAAATGCAGCGGAATGAGCTCGCCGGGAAGGAACTTGCGAACGTTCGCATAGCCCCTCGGCGTGGGCTCGGTGTGTTCGTAGATCAGTTCCCTGGTGACGACCCAATAGACCGGGTACCCGCCCCGGCTGTAGAGATTGGCCTTGACGTTGAGGTCCGGCACCACCGTTTCGTCGGAAACCTCTACAACCAGCGAGATGTCCTCCGGTGCCCACACCGGGATCTTCTTGCCGACAACATCAATGGGTTCGGCATCGACCCGGCGGACCCAGCAGTCGGGATCCGGCAGTGAATCCTCGGTCGGCAGCGTCGCTCCGCTGACCTTGAACTGGCTCGACCGCAAAGCCGCCGCGACGCGGAATACCGCCTCTCCGTGCCAGCCCCCGATGACCACCGACCAAACCTCCCCCTCGACGAGTTCGACCCGACGGTCGAACGCACCCGCTTGCCACGCGCGCAAGAACTCGTCGCGGCTCCAGTGGTAGGCGATCGAGGCCTCGGTCATGGAGCCAAGCGTACCGTGTCGTGCTCCGACCGAGAGCGGATGCGCGTCGCATCCGGCCAGGTTGGGGCTAGGAAATCGAACTTATCCACAACGACGGACGGTGGCGGGCGTCGAGTGCTGATTCGTGCGGCGACGCGGGTTGGTGTCGCACAGGGGCGGGTGGGACGGAAGTATGGCGGCATGCTGCGGAGTTTTCAGGTGACCAACCACAGATCGCTGGCCGACCGGCAGGAGCTGCGGCTGACCAAGGGGAGTGGGCCGGTGGCGGTGCCGGTGACCGCGGTGCACGGGGGGACCGCGGCGGGGAAGACCAGCCTGATCGATGCGCTCGGGCACATGCGTGACGCGGTGCTGCATTCGGTCACCGGGTGGGATCCGTACGCGGGCCCGGTTCGTGCGCCGCACTTGGGTTTTCCGGATCGACCGACCGAGTTCGTTGCGGGGTTCGTCGCGGAGGGCTGCCCGTTCACCTACGGCTTCCGGCTGGACAATGCCGAGGTGACCGCCGAATGGTTGTACAGCCATCCGCGCTCGCGCAAGCGAATCGTGTTCGAGCGCAACGGCGAACAAATCAAAATCGGTCCCATGTTCGAGGCCGCCCGCTACGGCATCGCCGCGCTGGTGCCGCTGGCGCGTCCGAACGCGCTGCTGCTCAGCCTCGCCGGGCAGATGTACGCCGAGGCGCTGGTGCCCGCCTACCGCTGGTTCTCCTCGATGCTGGAGGTGCAGCGCGGCGCGGCCGAGCCGGACGCGGTGGCGCACCGGCTGGGCGGCCACATCTCGCGGTCCCCGGACAACGCGGCCCGGCTGCTGCTGTTGCTGCGCGCCGCCGAACTGGGCATCACGGATCTGCTGATCGCCGAGAACGACCCGCTCTACGCCGACTATCTGCGTGAACTCGACGCCGACATCGAAGGCACCGCCAAACAGGCCGAGCTGTGCGCCAACTCGCCCGCCCACGCCGACCGCCTGCTGCTGCAGGACAACGGGATCACCCCGCTGATGCTGGAACGGGAGCTGACGAATCTGCGCGCCGCCCGTGACGCGCTCTACACCCGTATGGTGGCCCGGCGCGGCGTCGGCCTCGGCTTGGTGCACGCGGGCATCGACGCCCCGTTCGACATCACCGACGAATCCGCCGCGACGCTCTCGCTGCTGCGGTTGCTGCCCACCATGCTCGACGCCCTCGACAACGGACGGGTGCTCGCTGTCGACGACATCGGCGCACATCTGCCCGCCGAGCAGGCCGATCGGCTGATCCAGCTGTTCCAGAACCCGGAGACCAATGCCCATGGCGCCCAGCTGGTTTTCACCACCGACAACCGCTCGCTGATCGATCGGGGCAACGGTCGTTCGCAGCGCACCCGCACGGCGGTCTGGCAGGTCCGCCGCACCGAGCGCGGTGCGAGCGAACTCGCGGCGCTCTGAAACCCACAGGGGACCGCACGGGCCGCGCGCCGAGGACGCGTGCGGCCCGCGCCATACGATGGGTGCATGCTGGAATTCGCAATGCTGGTGATCATGGTCACCACGCTGGTGGCGCTGCTCGTGGCCTATCGCCGGGGACGGCAGGGCTTCCAGATGGCACAACCGGAGTCCGGCTCGCTGTACGTCACGGGCGTGAGCCCGCGCCCGGAGGCCATGGGTGAGCAGTACGTCACCATCACCGGCAACTTGACCGGTCCGTCGGTGCCGGAGACCGTGGTCTACGGTCGCTTCGCTTGGGACGTGAATCAGTGGCCCGCGATCGGTGACTACATCCCGGTCGTCTACCCGCAGGGCAAGCCGGACCGGTGGCAGATTGCGCATCCGGGTAGCCGTCCGCCCCTGGGTTCCTGAACTGGTCGGATGTCAAGGTCGCCCGCGGCGGTGGCAGGATGCCGGTATGGGCGTGCACGAGATGGTCATCCGGACGGCGACTCCGGAGGAGTACGCCGCAGTCGGCGAGCTGACCGTCGACGTCTACGTGGGTGAGGGTTACGTCCCGCCAAGCAGCTCGTACGTCACCGAGCTCGCCGACACCGAGCGCAGGGCCGCCGCGGCGCAGATCCTGGTCGCGGTGCACGACGATCGCGTGGTCGGCTCGCTCACCGTCGCCCGGTACGGCTTGCCCTACGCGGAGATCGCCCGTCCCGGTGAGCTGGAGTTCCGCATGCTCGCGGTCGACAAGCGGGCCCGCGGACTCGGCGCGGGAACGGCGCTGGTGCGCACCGTGATCGAGACCGCGACCGCGGAATCGTGCGAGGCGGTGGCGCTGACCACCATGCCCGCGATGGTCGACGCCCGCCGCATCTACGATCGCTTAGGTTTCGTCGCTGTGCCGGAACGGGATTGGACGACGCCTGCGGGCGAGTTGCTCACCGTCTTGCGCTTGCCCCTGCCCCTACGCTGACCGCGCGGCAGGTCCGCTCAGGACTCGCGGAACGCGGGTTCAGCCGAGAACGGTCGCGACGATGCCCGCCAGGTAACCGAGCCGCGCCACCTCCGACGGACGGAAGTCCGGTCCGCCCGGCCTGCCGAGCAGCAGCACCCTGCCGGTGTTGCCCAGCGGCGCGGCGGCCAGCTTGGTATCCATGTCCCGCCAGATCTGCGGCACCCACTCGGCCTCCGGATCGAGCACGGCGGGCTTCTCGAGCGGCATCCACGGCGCCGAACCGGCCTGCGTCTGCGGCGCGCTCTGGCTGCCGACCACCCGGTAGGCGCCGTGCGGGCCCAGGTCGATCACGGTGCTCCAGCCGACCCGCAGCACGCGGGGCACACCGTCGACGAGCACTTGCAGCCGGTCGTCGCGTGCGCTGGCCACCTGGTCGATGAGCTCGAGTTCGCGGTGGGTGTCCAGCACGCCCGAATACGGGCGGATGGAGTCCACGTGGACGTCGCCGATCGATTCCGCGGCGGTGATGAGAGTGTCCGGGAGTGCGTTGGGTGGAACTTCCACGACGAGATCGTCCACGGCGAAGCCTGCCCCGCGTTCGACCACATCCAGCGAGAGGATGTCGGCGCCGACGGAACCCAATGCGAGCGCGAGTGCGCCGAGGCTTCCCGGGCGATCCGGAAGTTGCACGCGGAGCAGGTATGACACGCGCGTTCCTTTCCTCTGGCCGGCCGAGCCTGGTGGTCGGATACCCGGGTCTGGCAATACTTACACCCCTAACGGCCTGTTATCGACTCGAAGAGCGTCCAGTGACGAACACCACGCGGCAATTTCGCGCCATCGCGGCGTGTCGCTCTAGATTTCGGGGTGTGTCGTCGCGGTTCGTGCTGTTGGACGGGTGTTGAGTCGCGCGGCGTACTGTCGATGTGTCCACCGCAGCCCGGCGACGACCGGGTGGGCGGAGCGATCCCGGTCGCGGACTAACATCTTCCGTGCACGATGTGAGCCGAGCGCCAGCGCGGTCGTCGTGCACGGCCACCCATGCACAACCATGCCGAAAGGGGTCCCGCGGTGCCCGCCATCTCCCGCGACGAGGTCGCACACCTCGCCCGGCTGTCCCGGCTCGCGCTGTCCGACGCCGAACTGGATCAGTTCGCCGGTCAGCTGGATTCGATCCTGAGCCACGTGCGGACCATTTCCGAGGTCGCCGCCGCCGACGTCCCGGCCACGTCCTCGCCGAATCCGGCGACCAACGTCACGCGCCCCGACGAGCTGGTGCCCGGCCTGACGCCGCACCAGGCCTTGGCGGCCGCGCCCGCGGTCGACGAGCAGCGCTTCCTGGTGCCGCAGATTCTGGGAGAGGGCGAATGAGTACAGCATCGCAGGGCGATTCCGTGAGGGGCGGCGGCCGGGAGACGGGTGGGCCGGAGCTGACCACCCTCAGCGCGGCCGAACTGGCCGCGAAGATCCACGCCCGCGAGGTGTCCTCGGCCGAGGTCACCCAGGCGCACCTGGATCGGATCGCCGAGGTGGACGGCGAGCTCAACGCGTTCCTGCACGTCGCGGGCGAGCACGCGCTCGCGGCCGCGACCGCGGTGGATGCGGCGCTGGCCGAGGGCCAGGCGCCCGCCTCGCCGCTGGCCGGAGTTCCGTTGGCACTCAAGGACGTGTTCACCACCACGGACATGCCGACCACCTGCGCCTCGAAGATTCTCGAGGGCTGGATGTCGCCGTACGACGCGACGCTGACCACCAAGCTGCGCGCGGCGGGCATCCCGATCCTCGGCAAGACCAACATGGACGAGTTCGCCATGGGCTCGTCCACCGAGAACTCCGCCTACGGCCCGACCCGCAACCCGTGGGACACCACGCGCGTCCCGGGCGGCTCCGGCGGCGGCTCGGCGGCCGCGCTGGCCTCGCACCAGGCGCCGCTGGCCATCGGCACCGACACCGGTGGCTCGATCCGGCAGCCCGCCGCGGTGACCGCGACCGTCGGCACCAAGCCGACCTACGGCACGGTCTCGCGCTTCGGCCTGGTCGCCTGCGCGTCCTCGCTGGATCAGGGCGGGCCCTGCGGCCGCACGGTGCTCGACACCGCGCTGCTGCACGAGGTGATCGCCGGGTACGACCCGAAGGACTCCACCTCGCGCAACGTGCCGGTGCCGCCCGTGGTGGCCGCCGCGCGCGCGGGTGCCGCGGGCGATCTGCGCGGCGTGAAGATCGGCGTGGTCAAGGAACTGCACTCCGACAGCTACCAGCCGGGTGTGCTCGCCTCCTTCGACGCCGCGGTCGGCGTGCTGAAGGAGCTGGGCGCCGAGGTCGTCGAGGTGTCCTGCCCGCACTTCGAATACGGCCTGCCGTCCTACTACCTGGTGATGCCCTCGGAGGTGTCGTCGAACCTGGCGCGCTTCGACGCCATGCGCTACGGCCTGCGCGTCGGCGACGACGGCACGCACAGCGCCGAGCAGGTCATGGCGCTGACCCGCGCGGCGGGCTTCGGCCCCGAGGTCAAGCGCCGCATCATGATCGGCACCTACGCGCTCTCGGCGGGCTACTACGACGCCTACTACGGTCAGGCGCTCAAGGTTCGCACCCTGATCGCGCGCGACTTCGACGCCGCCTACGAGCAGGTCGACGTGCTGGTCTCGCCGACGAGCCCGTTCACCCCGTGGAAGCTGGGCGAGAAGGTCGACGACCCGCTGGCCATGTACCTGTCGGACTTGTGCACGCTGCCGACCAACCTGGCGGGCCACCCGGCCATGTCGGTGCCGTCGGGGCTGAGCAAGGACGACGGCATGCCGGTGGGGCTGCAGAT
This sequence comes from Nocardia lijiangensis NBRC 108240, assembly GCF_001613045.1. GTDB lineage: Bacteria > Actinomycetota > Actinomycetes > Mycobacteriales > Mycobacteriaceae > Nocardia > Nocardia lijiangensis. The sequence continues at coordinate 117,442 of NZ_BDBP01000001.1, read as the reverse complement.
CATGGCGCCCGCGCTGGCCGACGACCGGCTGTACCGGGTCGGCGCGGCCTACGAGGCCGCCCGCGGACCCATCGCCTGACGGCAGTCCGGACAACGGCGAGCGGGCCGGGGTGCGATACCCCGGCCCGCTCGCCGTTTCGGTGCTCGGTCGGTCTTACGCCTCAGCGCAGGTCGGCGAGGTTCACGGCCTGCGCCATCGCGCGGTAGCCCGCGTCGTTGGGGTGCAAGCGATCTCCGCTGTCGAAGGCGGGGTGCAACCGGCTCGGGTCCGCCGGATCGGCGAGCGCGGCGGCGGTGTCGACGACCGCGTCGTACTCGCCGGAGGTGCGGATCCACTCGTTGACGGCCGAGCGCTTGATCTCGCCCTCCGGCGTGTCGTATGGCGAACCGCCGAACGGCAGGATGGTCGCGCCGATGACGCGAAGTCCAGCGGCGCGGGCCCGCGCGATCAGCTCCCGGTGCGCGGCGATCAGCTGGTCCGCCGAGACCGGCGTCGGCGGCTCACCCAGGTTGGCCGCGCCCGCGCTGAGGCCGATGTCGTTGGCGCCCTCCAGGATGATCACCGTGCCGACGCCCGGCTGGTCGAGGACGTCGCGCTGGAAGCGGCGCAGCGCGCTGTCGCCGAGCCAGTCGGAGTCGACGGTCACCCGATTGCCGCCGATGCCCTGGTTCAGCACTGCGCGCGGGGCGCCCGCCGCGGCGAGGCGTTCGGCGAGTTCGTCGGGAAAGCGGTTGTCCGCGTCGGTGATCGACCCGACGCCGTCGGTGATGGAGTCGCCGAAGGCCACCACGGCTGGTGGGTTCGGTGCGAGATCGGCCACTTCGACGCCCGCCAGGTAGTACCAGGTCGGGGTGGACTCGGTGAATGCCGCGGCGGTCGGGTCGGTGCGGTGATCGCCCGCGGCGCGGTAGGTGGTGGCGATGGCCTGCGAGTGCTGCGTGGCGGGGCCGGTCGGCTCGGCGAAGTACAGCGTGATGGTGACCGAGTCGAAGGCATTGAGCGGCAACGCGATCGGATCGGTGACGAGGTCGGCGCCCGGCGCGATCACGAAGGTCGGTGACAGCCCGACGGTCAGGTGCGACAGAGTCTCGGGCCGGATGGCGCCCGCGCCGGCGGTCCGCGCGATGGTCGCGCCGGTGATCGTCAGCGGCGCGGCGCCGTAGCGGTTGGTTAGCCGCACCCGGGTGGTGAGCCCGCCCTCGCTGACCCGAACCACTTGGCGCAGCGTCTGATTCGCGAAGCCCTCCTGCGCCCAGTTGGTCACGAACGCGCGGCTCGGCCAATGCGGCGACGTTGCCCACGCCGCGGTCCACCCCGGCGGCTCCGCGGGGCGAGCGCCCGCGGACGCGGCGGTGAACGGTAGCAGGATCAGCAGCAGAGCCAGCAGGGCTCGAACGATGCGCACGACGTAATCCGTTCTCTCGTGGTCGAACTCGGCGTATCGCCGAACACCGACGACACAACCACGAGAGCGCCGGGACGATTCCCGGCGTGTGTCAGGCAGTGCGCAACGTCTCGGCGCGGCGCTGGACGCCCGCTGTCATGCCCTCGAAACCGCGGCGCAGATTCGCGCCGAGCACCGCGGCCACCACCGGATGGAACCAGCCGCCGAGCTCGAAATGCGATTCGTACCGGGTGCGGTCGGGGCTCACCGCGGTGACGGTGTGCGAGCGCAGGCTGTGCAGCGCGCCCAGTGGCACCGGCCTCATCGAGTAACTGAGCTCGCGGCCCGGGGTGTGGCTGCGAATCCACTCGCGCTGGCGTCGCGGGGTGGAGCCGTAGACCTGCACGAGCATGTCGATCGGCTCGCCGGGCGTCAGCGTGCTCTCGCATTCGCTGACGAAGGGGTTCCACTCGCCGTAGCGGGGGAGGTCCGTGATCACCTGCCACACCAGGTCGGCCGGTGCGTCGATGTACACGGCCGCGTCGATGACAAAGCTCATGGGAGGAAATTAGAACAAGTTCTATTGCCGCGTCAATGGATGGCGCGCTCAGCGGCGCTCGGCAGAAGCCCGGCGCTGAGCGGTGCGCTCAGCAGAAGCCGAGCGCCGTGCCCTGATCGGTGCCGTAGCGGTGGCCGTGGCCCGGCGGTGCGTCCAGCGCGGCGAGCAAGTCCGCGGCGGTCTGGAGGAAGCTCACCACCGGCAGCCAGCGCGGGACAGGCGCGTCCACCCGCGCGCCGGCCAGGTCGGGCGCGCGCCACAGCAGGGCGGGCGACCAGTGCACGACCGGGTCGGAGCTGTTGGCCAGCACGGTCGCGCCTGCGCGGTGCACCTCGCCCGCGGGCGGGCCAGCCCAGAGCGCGGCGCAGGTGCGGCGGTCCTGCTCGGCGTCATCGGCGAAGATCGCGCTGCCGCCGAGCGCGCCGAGGCTCTGGCCGTAGACGAACAGTCGTGGCGGCTCGGGCATGGCGCGCAGGCGTTGCTCCACGGCATCGAAGAGTGCGTTGGCGGCCCGCACCGCGTCGGCGCGGCCGAAGAGAAACGTCACCCAGCTCGGCGCGTAGGAGTACTGGAGTCCGACCACCGCCACGTCACCGCCGAAGCGTTCGGTGAACCCGGTTACCGCGTTGGCGTCGATCCAGCCGGATCCTGTCGGCAGCGCGACCACGATATTGGACCGATGCAGCCCGCCCGAGCGCTCCAGCTCCCGGATCGCCAGTGCTACACGGGAATCGAGGTCCGGCGCGGAATCGACGCCGACGTACACGCGCACCGGTCCTTCGGGCTGCCCGCTGACGAACTTGCGCCCCTGCGCGCCCAGCGAAGGCCAGCTCACCGCCGACTCGGCGCTGCCCGACCTGGTGCGCGAAACGGGTTGCGTCAGCGCCGGATCCATCGCGACATTGGCGGCCGCGTAGACCTGCTGACGCCACCCCACCACCGCGGGCGTAAGCACCAGGTAGCCCACCGCCGCGGTGACCAGGCCCAGCACCAGTCCGCGCAGCAGGCCGAGCTTGCGCAGTGCCCAGCCCAGCGCCTTGGCCACCCCGACGATCAGGCCGGTGAGCACCGCGGCACCGAACGCGTAGCGCAGCCAGTAGCCGGGGCCGATCGGCGGCGTGCCCATGGCGGCGCGCAGGTCGTTCTGCCAGTGTCCGGCGCGCCAGGCGGCGAATATCACGGCCGCGCCGACCGCCATGAGCAGCGCCCGGCGGTAGCGACCGAAGCGCTCGTCGACGTCGAAGTGCAAGCGGCCGAGCAAGAATCGCAGTGCCACGGCGAATCCGAGCGCGCCCGAGATCAGGAGGGCGGTGAGCACCGCCTGCGCGCCGGGCGTGCGGGGGAGGAGATTCGGCGCGAGCGAGATGAGTGTTCCGGCACCGACTCCCAGCGTCGTCCCAATGCGTGGTGCAGTCCAGGCGGTGGCGAGCCGTGCCCATCTCGGGTGATGTGGTTGCGGTGCCGTCGGTGTGCGTCGAGGGGTTTCGGCGATTCGCCGCGTCGTGATGGTCATGCCGAAACTCGCACAGCAGCAGCACTGTTCGTGAGAAAGGTGTGGCCCGATCGACCGTCGGGCGCTTGCCGAAGTGCGCCGAGGAGCAGCGCGAGGAGTGCGCCGAGGCCCAGTGTCCCGAGCCCGGCGAGACCGACCAGCCATCCGCTGAGCCCGGACGCCGCACCGCCCGCGCCGAGCAGCGTCTCCACGACCGGTGCGCCGTAGTGCTGGCGGCGCGAGTTCAGGTCCACCACGGTGTCGGCGATGTCGGCCATCGCGTAGCACCGGGCCCGCGCCCACGACTCGGTGCGGTCGTCGCAGGCCTCCTGCATCCGGCGGTCGAGCGCCGCGTCGACGGCCTGCCTCGCCCACGGGCCGAGCGGTTCGCCGCGCAGATCCGCGTAGCGCAGCAGGTCGTAGCCGAGATCGTGTGCCTTGCAAGCGGTGTCGAACTCGGCGGGCAGCGGGACGGGCGAGGAGCAGTCGCCGCCCGGGTTGGTCAGCAGGCCGTGCACCGGCACCGGCCGGTAGCCGAGCGCGGCCGTGAAATCGTCGGGAAGGTTTGTGGCCGAGCCATTTTCGCCCGCGGTGAGCGCGGCGACCGCAGTGGCGGCCGCGACGTTCTCGACGACGGGCGGCGCGGCGATGGCCGCCTGCGCGGCGGGGGCCATGGCGACGGTGGCCGACATCGTGGTCAGCGCCGCGGCCGTCAGCGCCGCGACCCGGCGCAGCCCGAGGGGGGCGGCAGGGCGGCGGTCGGTGGCGGTGATGGTCTCGGTCCTCATGGGCCTCGACGCTAAGAACGGCGCACGCTCACCGGCCTCCCGCCGAAGTGGGGTTTGCGCCGCCGTGCCGTCGGGGGATCGGGTGGATCGGCTCACCCCGGGGTACGGGGTCCGAATTCACCCGTGGGTATGAGGCACGGGCCCGGCCGGGGTTTCTAGGGTCTTAACCATGAAGGAGAAGACCCGTGGCCTGGCGAAGCGGATGGACGCGCGCCTCTGGTTCGACGCGTTCGTCGTGCTCAGCGCGCTCATCCTCTACTCCGTCGCGTGGCCGACGCTGCACGTGACGCACGCCGTGTCGCCGGGAGCGCAGCCGTTCATCGCCGCGCTTGCCGCGTTCCCGATCCTGCTCGTGCGGGTCAACCCGGCGCTGGGCTGGGCCATCTCCGCGGGCTCGGCGCTGCTCATCGCGCTCGCCATCCCGCACCAGCCGAACAACGACCTGCCGTTCCAGGTGGTGCAGGTGATCGTGCTGATCGCGCTGCTGTTCGCGGTGGGACTGCGCGCTCCGGTGCAGACGGTGGCGGTCGTGTGGGGCGCGACCTCGCTGTTGTTCGGCACGACCATGCCGGGCGAGGGCGAGGCGTTCGCCAACGCGGCGTGGGGCTGGCCCATCGCGCTGGCGGCGGTGGTGCTGTTCGCCCTGCTCGTCCGGTGGCTGGCACTCTCGCGCAAGGAACTGGTGCGTCGCGAGGAGGAGAACGAGCTGGAGCGGGCCCGCCGTGCCATCCTCGAGGAGAAGGCGCGCATCGCCCGCGACCTGCACGACGTGGTGGCCCACCACATGTCCCTCGTGGTGGTGCAGGCGCAGACCGCGCCGTACCGGGTGGAGGGCGTGACCCCGGCCGCGCGCGCCGAATTCGAATCGATCGGCGCCACCGCCCGCGAGGCGCTCAACGAGATCCGCGGCATGCTCGGCGTGCTGCGCAGCGACGGTCAGCTGCCCGAGCACGCGCCCCAGCCGAAGGCTCAGGACGTGCTCGCGCTGTTCGAGGGCGCCCGGCGCGCAGGCGTGACGATCGATTGGACGATCGAGGGCGACGTCGGCTCGGTCCCCGAGACCACCGGGCTCGCGCTGTACCGGATCGTGCAGGAGTCGCTGTCGAATGCCTCGCGGCACGCACCGGGGGCGCCGGTGCGGGTGGAGATCGCCTGCGGTGCGGAACTGGCTCTGCGCGTCGTCAACGGGCCCGGCGCGACGCCCGCGCGGCCGGTAGGCAACGGCGGACACGGCATCGCGGGCATGCGGGCCAGAGCGTTGGCCGTCGGCGGCGAGGTGACCGCCGGTCCGCGCGCCGATGGTGGGTTCGAGGTGCAGGCCCGGCTCCCGCTGGGCGCCGTGCTCGCGGCTCCCGCGGCGGTGCCGGTCGCGACGCCGCCGGTGCAGTAAGGCGCACCTCCGCTCCGGCCATGCGCGGCTTACGCCGGACTTCGCCTGGCGGCGTCCATGAGGGCGTACCTCGGGGGCGTACCTCCGCGATCGGACGTGTGCGGGCGCGGCAATTAGGGTAGGCGCGTGGCAATAACGGTTTTGATCGCCGACGACCAAGCGATGGTGCGCCAGGGTTTCGGCGCGCTGCTCGCCGCCCAACCGGACATCAGCGTCGTCGGCGACGCCCCCGACGGCAAGGTCGCGGTGGCCGAGGCCAAACGGCTGCGCCCGGACGTCGTGCTGATGGACGTGCGCATGCCGGAGATGAACGGGCTGGACGCGGCGCGCGCCATCCTCGCGGCGGGCTTCGACCCGCCGGTGCGGGTGCTCATGCTGACCACCTTCGACATCGACGACTACGTGTACGAGGCACTCAGCCTGGGCGCCAGCGGGTTCCTCCTCAAAGACGCGCCCGCCGAAGAGCTGGTGCGCGCGGTGCGGGTGGTCGCCGACGGGCAAGCGCTGCTCGCGCCGACCGTCACCCGCAGGCTCATCGCCGACGTCACCAGCCGCAGGGCCGCGACGCGCGCCAAACCCGCGCCGCAACTGGCCACCCTCACGCCGCGAGAGCGGGAGGTGCTGGAGCTGATCGCGAAAGGCATGTCCAACACCGAGATCGCCGAGGCGCTGTTCGTGGCCGAGCAGACCGTGAAAACCCATGTCTCCAAGGTCTTCTCGAAGCTGAACCTGCGCGACCGTGCGCAGGCCGTCGTGCTCGCCTACGAATCCGGGCTGGTCACGCCCGGCTGATCAGTCCGTGCACTTGCCGCCGCGCAGCTCGTCCACGTGGCGGCCCAGCAGCGCAGCCAGGCTGTCCAGCAGCGCGGTCGCGTCCGTGAAGCCGCCCGAATCCGCCTGTGCCGCAAGGGCGATCGCCACCAGACCGGACCGGCTCGGCAGCAACCCGAACTGGCGCGCCGTGTAGACCCCGGTCTCGTCGTCGGGGCCCCAGCCGCCCTTGAACTCGGTGCCCTCCAAGGTTCCGAGACCCCAGGCCTGGTCGGGGATGATCTCGCCCATCAGCCGGGTCACCGTCTCGGTCTGCGGCAGGCACGGCAGGCGCGAGGCGAAGCGGACCTGATCGGTCAGGGTCCACTCGGTCGCGCCGAAAGCCTTGTAGTCCAGCCGGGTCCGCGGGCCCGCCACGCCGGTGACCGCGTCGCCCGCCTCGTCGAGGACCTGCTGCACGGCCTGCGCCGCCTCCAGCCCGTTGCCGAGCGAATTCCACAGCGCGTCGGCGGCGGCGTTGTCGGAGACGGTGATCGCCGCCTCGGCGTCGGGCATGGCGCCCTCGGGGTCGTGGCGCAGCGCCGCGATCGCCAGCGGAACCTTGATCGTGGACCAGGCGATGCCGGTGGTCCAATCCCCGAAGACGGTGATCCGGTTACCACCTACCGGCATGATCGCCAAGCCGACCTGTCCCCGCAGGGTGGGGTGCAGCTGGGTGAAATCGGCCGCGAGCGAGTTCGGCAGGCTCACCGTGCGTCCCGCGGCCCAGGTGCCCGCCGTCTGCGCGGCCACGGTCGCGGTGGTGTGCTTCTCCGCCCGCTCCGGCCCCAGGCCGCACGACACCATGGCCAGCAGTGTCGCCGCGACGGCTCCGCGTAGCAGCGGACGAGACACGGAAACGATTCGAGCCGACTTCACCACCGTCAAACCTCCCCACCGCCCGCGCGTGCGTGCCGCGCTGCCCTCGGCGGTGCCAACTACCCGTCCAACCCGTCCGGGCGAATCACCGGCCGAGAACCCACCACCGTTCTCGCTCGTGGGAAGTGACGCGATGATGATGTGCTGTACATAGTTTTGCCGATCCGCGCGCAGAACTCGAAACCGCGTGCTCCGACGGGGTTCCGACCAGGGACTTTCGGCCTTCGTTGTGGCCCGTGCGTGGGGATGTCGATGGCCGTTGTCCGGCTGCGTCTATCAGTGTCTTCTCGCTATGACCGTGCGCTGGGCTGTCGACGGACTCGTCCGGCGGCATACCTCCGCCTTCGCTTCGGTCTGCGCAGGCCATCGACGGACCTGGTCCGGCGGCGTCCATTAGGCTGGCTGTTCTGGACCGAAAGGGGGTCGCCTTGCTCACTAGCGGTGAGGTGTTCGCGGGGTTCACCGTGGAACGGCTGCTCGGGCAGGGTGGAATGGGCTTGGTCTACCTCGCCCGGCATCCCAGACTGTCCCGGCTCACCGCACTCAAGCTCCTCAACCGCGATCTGTTTCTGGACGCCGAGGTGCGAGCTCGCTTCGACCGCGAGGCCGACCTGGCCGCGCAGCTGGACCACCCGAGCATCGTGGCGGTCTACGACCGTGGCTCCGAGGACGGGCAGCTGTGGATCTCCATGCAGTACGTCGACGGGGTCGACGCCGCCGCGGTGAACCCGTTGGCGCTGCCGCCCGAGAAGGCCGTGCAGATCATCGAAGGCGTCGCGGACGCACTGGATTACGCGCACGGCATGGGGGTGCTGCACCGGGACGTGAAGCCGGCCAACATCATGCTGGCCCGGTCCAGCGGCGGGCAGGGGGAGCGGGTCTTCCTCACCGATTTCGGCATCGCCAGGCTGCGCGAGGACTCCGCTCACCTCACCCAGACCGGCATGTTCACCGCCACCCTGGCCTACGCCTCGCCGGAACAGATGACCGGCGCGCCCCTCGGCAACCGCTCCGATCAATACTCACTGGCCTGCGCGCTGTACTGGCTGCTGGCCGGCGTCGGGCCGTTCGATGCCGACAACCCCGCCGACATCATCCACGGCCACCTCCAACTCCCGTTGCCTTCGGTCCGGCTGCGCAGGCCCAGCCTGAATCCCGCCCTGGACGCGGTGCTCGCGGCGGGCATGGCGAAACGCCCGGAACACCGCTACCGCTCGTGCGCCGAATTCGCCTCCGCCGCCCGCAAGGCCCTCACCGCGGTCGGACCGCCCCCGCTACCGGTCCTCCCCCCACCCGCCTACGCGCCCCAGCCGTACCCGGCGCCACCCGGCTACCCCCAACCCTTGCCGATGCACCCGGCACGGCCGATGCCACCGCAACCGATGCCACCGCAACCGATTCCGCCGCAACCGGTTCCGATGCAGGTCCCTCCTCCGCCGATTCCGCCGCCACATCATCCGGCTGCGATTCCGGTCCCGCCGAATGTGCCGCCGGGTCGCCCGGGAGTAGTGCAACCGCCGGCCATGCCTGTACAACAGTCGCCGGTTCCGCCGCATCCTGGGCCGATACCGGTGCCGCCGAACGCTTCTCCGCCTGGTTCAGGCCAACCACCCGTCGCGCAACCGGTGCCGCCGAACGCATCTCCGTCTGGAGTAGGCCAACCTGCTGCGGCGGAGCCGTTGGCTGCCCCATCGTCGCAGCAGCCGGGTTTGCCGCATCCTGCGCCGGTGCCGCCGAACGCACCGTCGCCTGGAGCGGGTCAGCCTGCCGCGGTGCAATCGTCGGCTGCCCCGGCGGCGCAATCGCAGGTTCCGCAACCTGCGCCGATGCCGGTGCCGCCCAGTGCATCTCCGCCTGGAGCGGGCCAGCGCGGGGTGGAGCCGTTGGCTGGTCCTTCGTCGCAGCCGCCCGTTCCACCGCAGCCGGCTCCGATTCCGTCGCCGCCGAAAGGACCTGCCCCCGGACCGGGCCAACCTGCCGCCGTACAGTCGTCGCCGCAGCTGCCAGCGCCACTGCAATCTGCGCCGGTAACTATGCCGCCCAATGCGCCTTCGCCTGGTTCGGGCCAACCAGCCCCGGCGCAGCCGTTGGCTGAGCTGGTGCCACCGCAGCCTGCCCCGATTTCGGTTCCGCCGAACGCATCGCAGTCTGGATCGGCCCAAGACTTCGCGGCGCAGCGGTCGGCCGACCCGATGCAGCAGCCGCTGCCGCAGCCGCCGGGGCAGCCGCAACCAGCGCCGGTACCGTTGCCGCCCAATGTATCTCAGCCCAGCTCGGGCCAACCTGCCGCCGCGCAGCCATTGGCCGACTGGGCGTCGCAGCCGCCAGTTCCTCGGCAATCGGCTCCGATGCCGTTGCCGCCGAACGCTTCTCCGCCCGGAGTTGGTCAGCCTGCTGCGGCGGAGCCGTTAGCCGCCCCAGTGCCGCAGCCGCCGGTTCCGCCGCAGTCTGCTCCGATATCGGTGTCGCCGAACGCTTTCGAAGAGAGCATTCTGCCGTCAGTTCCGGGAGCATCGCAGCCGGTCGAGGTGGCGACGGCCGATTCGGGTGGCGCTCCGTCGATGCACGGCGAGGCCGCGGTAGGCGCACCCGAGGGTGCGTCCGTGCGAAGCGGTGAAGTAGCCGGGGCGCAGGCCGGTGGGGCGGCGTCTGGTTCAGACATGCCGCCCGAGCAGGAAGGCATGGCGAGGGGGCAGGAATCATCGACGCTGGGAGGCCATTCGGAGCCGCCGCAACCGTCTTCGCAGGATGCTGCCGCGCCGGGCCAGGGTGATGCGTTGTCGCAGTCGGCGGCCGCGGGTTCATCCGAGTCGCCTCGGCCGGGAGCGGAAGCCGTTGGCGGCGAAGAGAAGCCGTCGTCTGCGAGCCATCGTCCCGAACCTGCGGGAGCATCGCAGGTAGAGAGCGAGGAGTCCGGCGGAGCCGAGGGCGGTGCGCAGCGGCGGGACTCTGCTGCAACGCCGTCACCGAGTCTCGTCGGGCCGCCGGTCGTACCGCCGATGCCCGGAGCAGAAGCCATTGGCGGCGAAGAGAAGTCGTGGCCTGCGGGCGGTCATCTCGAAGCTCCGGGTGTATCGCCGATGGGGAGTGCGCAGTCCGGCGCGGTTGCGGGCGGTGCGCAGCGGCGGGGCTCCGCGGTTGCGCCCTCACCGGGCCGCGCCGCGCCGCCGCCGGTCGTGCCGCCGATGCCGGGGCCGGTAAACGGGGCATCCGGTCCACCTCCCGGATATCCACCGCACGGGCCGAATCACCCAGGGGTCCAGCCGGTGCCGCCGCGCCGCGGGCTCGCCGGGGTGTTCGGTGTGCTCGCGCTGGGGCTGGTGGTGGTCGTCGCGCTCGCGGTTGGGGCGGTCGTCGTGCTCGTGTCACGGTCCGATTCGGGGCAGGAGACCGCGGCGGCCCCGGCGACAGCCCTACCGAAGGCGGCTTCGCCCGCGCCTGCCCCGGATCCGCTGGCGGCGAGCAGGCGAGCGTTCCCGACGTTGCTGCCGCAGGAGGAGGGCAGCATTGGCGAGGGCTACGACGAAGCCACCTGCTACGCCGAGAAGCGCGGGGATCGGTTGAACATCGACGAGGAGGCGCTCACCTCCAGCCCGTGGATCCTCGCCTGGGAATGCCGTCGCGACGTCGGCAACCCGTTCGGCATGAGCTACACCGTGCTGGAGTACCAGTCCGCTGCCGCGGCGCGCTCGGTCGTCGAGAAGCTGCCCGCCAACGCCGCGACGCCGGGGCGCAAGTCGGGTGTGCCCTTCACCCAGCACCTGTGGATCAGGGCGGATCCGCCGGGACCAGTGCCGTCCTACTACTACACGGCGAGACTCGTGGTCGGCTTCCCCTCCGAGACGACTCACGCGAATTACCTTGTGTACGCGAGCCATCGGGGCCCCGCCCGAAATCCCCAGGTACCGCTGCCCCCTGCCGAGGACGAGCTCGCGGAGTGGTGGACGACAGCGCCACTGTGATGACGGGGGTGGCGGCACTCCATGCCGCCGCAACGAATCGCACTCCGCTTCCAGTACGCAGCCCTGGATCCCCCATGCCTTCGATCCACAGACTCTCGACATGCTTCACATAGGCACCGACGCTGTGATGCGTATGAAACCTGTGTGACGACAGACTCTCTCGCCTCGTATCGACTTCCACGCCGCCGACGACATCACGCTCAGTCGACCGCATCGCCCTCACAATCGGCATCCGCGCCGCACGCAATGCGGGCGGGTTGGAGCCGAGCAGGGCGAGTCCGAATCCCCAGCTGCCGTTGCTGTCTACCGCGGACGAGCTGGCGGAGTGGTGAACGACGGCGCCATTTCGGCGGCGCTGCGAGGGTTGCGGCGGCGCCGCGTGGATGTCCGGCGGTGCCGGGATGATGTCGGCGCCGCGGCGATAGCGCAGCGCCGCCGACATCATCCCGCTCAGTCGACCGCCAACGCCTCCACGATCGGCATCCGCGCCGCACGCAATGCGGGCGGGATGGAGCCGAGCAGGGCGAGGCCGAGGGCGGCGGTGCCGTAGACCAGCAGCATCGGGCTCGGCTCGTAGACGATGTCGATGGTCATGGCGTGGCCGATGGCGACGGTGGCCAGATACTGGACCGCCGCGCCCACCGCGAGACCTATTGTCGCGCCGATGAGTCCGATGCCCGCCGCCTCGGCGAGCACCGAGCGCAGCAGGAATTTGCGGCTGGTTCCCATGGCGCGCAGCACGCCGAGTTCGCGGCGACGTTCGAGCACCGAGAGCATCAGGGTGTTCAGCAGCGCGATGGTCGCCACCAGCACGACGATCCACAGGATCGCCCGGCTCATCACCGAACCCTGCCGCATGCTGGACGAGATCGCGGTCACGGCGTCCGCGCCCGAGGTCACGTGGATCTGCTCCGGCACGGCGGCGCGGACGGCCGCCTGCACCGCGTCCGCGTCCGCGCCCGGCTCGGTCTCGATGGCCAGGAGGGTCTCGCCCGGTCGCTGATACCACTGCCGCAGGTATTCCACGTCCATCATGACGATGCCCGAGATCGCGGACATGTACGGGATCACCTGCAACACCTCGACCCGGTGCGGACCGGTCGGGGTCTGCAGGGTCAGCTCCGACCCGGTACTCACGTCGAGTGAGCGCGCCACGTCGCGAGAGATCACCACGCCCTCGCCGGTCGTCATGCGCGGCACCACATTCCGGTCGACGGAGCTCGAGCGCACCTCGCCCCGCACGGTCGGATAGCCCTGCAGCATGACGCGCCCGGTGCCGAGGGTGGCGAAGGCCATCTGCACGGGATTCACCTGTTCGACGCCGGGCACCTTCGCGATGGCGTCCTTCAGTTCGGCGGGCAGTACCGGTCCGGTCGGGAACTGCTCCATCGCCGTAGGACTCACATAGACGTCGGTGTTGCCGAGGTCCTCGAAGCTGGCGGTGGCCGAGTCGACCATGTTGGTGGACGCGCCGCCCATCGCCACGGTGGCGGACACGCCGATCAGCACGGTCATCGCCGTCGCCCAGACCCGGCGCGGCGCCCGTTCCAGGGTGGTCGAGCCGAGTGCGCCGGGTGCGCCGAAGCGGCGGGCGATCGCCGCGGCGGTGCGCACGATGGGTCCGGTGGCCGCGAAGCAGACGAGCACCGCCGCCGCGAACGACATCGTGATGGACCCGAGCGAAAGCCTGCCCAGGTCGGCCCTGGCGACGAGGACGGCAGCCACCGCCAGCCCGATGCCCACGATCGCCGCGGCCCAGCGCAGCAGCGGGCGAACCGAATCGGACTGGCCGACGCCGACCGGCGCCAGCGCCTCGATCGGCTGCACCTTGTAGACCTGCCTGGCGGCGAGAGCGGCGGCGATGACACTGGCCAGCACGCAGGCCGCCACCGCGGCCGGAATCGCGTAGCTCGGCACCATGTACTCGGTGCGCGCCTCCACCGACTGCACCATGGCGGCGGGCAGGCGGTCGATCGCAACGCGGCCCATGAACATACCGACGACCGCGCCGAACGCGCTGCCGAGCACGCCGAGCAACGCGGCTTCGGCCAGCAGATCGCGCACCATCGGGCCGCGCTTGCCGCCGATGGCGCGCAGCAGCGACAGCGTCGGCCTGCGTTGGGCGACCGCCATGCTCATCGCGTTGTAGATCAGGAACGCCGAGACGATCAGCGCGGCGGCCGAGGACATCAGTGTCGAGTAGCGGACGATCTGGATCGCCCCGCTAGCCTGCGCGGTGCGCAGATCCGGATCGGCGACGACGGCGCGCCCGTCCACCGCCGCGGTGAGCGCGGCGCGTAGCTCGTCGACGTCGGCGCCGTCGGCCGCGATGATCTGCACCGAGTCCAGCTTGCCGGCCCGGTCGGTCAGCTGCTGCGCCAATCCCAGTGGGGCGGCGATGATGTGGCCGCCGTTGAGCTTGTCCGACGCCTCGGCGTCGAGCACCCCCGCCACCGTGACGGTGCCCGTGCCGAGCGGGAACCGGTCACCCTCGGCGTGGCCCATCGCGGCGCCGACCAGCACGCCGTTGGGCGTGGTGACCAGTTTGCCTGCCTGTGCGCTCATCGGCCCGGTGAGTTCGCTGCCGAGCGCCGTGATGCTCGTGTCGGCGCCGAGCAGCAGCGCGCGATCCTCGCCCGCGCCGAGCTGTGCGCGCAGCATCGGCACCGCCGTGCCGACGCCAGGGGTCGCGGTGATGTGCGGCAGCAGTTGCTGATCGAAGCCCGCGTCGGTGATGCCGGTGATCTCCAGCACCGCCTTCCCGCCGAGCGCCTTGGCGAGCTGGTCCACCGACCCGGTCACCGAACCGGAGATGCTCAGCACCGCGACCAGCAGCGAGGCGGACACGCCCATCACCGTCAGGGACATGACGGTGCGCCCGCGATGTGCGAGCAGTTCGCCGATGTTGAACAGCCGCAGCCGATCCCATCCGGCCCGGATCATGCGTGCACCGAGCCCTCGTCCAGCGCCGAGCCCTCGTCCGGCTTGCTGCGGGCGTCGCGCTCGACCCGGTCGTTGGAGCCGATCTTGCCGTCGCGCAACGTGATCACCCGGTCGCAGTACTCCACCGCGCCCATGTCGTGGGTGACCATGACCACCGAATTGCCGTTGCTCGCAATGTCACCCAGCAGTTCCAGGATCGCCGCGCCGGTCTTGGAGTCCAGGTTGCCGGTCGGTTCGTCGGCCAGGATGAGCGGCGGATCCATGATCAACGCCCTGGCCACCGCGACCCGCTGCATCTGGCCGCCGGACAGTTCGGCGGGACGGTGCTCGGCCCGGTCGCTCAAACCGACGCGCTCGAGCAGTTCCAGCGCCTTCGGCTTGGCCTTGCGTAATCCCGTGCCGTCCAGCAACTTCGGGATCGCGACGTTCTCCCAGGCGGAAAGCGTCGGCAGCAGATTGAAGAACTGGAAGATGAAACCCACTTGGTGGCGACGGAACTCGGACTGCTGTTCCTCGTTCAGCGCGCCGATCTCGTTGCCCTGGAAGCGGATCGATCCGGCATCGGGACTGTCCAGTGCGCCGAGCAGATGCAGCAGCGTGCTCTTGCCGGAGCCGGACGGTCCGATGATGGACGTGAATTCGCCTGTCTCGATACGCAATCCGACCCCGTCGAGCGCACGCACCGTCTGGTCACCGACCCGGTACTGCTTGACGATGTGCGACAGTTCCAGCATGGCCGGTTCCGACATAGCCGGTCCCCCACTTTCTTTCGTCTCTCGGGTGCTATCGTGCCAGCGCCTCGGACATCAGATGGCGGCGACGATACTGGCAATCGAGCACCGCGCGCAGCGCAGGCTGTTCCGCAGCGAGCTCGAGATAGGCCTCGACCGCGGATTGCCCCTGCGTCAATGCCTGCTCCATTTTGACGTCCAAGTGCAGTTGCCACCGGTATCTCAGGGTGAGCAGCACACCCTCCGGGCCGCCGAACAGTCGATCCAGCCCCTCGATCCCCGCGAACAGGTCGGGGCTTTCGGGATCGACCGCGGCGCGGGCGAGCACGGTGTGCACGATTTCGGTCCGAGCGTGTTGATCTTCCCAGGACATGACATCGGCCTTTCGTGATGCGTCCGCCGCACCGCCGATCAGGCCGTACGGCGAGGATGCGGCCAACGCTACGGAGCGCGGGCCAGGGTGTCGTCGTGCCGCGGACGAGAATCGAACTCCTACCGTGGTAGGAGAGGCGGACCGTTCCCGGAACGATGCGTCCGCGTCGTTCGGCCGACTAGCCTGGCAGCATGGATGTGACGCAGGCCATCCCTTCGCCGGCGGGCGCCCGGCAGGCGGCTCCGTCGCGACAGCGCGGGCGTCCGCGAGATCGTGTCCGCGCGTTCGTGCGCGATCCGGTCGGAACGTTCCACCGCGCTGTGACGGAGCTGCCGTTCGACTATCCGCCGAAGGTGATCATCATCGCCGACATCATGACCTTCGTGATCGGCGTCGCGGCGACCGTGCAGCGGCACGACTACTTCCCGACCGCGTTGCCGTTGGTGGCCATGTTGCTGCTGTTCATCTCGCTCCCGGCGTTCTGCCTGTTCGGCGTCGTGCCCAATCCCGCAACCCTCGGCGTGTGTGGGATGGCCGCGGCGGCACTGTTCCTGCTCCAACCGGTCTCGACGGATTTCGCGCCGTTCGTGCTCGTCATTGTCGTCGGCGAGGTGGCGGCGATCGCGTCGGTGCGGGTCGGGGTCGCGGTGGCGGTCGCGGCGGTAGCCGAACTGGTGGCCTTCGACCTGTTCGGCCACGTGCTGTGGAGCGCCGACACCGAACGCTTCGAAGGACTGCCGATGTACAGCATCGGCATCTTGCTCGGGCTCCTGTGCGGACTGATGCTGCAGTACCAGCGCCGCTTCCTCTACCAGGAACGCCACTATCAGGACATGCGCGCGGCCCAGGCGGCCGAGGAGGAGCGCCGCCGGATCGCCCGCGAGGTGCACGACGTGATCGCGCATTCGCTGAGCATCACGCTGCTGCACCTCACCGCGGCCAGGCACGCGCTGGAAACCGACCGCGATGTGGACGAGGCGGTGGAGGCCCTTGTCGACGCCGAACGCCTCGGCCGCCAGGCGATGGCCGACATCCGGCGCACCGTGGGGGTGCTGGACAAGCGGCCCTCGAAGCTGGTCCCGGAACCGAGCGTCGGCGACATCGAAGACCTGGTCGGCGATTTCGTCCGTGCCGGACTCGACGTGCGGTACCGGTGCACCGACGATCTGTCCCCGGTGTCGGCGGCGGTGGGTCTTGCGCTGTATCGCATCGGTCAGGAGTCACTGGCCAACGTGGTCAAGCACGCGCCGGGCGCGACGGCGACCGTCCTGCTCGCGGTGGACGATGCCACGGCCGCGCTCACCGTGAGCAACACACTGCCCGGCGGACTGCCCGCCCAGCGTGGGCACGGCATGGGTCTGTCCGGCATGTGGCAGCGCGCGGAGCTGCTCGGCGGACGGCTGACCGCGGGACCCACCGAGGACGGCTGGTCGGTGCGCGCGGAGTTTCCGCTGGTCGCGACCAAGGCGTGGACGTCGTGTTCGCTGCCGGGGTTGTTCGTCGACGCCGTCGGCGTGCCACCGCCCGCCGGCTTCCGTGCGTGGAACGCCATGCGGGAGGGCGCGTGACAGCCGCAGCGCCGGACGCCGACGTCATCGCCGTCCTCGTCGTCGACGATCAGGAGCTGGTGCGCGGCGGACTGCGCCGCATCCTGCGCCGTCGCGACGGTTTCCTGGTGACCGAATGCGCCGACGGCGACGAGGTGCCCGCCGCGGTGGCCGCCGCCAAACCGGACGTGGTGCTGATGGATCTGCGGATGAAACGCGTCGGCGGCATCGACGCCACCCGGCTGCTACGCACCGTCGAGGGCGCGCCGCCGGTGCTGGTGCTCACCACGTTCGACGACGACCAGCTGCTGTCCGGCGCGCTGCGTGCGGGCGCCGCCGGGTTCATCCTCAAGGATTCACCCGCCGAGGACCTGATCCGCGCGGTGCGGATGGTAGCCACCGGCGGTGCGTGGCTCGATCCCTCGGTGACCGGCCGGGTGCTGTCGACCTATCGAACGGTCCGTCCGGTCAGCACCCGCGCCGACAGCAGGCTCGCGGACTTGACCGCGCGCGAGTACGAGGTGCTCGAACTCATCGGCCGCGGCCGCGCGAACGCGGAAATCGCCAGGCAGCTGGGGATCTCGGAAGTCACCGTGAAAAGCCATGTCGGACACATATTCGGCAAGCTCGACCTGCGAGATCGGGCGGCCGCGATCGTCTTTGCGTTTGACCACGGGGTGGTCGCACCCGGAGAATCCACTCTTTGACGGGCAGCCCGCAGCGATGGGTCGCCGCCTGGGATGTGGAGGTTGCACGGGGTGGTCGGACCGGGATGGCGAGTCGGTAGTCGGTTCGGGTCGTACGAGTTGCGCTCGCTGCTGGGCAAGGGCGGCATGGGCGAGGTCTACGAGGCCTACGACACGGTGAAGGACCGGGTGGTCGCGGTCAAGCTGCTGTCCGAGGAACTCGCCAAAGACCCGGTGTACCAGGTGCGTTTCCGCAGGGAATCGCAGGCCGCTGCCCGGCTCGCCGAGCCGCACGTCATCCCGATCCACGACTGGGGCGTGATCGACGGCGTCCTGTTCATCGACATGCGGTTGGTCAACGGGGTCGACCTACGCTCGATCCTGCGCGGGCAGGGGCCGTTGAGCCCGGAACGCGCCGTCTTCATCATCGAACAGATCGCCGCCGCGCTGGATGCCGCGCACGCCGACGGTTTGGTGCACCGCGACGTCAAACCCGCCAACATTCTCGTCACCGACGCCGACTTCGCCTACCTGGTCGATTTCGGCATCGCCCACACCGAGGGCGACTCGGCGGTGACCCAGGTCGGCATGGCGGTCGGCTCCTACATCTACATGGCGCCGGAGCGTTTCGACGTCGGTCCGGTGACCGGTCGCGCCGACATCTACTCGCTGGCCTGCGTACTGCACGAATGCCTCACCGGGGCAACGCCGTTCCCGGCGGCGAGCATGAGCGTGCTGATCAAGTCCCATCTGTCCGATCCGCCGCCGCGGCCGAGCGCCGAACGCGCGGGAATCACGCCCGGCCTGGACGACGTGATCGCCCGCGGCATGGCGAAGGATCCCGCGGACCGTTTCGCGTCCGCGAGCGAGCTGGCGCGCGCGGCCCGCGCGGTGGTGGGATCGCCGTCGCCCGCCGCGCCCGGACCGACCTTCGTCGTGCGCGCGCCCGATCCCGCCAGGTTCGGGAAATCGGATCCGACCGGGCGCGGGGCGGTGCCGCCGGAAGCCACCGGGGAGTTGTCGGTTCCCGCGATCATCCATCCGACCGCACCGACCGAGATCCGTCCCGCCGACATCCAGTTCACCCCGCTGCCGCCCCAGCAGACCCCGGCGCCGCCGACCGGACCGCTGCCGCAGGTGCGGCCGTTCCCCGACGCGCACCTGTACCCGGAGTCCCAGCGGTACGCCGAACCCCAGTACACCGAGAACCAGTACGCCGAAACCCAGTACAACGAAACCCAGTACAACGAACCCCGGTACGCGGATCAGTACCCGGCGTCCGAGCCCGCGCAGTTCACCGCGCCGGAGACCCAGCGCTACGCGTCCCCGGTCCCCGAAATACCGCAGGCCGCGCCGGAGACCCAGCGCTACGCGTCCCCCGTCCCCGAAATACCGCAGGCCGCGCCGGAGACCCAGCGCTACGCGTCCCCCGTCCCCGACGTGCCGCAAGCCGCACCGGAGACTCAGCGCTACCCGGAATCGCCGTTCGCCCCGCCGCCCCAGCCGCGGCACGGCGCGCAACCCGTCCCGCAGCCGACCTACGCGGATTACGCCGCGCAGGGACCGGGCGGCGAACAGTATCCGCCGCACGGGTACGACGCCTACGGCGAACGCTACGACCCCTACTCCCCGTCGGAGCCGCGGCGGTCCGTCGTGCTGCCCCTGCTGTTCGCGGTGCTGGTGATCGTCGTGGTCACCGTCTCGGGCGCGGTCGTCTGGCAGACGATGAGCTCCCGTGATGCGCCGGCCAACACCGCCTCCGAAGGCAAGGCGGGCGCGTCCCTGACCTCGGCGCGCGTGCCCGCGGCCTCGGCCGCGCCGACGACGACCGCCCGGACCTCGACGTCGGCGACCTCGGCCACCCTCCCCGCCGGCGCGACACCCTGCGGCGCGGGACAAGCATCCGGCGCCTTCTCCAGGGCCGCCATCGGCAACTCGGTCACCAGCTGCCCGTTCGCCGAGGAAGTGCGCAAGGCCTACACCGCGGCGGGCAGCACGGGCGGATCGCGGTCGGTGGTGGCCACGAGCCCGGTCACCGGCCGGGCCTACACGATGACCTGCGCGGCCGACGGCCAGGTCGTGACCTGCACCGGCGGTGAGAACGCGGTGGTCTACGTCTACTGAAGCCGTCCGCGCCGACGGACAACGAGCGAATCAGCGCAAGGGCGGCAAACTTCGATCGCCGTGGGCCGTGATGAGCCGCGGGAATGCCGCTGCCGATCAGGCGTTCGAGCCGTGACCGGACCGGTTCGACTGGACCGGAATCTGTCGACACCGTTCACAGCTACCTGGCAGCGACGCGCATATCGGGATGCTCGCTGCCGACGGAAGTCTGTGTAGCTCGCAGGCTGGCTCAGACTGCGGAGGCCGAGAACGGGGATCGTCCGAGGCCGAGGAAGTACGGGGATCGTCCGAGGCCGAGAAGGGAGAACATGCCTCCGGCCGGGATCGTCGGCGTGCGAGGCATGCCTGCCGCGGTCGAGGTCGTTAGGCGTGGAGACCCGCGGGAGTCGTCGCTCTCCGGCCGACGGAGGACACGGCAATCGGTAACGGCGTAATGTTGCCAGACGCCGCAGCGATCGATTGGTTAACTTCCAGCGACCCTCCAGGAGGTGCGATGTCCGCCCTCTCGTCGATCGTCCGCTCTCTGTCCTCCGGCTCGGGGCATCGACCCCCGAGGCGGCCAGGCGGCGCTCCGTCGAGGGTGTCGGACGTGTGGACCGTCGTACTGGGAGCGGCGCTGGCCCTCGCGGCCTGTCTCGTTCTGTTCGGCTTTGCCGGACCGCGGACGTCGTCGGGCGATCGTCCGGACCGTACCGCCGCGTCGCTCAGTGACCCGGCCGATCTCGTCCTAGAGTCCGAACTCGCGGGCGCCGATCTCGTCGCCGCGGCGAGCCAGGATGATCTCGGGCGATATCGAACGGCTCTCGATCTCGCCGACGCCGCCTGCGTGGAGGATCGGCGCGCGACGGCGGGTCTCGCGATCCACGGCACCCGATTGGTGGAGCAACGCGGCGGCCGCACGACGGCGCTGGAGGTGTTACGCCGCGTCGCGATGACGATTCCCGCGGAACTCGCGCCGTTGCGGTGCGCGCCGATCGTCGGGTCGTTGGCGGTGCTGATGACCTATGGTCCATGACGTGTCGACGAATTCCGTTGGCGGCCAGCCGTCGAGTGTCATAGGCCCTGTGCTGCGGTGATGTCGGCAGGGTATCGACGGGCATTGCGAAAAGTGAAATTTCGAGGGATCACAACGGGCGAGTTCCAGGTAGGATCGGCCGCCAGCAATACGCGCGTGTCGGTACCGATTCCGACCGCCCGGCGAAGCCTGGCTGGAAGGTGAAGGTGCTCCGACCTGTTTGTCCCGATGTCCCTGCCTGGTTCGGACACCGCGAGCATGCTCGCGCGTCCGTGTCCGCGCGGCCGCGTGTCGTGTGCCGCGCCCAGCGGGCCCGAAACCGTCTGGTCCCCAACCTCGCTGGTCCGCGCCCCGAGTGCCGGGGAGATGTCCCACGGCCCGATGGTTTGTGGAATCGGCGGCAGCAGTACGTCATAGGCCTCCCTCCGGCGAAAATGGGTGATCGACACGAGCTCCCAGTACGGTGTCGAGACGCCCTGCTGACACCGAGACCGGGCGTAGTTCGCAACGAGGATGTGCCGAAAGATGTCTACTGATCGATGCGGGCGCCTCGGCAAGGCGCTGGGTGCCGGCTTGCTCGCCGTGGCGATGCTGACCTCGTGCAGCGCAGGATCCAGCGGCGACTCCGCCGAGGCGACGACCATCACCGAGGCCGCCTCGCGCAGCGACCAGATGAACCTGGAGTTCACGCTGCCGGGCACGCTGGCGGCGGACTTCCTGGAATTGCGTGCCGAGCTGCGCGGCCATTTCGGCATGGTGGCCATGCCCGTGGGTGGCGATCGGATATTGACCTTCGGCGACTGGACCACCGGACCCGCCTGGTCGACCATGAAGGTGCCGCTGGTCATCGCCGCGCAGCGCCGCAATCCCGACGTTTCGAGCTACGCCATGACGCTCGCCATCACTTCCTCCGACAATGCCGCGGCCGACACGCTGTGGCAGGGCCTCGGCAGTCCGCAGGAGGCGGCCAAGGCCGTCGAGGCGGTGCTGCGCGAGGGCGGCGACAGCAAGACCGCGGTGCCCGCGACGCGCAGCCGCGCCGAGCATTCGGCGTTCGGCCAGGCGGAATGGTCGCTGATCGAGCAGGCCCGTTTCGCCTCACGGCTGCCCTGCCTGCCGGAGTCGGACACCGTGGTGGACCTGATGGCCGAGATCGTCCCGAACCACCGCTGGGGCCTCGGCGCCTTCCGCGGCGCGGAGTTCAAGGGCGGCTGGGGACCCGACGCCTCCGGCAACTACCTGGTGCGTCAGTTCGGCATCATCGACGGTCCCACCGGGAAGATCGCCATCGCCTTTGCCGCCCAACCCGAATCGGGCTCGTTCTCGGAAGGCATGAGTGCGCTGGACAAGATGGCCACGCTGATCTCCGACCACCTCGACGAACTGACCGGCGGCAAGTGCCGTCCCTGAGTGGCGCGCCGAACCACAGCCATCGAAGCACCGCCCAAAGGCGCAGGTACTCCCGACACACGCGGTGAATGCCGTGCTGAGCGGGACGTAACCCAGGGTTCACGGGGGCGGGGCTGCCGGATGCCGCCGAGCGGTGCAAGATAGCGGCCATGCGCATCGGAGTCTTGACCGGAGGCGGGGACTGTCCAGGACTGAACGCGGTCATCCGTGCCGTCGTTCGCACCGCGAACGGACGGTACGGGGACGCGATCGTGGGCTTCCAAGACGGCTGGCGCGGCCTATTGGAAGACCGGAAGACCAACATCCTCAACGACGACCGCACCGACCGGCTGCTCACCAAGGGCGGCACCATGCTCGGCACCGCACGCACCAATCCCGACGTTCTGCTGGCCGGGCTCGGCCAGATCAAACAGACGCTCGACGACAACGGCATCGAAGCACTCATACCCATCGGCGGCGAAGGCACCCTCACCGCCGCCAGCTGGCTGTCCGAAGAGGGCGTCCCCGTGGTCGGCGTGCCCAAGACCATCGACAACGACATCGACTGCACCGATGTCACATTCGGCCACGACACCGCACTGTCCATCGCCACCGAGGCGATCGACCGCTTGCACACCACCGCCGAATCGCACCAGCGCGTGATGCTGGTCGAGGTGATGGGCAGGCACGCGGGCTGGATCGCGATCAACTCCGGCATGGCCGCGGGCGCGCACCTGACCTTGGTTCCCGAGGTCCCGTTCGACGTGGACGAGGTCTGCGCCATGATCAAGCGCCGCTTCCAGCGCGGGGACAAGCACTTCATCTGCGTCGTGGCCGAAGGTTCGCATCCGGCGCCGGACTCCGGCTTCGCGCTGCGCGAAGGCGGCATCGACGAGTTCGGGCACGAGCGATTCACCGGCGTCGCCCAGCAGCTCGGCGCCGAGATCGAACGCCGCATCGGCAAGGAGGTGCGCACCACCGTGCTCGGCCACGTCCAGCGCGGCGGCAGCCCGACCCCCTACGACCGGGTGCTGGCCACCCGGTTCGGCCTGCACGCCGCCGAGGCGGTGCACGCGGGGCGGTTCGGTCAGATGGTCGCCCTGCACGGCACCGCCATCGAGCTGGTGCCGCTCGCGGAGGCCACCAAACAGCTCAAGCGGGTGCCCGCCGACCGCTACCGCGAAGCGGAGGCGTTCTTCGGCTGACACCCGCTCCGGCGGCAATTACGCTGGCCGCCATGGGTCTTGCCATCGACGATCTGCCCGCCGACACCGCCGCCGTGCTGCGCCGCCGGGCCCGCGCCGCGGAACTTCCCGTCGCCGAGTACCTGCGCGCGGAGCTCGTCGCGCGGGCCACGATGCGCGCACCGGAGGACGCGGTCGTCGAGTTCCTGGAGTCGGAGGGGCGCGATATCACGCCCGAGATCGACCGGGACTCGTCGGCGCTCGTGACGGTCTACAACCTGCCCGCCGAGACGCTGACCGTGCTCGGCAGGCGGGCTCGCGCCGCCGGATACCCGCTCGGCGACTACGCCCGGCGCGAGCTGATCGCGTCGGGGCGGCGCCGCACGGTCGAGGACGCGATGCTCGAGTTCGAAGAGGTCGCGGACCCGGGCATGGATATGGCGGCGGTCGCGGACGCGGTGCGGTACGCGCGCGGGGAGTGATCGTCCTCCGGGATCTTCTGGACGCCAGATCATTCCCGCGGCGTACGGTCCGTGCGACTAGCGGTTGATCCGGATCGAGCCTGGTCGTGGGTACTGTCGCTGCATGCGTACCGGTCGAGTGCTCGCAGTGGTCGTGTTCGTGGTCGCCGCGCTGGTGGCGAGCTGTACGGAGGAATCGAACCCGCCGGAACCGACCACCGGTGACTGGCACGGTGCGATCGAGATCCCCGGCCAGCCACTCGACATCGGGGTGACCTTCGCGGGTGACGGCACCGCTACCATCGACATTCCGCTGCAGGGCGTGCAGGACGAACCGCTGAAGGACGTGAAATCCGATCGCGGCGGCGTCGCCTTCGCCATTCCGAATATTCCCGGCGACCCCGCGTTCAAGGGCAACTACGACGCGGGCTCCGACCGGATCACCGGTGATTTCACCCAGTTCGGACAGCGGTTCCCACTGACACTCGAGCGTGGCGCCGTGGCGCAGCTCGCCCGGCCGCAGGAACCGAAACCGCCGTTCCCGTACCGCTCGGAGGACGTGAGCTACCCCAGCGGCGACATCACCATCGCGGGCACCCTCACCGAACCCGAAGGCGCCGGGCCGTTTCCCGCGGTGCTGCTGGTCACCGGCAGCGGCCCGCAGGACCGCAACGAAGAACTGATGGGCCACAAGCCCTTCCTGCTGCTTGCCGACACCCTCACCCGCGCGGGCTACGCGGTATTGCGCACCGACGACCGCGGCGTCGGCGGCACCGGCGGCAAGCTGGACGTGGCGAACTACACCGACCTGTCCAACGACGTCGCCGCGGGCGTGCGCTTCCTGCGTGCCCGCCCCGACATCGACCCGGCGCGCGTCGGGCTGCTCGGCCACAGCGAGGGCGGCTACCTCGCGCCGATGGTCGCCGCGCGCCCCGACAGCGGCGTGGCCTTCGTGATCCTGATGGCGGGTCCCACGGTGCCCGGCGGCGAGGTATTGATCGAACAGACCAGGGCGCTGCTGGCCGCCAACGGCGCGTCCCCCGAAGAGATCGATGAGCAGGTGCGCGGGACCGCCGAGATGGTTGCGTTGCTGAAGGCCGGTGACCTCGAAGGGGCCAAGGCCTTGGCGAAGCGCAACAACGCCGAGCTGCCCGAGGACCAGCGTGTGCCGGACGACCAGGTCGGCGCGGAGATCACCCCGTATTTCGCCGCGCTCGTCGCCCACGATCCCGCGCCCGCGCTGTCCGCGCTGCGGATCCCGGTGCTTGCGTTCTTCGGCGACAAGGACCTTCAGGTGCTCGCCACGCAGAACGAGCCGCCCGCCCGCCCGCTGCTCGCCGGTGATCCGGATGCCACCGTGCACGTCTTCCCCGGCCTCAACCATCTGATGCAGCCCACCCAGACGGGCCTGCCCAGCGAGTACACCGCCATCGAGACGACGATCGATCCGCAGGTCCTCACCTATGTGACGAACTGGCTCACCCAGCGGTTCCCGACGAAGTAATTCACCCAGCCCGAACCGCGGAGGTCGGCGCGGTGCCGACCGGACGCTTACCTAGACTGATCGGCATGAGCACAACCACCGTCGAGCTGATGGACTACACCGACGTCATCGCCCGGTACGAGCCGGTGCTCGGCATGGAGGTCCACGTCGAGCTGTCCACCGCGACCAAGATGTTCTGTGGCTGCGCCACCGAATTCGGCGCGCAGCCCAACACCCAGGTGTGCCCGGTGTGCCTCGGCCTGCCCGGTTCACTGCCGGTGGTGAACCGGCAGGCCGTGGAATCGGCGATCCGCATCGGCCTGGCGCTGAACTGCTCGATCACCCCGTGGGGCCGGTTCGCGCGGAAGAACTACTTCTACCCCGACCAGCCGAAGAACTACCAGATCAGCCAGTACGACGAGCCGATCGCCACCAACGGCCACCTGGACGTGGTGCTCGACGACGGCAGCATCTTCCGCGTGGACATCGAGCGCGCCCACATGGAGGAGGACACCGGCAAGTCCGTGCACATCGGCGGCGCCACCGGCCGCATCCACGGTGCGAGCCACTCGCTGCTCGACTACAACCGGGCGGGCGTGCCGCTCATCGAGATCGTCACCAAGCCGATCACCGGCGCGGGGGAGCGGGCGCCGGAGGTGGCTCGCGCCTACGTCACCGCGCTGCGGGATCTGCTGAAGGCACTGGACGTTTCGGACGTCAAGATGGAGCAGGGTTCGCTGCGCTGCGACGCCAACGTCTCGCTGATGCCGATCGGGGCCACCGAATTCGGCACCCGCACCGAGACCAAGAACGTCAACTCGCTCAAGAGCGTCGAGGTCGCGGTGCGCTTCGAGATGCGCCGCCAGGCCGCCGTGCTGGCCGAGGGCGGCAGCATCGTGCAGGAGACCCGGCACTTCCACGAGACCGACGGCAGCACCTCACCGGGCCGTCGCAAGGAAACCGCGGAAGACTACCGCTACTTCCCCGAGCCCGACCTCGAACCCGTCGCGCCCGACGCGGCATGGGTCGAGGAACTGCGCACCACCATCCCCGAATACCCGTGGCTGCGCCGGGCCAGGATCCAGGCCGACTGGGGCTGGTCGGACGAGGTCATGCGCGACGTGGTGAACGCGGGCGCGCTCGACGCCATCATCGCCACCGTCGAGGCGGGCGCCCCGGCCAACGAGGCGCGCTCCTGGTGGGTCAACTACCTCACCGAGAAGGCCAAGGAACGCGAGGTCGGTCTCGAGGACCTGCCCATCACCCCGGAGCAGGTGGCCGAGGTGACCAAGCTGGTCGAGGCCAAGACCGTCAACAGCAAGGTCGCCAAGCAGGTCGTCGATTTCGTGCTCGCCGGTGAAGGCGAGCCCGCCGCGATCGTCGAGGCCAAGGGCCTCGGCATGGTCAGCGACGACAGCGCCCTGCAGGCCGAGGTCGAGAAGGCGCTCGCCGCCAACCCCGACATCGCCGAGAAGATCCGCTCCGGCAAGGTGCAGGCCGCGGGCAAGATCGTCGGCGACGTCATGAAGGCGACCCGCGGCCAAGCCGACGCCGCGCGCGTCCGCGAACTCGTCCTCGCCGCCTGCTCCTGACCCGACACGACGCGCCGCCCGCAACCTCTTCGGTCGCGGGCGGCGCGTTCGTCTGCGGGGACGCCGGGCCCGCGTAGCGGTCGGCGCGAGAACTGATCTAGTCCGGTCCGGTGCCGCCCGCGCTCTGCGGCGGAATGCGGACGACGCGGTCGTCGTTGGGGCCGGGCTGCCCGTCGGTCTTGTTGACAGTGCCGACCCAGACGTTGCCGTCGGGGCCGATGGTCGCGCCGCCGAGCTGGCCGTAGCGGTCCTGGGCGAGCAGGGTGGGGGCCGTGGTCACCGCGCGGGTGTTCTCGTCGGCCGCCGCGATCGCGAGCGCCTTGGCGTTGGTCAGCGAGACCGCCACACCGTCGGCTGCGGCGGCGCAGCCCGCGACGCCCGGCCGGTCCGGCCAGGTCCACGCGATGCCGACCGAGCCGTCCGGACCCAGCCGTTGCAGCCGGTCCTCGACGGGGGTGCGGTCGGTGAACCAGATGCTGTCCTTGCCGTCGCGGCACAGATCACCCGCAATACCGATGCCCGAGACCGCGACCTCCGGCGCCGCCGCACCGCCGGGCGCGGGCGAGTTCACCCGTAGCAGCTTGCCCGCCAGGGAGGACGGGGTCGAGGCCAGTCCGGGGTTGCCCGCGTCGCCGGTCAGCACCAGCAGCTGGCTGGGGCTCGCCCATTCGATCGCGCCGTGATTACCGCTGGCGCCCTTGGGGATTCCGGTGAGGATGTCCTTGGGCGGGCCGCCCTCCGCGATGCGGACGACGCGGTTGTCGCTTGCGGTGGTGATGTACGCGTAGAGCAGACCGTCCTCGCGGTAGGTGGGCGAGAGCGCGATATCGCTGAGTCCGCCGTCGGCCGAGCCGTCCACGTCCAAGCGTGCGATCTCGACCGGCGGCTGATCCGGATCGATCACCCGCAGGATGCGGCCGGTGCGCCGCTCGGCGACCAGCGCACCCTCGGCGACGCCGACCATCCCGGCGGTGGTGTCCAGGCAGGTCGCGACCACGGCCGGGTCGGGGTCGATGCAGGGTCCGCTCGGGCGGGTCGTCGACGGTGGCCCCTGCTTCGGCGGCTTGGGGTCCGCGGGACTGAACGTCGGCTCGGGGGTGAACGGGCTCGACGCGGAATCGTCGAACCGGGCGCACCCGGCGAGCAGAGCGGATCCGAGCGCCAGACTCAAGGCGAGACGCCCCACGACAACCAACCTCATGCCCCAGACGTTACGGAAATACCGTCGCCGCCGCCGCTCCCGGGTGCGTGTTGACACGCCACAATCACGTCGACTCCCGCCGCCGCGTGGTGCGACATAGGGTGTACACCCATGAGCGAGCGAAGTATCGGCACCGCGCATTCACCGAACACGGCGCCGAGGGGCAGCGAGGCCCGGCCGTGACCGACAAGCCGAATCAGACTCCCACCGCCCCGGTCACGGGCGAGCAGCCCGCCACGGGGCGTACGGTCACCAGTCCGTTCGATTCGCCGACCCAGCAGCTCCCCGTGGTGGACATGACCAAGCCGCGCCCGGGCGATGTGCCCCGCACCGACGACGAACTCGGCCTCGACCCCGACGTGCCGAGCGTCCAGCAGGTCGAATCCGGCGAGTCCGCGTACTCCTACGCCAGCATCCCGCCCGCCGCCAACCCGCCCGGCGAGCCGAGCAAGGTGGCGCTGCGCCGCGCCGCCGAAAACCGGCGCGGCACCCTCGATCTCGGCCTGCTCCTGCTGCGGCTGGTGGTCGGCGCCACCTTCGTCTACCACGGTCTGCAGAAGCTCACCGGCTGGTTCCACGGCTCCGGCCTGGACGGCACCCGCGACATGTTGGCCGACGGCGGCTGGGACCACTCGATCGTCGCCACGCTGCTGCTCGTCGCGGGCGAGATCGGCGGCGGCGCGCTGCTGATCCTCGGCCTGGCCACCCCGCTCGCCGCGGGCGCGGTGCTCGCCGTGATCCTCGACGCCTGGGCGTGGAAGCAGGGCATTCTCCCTGGCTTCCAGTACAAGGGCTCGGTCCCCACGGGCGTCGAACTCGAGACGATCCTCGCGGGCGCGGCCGCCGCCGTCATCCTCACCGGTCCCGGCCGCTGGTCCCTCGACCGCAGCCGCAGCTGGGCCACCCGCCCCGCCTACGGCTCCTTCGCCGCCTTGGCGCTCGCCATCGCAGCCGCCGCAGTCACCTACTGGTACCTGCACGGCGGCAACCCCCTCACCGGCATCGGCCCCTTCGACTGACCTCCGTCCCGAACAACGCGAAGGCCCCCGATGCGGAACCGGGGGCCTTCGTCGTGTGGGTCGATCAGGGCACGTGGCGGACGGCGCCCTTGTCGGCCGAGGTGGCCAGGGCGGCGTAGGCGCGCAGGGCGGTGGTGACGGGGCGGTCGCGGTCGACGGGCTGCCAGGGGCGCTCGGAGGCGTCCATCTTGGCGCGGCGCTCGGCGAGGACGGCGTCGTCGACGAGCACCTCGAGGGTGCGGGTGGCGACGTCGATGCGGATCTGGTCGCCGTTCTCGATGAGTCCGATCACGCCGCCGCTGGCCGCCTCGGGGGAGATGTGGCCGATCGACAGACCCGAGGTGCCGCCGGAGAAGCGGCCGTCGGTGATCAGCGCGCACTGCTTGCCGAGGCCCGAGCCCTTCAGGAATGCGGTGGGGTGCAGCATTTCCTGCATGCCGGGGCCGCCCGCGGGACCCTCGTAGCGCACGACGATCACATCGCCCGGCTTGATCTGCTTGGCGAGGATGACCGACACGGCCTCCTCCTGCGATTCCACGACGACGGCCGGGCCCTGGAAGGTGAAGAGGTCTTCATCTATGCCCGCGGTCTTGAGGATCGCGCCGTCCGGTGCGATGTTGCCGCGCAGCACGACAAGACCGCCCTCGACGGTGTAGGCGTGCTCCTTGTCGCGGATGCAGCCGCCCGCGGCGTCGGTGTCCAGCGAGGACCACCGGTTCTCCGTGGAGAACGGCTCGGTGGTGCGGACACCGCCGGGCGCTGCGTGGAACAGCTCGATGGCCTCGTCGGATGCCTTGCCGGAGCGGATGTCCCAGGTGTCGAGCCATTCGTCGAAGCTCGCGGTGTGCACGGTGGTCACGTCGGGATCGAGCAGTCCGGCGCGGCGCAGCTCGCCGAGGAGAGCGGGGATGCCGCCCGCCCGGTGCACGTCCTCCATGTGGTAGTCGGAGTTCGGCGACACCTTGGACAGGCAGGGCACCTTGCGGCTGATCTCGTCGATGGTGCTCAGATCGAAATCGATCTCGCCCTCCTGGGCGGCGGCGAGGGTGTGCAGCACCGTGTTGGTGGAACCGCCCATCGCCACGTCGAGCGCCATCGCGTTGTGGAACGCCTTCTCGTTGGCCACGTTTCGCGGCAGCACCGAGGCGTCGTCCTCGCGGTACCAGCGGTTGGCGATGTCGACGATCACCCGGCCCGCCTTCTCGAACAGCGCGCGACGGGCGGCATGCGTGGCGAGCGTGGAGCCGTTGCCGGGCAGCGCGAGACCCAGCGCCTCGGTGAGGCAGTTCATCGAGTTGGCGGTGAACATGCCCGAGCAGGAGCCGCAGGTCGGGCAGGCGCTGCGCTCGACCTCGTCCAGCCCCTCCTCGCTGACGTTGCTGTTGGCGCTGGCCGAGATCGCGGTGATCAGGTCCGTCGGCGCCTGCGCGACACCGCCGACCACGACGGCCTTACCGGCCTCCATCGGACCGCCGGAGACGAACACGGCCGGGATGTTGAGCCGCATGGCGGCATTCAGCATGCCCGGAGTGATCTTGTCGCAGTTGGAGATACACACCAGCGCGTCGGCGGTGTGCGCGTTGGCCATGTATTCCACGGAGTCGGCGATGATCTCGCGGGAGGGCAGCGAGTAGAGCATGCCGCCGTGGCCCATGGCGATACCGTCGTCCACGGCGATGGTGTGGAATTCGCGCGGCACGCCACCCGCGGCGCGGACCGCCTCGGCCACGATCTCGCCGACGTCCTTCAAATGCACGTGGCCGGGCACGAACTGGGTGTAGGAGTTCGCGATCGCGACGATCGGCTTGCCGAAGTCGGAGTCGGTGAGACCGGTGGCCCGCCACAGCGCGCGTGCGCCTGCGGCGTTGCGTCCGGCGGTGGTGGTGCGTGAACGAAGCGGTGGCATGAGTGGTCCTCGAGGGGGTCGCGGGGGCTGTCGTGCGACTGCGCGGAGTTCGCTCGGCGTGCGCAGAGCTTGTTCGGCGGCTGCTCCACGGTACTCCCGGGGGTGCCGGGCCGATTTCGCCGGTCGCGGTAGCCGATCCGCCGTGGCGGTGACCGCTCGCGCGTCGCGTGTTCGTGGGTTCGCCGCGGGTGGTGGTCGCCGGCGCCGACGGTGTCATCGAGTGTG
This sequence comes from Nocardia lijiangensis NBRC 108240, assembly GCF_001613045.1. Classification (GTDB taxonomy): domain Bacteria; phylum Actinomycetota; class Actinomycetes; order Mycobacteriales; family Mycobacteriaceae; genus Nocardia; species Nocardia lijiangensis. The sequence goes on along the minus strand of NZ_BDBP01000001.1, from coordinate 86,298 downwards.
TGTCGGTACCCGAACCGTCCAGCCGCGCGGGCGGGTGTCCACCGTTGGCGCAGCTACGTCCAAGACTAGCGCCGCGCGTCCAGCCGATATTCCGTCGCGCGGGAGGCTCTTGTGCGCGAGCGGGTTTCGTCCCCGGGCTGAGAGCACCTCGTATCGCGGACGCGAGGACAGGTCTGGATGCACCTGCGCCTTCGCTCCGGCCAGGCGCGATCTGCGGACCTTCGGCTGCCAGCGCCTTTCGCCGCCGGACTCGCGTAGGCCTCTAGTCGCCGTCGGACTCGCGATCCGTCTCCGGGGTGTCCCGCGCGGCCGGCTCCTCGGCGGCGCGCTCTTCGGCGTCCCGTTCGGCCTCGGCCGCCGCGGCCGCGCCGAACACGTCGGGCAGCCGCCCCTTGGACGCGGTGATCAGCGTGCGCAGCTGGTCGTAGCTCACCGCGGGCAGCTTCACCTCCGACTCGTCGGCTAGGTGCGCGCGCACGAACCCGCGCTTGGGAATGCTCACGCCCTTGATCTGGTCCCAATCGAGGTGCCGCGACCCGAAGAGGGTGCGCAGGTCGAGACCGGCGTCGGACACGACGGTCCGGGTGCGCGCCACCCAGGCGGCCACCACCGCGGGGAGCGGCAGCAGCCACCACAGGCCCGCGGGCCAGCCGACGAAGAAGAGGAACACGCACAGCGCGAGCACCACCACGCCGAGGTAGGCGAGTGGCTGAATGCGGATGACCTTCGCCTCCGGCCGACCCGTATCCGATCCCGCGTCGGAGGTGTGGGACGATTTAGCCGGTGGCACGGACTGATGCGGTGATGACACACCACCATCCTCGCATCCTGGTAATCGGACACAAGCAACCACTGGAGTCCCACATAATGGGATGCACTGGGTCATCTGTTTGACTCTTCGGTTCATAGCCGCTTAACGTCGTGCGCGTGAATCGAAACGAGTTGCTCGTACTCGGCCGGCGCGTCCAGCGTTGAGCCTGACTACCTAGGTCGAATACGTCAGCTCGCGTTGCGACGCGCCACCCTCGAACAGCTATGCGCTGGTCGGGGGCTTTTTTGTGTTCGGGCATTTTCCGGCGCGGCGGGTCGCGAAGACCGGTCGTGTCAAGCACAGCAGTGTTGTCCGGGGTCAAGAACGACAAGTTAGGAACGAAGACGGTGAGCGCACCAACCGCACGGCCCGGGCCCTCGGCCCGCAGGTCAGCGCCTTCGGCTACTCAGCAGGCATCGCCCGCTGGCCACCCGACGACCACGGCGAACCGCCGCCAGGTCCCGCCCGAGCGGGTCACCGGCGCGCAGTCCGTCGTCCGGTCGCTCGAGGAGCTCGGCGTCGACACCGTATTCGGCATTCCCGGCGGCGCGATTCTCCCGGTGTACGACCCGCTCTTCGACTCCACCAAGGTCCGCCACGTGCTGGTGCGCCACGAGCAGGGCGCGGGTCACGCGGCCACCGGTTACGCGCAGGCGACCGGCAAGGTCGGTGTGTGTATGGCCACATCCGGCCCCGGCGCGACCAACCTGGTGACGCCGATCGCCGACGCCCAGATGGACTCGGTGCCGATCGTCGCGATCACCGGACAGGTCGGCCGCAGCCTCATCGGCACCGACGCCTTCCAGGAAGCCGATATCTCCGGCATCACCATGCCGATCACCAAGCACAACTTCCTGATCACCGACGGCACCGACATCCCGCGCATGATCGCCGAGGCGTTCTACCTGGCCGCTTCCGGCAGGCCGGGCGCCGTGCTCGTCGACATCCCGAAGGACGTGCTCCAGGCGCAGACCACCTTCAGCTGGCCGCCGGAGATGCGGCTGCCCGGCTACCGTCCGGTCACCAAGCCGCACGGCAAGCAGGTGCGCGAGGCCGCGCGAATGATCCTCGAGTCGAAGGCCCCCGTGCTGTACGTGGGCGGCGGCGTGATCAAGGCCGACGCCTCGGCCGAGCTGCTGGAACTGGCCGAACTGACCGGCATTCCGGTGGTCACCACCCTGATGGCGCGCGGCGCGTTCCCGGACAGCCACCAGCTGAACATGGGCATGCCCGGCATGCACGGCACCGTCGGCGCGGTCGCGGCGCTGCAGCGGTCCGACCTGCTGATCACCCTCGGCGCCCGCTTCGACGACCGCGTCACCGGTCAGCTGGACTCCTTCGCGCCCGGCGCCAAGGTGATCCACGCCGACATCGACCCGGCCGAGATCGGCAAGAACCGGCACGCCGACGTCCCGATCGTCGGCGACTGCCGCGAGGTCATCACCGAGCTGATCGAGACCCTCAAGGCCGACCCGGCCGCGGGCGAGGCTCCGCTGCTCGACATCTCCGACTGGTGGTCCTACCTGGACGGCGTGCGCAAGTCTTACCCGCTCGGCTGGACCCCGCCGAAGGACGGCTCGCTGTCGCCGGAGTTCGTCATCGAGGCGCTCGGCCGGCTGGCCGGACCCGAAGCGATCTACTGCGCGGGCGTCGGCCAGCACCAGATGTGGGCCGCCCAGTTCATCAAGTACGAGAAGCCGCGCACCTGGCTGAATTCCGGTGGTCTCGGCACCATGGGCTACGCCGTCCCGGCCGCCATGGGCGCCAAGATGGGCGCGCCGGGCAAGGAAGTGTGGGCGGTCGACGGTGACGGCTGCTTCCAGATGACCAACCAGGAGCTGGCCACCTGCGCCGTCGAGGGCGTGCCGATCAAGGTCGCGCTGATCAACAACGGCAACCTGGGCATGGTCCGGCAGTGGCAGACCCTCTTCTACGAAGAGCGCTACTCCAACACCGACCTGGGCACCCACACCCTGCGCATCCCCGACTTCGTCAAGCTCGCCGAGGCGCTGGGCTGCCACGGCATTCGCGTGGAGAAGGAAGAGGACGTCGAGGCCGCGATCCGCGAGGCGCAGTCCATCAACGACCGTCCGGTCGTGATCGACTTCATCGTCGGCAAGGACGCCCAGGTGTGGCCGATGGTCGCCGCGGGTACCAGCAACGACGAAATCATGGCCGCGCGCGGTATCCGGCCGCTGTTCGACGAGGACGAGCAGGCCGCCGAGCCCGCCGTCATCCACGAGGCGATGGTGCACGAGAAGAGCAAGGGGACCGAAGCATGAGTAGCACCCACACCCTGAGCGTTCTCGTGGAGGACAAGCCGGGCGTGTTGGCGCGGGTCGCGAGCCTGTTCTCGCGCCGCGGGTTCAACATCGAATCGCTCGCGGTCGGCGGCACCGAGATCCCCGAGATCTCGCGCATGACGATCGTCGTGACGGTCGAGGACCTCCCGCTCGAGCAGGTCACCAAGCAGCTCAACAAGCTGGTGAACGTCATCAAGATCGTCGAGCAGGACGCCGACGCCTCGGTGGCCCGCGAGCTGATCCTGGTGAAGGTGCGCGCCGACGCCAGCGTGCGCACCCAGGTGATCGAGGCGGTGCAGCTGTTCCGCGCGAAGGTGATCGACGTCTCGCCGGACGCGCTGACCGTCGAGGCGACCGGAACCCGGTCGAAGCTGGACGCGCTGCTGCGCATGCTCGAGCCGTACGGCATCCGCGAGATCGTGCAGTCGGGCGTGGTGGCCGTGGGGCGCGGGCCGAAATCGATTACGGCGACGCGCTAGGGGTCCGATCGGCCGACCGCGACGACCCGGCTAACCTTGCTGCGATCGACGGTCGGCGGACCACCCCGTCCCCGCCTGGGCGGGGAACCGAGTTGATCTGAAATTTCACATCCAGCACCTGCGCGAGCACGGTGCTCCCCGCCGCGGCGGGGATGATCCTCCAGAAGGGAACCAAAGTGGCAGTCGAGATGTTCTACGACGACGACGCCGACCTGTCGATCATCCAGGGCCGCAAGGTCGCTGTCATCGGCTACGGCAGCCAGGGTCACGCGCACTCGCTGAGCCTGCGCGACTCCGGCGTGGACGTCCGCGTCGGTCTCGCCGAGGGTTCGAAGTCGCGCCCGAAGGCCGAGGAGGCGGGCCTGACCGTCGGCACCCCGGCCGAGGTTTCGGAGTGGGCCGACGTGATCATGGTGCTGGCGCCCGACACCGCGCAGGCGTCGATCTTCACCAACGACATCGAGCCGAACCTGAAGGACGGCGACGCGCTGTTCTTCGGCCACGGCCTGAACATCCACTTCGGCCTGATCAAGCCCCCGGCCGAGGTGACCATCGGCATGGTCGCGCCGAAGGGCCCCGGCCACCTGGTGCGTCGTCAGTTCGTCGACGGCAAGGGCGTTCCCGCCCTGATCGCCATCGACCAGGACCCGAAGGGCGAGGGCCAGGCGCTGGCGCTGTCCTACGCCAAGGGCATCGGCGGCACCCGCGCGGGCGTCATCAAGACCACCTTCAAGGAAGAGACCGAGACCGACCTGTTCGGTGAGCAGGCTGTGCTGTGCGGTGGCACCGAGGAACTGGTGAAGACCGGTTTCGAGGTCATGGTCGAGGCCGGTTACGCGCCGGAGATGGCCTACTTCGAGGTGCTGCACGAGCTGAAGCTGATCGTCGACCTGATGTACGAGGGCGGCATCGCGCGGATGAACTACTCGGTGTCCGACACCGCGGAGTTCGGTGGCTACCTGTCGGGTCCGCGGGTCATCGACGCCGACACCAAGGAGCGCATGAAGGCGATCCTGAAGGACATCCAGGACGGCACCTTCGTCAAGCGCCTGGTCGCCAACGTCGAGGGCGGCAACAAGGAGCTCGAGGGTCTGCGCAAGAAGAACGCCGAGCACCCGATCGAGGTCACCGGCGCCAAGCTGCGCGGCCTGATGAGCTGGGTCGACCGGCCGATCACCGAGACCGCGTAAGCGTTGTCGCGCAAAACGGCCCGGCACCCGAGGGGTGCCGGGCCGTTTCGTTTCTAGCTGCTGCCGAAGGAGCCGCGCGGCCAGCCCCAGTGGCCGTTGCCGGGCCAGCCGTTACCGGGCCAGCCGTCGCAGCGATCCCACTGGTTCCAACCGTTCCAGTCGTTGTCCCAGAGATCCCAGCCCCAGTTCCCGTGGCAATTCCTGGGGTGGTGGTGACGGACCTCGGTGACAGTGGGGGCGCCCGGCTCGGCCGTTGCGGGTACGGCCAAGGCGGCCAAGGGTATTGCGGCGACCGCGCCTGCGACAGCCACGCGGGCCAGCATCCGTCCGGTCGCGGACTTGCTTGTGATGGACAACATGAATCCTTTCACTCTGCGGCGAACTGCCCGTTCGCCATCCCCTCGCGGAGATCCGTTCGCCTGAGCTGGGCGAACGGGTCGGGATAGGACGTGCCGTCGTCGTCGCCGGAATGCGACCCCCTGGACATGCCGCCGTACGGGCGACCGCACGCCTACACTCTGCACCACTCGGGCCGAAAGGTCACTGGGAGATCGGCATTCGAGAAAACTTTCAGTCCGAAGTATTACCCCGATGGGGGGATCCCCTGAGTGCGACGCCGGGGTTCCACCGGACCGCCCTGGCGTACTCGTTGCGCGGCAATCGTATCCGCCGCCCGGCCGGTCGTCCCCTCCGTTCGGAGAGGCCACCGCAGCCCGCGGCCGCGCGCCGCGAAGAGCAAATCTCAGGCAATAGCACCAGCGTCCGGGGGTCCCGCGAACGGCTTCCGACTCGCCGCGATGTTTCCCGAGCCTTGCCCCAGCGGTCGCGACGCGCCAGACTGGGCAAATGACGACTCCGTCCGCGGTGTCACCCGGTTCGACCGCCGCCGAGCTCGGACGCGCGGCGCGCAAAAGGATCTCGCGTTCCGCACTCGGCGAGTGGCGTCCTGCGGCCGACCGCATCGATCCGGTTACCACCCTGGAGCGCCAGGCCGCCACCCGCATCCCCGAGCTGGTTCCCCTCCGCTACGCGCGGATGGCCGCCGCGCCGTTCCCGTTCCTGCGCGGCGCGCCCGCCATCATGGCCGCCGATCTGGCCGCGTCCCCGAACACCGGGTTGATCGTGCAACTGTGCGGCGACGCGCACCTGTCGAACTTCGGCCTGTTCGCCTCGCCGGAACGCTCGCTGGTGTTCGACCTCAACGATTTCGACGAGACCCTGCCCGGTCCGTTCGAATGGGATGTGAAGCGCCTGGCCGCCAGCGTCGCGGTCGCAGCGCGGGCCAACGGCCGCCCCGACGCCGACGCGGAGCAGGCCGTGCTCGCCGCGGCTCGCGGCTACCGCGAAGCGATGCTCCGGTTCGCCGCGCTCGACGGCATGACGGTCTGGTACCAGCAGATCAACGCCGATGCGGTCGCGGAGGTGGTGCACAATCCCAAGCGGCGCAAGGGCGTCGAACGGACGATGGCGGCGGCGCGCGCCCGCACCAGCCTGCAGGCGCTGGGAAAGCTCACCGAGCCCGGCGCCGACGGCGGCCTCCGGATCCGGCCGCGTCCGCCATTGCTGACGCCCCTCGAACCGGAGGAAGCGGGCGCGGTCTCGTCGGTGTTCGCCGCCTACCGTCGAAGTCTGCCGGAGGAACGCCGGATCTTGCTCGACCGGCACCGGTTGATCGAGGCCGCCCGCAAGGTGGTGGGCGTCGGCAGCGTCGGCACCAGATGCTTCATCGCCCTGCTCGTCGACCGCGACACTGCCAGTCCGCTGTTTCTCCAGGTCAAAGAGGCCCAAGAATCGGTGCTGAGCCCACATCTCACGCCGAGCCACTTCCGGCACCAAGGCCACCGGGTGGTGCACGGGCAGCGGCTCATGCAGGCCGCCAGCGATATCTTCCTCGGCTGGGCCAGTGGGCCGGAGGGTCGCCACTACTACTGGCGCCAGCTGCGAGACATGAAGGGCTCCGCGGTGATCGAGGACATGTCCTTCGCGGCGCTGACCGAATACGCCACGCTGTGCGGGTACAGCCTGGCGCGCGCCCACGCCCGCTCCGGCGATCGTGTCGCCATCGCCGCCTACCTCGGGACCGGTGACGCGTTCGATCGCGCGATGGCCGCGTTCGCCGTCGCGTACGCGGATCAGACCCTCGACGACCACAAGGCGTTGCTCGCGGCGATCGAGACCGGACGCGTCATCGCCGCCGAACCGGGTGCGTGAACCGGACAGAGCCTGTGGCGTAGTGCGCGGCCCGGCGGTCGCGTGAGCGGGGCCGAAGCCTCCTTCTACACTGGCTACCGATGAGTAAGTTCTTCGATTCGGTCGACCAGGTGACCAGGCGTCTCACCGCCGCGGGCTACCTGCCGTCGATGGACATCGCCACGGCCGTGTTCCTCGCCGGACACCTCGGCAAGCCGCTGCTGATCGAGGGTCCCGCGGGCGTCGGCAAGACCGAACTGGCCAAGGCCGTCGCCGCGGCGACCGCGGCCGACCTGATTCGCCTGCAGTGCTACGAGGGCATCGACGAGGCGCGCGCCCTCTACGAGTGGAACCACGCCAAGCAGCTGCTGCGTATCACCGCGGCCGACAGCGAGGACTGGAACCGGACCCGCGACCACGTCTTCACCGAAGAGTTCCTGCTCGACCGTCCGCTGCTGGCCGCCATCCGCAACCCGGAACCCACCGTCCTGCTCATCGACGAACTCGACAAGGCCGACGTCGAGCTCGAAGGTCTGCTGCTCGAGGTGCTCGGCGACTTTCAGGTGAGCATCCCCGAACTCGGCACCGTGACCGCGGTGCGCAAGCCCTTCGTCATCGTCACGTCCAACGCCAACCGCGACCTGTCCGAGGCGCTGAAGCGACGCTGCCTGTACCTGCACATCGACTATCCGACGGCCGAGCTCGAGCGCGCGATCGTCCGGATGAAGGTGCCCGAGCTGGACGACGCGCTCGGCGAACCGGTGGTGCGGGTGGTCGGCGCGTTGCGCGAACTACCGCTGCGCAAAGCACCGTCGATCGCCGAAACCGTCGACTGGGCGAAGACTCTCGTCGCGCTGGGGGCGCGGAATCTGACCAACGGGGTGGTGCGTTCGACGCTGGGTGTGTTGCTGAAGTATCAGTCGGACCATCGTGTGGCGGTCGAGCGGTTGGCGTTGTCGGACGCGGAGAACGACGGACGATGAGAGTGGGCAAGGTGAGCGCGTCCCGCCGCGACTGGCGGCCCGATTCCGACGAGACGCTGACCGACCGTCTCGTCGACTTCGTCGGCCTGCTGCGCGAACACGGCATCCACGCGGGACCCAGCGAAACCGTCGACGCCGCCTCGGCGATCGTCGCGCTCGGCATCGAGAACCGCGACCGCCTGCGTTCGGGACTGGCCGCCTGCCTGCTCCGCCGCAACGGCCAGCGCGCCGTGTTCGACCAACTCTTCGACCTCTACTTCCTGACCGCCGAACGACCAACGCCCGCAACGGTTCCCGAATCCGTCGACACGCTGCGCGAGCGACTCACTGCCGCATTGGCCGCCGACGATCAGGCGGCCCTCGCCGAACTTGCCCGCCAAACCCTCACCGAGCTAGGCGGTTACGGCGGTGTGGGCGGCGCTGGTCAACCCTCCCGGCCGGTCACCACCGCCTCCGGTGCGGGCTGGTCCTCCTACCAGACCATGAAAGCCCTTCGCCCGGAAGAACTCCTGGAGCGGATCGTCGCGGGCATGAACGGCGCGGGTGAACTCGACTCCGCCGTCCAGACCATCGAGGCGCAACGTCGGCTGCGCACCTTCCGCAGCGCCGTCCAAACCGAGGCACGCCTGCGCTCGGCCGACCTGCGCGGCACCGACTACATCGCCCGCCGCGGCGTCGACACCGCCACCGACCGGATCGATTTCCTCGGCGCCCGCGAACAAGACCTCGCCGAAATGCGCCGCCTCGTCAACCCGTTGGCCCGCAAACTCGCCACCCGCCTCGCCGCCCGCCGCCGCAAGGCCGTCCGCGGCCAGATCGACATGCGCCGCACCCTGCGCCGCTCCATGGCCACCGGCGGCGTCCCCGTCGACCCCGTTCTGCGCGCACGCAAACACGGCCGCCCCGACCTCGTCGTGCTCGCCGACCTCTCCGGTTCCGTCACCGGATTCGCCGAATTCACCCTCCAACTCGTCCAAGCGCTGCAAGACCAATTCAGCAAGGTCCGCAGCTTCGGCTTCATCGACACCTGCGACGAGATCACCGGCTTCTTCACCCCCGGCGAACCACCCGTGCCCGGCCTGTCCGCCCGAATCATCCGCGAAGCCAACGTCTCCCGCTTCGGCAGCAGCAACTACGGCGAAGCCCTCCGCACCTTCGCCGACACCCACCTCGACACCCTTGGCCCCCGCACCTCCCTCCTCATCCTCGGCGACGCCCGCACCAACCGCACCGACCCCAACCTCCCCGCCCTCCAAGCCATGACCGACCGAGCCAAACACGCCTACTGGCTCAACCCCGAACCCGCGCGGTCCTGGTCAACAGGAGACTCCGCGGCATCGACCTACGCGGACCACGTGACCATGCATGAATGCCGCAATGTGCGTCAGCTGACGGAAGTGATCAGCCGCCTCCTGCCCGCGTGAAGCCGGGGAGACATTCCTGTAACACGCGCCACCCGATTGCTGATCTTTCACTAGAGTTTTCCTTCGAATTGTTGGCGTGGGTGACCTGGGGTGGCGATGACGGCTGAGTGGGAGTTCGAGGTACCAACGGCGGGAACGAAGTACCTACCGCCGGACGCGCGGTACATGGACGCGCTGACCAGCCAGGGCTACGGCTTCGAAGCTGCGATCGCGGACCTGATCGATAATTCGATCGATGCAGGCGCCCACGATGTGGTCGTTCATTTTCTGCGAGAAGGTGACACGCTCGTCAGCCTGCTAATCATCGATGACGGTCACGGCATGACCGACGAAGAACTCGACGTCGCCATGACGGTCGGCGGCCGTCGCGGCTATGCCGCAAACGCGCTCGGCATGTTCGGAACCGGTCTGAAGTCAGCGTCGCTGAGCCAGGCCGCTGCCGTGACAGTCACCAGCCGTACCCGCAAGACTCGACCCGCGGGTCGGCGTTGGGTGATGGAGAGGGCGCGCGAGGGATTCCAATGCGACATCGTCGACCCGCGCTACGCCCAGTCGCTCATCGACCGCTACAACGGCTGCCCGATCACCTGGCAGGGCACGGTGATTCGTTGGGACGGAGTCAAGAACTTCCCACAGCACGGTGGTGGCGGGCAGACCGACCGCTACCTGCACCGAACCATCAACAAGTTGGGCCTGCACCTGGGCCTCCAACTGCATCGCTTTCTGCTGCGCGACGACTTCAACATCACCATCGCTGTCGAGGACATTCGGACCGGCGACGTGTACATGAACTTCGGTGTGGTGCCGTTGAATCCGTTCGGATACCCGGTCACCGGTCACCCCGACTATCCGCGTACCTTCGTCGCCGATGTCCCGTCGATTGGTCGCGTGCCTTTGACGGCGCACATCTGGCCCGCAAAATCATCACTCGACGAGTACAAATCTGTGGGCACGGTGCTCGACCGGCAAGGCTTCTACTTCTATCGGAACGGACGCATTGTGCAGGCCGGTGGCTGGAACAACTTCCGCCAACCCGAGCAGCACCTTGCGCTGGCTCGGATCGACGTCGATCTACCGGCGGACTCCGCGGATGTCTTCCGCCTCAGTGTCAAAAAAGAAGGAGTCGAGTCTACCCCGGTATTCGCAGCGGCACTCGAGGAAGCCAGAGACGACGATGGCAGGCTGTTCACGGAGTACATCTCGGATGCGCAGATCACCTACCGCGAGGCAAGGAAGCGATCGGGAACCACGCGTAAGGCTGTCATCGCAGCGGGTATCGGATTCGCGCCGACGGTGCGTGAGACGATCGAGGAGGAGTTGCCGCTGATTCCGGGCGAGCAGCCCATCGCCATCCACTGGCGCAAGCTCGCAGGCGATGTCTTCTTCGACCTCGATCGTGAGCAGCGAGTGATCTCGCTGAATCGGCGTTTCCGGACCGCGATTCTGGGAGGTCGCCGCGGAAGCTTGAACGACGCACCAGTCTTGAAGTCACTGCTGTATCTGCTGCTCTACCAGGTCTTCGAATCCGAGTTCAGCGGTCCGAGGGTGAAGGACAATCTGCAACTCTGGCAGGCCATTCTGCTCGCGGCCGCACGCGCCGAGATGACCGATCCCGACGACGAGACCGGAGACAGCGAATGACGACGTCCCAAGCACTCCGGCTCGCCTTGCACAGTGCGGTGCTTTCCGACCTAGCGGGTAGCAGGCCGAAGCGGCTTGTCCGTGCAATGCGGTATCAGGCTGAGGATATGCCTGCGGACGCGGAGTCCCACGCGACCGAAGACGACTTCCGGCAAGCTCTGTTTCAAGCTCTACCGGGGGACCCGCTCATCGACATGTGGCGCAAGCAATTGACGCGCTGGGACTTCGTGGAAAACCCCGCGTGGTCGACCAACCCGGCTCGCACCGAGGAACGCCGCGCCGACATCTACCGCCTGCTCGCCCTCGATTCGGCGACGGTGAAGCTGGTCGAGGCCGTCATTCCGGTCGTCAAAGCCGTTCCGCCAGTTGTCATCAGCGAGACATTCGTACCGTGGTACACCCCTGCCTCACAGCAGGGTAGACCCTGGTATTGGCCGTCCTATCGTGGTGTTCTTGCCCGCAACGGCTGGTCGGAAGAGTCGATCGCAGGTCTCGACATCGCCACCGATAGTGTCGTCGAACGCTTGGCCGATCCCACACGAGCCGACGCGTACCAGTCGAAGGGGCTGGTCGTTGGCTATGTCCAGTCCGGGAAGACAGCCAATTTCACAGGCGTCATCGCAAAGGCTGTCGACGCGGGCTATCGCCTGGTCATCGTGCTCGGTGGCACGCTCAACCTCCTGCGCGCGCAGACTCAGCGTCGTCTCGACATGGAACTGGTCGGCCGAGAGAACATCTTGCGCGGCGCAGGCGAGTACGAATCCGACTATGCCGATGACCCGGCATGGAGCAAGGGGAGGTTCGTGCGATTCGGCGGCTTGCCTTCTGCTCTGGGTGCCTTCGACATCGTGCGCATGACCACCCGCGACGACGACTACAAGAGCCTGCTACAAGGCATCGTCGCCCTTGAGTTCGAGAAGCAGCAGCCTGCATACCCGCTCTACGACCCGCGGAACTTGCATCGTGCGTCCGCTCGGCTCATGGTGGTCAAGAAGAACAAGACCGTTCTGAGCAAGCTTGTCAAAGACCTCAACAAAATCAAGACACCACTCTCCGAGATCCCTGTCCTGATCATCGATGACGAATCGGATGAGGCCTCCGTCAACACCTCTCGTCCGAAGCCCGATGCAGATCGAACCGCAATCAACCAGAAGATTTCGGAACTCCTGACCATGCTGCCGCGGGCACAATATGTTGGCTACACGGCGACCCCCTACGCCAACGTCTTCATCGATCCCAGCGACACCGCCGACATCTTCCCCAAGGACTTCATCATCTCGCTCCCGAGACCCGATGGCTACATGGGTGCGGGCGACTTCCACGATCTCGACTCGGAGGTTCCGGACGACGAACGAACGTACGCGAATTCGAACGAGAAGGCCCATGTTCGCGATGTGGTTGTAAGGGATGACGACGACACCGAGTGTCTCCAGCAGGCTATGGACATGTTCGTCCTCAGCGCTGCATTGAAGCTGTACCGCGAGGACCACGGACTAACCGAGGGCTATTTCGAGCACCACACGATGCTTATCCACGAGTCGAGTTGGCTCAACGATCATCGTGAACTTCTGGGGCGAGTCACCGGGCTTTGGTGGAATGGAGGCTATTCCGGCGCGGCCGGACATGCGCGGCTCCGTCGACTGTTCGAGGAAGACGTCGCGACCGTCTCCGCTGCCCGAGCTGAGGGCCACGCCGTCCCCCCTTCTTATGACGAGCTCATGCTGTATGTGGGACCCGCAGCTTTCCGCATCAGCGGTGACCAGAAACCGATCATCGTGGTTAATGGTGACAAGGACCTCGAGACGGGCGAGGCCGACTTCGACAAGCGATCCATCTGGAAGATCTTGATCGGTGGTCAGAAGTTGTCGCGCGGATTCACGGTCGAGGGACTGACCGTGACGTACTTCCGCAGGCGTGCTACGAACATGTCCGCGTTGATGCAGATGGGCCGCTGGTTCGGATTTCGTCGGGGTTACCGCGATCTGGTGCGGCTGTACATCGGACGGGATGAAAGTGGTGCTGCGAAGAAGGGGGTCGACCTTTACAAGGCGTTCGAGGCGATCTGCTTGGACGAGGACAGCTTTCGTCGAGAGCTTTCGCAGTACGCAGTCCTTGTAGATGGCGAACCTCAGGTGACACCCGCGCAGGTGCCGCCGCTGGTATCGCAACACCTGCCGTGGCTCAAACCGACTAGCCCCAACAAGATGTACAACTCGCGGCTAGTGGAGATCCAATCCGCAGGCCGGTGGGAGGAACCGACGGCCTATCCGACGTCTGTTCCAGATCTCCGGCTCAACACGCGACTGTGGCTGCCGATACTCGATGCACTGTCCACGGAACCTGTCACACTTTCCTACAACTTCGACAGCGGGACGAAGCCGCACACGTTCCCAGCTTTCGTCGGTACCCGCGATGCGGCCGAGGTGCTGAGTCTGGTCGAGTCGCTGTGTTGGCGAGCACCCTCCCAATTCGCTCCCCATTTCGAGTACCTGCAGCAGATCACCAAGGCGGGCACCCCGCTTGTTAACGACTGGGCAGTCTTGGCACCTCAACACCTCAAAACCGGGCCACGGATCGCATTCGGCTCCGGCGGACGCCAGTTTTCGTGGTTCGCGCGTGACCGCCGACGTGATCCGTTGTTCGGTGCGATCAGCGACCCGAAGCACCGTGCGGTCGCGCTTCGAATTGCCGGGGCGCTGGCCGACTCGGGCGACCACAACACCGAGAAGTTGGTCAACGACAAGCGAGGTGCCCTGGTCATCTATCCGGTCATCGAGCCCGGCCACCGTGAGGAAGCATCGACGACAGGTGTAATGGATCCCGGCCGAGTGGTGATCGCGTTCGCGTTCGTGGCGCCATCGTCGGCGCAGCACGGCGGGGACCGAGTGGTCCGATTTGTCACGATCGACTCATCGCAGGAAGGGGCGATCGTCGATGCTAGGTGATCTTCTCCAGGTATTCGGGGCACCTCGGCCCGCCTTCGACCCGGCTGGCTAGGATCATTGACATGTCGACCGGTGCCGTAGATTTCACGCGTGCCGAGATGGTCGATCTCTTCGCCGGGCCTGGTGGTCTCGATGTTGCGGCCAAATGGCTCGGCATACCCGCAGTCGGTATCGAACTGGATGACAACGCATGTGCCACGAGGAGGGCGGCCGAGCTCGAAACCCTGCAAGGCGATGTAAGCAAATGCAGTGTCGAAGAGTTTCCGAACGCGAGGATTCTGACCGCCGGGCCGCCGTGCCAGACCTTCTCGGTTGCAGGGGCGGGTGCGGGCAGGCGCGCCCTGGATCAGGTCGTGGCATTCACCCGGCGAATGAACGCCGGTGACAAGAACGTCTGGCAGGACCTCGCGCAGCTGGACGATCCACGAACTCGGCTCGTTCTCGAGCCGCTGCGTTGGGCAATCGAAGCCATCGAACTGCGCAAGCAGCCGTTCGAGACGATTGTTCTGGAGCAGGTGCCCACGGTCCGTCCGGTGTGGCAGGAGGTCGGCCAAGCTCTCCGGTCTCGTGGCTATAAAGTAGTGGTCGACATTCTGCACGCCGAAGAGTACGGCGTCCCTCAAACCAGAAGACGAGCTATCCTGATCGCGCATCGTGATCGTGCCCCTCGCCGACCAGAAGCGACACATCATCGTTTCCGCAAGGGAACGCGGCACGGTATGCATGAACGGGATCGGCTGAACTGCCGCACCATGGCAGATGCGTTGGACCGTCCGTATCCCTTTGTCGTCGTGTCGAATTACGGGACGGGCGGAGACCCGAAGGCGCGCGGTCGGCGGACCTCCGACCAGCCCGGATTCACTGTGACCGGCAAAGTCTCCCGTAACCGAGTCGAGAATCTCGACGGCGCCGACATCCATCGTCTGACTCACTCGGAGATGGGGCGCCTGCAAACCTTCCCGCATGACTACCCATGGGAAGGCAAGGACATAGCCCAACAAATCGGCAACGCGATTCCACCGCGGCTGTCGTCGCACATCCTGTGCGAAGCGGTCTTCGGATGCCCACCGGATGCCGATGCGCTCACCGCCGCGGTCAACGACGTATGGGTGTATCCGGATCCTGGTCGGAACAGATTGCTGCCGCACGCCGCGGAAGTTGCTCCCGCGGCGGCGTACGGGGACCACCAGAACGATGCGGTCTTGTTCGACGTGGATTCGGCTGTGCCGGTCTAACTCTTCGCCCGCTCATTCGGATCGGGTAGCAGCGGCGACCGTGCGATCGTCCACGACAGCGCCCGACGTTCGCGGGCGCCGAGCCCGCGACGTACAGGACGCAACGTAGGCGATGTTCTTCCTGACACCGTTGGAGACTCGTCTGGAGTGTTCCCGGTTTTGTGGACTCGGGATCAAGCCGCGATCTGACTGATTTCTCTGAACCCTAACTCGAATTATCATGCCGGGGTTCCGCAGAATTCCGGGTGTCTGGAGCCATGATTTATGTCCTCAGCTGCGGTGGCATGGAGATGTGCGCCTGGAGAGCGTGTCTCTAGGCGTGGGTATCGGTGCTGGTCAGGGCGTTGGGGTGAGTTCGATGATCTGCTTGGGTGTGGGGGCGCTGTGGCGGGTGAGCAGGTCGCGTTGAGACTTGGTCGGGTAGGTGAGGCGGCGGAAGGTGCCAGCGGGGCCGGCGAAGGTTCCGATGTGGAGACGGTCGAGTTCGCGGCGGATGGCCAGCCAGGCGGTGCCGGTGCGGGTTTCGGCGATGCGAACCAGCAGCAATGTCAGCCAGCACAAGATGACATGGGCGCGGATGTGTTCTTCGAGTCGGTGGTAGACCGGTCGCAGGTCGAGGACGGATTCATGTCGCGCCAGCCTCATTCCACTTCCAGGAGCTGCTTGCAACCGACCGCGATGTCCTCGCTCGATAGCTTCGGATCCGACGATCGCGGTAGGTATTTGCCGTCGTAGTTGGCTTTGGTCTTGATCTTCGCGGCATCGACGCGCAGCTTCCCACCGGCGGTGACACGCAGGAACCGGTTCAACCCGGGCTTGGCGGCGATACGGCCGCGCAACTCTTGCCCACGGCTAACACGCGATGATCGGATCGATGGGCCGGGTCGGCGCGTGCCCCTTATCCGCCATGGAATCGTTCTTCGCGCTCCTGGAGAAGAACGTCCTCGACCGCGGCCCGTGGGCCACCCGCTACGACCTCCGGATCGCAATCGTCACCTGGATCGAACGCACCTACACCGTCGTCGGCGCCAAGCTGGCCTCGGCAAGTTGACCCCGTCGAATTCGAGACCATCATGACCACACCATCCACTCAGGCTCCGTTACTGAACCTGTCACTCGATCGTGCAGCAGTCCTCCGCCCCCCGGATCATGGATGAGACAGATCGAAGTACCCGGGCAATCCGGAGTCCGACTCTCCCACCAGCAGACCTCGATCGAGAAAACTGTTCATCGATTCGCAGCTGGTCTCGGGCAGCAGCACACACGCGTGACACGCCGCCAAGTTCAGGCTCTCGGCACCACTAGCATCCGACTCCATACACAGCGGGTCGTTCGAGCACCAGTGCGCCCGCGACAACGCCGATCGTACGGACAGTTCGAGCTTCTCGGGTTCGCCCTGCGCCACCAGCCCACCGAGGCTGCCCGCAGAATCGGTGGTGGCGGTGTAGATCAGAACGCCCGCCATGTCATGATCCGAATAGATCCGTTCGCGTAGTGCGGACGCGGAGTATCCGCAGTCGAGACTCCATTCGATGATCAGCGCGTGGGCGAGTGTGTGCAGCAACAACTGTCGTGGCGTTACGTGCGATTCCGGCACCGCTCCGGACCGCGACTTCTTCCGTGCCCGAGCGTGCAGCACCTCTCGATGATGCCGACGAACCCGCTCGGCACGGTGGAGAACAATGGTTTCGTTCTCCCACTGCTGCAGTCGCGACTCGGAGAGTCGGAGAAACACGCCTTCGCCGATGACTTCAATCGCAGGCAACCACTCGGTGGATTGATCCCGAAGTTCACAGCGACGGCTGTCCGGATCGGCTTCGGTCGGCAATTCGCCGCGAACGAACGCGGACAACGCCCGGACTTCACGGAGACGTTTCACCAGCATCGGTCGCTCGATGTGCAGAGGAGCGAGGATGGACTCGTCGCCCAGTGGGCGCTCACAGACGAACGGCTGCCAGTCTGCCGAATGCCTCTCGGGATTGCCCCGGACCAGCTCTTCGTACTCCTGCCTGCGCAGCGCACTGGTGCGCTGGACGGCGGGGAGTTCCTCGCTCACAGTCGAGTCGGCCTCATCTGCGTCTGCGATCGCCTCGAGAACGTCTTCGACAGTCGCTCCCACATGCTCCAACACACCGGGACGATCTGCCAGATAGGTGCGAACGTATCCCTCCTCCTTTCCGAGCAGCCGGTGCTTTTCGACAAGCGCGTGGATACCGTGCCCCCTCGGCGGGATGGACAAGGCGCTCTGGACGATCGGGTGCCACACCGAGGACGAACCACGCTGCATGGTTTTCGGTTCCTCGTCGCACTCTTCGGAACTACCGCCTGCCAACCACGGTCGCCGACCGGTGCACGCGTAGCCGATCTCCTGGAGAGCGCGTTTGCTGAAAGCGCCCTCCATCGATACCTCGGGCACACCACAGCTGCACTTGATACGGATCGCGCGCAGCGATGCGCTCGCACCCACTGTGCGCATGCTCAATGCACATCTGCCGGTGCCGCCTTCGCGATCGGCGCCGCGGTGCACCCATTGCCAGTACGGAAAGTCGTCGATGTGCCCGTCGTCGCAGACCACGACGAATCGCGAGGGAACCAGCTTCTCCTTGCCGCAATCGACGCAGACGGCTTCCTCTCTGGGGGAATTGAAGGCACGAAAGCGCAGGAGCTGCTCGCATTTCGGGCAGGTGTAGTAGTCCGGAAATCGATGGACCCTGACTCCGTCGTACGCCTCATCGGGATCTTTCGCGGGCGGCAGTCGGAAGTGATCGACGCCGAGCAGCTGAGCGAGCCTGCGCTCGAAGATCTTCGGCGCATCGTGGGCGCCCCACGAATCGTGACCGGCAACAATGAACGACTCGTTCTCGACGGCGATCATCGCCCCGACTCCGTAGGTGGTTACGAGTTGGGAACGTCGCGCCTGACCCAGTCTTCGCAGCGCCCCACCCGTGGCGCCACCGGTCCTCTTGCGTCGTGTCGGCGGAGTCATCGCCAGGTGCCTCCCGTCTTCAGGAACAGTGTGGAGTCGGCATCGACATCACGCAGACTCCACGGCGTCGGCCAGCCTTGTTCGTCGTCGTACTCGTTGCCGTCGATCTCGTCGCCGAAGCCTGCCAACAGGGCCGGGCTGCCCTTCTTGGCCCTGTATCGCAACTCCGGATATTCCTCGGCCTGGTCGCACCACCAGTCGAGGAACTCGTCGCACGCCCGTCGGGTGGCCGGGGCTTCTTCCGGCGCGACCACTTCGACTCGGTCGATGATCTCGGGGATGACGGTCCGCTTTATGGCGTCGACGAAGTCCACCACATCTGCTGCGGAGCTGTCGTCGCGGGCCCCGGGCACCATCAACCGCGTCAGGGCGACGATCACCGCGTGGAGCGCGCGGTCACGCGCACGAGCCGAGAAAGGTGTCACGCTGGTCGATTCGACCTCGCGGTACAGCGCGGAATGGAAGGTCTGGAACGACTCGTAGTGTGACCGGTCCCGGGAGCGGGCGGAGTTCAACACGATCGCCACCAGCCCCGGGTACCTGCGCCCGACACGGCTGGTCGCCTGGATGTATTCGGCTGTCGTCTGCGGCTGACCCATGACCGCCATGAGTCCGAGCCGATCGATGTCGACGCCGACCGAAATCATGTTCGTCGCAAGCAAGACGTCGACGACGGTGTCGTTCGGCACTTCGCGCTCCAGCGCCTTCAGGTACTCGCTGATCTTCGTAGAGTCGGCCCGACTGCTCAGTTCGAGCACCTCGGGCCCGACTGCTCGATCGCTCGACGCACCGGCTCCGTCGGCGAGGGCCTTGATGCGCTCGGCGACGTCACCGTAGACCTGCAGCTCGGCTGCCGACAGCAGACGCAGGCTGTTGAAATAGCCGACGAGAGTCCAGTACGCGTCGAGTGTCTTGTCGTCTACGACACCACGAGCCTGGAACGCACGGAACAGCATCGCGGCGTATGTACGGACCAGCAGCGTCGCCTGACTCGCGTGCGCCGAGAACAACCCCACATACTGTCGGCTGGCTTTCACCTCGCGCGGCGACTCCACGGCGAACCACGAGTCGCGCGAGTCCAGCCCTGCGGGCGGGAACTGCGCGACACGTCGATCGAACAATGCGCCGACCTGCTTGGAGGCTCGGCGGATCGTCGCCGTCGAGGCGATGACCTTCGGCTTGGCGGCTAGGATGTCGATGGCGGTCTCGTAGAGTCCGGTGAGCGTACCCAGCGGTCCCGAGATGAGGTGCAGCTCGTCCTGAACGATGAGTTCCGGCGGTGGTGCCAGCTGCCGGTCCCGATTGAACAGATTGAGCGTACTCGGATTCCACGGCAGTGCCGCGAACTTGTCGACCGTCGAAATGATCAATGTGGGATGGGCGTCGTAGACGGCCTCATCGATGAGATGCACTGGCAGTCCGGATCCACCGTGGAAGTCACACAGCGCCGACGGGCATCGGACCTCCATGCGCACGGCGTCTTCGTCGACCGTGTAGTCGCCTGCGTCCAGTGGCTCGCCGCACCATGGACAGGAGCGCAACTGCACCGGATTGTTCTTCTTGAGCGATGCGCCCGGACTGTCCTGCAGCTCTTTCAGCTTCTGGGCGGCGATCTTCAGCAGATTGGGGGTCGCCGACTGGCCCACCCACATGCCGATGGAGATCGGCTCACTGCCGAGCGCGGTGTCCTGCGTGCGAAGCAATTCCATGGCACAGATCAGAGTTGTCGCGCGTTCGAACTGCTGCAGGGTGAGCAACCGCAGTGTGTAACGCATGATCACGGTGACACCGGCACCCGCGTCACCGAGACGAAGTCGGCGCAGGAAGGTGGTGAAGGTGATGAGACCGAGGTAGGCCTCGGTCTTGCCACCGCCGGTCGGGAACCACAGCAGATCCGCGATTTCACGGTCCGCGTGGTCGGGATTGACGATGCCGCGCAGGCTCAACAGCATGAACGCGATCTGGAATGGACGCCATTTCCCGACCGTCAGATCGATGTCACCCTTGCGGCCGTTCTTCACCCACACCGTGCGGGCGCGCTGCATCGCCATGGCACGGTTGGCGGCGCGGAATGCTTTGAAGACCTGATCGTTGCCGGGTTCTTCCAGCACTGCTACCCCGTCCCGCATTCGTGCCAGCGCTACAGCGCAGAGACGAAGCTGGTCGGAACCGGTAGCCCGCAAGTCGCCGTCCGCCACCGCGGC
Source organism: Nocardia lijiangensis NBRC 108240 (assembly GCF_001613045.1). Classification (GTDB taxonomy): domain Bacteria; phylum Actinomycetota; class Actinomycetes; order Mycobacteriales; family Mycobacteriaceae; genus Nocardia; species Nocardia lijiangensis. Next base: position 65,907 of record NZ_BDBP01000001.1, on the reverse strand, counting down.
GAGTTCGCGATGCCGATCCTCGATCCACTGTTCGTAGCCGTCGAGCACGGCCAGCAGATCGGCGACGACCTGCCCGCGTTCGCGAGTGGCCAGACCCAGCATGCCGAGGGCTCGGTCGTCGATCTCTGGATTCGAATCGGTCAGCAGAACTTCGTGACTCGGCATGAAGTCGGTGCGCACCTCGGCCACTGCCGCCCGCTCGCGAGGTTCCTCGGTCCGAATCGGGGGCGGGGTCCAGTCCCAGACAGCGGAACAGCCGTGGCCGACCGCGAACGAAGGAGCGTGCCGGTGCAACAGCCGACTCAGTTGTAGCTCCGGGTCGTGGGATTCACGATTGGGTGTCCGCTCCACGAAGGGTCGGGTTCCCTCCGGTCCATGCACCCGGATCGTCGGCTGGAAGAAGCAAAATGCGTCTTTGAGGTCGTACTCGCCGATGCGGTGTGCGTTGACGAGTGTGATTGTGACGCTGACCGATCCGTCGACACCCGGCCTTCTGACTCTGGTCCGTAGCTCGAGTCCGTCGGCGAGCGGCACCCGCGCGAGTATGCCGGGGTGGCGGATATCGATCGGCACGTCGGCACAGACGAGCTGTTCACGGCGCCAGCGCTCATCCTGCTGCTCGACCGAGCGCGCCTGACCCCGTTTGGGATCGACAGGACCGCCTTGCGCATCCTGGGGCAGATAGCGGGCTGCGGTGACCGACACGAATATTGCATCCGCCGCAGCGGGGTCGACAGCGAAGGTCAAACCGATCGAGGACGGTTGACGTGTGTTGGCCAAGGCCACACCCGACTCGGTGCCTTGCTCGACACTGTCCCCCTTCACGACATCGGGTGCTAACTCGTCGTTGTCGACGGTCTCGGTCACGGCTCCGCCGAGGGGGAACAGCACACCGGTCAGGTAGGCGGTCACCGGCGCATCGTGCTCAAGGATTTCGGTCTCACCGCCATAAGGGCCGAGCAGATCCCGGCGCAATGCGTCTGTCAGCTCGCTGCGGAACCCGTAGTGATTGTCGAATATCGATGTCGTCATTCCTCCCCCTGATCGCCAAAGTCCTTGTCTGCCTTCGCCCATACGAACGACCCGAGACCGCACAGACGTGGCGCAAGCCAGACTCCGTGCGAGCCGAGGCCGGCGCGGGCCGTTTCCGCGCTGGAACCACCCACCGTCTCCACGCAATCGATCTGCACCCGTTCGATGGCATCCGGCCAGCGCCGAACCGTCTGCTTGGGGTACTTTCTCCGCGATCTCGCCAGATCGTCGAGAAACCGCTCCGAGACCTGGCCGATGCGGACCTCACCATGCCAGATCCCATAACTCGGCGGCACGTTGTCCTCTGCGAAAAGTGGTGGCTCGCAAACCAAGCGCACCAGGTCACCTCGTTGCACCGAGGACGCCAGGTACTCCTGCACCAGCGCTGCCGAAACCTCCGGGGTCTGCGCTGGCCGTTCCGCGGCGACATCCTGGTCGCCGAATTCGAGGCCGCTCGCCTTACTGTAGCGGTCCGGTTTGTACCACCGGTTGAACCGCACTTTGCGATTTCGACCGGCGAAGACGAACGAGCGGAATGCATCCAACCGGTAGTTGTCGTCCCGTGCTCTGGTCATCGCGACATACAACAGACGAGCATTGCTCGCAATGTCCTGGTCGTCCTGCCGGTCCTGATCCCGCTCCTCGAGCACGAGAACGCGGTCGAACTCGAGGCCTTTGGCGCGGCGGACCGTCGAAATCAGTATTCCTCGTCGGTCGGTCTCGACGAGATCGTCGGGCACCCGCTGCTCGACGATCACCCGATGCAGGCGCACAAGGTCCACCACACTGCCTGCTCGTCCACCCGCGATCGCTCGCAGCGACCTCCATGCCTTGTGCGGTTCATCGATCAGGCCTGCGACGACGACCTGGAATCGCTGTTCGGAAATGGTCGGTCTGCCGTCTGCTGCCTGGAACAGGGAGACCATCCACCGGGGCGCGGGCCGTGACCGTGGCGATCGTTGAATCGTGTGTTCGATGCCGTCCTTACAGAAACTCTCCGAGAGCTGGAGTACCTGACCGTTCGTCGCGCACAGAATTGCGGTCGACCCGGAGGCGTCCCGTAGGGAAGCGAGAGCGAAGTCGTCGCGTTCCTTACCGATCAGCGCACCGAACCTCGGCATCCGATCTAGGGTGGCGCGCAGATCGCGATAGATCGAGTTTGCGGCGTCGTTGGCCGCGGCTCGTTCGGCCGGAATCGACTGCAACAGAGGGCCGTATCTCAGGGCTGCCTTGGCTTCGTCAGACCGAGCACGGAAGTTCTCGTCCAGATGCGCCTCGGCGAGGTCGTTCGCGAACTCTGACCGCAGCCAGCCGAAGAACCGGTTCGTCTCCGCAGCGCGTTCATTGAGGTCCTCGATCTGAAACCCGTAGACGGATTGCGCGGCATCACCCACCACCGTGAAACCGGCACAGTCCCGCGTCGATTCGAGCACCGCTTCGACCATGAGCCTGCGCACACCGACAAGGTCCTGGACCTCATCGATGACAACGTGGCTCGGCGGCTCGACAACTGGCCCGTCGGGGCCGTCATCGAAGATGCCGCCGCGGATCGCGTTGGTGGCGGCGACAATGATGTCGTCGAACGACAGACCGGTGAGATCTCGCTCCGGCTCGCATTCGTGCAGGATCGACCGGGCCCACCCGTCGAAGGTGTACGCCCGGACACGCCTGGCCGATTCGGCGATCCGGTCGATGCGATCGCGCAACGAACGTACCGCGGCTCGCGAGAAACTCAGCACAAGAATCTCGGCCGCCTCGAGCGGCTCGTCACCGTCCGCACTCTCCGTACTGGTCAGGTGCTCCAGCCGATAGGTCAGCGTGGTCGTCTTGCCCGCGCCGGCGCCCGCCGTGACCAGGACTCGCGCGTTCCAATCCAGTTCGACAATCGCCTGTTGCGCGGCGGTGAGCGCGAGACGCTGCCGGGGTGAAACCGAAATCATCGCACCTACCTCCAGAGGTATTCGAACTCGGTGAACGCCAGCTTCGCGTCGAAGTTGGTGATGTTGTCGCGAACATCGAGGATCATGCACTCGGCCTCACCACCATTGGCGATACCGCGAAGGCCCCGACCGATCATCTGCTGGTACAGGTTCGCGCTGTACACCGGGCGGGCGATCACCACCGCGCGTGTGGCGGGTGCGTCGAAGCCTTGGGAGAGCACACCGTAGTTGGTAATCACACGAATGCGTCCCGCACGAAATTCCTCTACTCTTCTTCGGCGGTCGGCGGGTGCCGTCATCGCATCGATCGACACCGAGCGAATATTCTTGCCCTGCAGTCGTGCAGCCAGAATCTTCGCGTGGTCGACCGAGGTCGCGAAGACCAGCACCGGCCAGTCCGCGGGGAGATCGGTGATCGCTCGCACCAAGGCGTCGTTTCGGCCTTCGTGGTCGGCCAGTTTACGTTCGGCGCTCCTGGGCAGAACGCCGGCAGCGGCGAAGTTGCCGACCTGGTTAACCTCGCGGAGCTCGATGGCATCCAGCTCGATCTCGGCACCCGCGAGTTCGCGATGTTCGACCTTGGCGAGAATGCGCAGCTTCTGCAACGCCTCGATCGGATTGCGGTCCCCGAACACGCCACGATCCAGCCGAAAGTCGCCGAACCGCTGGGCCAGCAGTCTGGTTCGTTCCTCGTCGGTGCGGAACGGGGTGGCCGACAATCCGAGCAGGTGCCGTGAGGTCATCGTGTGAGTCAGGCCCATCAACCGGAGGATGTCGGTGTATCGGGGTGATCCGGCACCGTGTGCTTCGTCGACGATGACCAAGGCCGCGTTGCGCAACCAGGAGTACTCGTCCTCGGACAGGTTCAGCGCCAGTTTGGCATCGGTGGCAACAACGAGATGTGTCCGATCACGGACCGCGGTAGAGGAATTCGAGCTCCAGAATCGATCGATGACAAGGGGTCGGTCCGGACCGACCTTTTCCCACACGAACCGCCACGACTGGACGGCTTGCTCGCACAGCTCCTCCGTTTGTGCGATCCACAGGATCGGGCCCCGCGGTACACCTGACTCCCGCACCCACCGGATCACTCCTTCGGCCGCCACACGAGTCTTGCCCGCGCCGGTCGGGAGGCTCATCATTCCGCGACGGGGGGATTCCGCGCACAGCATCTGGACCAGTCGATCGGCGATGATCTCCTGGTAAGGGTGCAGTGCGGGGAAATCCTTCGGACCGTCGACCTCCTCCCGCGGATCGAGTTTCGGCGGCTGCGACCCGGCGAAATCCACCGGAATCCCCAAGCCGTCGACGAACTGCCGGGCACGCTCACCGCCGTTGAAGGACGCCGGACAGCCGGGCAGCCACGCGACATGTTTCGCGTAGGTCTTCAGCACCAGGTCGTCGAACGCGTTCAACGCCAACTGGGCCAGCCGATCGATGTCGTTCTTCTCTCCCTCGCCGACCAGGCCGGCGGGCAGGTTCGCGAGAAGTTGTTCGGCCGTCAACATCAAGGCGAGTTTTGCAACCATCGTCGGTGCCTGCGTGATCGCCTCGAGCTTCCGGCGGATAGCTTCGTCAGCTGCCCGCTTCTCCTGCTCTGCGATGACCTGACGGCATCCGTCCGGGCCGAGGCCTAGATCGAGTTCGGCATCGGCAAGGACGAGTGCCTCCAGAAGGCCGACGTCCTTCGGAACCAGCACAGCGGAGTCTTCGCGGCCCGAACGGAGCGGCACTGACCGAGCGCCGTTCGGGGTGCGGGTGACCTGCTCGAGCTCCTCACATCGCTGCAGCTGGACACCCCTGACTCGCGCTCCGAATCGTTGCCGCAGCAGCGGGTATTCGTCGATGAGGGCTACGGGCGCGCCGGAAGGCGCAAACCGTATCCGTTGTTCGATCACGTCGGACACCCGCCGCATGCCCCACACAGCGATCATCGCTTCCGCCTGTTCGGCGTCTTCGGCGCGGTCGACCAGCAAGGCCGGATGGCCTTCTTCGATCAGATCTCGATACTCGGCCTGTGTTGTCGCGACGGCGATTTCGCTATCGGCGAGGTTCGCCCATCCGTCGGCGACTCGACAGCGGACATCGGTCTCCTCGGACACGAGGTCGTACGCCACACGCATCAGCAAGGCATAGTTGCGTCCGACGAAGGCGTCGTCCTCGCTGGTCCGCACGGCCTCGAGGAGTTTCGCCCACCGTGCGGGCGGCACCTCCTCGACCGTATTCGGCATCCGCAGTTTCAGCGCCTTCGCCTCGCTGATCTCGGCGACAGGGAGAACTGCGGCGTACTCTCGCAAGCCGGGGCCCAAGGCGTTGCGTACCCTGAGCAAGCCTTGTGAGGTTCGCACAAAGCCCTCTTCGGTGAGCAGCCATCGAATCGGCGACATCACCTGGGCCCGGGAGTTTGTTTGCTTCCCGACCTGGCGCGTCCAGGTCTCCACGATGTCCGACTCGGAAAGGTGTTCCAGGAACGCGGCTCGTCCCTCCGGCGACAGACGTTTGAACAGGTGCAGTGGACCCGCAGTCGGCCCGCCGTGGAATTGCAGGGTTCGCGACTGAACCTTGGGCGCCGTCGGCGGCAGCCCCGCGCAATACTGTGCATACATCGCGTCTCGATATCGCTCGAACCACCCGTCCGATTCCGGGTGATGCCCGGAATCAGGGCGATCGGGTACACCGAACTCGCGCAGGATCGATCGATCGTTGGCGTGGAAACTCATGTCCACTGCCAGCGCTGCGTCGCGCGAACCATCAGGTGGCACGAGCATCCCGGGCAGGATGAGGCTCTTGATCGGAACGAACCGACCTTCCATATTCCGCGCGTGGAGGACGCTCGACACATCATCGACCCGATTGCGGATCTCGTGCGCCTGCACCGCACCACCGGAGCTGTTGAGCAGTTCCCAGAACCGCATCCAATCGGCGTCTTTGTAGCCGGTGAACCCCTGATCGAGGACGCTGTGGAATCGCCCCTCTGTATCTGCTTCCCGCACACCCAGTTCGTTCAGCAGGGAGGCGATGGTCTGATCGTTCGCCAGATCCGAGTGCACATAAACCATGTCGTCGCGCAGCCCGTCATCATTCGTGCGCCGAAACACGGTGCCCACGATCGGCGCAACGAATCTTCCGTCCTCGGTCAGTAGCACCCTCGATCGCCGGAGTTCCTCTGCCGCTTCGGCGTGCTTGGGACCGGTAAACTCACTGCGTAGCAGATGCACGAGCAGTCGAATCGCTGCGGCGGACGCTTCGACGGTCCGGTCCTCGACCAACGCTTCGACCCACGCGCGTGGCGAAGCCGGACCTTCGTGTTTGGATTCCTGGATGACGTGAGAGACCTTGCCGCGACGTGAATTCGGTCCCTCGACCGAGTGGTGCACCCAGTTGCGCGGCCGGCCTGGATAGGAGGCCCACATCTGCAGCGCAAGCGTGGTCACCGGCGCTTCCGGGTGGACACGAAGCTCGGACGGCAGCCGCAAAATTCCGTCCTGATCAGGGAGGGACGGGTTTGTCGCCATCAACTGCCAGACCTGTTCGGTCAGGTATCGGCAGGCCCAGTTCGGTGATTCCTTTGGACGACCGGGAAGCAACGGCAGGTAGGCACCGGGGTCGTCGGCGGGCGACAGTTCCTCTAGGGATCCGACGACGAGCCGGGCGGCGACTCGCATCAGCTCGGTGTTGAGTTCACTACTGTCCAGCAGATTCTGCCGATCCTCGTTCGTCTTCCACGCTGAGTTCAGCGCTCCGCTCAGCGTGGTCGGGTACTTGGTCGGGAAGAACGACCAGAACACGCCACGGTCGTTGGGCACGAGGAGAAACCCTGTCTCCGGCGACCGGGTGTATTCGGGTACCGCCCACGAGACATCGATGGTGACACGATCGTGCAATTCGCCCGCCCGACCACGCGCTTCGTCACTGACCTGGTGTGGCATGGTGAAGACACGAAAGCTTTCCGAGGTCGCGTGGGCACCGCTGCGCTGCTGGCGGATACTGCGCCGGGTACCGCTGTGGTCGACCGTGATATCCCGGCGGGTGATGGGCATGTTCGTACGGTCATCGAGCGAAAGCCTCCCGACGTGCGGCGAGAAGAGCTGGAACAGGTGCGGAAACTCTCGTGACGGACCGACTTCACCGGTGCGCTGGGTATGGATGTCGCGAGAAAGCTTCTCCTCGGCACCGGGTTCCAGCGGCAGACGAACCACAGTCGTCGCCCAGCACAACAGTTCGTCGAGGACTCTGTCGAGGCGACGTTCCGTATTCGGGTCCAGCCTGCGCGCCAGGCGCAGCACCGGAGTCTCACCGACAGTGGCGAGCGGTGGCAATCCTTCCGCTCGACGAGCATCGTTGACAGCGCGGAGAATCTCCTGCGCCGCCCAGTCCGCGTCGAAGCCGAACGATCCTGTCGTGCTGAAGAACTGCGGCGTCCGCGTCACCGACAGGACCGACTTCACCCCGACACCGAACCGACCGATCTGTCCACCGCGCTTCTTCGACACCCCCATCCGCAGAATCGTATCGACACCGGCGGCGGTGATCGGTGAACCCTCGTTCGCGCAGTAGAGGTACCCGGTGGTTAGCACCACATCGATTCGTCCACCGGAGAACTCGGTAGCACGCAACTCGTCCGCGGCATTCTGGACGAGTTCGAAGATCTGACGATCGCCGTAGCCACCCTGGTGAATGCGACGCTCGCCATTGGCGTCTTCTTCGATGCGAGCCGGGTTGACCTGATAGGTACGCAATGCCAGCCCGGTCAGCTCGTCGACTATGGCAGGCACATCCAGTTCGGTCGATGTCATTCTCACTCTTCATTCCCCGTGGCCGCAGCGGCGGCCGATCGAATCGATTCCCTAGATGTCCGGCTGCAGTGGCCGGTAGCCGGACATACGGGCGAGCCAGGCGCCGCGGCCGACCGAACGGCCGATGCTCGTCCCGCGGCGATACTGCTCAGTGCTTCCCGAGCAACCTCGGCCGTGTTTCGTTTGTAGCCGTACGTGCGCCGACAGTTCGCTGTCGACGCCCGCCCACCCTGCTGCCATCTCTCGCCCCACTCTCGAAACCATTTGCTGATCCGTGTCTGCGATCGGAGTCGCCGGCGATTTGTCGTGACCCGGATACCGATTGTTACATCACGATGGAAGTATCCGCAGGCGGTCTCGATACCCCAAACGTTACCGACAAGTACACGCTACCAAGGTCATTCGAATCACTTGCAGCATGGTTGAAGCGGTAGCCTCCGTCGGGTTGCACTACCACTTCCGGTAACGGGCAATCGGTTTACCAGGCAGCTGCTGGATGAGCATCTCAGAATGAGATTTTCAAATTCGATACCCGATAGAGGGGCTGCGGGGCCCTGTCAACGCCCCGCGTGTTCGAACTGCCATGCCACCACCCCGAGCACCACAATCCCATCACTAAAGTCCCCAACCCACCCATCATCAACCGCACCGTGATCCGGTGCAGCCTCTCGTATCTCTGGCGGTTCTCGAAGAACTTGTCGGTGGGGACGGTGTCGCCGATGAAGCAGGATTCGGAGGCTTTGATGGCGCGGGCGGCGAGGGAGTCGGCGATGCCGCCTGCGGTGAGGGCGAGGAGGGCGGTGGCGATGCAGGTGATGGAGACAGCCGTGAGCAGGATGTGGAACATGGGACCCCCGGGTGATCCATGCCGCCGCGTGGCGAGCTGTGGTGTGTTCGGTACCAACAGTGTGGCGGTGGGGTCCGACAGGTTTCGGTTCCGTTTCTCGATCGTTGTGCCTGCGTGGGCGGGTGGTGGGGGGACTCAGCGGCGCACTTCGGTGAGGGCGACCGGCCGGTGCACAGCGCGGGAGAGTTCGCAGGCTTCGGCGATGTAGAACGCTTCGAGTGCGTCGGCCACCGTGCATGGGCTCGGGGCGGCGCCGGTTGCGACGGTGACGAAAGTAGCGAGTTCCTCGGTGTAGGCGCGGCGGAACCGTTCCATGAAGCCGGGATACGCGGGGTAGGGGGAGGCGGGGTGGTCGGGTTCGACGGAGCGGAGCGGGGAGCGGTCGTCGAGGCCGACGATGGCGTTGCCGCGAGAGCCGAGGACTTCGAGTCGGACGTCGTAGCCCGCGCCGTTGTAGCGGCCGAGCCCGACCGTGGCGATGGTGCCGTCGTCGAGGGTGAGCAGGGCGGCGGCCGTGTCGATATCGCCTGCGGCGGTGAAGAATTGGTCGCCGCGGTTGGCGCCATAGGCGTAGACCTCGGTGACTTCGCGGCCGGTGACCCAGCGGATGATGTCGAAATCGTGGACGCCGCAGTCGCGGAACAGTCCACCGGAGCGGCGGATGTAGTCGGCGGGCGGTGGCGCCGGGTCCAGGGTGGTGGCGCGCAGGGTGTGCAGCCATCCGAGCTCGCCGCTCGCGACGGCGGCGCGGGCGGCGCGGTAGCCGGCGTCGAAGCGGCGTTGGAAGCCGATCTGCACGGGGACCGTGGCGCCGCGCAGGTGGTCGAGAACGGCCAGGGTGCCGTCGATGTCGGCGGCGACGGGCTTCTCGCAGAAGACGGGGATGCCGCGGTCGACGGCGGCGGCGATCAGCGCGGGGTGGGAATCGGTGGCGGTGGCGATGACGAGGCCGGTGAGGTCGGCGGCGAGCAGCGTCTCGATATCGGGGACGGCTTCGACGCCGAGCTTGGCCGCGGCGGTATGCGCGCGGGTGGCGTCGATGTCGGCGACCAGGACGCGGTCGACCTCGGGGAGCCCGTGCAGTGTTTCGGCATGGGCCGTTCCGATGCGGCCGGTTCCCGCGAGACCCAGTGTGACGGTGGTGCTCATCGATCCTCCTGGTCTGGTAAGAATTCGATTGCGTGCCTTGGTATTTCGCTACGTGCAGCCGGGCACGGCGGTGGTGCCGCGGACGACAAGCTCGGGGTGGAGCCTGCGGCGGACCGGGGCGGTGCGGTCGCCGCGCAGACGTTCGGCGAGCGCCTCCACGGCGAGCCCGCCCATCCGGACGCGCGGTTGATCGATGGTGGTGAGCGAGATGTGGCGCAGCGCGGCCAGTGACGTGTTGTCGTAGCCGACGACCGAGACGTCGTCCGGTACCCGCAACCCGGCTTCCTCGAGCGCCGACATCGCGCCCACGGCGTTGAAATCGTTGCCGCACACCAGCGCGGTGGGAAAGTTGGCGGGCGAGAAGATCTTCAGCAACTTGCGCACGCCCGCCATGCCCGCCGAGTCGGTGTGTTCGCTGGAGACGACCATCGGCTCCAGACCGTGTCGCGCCATGGCGGCGCGGTAGCCGCGGCGGCGGGCGGCGGCGGTGAACGCGGCGCCGCCGTCCAGGTGCACGATTCGACTGTGGCCCAGGGAAACCAGGTGGTCGACGGCCAGTGCGACGCCGATCTCGCCGTCGTCGTTGACGGTGTCGACGCCCGCTATGGTGGAGCCTCGGGACACGAGGACGATCGGAACCTGTTGTGCTGCTTGGCGAATCGAGGCGGCGGGCAGCACGGGGGAGAGCAGGATGATCCCGCCGGGGCGGAACGACAGCAGGCTCTCCAGCGCGGTGCGCTCGCGGGTCGCGCTGCGGCGGCCGGTGTTCAGGATCAACTCCAGCCCCGACTGCTGCGCGGCGGTGTCCATGCCCTCCACGACGTCGGCGAAGAAGGCGTTGCGCAGATCCGAGACGAGCACGCCGACGATATTGGAGGTGCGGCTGGCCAGCGACCTGGCCATGATGTGCGGCTGATAGCCGAGGTCGCGCGCGGCCTCCAGCACGGCGCGGCGCCGGTGCGCGCTGACCTTGGGCGAATCCCGCATGACGAGCGACACCAGCGCCCGGGAGACGCCGGCGCGGGCCGCGACGTCCTCCATCGTCGGTCGCGCCATCTCGCCTCCGTCCGCCGTCTCCGGGCCCCGCTCCCGGGCCGTCGAACGCACGACGCCGGGTGCCGGATCGGACGTTACACGCAGTGCAGCGGTCCCATCAATAGAGCGCTCTAATCTGCTTCCGAGCGGCCACTGCACCGCGCCCTGTTGCCATGCCGGGCAAAGAAATACGAGGTCATAAGGCGGAAACGCGCCGGGACCGCACCCCTTGACACCCTGTGGCCCGCGTTACATAGTTGGAGCGCTCCAAAATGCGAGGCCACCCGTTCACCTCGAAGGTCGGAGAGTCCGATGACCGAACCTCTCTACCCGCTGCGTATCGCGGCCGCGCCGATCTCCTGGGGCGTGTGCGAAGTCCCCGGCTGGGGCCATGTGCTCGGCGCCGAGACCGTGCTGGCCGAGATGGCCCGGCTGGGTATCACGGCGACCGAACTCGGCCCGCCCGGCTATCTCCCGGACGACCCGGTTGCGCTGCGCTCGCTGCTCGACCGCTTCGGCATCCGCGCCGTGGGCGGATTCCTCGCGCTGGAGTTGCACCGCGAGCCGGAGCGCGCGCTGACGGCGGCGCGGCGGGCGGCCGAACTGTTCGCCGCCACCGGTGCGGAGGTCCTGGTACTCGCCGCCGCCACCGGCCTGAACGGCTACGACGCGCGCCCCGGCCTCGACGCGGCCGAGTGGCGGACCCTGCTGCACACCGCGGCGGCCATCCGCGACCTCGCGGCCGAACACGGTCTGCGCACCGCGATGCATCCGCACGTCGGCACGCAGGTGGAGACCGAGGCCGAAGTCGAACGATTCCTCGCGGACTCGGATCTCGATCTCTGCCTCGACACCGGCCATCTGCTCATCGGAGGAACCGACCCGGTCGGCCTGGCTCGGCGTCACCCGCGCCGCATCGGTCACGTTCACCTCAAGGATGTGCGCGCCGATCTGGCACGCGAAGTGCGCAGTGGCGCAGTGGAATACAGCGAGGCGGTGCGCCGCGGACTGTATGCGCCGCTCGGCGCGGGCGACGTCGACATCGCCGCGCTCGTGCGCGCCGTCCGCGAGGCCGGTTATCGCGGCTGGTTCGTCATCGAGCAGGACACGGCGCTGCGGCCGACCGACCCGGTGGAGTCGGCGAGCCGTGACGCGCAGCGCAGTCTGCGCTACCTCGCCGATCTCGGCGTCGCATCGACATCGGCGCGGATGTAGGAGGCGCAGATGGCGGGCGGAGCCGAATCGGTTGCGCTGCAACACGAATTGGCACGGGTGGTCAGCTCGTGACCGCAGCCGTCGGGGCGGGCGCTACGGAGGCGCTGACCATCGGCCGCGTCGGCGTCGACCTGTATCCGGAGCAAAGCGGTGTACCGCTGGCCGAGGTCCGGACCTTCGCGAAATCGTTGGGCGGCACCGCGACCAACGTCGCCGTGGCCGCCGCGCGCCTCGGCCGCCGCACGGCCGTCCTCACCAAAGTCGGCCCGGACGGCTTCGGCACGTACGTGCGCGCGGCGCTCACCGAGTTCGGCGTCACCGCGGAGTACGTCGGCACCGCGCCGAATCTGCTGACGCCCGTGGTCTTTTGCGAACTGAACCCGCCCACCGATCCGCCGCTGCTCTTCTACCGAGCCCCGATCGCGCCGGACCTCACGCTGACGCCCGACGACGTGCCGTGGGATCTCATCGATGCCGTTCCGCTGCTGTGGGTCACCGGCACCGGCGTCAGCGCCGAACCCGCCCGCGGCACCCAGCGCGCGATCCTGGAGCGGCGCGCCCGGCGCGGGCACACGGTGCTCGATCTGGACTACCGGCCCATGTTCTGGCCCGACGAGGCGACCGCGCGCGCCGAGATCGGCGGGCTGCTCGATCACGTGAACGTCGTCGTCGGCAACCGCACCGAGGTCGGCGTCGTGGTCGGCACCGCCGATCCCGATGCGGCGGCCGATCGGCTGCTGGCGCGCGGGGTGCGGCTCGCGGTGATCAAACGCGGGGCCGAGGGCGTGCTCGTGGCCACCGCGGACGAGCGCTGGACCGTGCCGCCGTGCCGGGTGGCTGTGGTGTGCGGACTCGGCGCGGGCGACGGCTTCGGCGGCGCGCTGATCCACGGGCTGCTCGCAGGGTGGGACCCCTACCGGATCGCCACCTACGCCAACGCGGCGGGCGCGCTGGTCGCGGCCCGGCTGGCCTGCGCGGACGCCATGCCGACGGCCGCGGAGATCGAGGAGCTGCTGCGCCGATGAACGCCGTTCCGTACCTGACCGACGACCGCTGGGCCGAGCTGCTGCGCGTGCGCGCGCGGGACCCGGCGGCCGTCGAGCGGGCCTACGCCAAGCGGATTCGGCGCGCGGGCGTGCTGTCGGACCGCGAGACGCTGTTCCTGGTGGCCGCCGACCACCCCGCCCGCGGCGCGCTCGGCGTCGGATCCGACCGCACCGCGATGGCCGACCGGCGCACCCTGCTGGAGCGGCTGCTGATCGCGTTGGCCAACCCGGCGGTGGACGGTGTGCTCGGCTCGCCCGACGTGGTCGAGGAGCTGCTGCTGCTCGACGCGCTCGACGACAAGGTGGTGATCGGATCGATGAACCGCGGCGGCCTGGCGGGCGCGGAGTGGGAGATCGATGACCGTTTCACCGGCTACGACGCCGACGCCTTGGTCCGCTGCCGCCTCGACGGCGGCAAAATGCTACTGCGCCTGGTGGATTCGGATCCCGGCACCGTGCCCACCCTGCACGCCTGCGCACAGGCGGTGTCCGAGCTGGCGGCGCATGGTCTGATGGCGATGGTGGAACCGCTGCCGTACCACCGCGACGACTCCGGCGCGCTGGTGATGAGCAGGGACGCGCCCTCGCTAGCGCGGGCGATCACCGTCGCCTCGGGCCTCGGCGTCACCTCCGCCTACACCTGGCTGAAAATCCCTGCGCCCGAGGATAGTTCGGTGCTGGACGCCACGACGCTGCCGGTGGTGGTGCTCGGCGGGGTCCCCTCCGGAGCCCCCGCGGCCGACTTGGCGGCATGGGGTGACGCGCTGCACCACGACGTGGTGCGCGGCCTGGTGGTCGGGCGCGCCCTGCTGTACCCGCCGGACGGTGATGTCGCCGCCGCGGTCGACGCGGCGGCACGCATGCTGAAGGCGTCCCGATGACGAAGGAGTCCCGATGACATTGCATCGTCCGGCCGGGACACTGGCCGACGGCCGCGATCCGATCCGGCTGACCGCCGAAGACGCCGGATGGCGCTACACCGGCCTGCGTGTGGTGGCGGTCGCTCCGGGCGAAACCAGAACGCTGTCCACCGGCGAGTACGAGGCGTTCGTGCTGCCGCTGTCCGGCTCGTGCGTCGTCCGCGTCGACGGGATGGTCATCGAATTGACCGGCCGCGCTTCGGTTTTCCACCGCGTGACGGACTTCGCGTACGTGCCGCGCGACGCCGGCGTGGAGTTGTCCAGCGCGGGTGGCGCACTGCTCGCCCTGCCGATGGCCAAGTGCACGCGGCGGCTTTCGCCGAAATACGGTCCGGCCGAGGATGTTCCGATCGAGGTCAGGGGCGCGGGCCGGGCCACGCGACAGGTCACCAACTTCGGCGTGCCCGGCGTGTGGGAGCACGCGGACAAGCTCAACGCCTGCGAGCTGATCACGCCGGACGGCAACTGGTCGTCGTATCCGCCGCACAAGCACGACGAGGCGAGCGAATGCGAGGTGGTGAACGAGGAGATCTACTACTTCCGCATCGCGGGCCGCGACGGCGTCACCCCGTCCCGCGAGGGTTTCGGCCTGCACCGCCTCTACACCGCCGACGGTGCGGTGGACGAGAACGCCGCGGTGCGCGACGGCGACGTCTTCCTGATACCCCGCGGCTACCACGGCCCGTGCGTGGCCGCACCCGGCTATCCGATGTACTACCTCAATGTGCTGGCCGGTCCGGCGCCCGAACGGTCGATGGCTTTCTGCGACGATCCGGCGCACGCCTGGGTTCGGGCCGGCTGGACCGGGGAGCCGACCGACCCGCGCTGCCCGGTCACCGGCCCGGAAGGACGGTCGCCGTGGAACTGACCACCGCCCAGGCCCTGGTGGCCTGGCTCGTCGCACAGCGCTCGGAGACGCTGGACGGCGCGGATGTGCCGCTGTTCCCCGCCGTCTTCGCGATCTTCGGCCACGGCAACGTGCTCGGCCTCGGCACCGCACTGCACGAACGCCGCGACGAATTGCCCGTCTGGCGGGGACACACCGAGCAGGGGATGGCGCTGGCGGCGGTCGGTTATGCCAAGGCCACGCATCGGCGCCAGGTCGGCGTCGCCACGTCCTCCATCGGTCCCGGCGCGCTGAACATGGTCACCGCCGCGGGGGTCGCGCACGCGAATCGGCTCCCGCTGCTGCTGCTACCCGGTGACACGTTCACCGGACGCGCCCCCGACCCGGTGCTGCAGCAGGTGGAGCATTTCGGGGACGCGACCGCGACGGTGAACGACGCCTTCCGCGCCGTGAGCCGATACTTCGACCGCATCACCAGACCCGAACAGCTGATCGCGACGTTGCCGCAGGTGGCGCGCGTGCTGACCGATCCAGCCGACGCCGGACCGGTCACGCTGGCGCTGCCCCAGGACGTGCAGGCCGAGACCTTCGACTTCCCGGACGTGCTGTTCGCCCCCGTACTGCATCGCGTGCCGCGGCCGCGCCCCGACTTGCGCGCGCTGCGTGAGGCCGCCGCCGTCGTGCGCGCCGCGCGACGGCCGCTGCTGATCCTCGGCGGCGGGGTGCGCTATGCGGGCGCGGGCACGCTCGCCGTGGAATTCGCCGAGCGGCGCGGGATTCCGATCACCGAGACCACCGCGGGCCGGACCCTGGTGCCCCACGATCACCCGCTGCACGCGGGTCCCCTCGGCATCACCGGCTCGGCGTCGGCGAACGCCCTGGCCGCCGACGCGGATCTGGTGCTCGCGGTCGGTACCCGGCTGCAGGATTTCACCACCGCCTCGTGGACGGTCTTCGCGCCCGACGTCCGCCTGGTCACCGTCAACGCGGCCCGCTTCGACGCGGTGAAGCACGGCGCGCTGCCGGTCGTGGGCGATGCGGCGGCCACCCTCACCGAGCTCGACGAGCACCTATCGGAATGGACGGCCCCCGCGGACTGGACCGGGCGCGCGGCGGTGCTGCGCGAAACCTGGGACGCCCGGATCGATGAGTTGCGCGCGCCGGCGCCGGGGACGCCCAGCTACGCCCAGGTGGTCGGCATCGTCAACGAGCTCTCGGCGCCGCGGGACTACGTCATGACCGCGTCCGGCGGGCTGCCCGGCGAACTGATCGGTGGCTGGCGCGCCGCGGGAGGGGCCCCGAGCATGGACGTGGAGTACGGCTTCTCCTGCATGGGCTACGAACTCTCGGGCGCATGGGGTGCCGCCATGGCGCACGAAGGCGGCCTGGTCACCACGCTGCTCGGCGACGGCTCCTACCTGATGTTGAATTCGGAGCTGTTCTCGGCGGCCTTCGCCGGGCACCCGTTCGTCGCCGTGGTGTGCGACAACGACGGCTACGCGGTGATCGCGCGGCTCCAGGAGGGGCAGGGCGGCGCGGCGTTCAACAATCAGTACGCGGACTGCCGGACCACCCTCGCCGACCCGCCGCGGGTCGACTTCGCGGCCCACGCGGCGGCGCTCGGTTGCTCAATATTTGCTGCTAGAGATACCGACCAGTTTCGAACCGCTTACGCGCAAGCCAGGGCGGCTGCCGTCGCGACCTCCCGCCCTGCGGTCGTCGTGGTGCGCACACGGGCCGCCGACTGGACCGAGTCCGGTGCGTGGTGGGAAGTCGGTGTGCCGCAATACCTTTCCGGGCGCCGCGACTACGATGCGAGTAAGCCTGCTCAGCTGCGCTACGTGCGCGGGCGCTGACCGGCGTGTGCGGTCGGCCGCACGCGTCGATCCGGTGGCCCCGTTCGCTGAGCGGTCGACAGCCGGGTCCGGAGGCGAGGTGATAGGCACAGACCCCGTGATGCGTTGAATAGCTCACAGTCGACGGGGTCGAATGTGGAGAAATACGTCGGATGATGGCATTGTGGATCTACGAGACCGGGGTGTTTAGGCAAGTCCCTGGCTCGTCAACAGAAAGTATGAAATGGCTCAAGGCATTGTTAAGTGGTTCAACAGCGAGAAGGGCTTCGGCTTCATTGCCCAGGACGGCGGCGGCCCCGACGTCTTCGTGCACTACTCGGCTGTGAGCGGCTCGGGTTTCAGGTCCCTCGATGAGGGGCAGCGCGTGGAGTTCGAGATCGGCCAGGGACAGAAGGGTCCGCAGGCCCAGGACGTCCGCGTCGTCGCCTGATTCGACACGCACTTCGAGGCTCCGCACCGGTTCGGTGCGGGGCCTCTCGTCTTTTCGGGCCGGATGCGCCCACGGAAACGCCGCACGATGGACCGATCGGCGTCGTCCGGTGTACCCTTCCCCGGTTCTGCGCGTTCGGAGAAGGCGGCGTATGGCTCAGGGCACAGTGATGTGGTTCGACACCGAAAAAGGTTTCGGTTTCATCGCCCCGGACGGCGGCGGCAAGGACGTGTTCGTCGACTACCTGGATCTGGAGGGCTCGGGGTTCCGATCCTTGGCGGCCGGGCAGCGGGTGGAATTCGGGCTGCGCCAGAGCAAGGCGGGTCCGGAGGCGATCGGCGTGCGCGTCATCGGCTGACCGACAGCGCCTGCGCGCGGAAGAACTCCGCGGTCAGCTCGCGCGCGTGTGCCGGATCCTGGTTCGCGGAGCGCGGGAAAGCGTCGGCGGCGCTGTCGAATTCGCCCGTCATGAAGACCTCGATCGGCGCGGGCACGGCACCGCTGCCCATTTCCCTTGTCCGAGACTTGAGATCGATCAGCTCGGTCACGGCCGCGATCACGTCGCCCGGCAGGTCGCACTGCGCGAGCAGCGTCGGCAGATGCATCGGAGCCACCGCCGCCTCGGGATGCTCGCGCAGCCACCGCAGCGCCATCGCCGGGCGCAGCGCGTAGAAGACCTTCTTCAGGGATCGGTTGCGGTCGAACAGTTCCCACTGTCGCGCGCCGAGGTGCAGATAGTGCCTGGCGATCTTGTCACGGTCGGCCACCTGTGCGGCCAGCGCCAGCAGATCGGCGCGAAACCGCGCGTCGCCGTGATACACGATCGGCGACATCAGCCATTCGATCAGCACTGCGTTGCCGTTGACGAGCAACCGCAGCGCCTTGCCGAGCTCCCAGCCGTTCACATCGAGCAGGCCGACGAGCGGCGTCTCGATCACGTCGCGCGTCCGCCACGGCGACAGGTAGGTGTCCAGCGCGGCCACGTACACGAAGCGGCAGTCGTAGTCGGAATCCGGCGAGGGGAAACCCCAAGCACGACTACCGCTTTCGATGGCCAGCCGCACGCTCACCCGATGTTCGCACTCGATCCGGTCGAGCTCGGCATCGATGGACCCGACCACCGTCGGATCCATCGTCTCGGGAACAGCGCGCAACGACATGGGCCGATGGTATGCGGGCCGGTGCGCCCGCTTCAGCTCATTTTCGGGCCGGAACATCCTCCGCCGGAGTCGATGTCGAGTGCGGTGCAGGCCGCCTGCCGATCGAGCGGCACCGGACGTGTGGTCGCCGGCTGCGCTCACTGGCGACCATCCCCGCGCCGAGCAGCAAGCGATCGCGATCCCGACGACGTAGTCGGCGCTCGGCTCGGCTCGGCTCTGTCCGGTGGGCTCGGTTCGGTCTGGCGCGCTCGGCTCTGCTCGGCGTGTGGCACCGCGCGGCGGGGGGCGCGTGCGATTGCGGTGAGTCGGGTCGCTGATCGGCCGGTGTCCACGCGGCTCGGGTGCGGTCGGGAGCCGTGCCGAGGTGGTTGCTGCGGGCGGTGGTCGGGGGCGGTGCTCAGTGCGGAAGCGGCGTTCTCGGCTGGCTCCGTGGCTTGGTTCGTGAATTGCCGAACGATAACGCGCGTGGTGTGCACTTGGAATTATCCGCATTACGCGTTGCCTCCGAATCACGGGGTTTGCGTGCTCCGAAACAATCTGGTTCCGAATTTTCGGTGAGCTCGTGGGCGGCATTCTCAGAGTTTCTCGGGCGATTTCTCAGAGTTCTCTCATAGAATTTCGGAACGTGAACGCGCTGGATGATCTGGACGCAAGACCAGCACTCTAAGCCATCAAACTTGCAGGTAGGGGCCAGTTTTTGGGGCTTCGTCGGGCGCATGTCGCGTGACGCGCGTCGCATCATTGCGACAAATGTAGTCTGCGTCACAATATTCTCGAATTTCGTAACCCCATTCGCGACGCCGCCGATGTGCCGTGTGTCAGCCAGTTCGACTGGATAATTTCGACGAAGAGGAATTCAAATGATCCCCGTTATCATCGACACCGGTAGTGCTGCCATCGACGGCCTGTTCAACACCCTCGGTGCCGCGCTGAGCGGTGTGCTGAACACCCTGTGGACGGGATCCTTCGGCGGCCGCTGATTCGACTCCGCGATCGAGCATCTCGATCGGGTCCGTGCCGTCTGATCGGCGCGGCCATGAGAAGGCCCCGCACCCCCTCGGTGCGGGGCCTTCTCGCGTTCCCGAAGGTCGCCCGTTTCGCGCGGGACGAGCGAGGCCACACCGACGCGGGCCCGGCTGCGTTGCGGCAGACCGGTATTCGTTCTCGGCCGCCCGGCAGCCCGCCGCGCCACCCGCACACTGACGGCAGCCGCCTACCGGGTGGTACAGCCGAACGAATCATCGACCACTAAGCTGGTCGGCGGTAACTGCCGACCCCCATTTCCCCAGGAGTAACCCACAGTGAGCCAAACAGGCCGTCCTGTTGTTCTGATCGCCGACAAGCTCGCCCAGTCGACCGTCGACGCGCTCGGTGACGGTGTCGAGGTTCGCTGGGTCGACGGCCCCGACCGCCCGGCCCTGCTCGCCGCGGTCCCTGCGGCCGACGCGCTGCTCGTGCGCTCTGCCACCACCGTCGACGCCGAGGTGCTCGAGGCAGGCAAGAACCTGAAGATCGTCGCCCGCGCCGGCGTCGGCCTCGACAACGTCGACGTGCCCGCGGCCACCGAGCGCGGCGTCATGGTCGTCAACGCGCCGACCTCCAACATCCACACCGCCGCCGAGCACGCGGTCACCCTGCTGCTCGCCGCGGCCCGCCAGGTCCCCGCCGCCGACGCGACCCTGCGCGAGCGCACCTGGCAGCGCAGCAAGTTCAACGGCGTCGAGATCTTCGACAAGACGGTCGGCGTCGTCGGCCTCGGCCGCATCGGCCAGCTGTTCGCCGCGCGCCTCGCCGCGTTCGAGACCAAGATCATCGCGTACGACCCCTACGTCTCCCCGGCCCGTGCCGCCCAGCTCGGCATCGAGCTGGTCACCCTGGACGAGCTGCTGCAGCGCGCCGACCTGATCTCGGTGCACCTGCCCAAGACCCCGGAGACGAAGGGCCTGCTGAGCAAGGAGAAGCTCGCCCTCACCAAGCCGGGCGTCATCATCGTCAACGCCGCGCGCGGTGGTCTGATCGACGAGGCCGCGCTGGCCGACGCGATCAAGTCCGGCCACGTGCGCGGCGCGGGCCTCGACGTGTTCGACACCGAGCCCTGCACCGACAGCCCGCTGTTCGACCTCCCGCAGGTCGTCGTCACCCCGCACCTCGGCGCGTCCACCTCCGAGGCGCAGGACCGCGCCGGCACCGATGTCGCCAAGTCGGTGCTGCTCGCCCTGGCCGGCGAGTTCGTGCCGGGCGCGGTGAACGTCACCGGCGGCACCGTCGGCGAAGAGGTCGCCCCGTGGCTGGAGATCGTGCGCAAGCAGGGCGCGCTGATCGGCGCGCTGTCCGACGAGCTGCCCGTCAGCATCGAGGTGCAGGTGCGCGGCGAGCTCGCCTCCGAAGATGTCGCGGTGCTGGAGCTTGCGGCGCTGCGCGGCATCTTCTCGGCGCTGGCCGAGGCCGACGGGCAGGGCCCGGCGGTGACCTTCGTCAACGCTCCCGCGCTCGCCAAGGACCGCGGCATCACCGCCGAGGTCACCACCGCGTCGGAGAGCCCGAGCCACCGCAGCGTCGTCGACGTGCGCGCCGTGTTCGGCGACGGCCGCACCCTGAACGTCGCGGGCACTCTCACCGAGCCGCAGCTGGTGCAGAAGATCGTCAACATCAACGGCCGCAACTACGACATGCGCGCCGAGGGCCTGAACCTGGCCGTGCTGAACTACGACGACCGGCCGGGCGCGCTGGGCAAGATCGGCACCAAGCTGGGCGAGGCCGACGTCGACATCCTGGCCGCGCAGCTGAGCCAGGACGTGAACAAGGAAGGCGCCACGGTCATCCTGCGCGTCAACAAGGAAGTGTCCGCCGACGTGCAGAACGCCATCGCCGAGGCGGTCGGCGCGGGCAAGATCGCGCTGGTCGACCTGTTCTGATCCACGCACGCCCCCGGGCGTGGAGCAAGACCGTGCCGCGCGCCGTCACCGCAGGGTGGCGGCGCGCCGCATGTTCCCGGCGTGGCGTCGGGAGCTCGGAAGCGGCCCCGCCCGGTTGGCCGGACACGGCGGGGAACCTAGTACCGTGTCGTTGCTCGCCGAGCGCCCGGCCGGATCCGGTCGAAGACTGAACGGAGTTGTCATGAAGCTTGCTGTCATCCCCGGTGACGGTATCGGGCCCGAGGTCATCGCCGAGGCGCTCAAGGTGCTGGACGTCGTCGTCCCCGGAGTCGAGAAGACCGAGTACGACCTGGGCGCCAAGCGCTACCACGCGACCGGCGAGATCCTGCCCGACTCGGTGCTGCCGGAACTGAAGCAGCACGACGCCATCCTGCTCGGCGCGATCGGCGACCCGTCGGTGCCCAGCGGTGTGCTCGAGCGCGGTCTGCTGCTGCGCACCCGGTTCGCGCTGGACCACCACGTGAACCTGCGCCCCTCGAAGCTGTTCCCCGGCGTCACCAGCCCGCTGGCGGGCAACCCCGACATCGACTTCGTCGTGGTGCGCGAGGGCACCGAGGGCCCGTACACCGGCACCGGCGGTGCGATCCGCGTCGAGACCCCGCACGAGGTCGCCACCGAGGTGAGCACCAACACACGCTTCGGCATCGAGCGCGTGGTGCGCTACGCCTTCGCCAAGGCGCAGGCCCGCCGCAAGCACCTCACCCTCGTGCACAAGAACAACGTGCTGACCTTCGCCGGATCGCTGTGGCAGCGCACGGTCGACGAGGTCGCCGCGGAGTTCCCCGAGGTCACCACCGCCTACCAGCACATCGACGCGGCGACCATCCACATGGTCAACGATCCCGGCCGCTTCGACGTGATCGTCACCGACAACCTGTTCGGCGACATCATCACCGACCTCGCGGCCGCGGTCAGCGGCGGCATCGGCCTGGCCGCCAGCGGCAACATCGATGCCTCCGGCACCAACCCGAGCATGTTCGAGCCGGTGCACGGCAGTGCTCCCGACATCGCGGGCCAGTCGAAGGCCGACCCGACCGCGGCGATCCTGTCGGTGTCGCTGCTGCTCAACCACCTCGGCAACGCCGAGGGCGCCGCCCGGATCGAGGCCGCCGTCGCCAAGGACCTGGCCGAGCGGTCCGGTGCCTCCTCCACGGTGGAGGTCGGCGACCGCATCGCCGCCGCGGTCTGAGCGATCGTTCGCGAAGCCTCGCGCCCGTCTCGGGTGCGGGGCTTCGTCGTCCGTACTGGCTATCCTCGGGGCGAGTGCGAACCAGGGAGGTCGGGTGACCGGGCGACAGGCGAGACGGCGGCCGCAGCCGGGCCCCTACACGATCCGGGACCTCCACGCGCTGCCGGAAGACGGCAAGGGTTTCGAGCTGGAGGACGGCTGGCTGATCGAGGTCGTCCGCGGCGCACGGCACAATCACGTGGCGCAGCGGCTCGCGCGTTTCCTCGACGTCGCCGCCGACATGGCGGTGCACGTCTGTCTCGGCGGCGGCTGGGAGGTGAGCACGTCGAGCGGCGTCCGCAAGCCCGATATCGTCGTGGTGCCCCGCGAGGTGGTGCGCTCGGCCATCGTCGCCGACCCGCCCCGGCTGCTGCCCGGCTCCGAAGTGCACCTGGCCGTGGAGGTCATCGCGCCCGGCACCGGCAGCGAGCGCACCGACCGGGTGCGAAAGGTCCGGGAGTACGCGGCCGTCGGTATCCCCCAGTACTGGATCGTCGAACACCATCCGCACGTGCGCATCCACCCGCTCGTCCTCGACGGCGACATCTACCGCGCCGACCCGCCTGTCGGCCCCGGCTCGACCTTGCGCGCGAACATCGGCCACCACAACCACTTTCGTGTCAGCGTCGATCCGGCAACGCTGCTCGACGTGTGAGCCTCCCACTGGCGCAACCGATTGCGGCTAGGGCGATCCTGGGCGTCGATGTGCGTTGGGTATCGCGTTCGGTGCGTAGCGTGGATGACGCTCGATGCGCTGCACCGGATTCGACGCGGGGACGTGCGTTTTCGTGTCGCCGTTTCAGCGTTCGGCCGCGCAGGTGAGCGGATCAGCGCGGGGCTCGGTGGTCCGTGGGGACCAGCGGGATGGCGGCGGTGGCCAGCGCCGCGGCTGCCAGGTAGGCGGCGGGGAAGCCGCCGATCGTGATCAGGGCGCCGAAAACCGGTGGGATGGCGGCCATCGCGAGGTTCTGGCCGGTGTTCTGAATACCGAGACCGCGCCCGCTCCAATAGGGGCCAGCGATTTCGGCGACCGCGGTGAAGGCAAGTCCGTTGTCCGACACCGTGATCACCGAGGCGGCGATCAACAGCGGGATGGCGGCCCACCACCACTGCGTCCACGCCGTCAGGCCCAGCGCCCCCATGGCCAACACCGCCGTAATGGCCACCGTCCGCAGGGGGCCCAGTCGGCTTCCGACGCGGTCGGACCAGGCGCCGGCGCCGATGCGGCCGAATGCGCCGAGGATCTGGGTCGCCGTCACCAGCGCGCCCGCGGCGGCCAGCGACCACCCGATGTCGCGGTGCAGCCACAGCAGCGCGAAGGTCCACACCACGCCCTGAGGCACGCACAGCAGCACGGATACGGCGTGGATGCGCCACAGCGTGCCGTCGCCGCGATACGGGTTGGCGCGGTCGGCTCCCTTGCCCTCCGGTCGCGGCGGATCGATGATGCCCAAGTAACAGGCCACGGCCGCGATGCCCGCCATGATCGCGGGCACCAGGATCGCGGTCGAAATGCCGTGCGCCGCAGCGACGGCGGGCACCGCCAGCGCGCCGACGCCGACACCGAGGGGTTGCGCGGTCTGCCGGATGCCCATGGCCAGCCCACGCCGTTCCGGCGGGAACCAGCCGACGATGACGCGACCGCTGGCGCCATTGGTGCTGGCCGCGCCCGCGCCGCCGAGGAACAGCAATGCGCCCAGTGCGATGTCGTGCGTGGTGGCGGCCGCCGCGGCGCCCGCGGCGAACATCACCAGCGGTCCGCCGACCAACACTTTCCGCTCGCCGATGCGGTCCACCACGTAGCCCCACGCGATCAGCGTGCAGACCAGTCCGACGGTGGGCATCGCCACCAGCAGACCCGCTGTGGGCAAGGACATTCCGCGCGCCGTCAGCGCGGGCAGGAGGAAGGGCGTCCCGTGGACGAACACCGCGCTCGATGCCTGCGCGAAGACGCCGAGAGCGAGCATGGACCACCGTCGTGCCGCGTCGATCTCTGTCACGGTCGCCATGGGGCCCCACCTCGAATCTCAAAATATGGAACTCAAGTCTCACTGAATGAACATCGAGGGTTAGGTTACACCGGGCGGCAAGCCGATTGCGCCCTCGGAGAGTCGGCGCGCGTGCTTGCGCCGCCGCGCGACCGGCGCTGACGGTGCGCGAGCGAGTCGAAACTCACACTCGATGTCCTGGTCGCGCCCGCGGTGAAATCCGCCGCGATCTCGTGCCGAAGCGGTCGGACACGCACGTTGATCGGACCGCTCGGTCGGGTGCGTTCGAGCAGGTCGACGCCGGTCGATAGACTCCGGGGATGCGTCTAGGTCGAGTTGCCAGTCCCGATGGGGTCGCGTTCGTCAGCATCGAAGGGGAGGGAAGCGACCTCGCGGGCGAGAGCAGTGCGGGATCGTGGACCGCGAAGGAGATCGCGGAACACCCGTTCGGTACGCCGACGTTCACCGGGCGGAGCTGGCCGCTGGCCGACGTCCGCCTGCTCGCGCCGATCCTGGCCAGCAAGGTGGTGTGTGTCGGAAAGAACTACGCCGCACACGCCGCGGAGATGGGTGGCCCCGCACCGGAGGAGCCGGTGATCTTCATGAAGCCGAGCACCGCCATCGTCGGGCCGAACGCCCCGATCATCTTGCCGCCCAGCTCCTCTCAGGTCGAGTACGAGGGTGAACTCGCCATCGTCATCGGCCGCCCGTGCAAGGACGTGCCCGCCGCCCGTGCCAAGGACGTGATCCTGGGCTACACCGTCGCCAACGACGTCACCGCCCGCGATCAGCAGCGTCAGGACGGCCAGTGGACGCGCGCCAAGGGCTACGACACCTTCTGCCCGCTCGGCCCGTGGATCGAAACCTCGCTGGACCCTTCGGATCTGGAGATCGTCACCGAACTCGACGGCGAGGTCCGCCAGCGCAGCCGCACTTCGCTGCTGCTGCACGACATTCCGAAGCTGATCGAATGGGTGAGCACGGTCATGACGCTGCTTCCCGGCGACGTGATCCTGACCGGAACGCCGGAGGGCGTCGGCCCCGTCCAGAACGGGCAGCAGGTGTCCGTCACCGTCGAGGGCATCGGAACCCTCACCAATCCCGTTGCCGCCAAACGCTGATCGAAAGAGAGCCATGACTGAAGTACGGGTCCGATTCTGCCCGTCACCCACCGGTACACCGCACGTCGGCCTGATCCGGACGGCGCTGTTCAACTGGGCGTACGCCCGCCACACCGGCGGCACCTTCGTCTTCCGCATCGAAGACACCGACGCGGCACGCGATTCCGAGGAGTCCTATCGCGCGATCCTCGACGCGCTGCGCTGGCTCGGGCTGACCTGGGACGAGGGTCCCGAGGTCGGCGGCCCCTACGGGCCCTACCGCCAGTCGGAACGGCGGGAGCTGCATCTGGATGTGGTGCGCAAGCTGCTGGAGGCAGGCGAGGCGTACGAATCCTTCTCCACGCCCGACGAAGTCGAGGCGCGCCATCGCGCGGCGGGCCGCGACCCCAAGCTCGGCTACGACAACTTCGACCGCGATCCGAGCCCCGAGGCCCTCGCGGGCTACCGCGCCGAGGGCAGGCAGCCGGTGATCCGCCTGCGCATGCCCGACGAGGACCTCACCTGGCACGATCTGGTGCGTGGCGAGACCACCTTCAAGGCGGGCTCGGTGCCCGACTTCGCCCTCACCCGCGGTAATGGCGACCCGCTCTATACGCTGGTCAACCCGGTCGACGACGCCTCGATGAAGATCACCCACGTGCTGCGCGGCGAGGATCTGCTCTCCTCCACACCGCGTCAGCTCGCGCTGTATGCCGCGCTGCAGCGGATCGGGGTCGCGGAGTTCACGCCGGAGTTCGGTCACCTCCCGTTCGTCATGGGGCAGGGCAACAAGAAGTTGTCCAAGCGTGATCCGGAGTCGAATCTGTTCGCTCACCGTGACCGCGGATTCATCCCCGAGGGTTTGCTGAATTACCTGGCGTTACTCGGTTGGAGCATCGCCGACGATCACGATGTGTTCTCTATGGCCGAGATGGTTGCGGCCTTCGACGTATCGAAAGTGAATTCGAATCCGGCGCGTTTCGATCAGAAGAAGGCCGATGCGCTGAACGCGGAGCACATCCGATTGCTGACACCGGGCGATTTCGCAGGCAGGCTGCGCGAGTTTCTCACCGAACACGGTCACATCGGCGCCGAGGTGGACGAGAAGATGTTCGCCGCGGCGGCGGAATTGGTGCAGACCAGAATCGTGGTGCTGGCCGATGCCTGGGATCTCTTGCGATTCTTGTTCGCACCCGCGGAAGAGTTCGCCATTGATCCGGCGGCGGGCGCCAAGAATCTCGGAGCGGACGCCGTACCGGTGCTCGACGCCGCAATCGCCGCGCTGGAGCCTTTGGCGTCCTGGACCACCTCCGCTATCGAGGAGGCGCTGAAAACCGCGCTGATCGATGATCTGGGGCTCAAACCGCGCAAGGCATTCGCGCCGGTGCGCGTCGCGGTGACCGGTTCGCACATCAGCCCGCCGCTGTACGAGTCGCTGGAACTGCTCGGCCGCGAGACGACGATGGCGCGGTTGCGTGCGGCGCGGGAGTGGTCGCCCGCCGCGGAGTAGGCCTACCCCGGGTCTTCGCCCCGGCGTGCGCGGGCTGTCGACGGACGTTCGTCCGGCGGCCCGACCGCGCCGGGGTGAGGGCGCCGGCACCGGTTCGCTCGACGTGCGCGAGCCGCCCCGCGAACCCTGATTTCGGCCGAAAACAGGGCTTTGACCAGGCGATTTGTAGTTTACCGGTAGAGGTTTGGTAATCTCTTTCTCGGCCGGAACGCGGCCCCGAGGTCAGCCAGACAGCGGGGTCGAGAGAACTGGTCACTGGGGTATGGTGTAATTGGCAACACAGCTGATTCTGGTTCAGCCATTCTAGGTTCGAGTCCTGGTACCCCAGCGGAGAATGTTGTACGTCTCTCGGTTCGCGACCGAAAGTGGTTCAGCATCCGGCGATTTGGTCGCCGAGCTTCGGTCAGCTAAACTAACCGAGCTTCCAAAGATCGAAAGATCAACCGGAGATCACTGAGAACGTGAGTGATCAGTCCTGGCCCCGTCGTCTAGCGGCCTAGGACGCCGCCCTCTCAAGGCGGTAGCGCGGGTTCGAATCCCGTCGGGGCTACGCAAGTGGGAGGCCCATGCTCATCAGGAGCATGGGCCTTTCTTGCTTCGCAAGTGTTTTGTGGGGGTGCGACCCTCACGCCCCGCCCGGCGGGGCGGTGCCCCCCGGACCCCCCTTGGTGGGTGGTCCCGTTTCGTGGGGGTTGTCACTTTGAGTCTTTGGCCCTGTGGGCACCTTTGGTGGGTTGTCCCGTTTGGTGAGGGTTGTCACTCGAGTCTTCTGACCCACGGCGCCGCGTCTTGGTAGGTGGTCCTCTTCGGTGAGGGGTCGTCGCTCGAGTCTTCCGACCAACAGCGTCGCGCTTTGGTAGGTGGTCCTCTTCGGTGAGGGGTCGTCGCTCGAGTCTTCGACCCACAGTGAGCGCCGTGGTGGGTGGTCCCGTTCGGTGAGGTTGTCGCACGAGTCTTCGACCCACGATGGACGCCTTGGTGGGTGGTCCTGGTCTGTAGGGTCTCCACTTCGGGCCTTGGGCCTGGGGCCCTTGTAGGGGAGGCCGCATTGAGTCCTCGGCCCCGTGAGTGCCTTGGTGGGTGGCCCATTGGGTGGAGGCGTCACTGATGCCTGCGATCCACGGTGGGCGCCTTGGTGGGTGGGTCCCGGTCGTGGGGGTCTCCACTTCGAGCCTTGGGCCTGGGGCCCAATGTGGAGACGGTCGCGTCGAGTCCTCGACCCTCGAATCCCTCGAGGGGTGGGCCTGTGTTGTGACGTCAATTCCAGTCCCATGCCCGCGGGCGGTCTCGGTTCGTGGGTGGTCGGCATCGGTTGGGGCGTCGAGTGACTTCGGGCAGTCTCGCGCGGTTCGACAGCGGTCTGATCCGCGACCGTCGACTCGGCGCAGATGCGGATCGAGCCATGACGATCCTCACTGCCCTCTCGCGGCGGCTTCGACTTCGGCCTCGCAGGCCGTTTTCACGCCTCGCAGGTGATGCAGCCTCTGCGAGGCGTGTGGAACCACTGCGAGGGCAGCATCAGCGGAGTCGACGCCTCGCGGGTGCAACCTCTCCGGTGCCTCCGAAGGCTCTGCGGGGGCAGCGTCAGCGGATCGGCGGGAACGGGGGGCTGTTCATCAGGTAGAGGGATCTGAGCCGGGGTTCCATAGGCATGCGTTGCGTGCTGCGGGGATTGTGATCCGCGTGGTGCGGTGGCGATTCGTCTGCGGAATCGTCACGATGCCGGTTCGGCCGAGCCGTTGTCTGCATCGGTGCGGCGATCGGAGCGTGCGCCGGGCACGGTTGGTGAGGGGTGACGACCCGGTGGCTCGGTTGAACGGCATAGCGGCCCGGTCTGGGTGCAGCGAGCGGGATCGTGGGGCGGGGGCTCCACGTGGCCACGGGCGTCGAGTGCCCGCCTCGCGCCGTCGCGGTCTCGTGCGCGGGCACTTGCCCAGGCGACCCGCTCTAGCGGCAACGCCCGAGCCGCCCCGGACGGCCTATGAAGGGGTCGGCCTGCATGTCCACCGCGAGGACTATCGGCGCGGATGAACGCGGGATGAAGGTCGAGACGAGCTCGATCGGAATCAGCAGGATGCGCAGGGCGGGCGGCGCCTTCGGCGTGACGGTGGTGCTGTGTTCGGCGGGCCGAGTGCGGGCGACTCTGAGGTGGCCGGCGAGAAACGAAGGCCGCGAGGGGGAGAGGCCGGGGCGCTGTCGATGGGGATCGCGGGTGGTGAGCCGCTCGTGATCCCGCGGGCGCCCCGTGCCAGGGTGGTTATCCGCTCTTGCGGCGGAACTCCCGCTTGTGGCTGGCGTTGCCGTGGGTGGCTGCCGCCTTGGAAT
This sequence comes from Nocardia lijiangensis NBRC 108240, assembly GCF_001613045.1. GTDB lineage: Bacteria > Actinomycetota > Actinomycetes > Mycobacteriales > Mycobacteriaceae > Nocardia > Nocardia lijiangensis. The sequence goes on along the minus strand of NZ_BDBP01000001.1, from coordinate 36,547 downwards.
GGCCGTCCATGTGGTCGGCGGACTTGGCGTGCTGGGCGTTCTTCCGCTCCAGCGCCTCGCGGAACTTGCGCTTCACTTCTTCGGCACTGCCGTTGGAATTACCCGATTCCGTCATCGCATGCTCCTCGTCGTCGCGGCCGCGCGCAGCGCCACCCGCGGGGCGGCGCTGCCCGGCCGAATCGTGTCGAACGACTCGACGCTAGCCCGCGGGAGCGCTGCTGTCAGCTGGATTTCCGGTGCATAGATCAATCCATGGCGTTGGCCGTGGTGCCCCCGAGGGGCAGCGCGGGCAGGCCGAGCTTGCGGTGATCCCAGCTGCGCACCCGCTCCGGCACCACGCGCACCGCGACCCGCTTGTTGAGCATGTTCTCCACCAGCGGGCGAACCTCCTCGCTGTACGGGCCGGTGTAGCGCTCCCAGACGCTCACACCGACCGCGAACAGCCGCTCGGGATCGTCGATGATCTCGGCGCGCCCCTCGATGGACACCCCGCGCAGCTGGTCGTAGGTCTGCCCGGCCTCGACCATGCACGTGATGCGCGGATCGCGGTGCAGGTTCACCGCCTTCTGCGATTTGGCCTTGGTCTCGAACCAGATCTCGCCATCGATCAGCGCGTACCACATGGCGGTCAGGTGCGGCCTGCCCTGCGGGCCGAGGGTGGCCAGCGTCGCGATGCGGCTGCGCTGCAGGAACTCGGCGATCTCGGCGTCGGACATGATGATCTGCGCCCGTTGGTTGACTCCCATGGGCCAACTCTAGAGACAAAATCTGAAACGTGTTACAGGCGCTTGTGCAGCGCGTCCGCGGCCGCGACCAGATCGGCCGCCCACCGCGCGCCCGGCCTGCGGCCCATGCGGTCGATCGGGCCGGAGACCGAGACCGCGGCGATCACATTGCCCGCGGTGTCGCGGACCGGCGCCGAGACACTGGCCACGCCCGCCGCCCGCTCGGCCGCGCTCTGTGCCCAGCCGCGCTTGCGCACTTCGGCAAGTGCACGCTCGCCGAAGACCGCGTCGGCCAGAATGGTGCGCTGCAACTCCGGATCCGCCCAGGCGAGTAGCACCTTGGCGGCCGAGCCCGCGGTGAGCGGTAGCCGGGCCCCGATCGGGACCGTGTCGCGTAGCCCGACGGGCGGCTCCATGGCGGCGATGCAGACCCTGGCGCCGCCGTCACGGCAGTACAACTGAACGCTCTCGCCGGTGATCTCGCGCAGCCGCGGCAGAATGGCAGCCGCCGCCTCCTGGAGCGGGTCGCTGGCGCCCGCGGCCAGCTCGGCGAGGGCCGGTCCCGGACGCCAGGTTCCGTTGTTGTCGCGGGCGAGCAGGCGGTGCACCTCGAGGCCGACGGCCAGCCGGTGCGCGGTGGCCCTCGGCAGGCCGGTGCGGGTGCACAGCTCGTTGAGACCGCAGGGGTGCTCCGCGACGGCGTAGAGAACTGCCACTGCTTTGTCGAGGACGCCGATACCGCTATGCTGTCTCATAGAACGATATTAGCGTCTCGGATATTGAGATAGTCAACTCCGTCGACCAAGCCGCCGTCGAGGCGAGCGGCCGGGCGGGGCGACGCGGTCGAGGTGTCCGACGACCCGAATCCACAACTCCGTGCAGCAGGCCCCGCGCACTCAGCCCGAATCGCGGGGACCCGCTGCTCGTCCGAAAGGTGATCGAGAATGGCCGACCGCCCACGCACCCTGGCCGAGAAGGTGTGGGATCAGCATGTCGTCGCCCGCGGCGAGGGCGAAGGCTCCTCCCGCGAGCCCGATCTGATCTACATCGATCTGCATCTGGTGCACGAAGTGACGAGTCCACAAGCCTTCGACGGGCTGCGGGCCGCAGGCAGGAAGGTGCGCCGCCCCGACCTGACCATCGCGACCGAGGACCACAACGTCCCCACCATCGATATCGATAAGCCGATCGCCGATCCCATTTCGCGGACCCAGGTCGAAACGCTGCGGCACAACTGCGCGGAATTCGGTGTCCGGCTGCACCCGATGGGTGATCTGGATCAGGGCATCGTGCACGTGGTCGGCCCCCAGCTCGGCCTGACCCAGCCAGGGACGACCGTGGTGTGCGGCGACAGCCACACCTCCACGCACGGCGCGTTCGGCGCGCTGGCGATGGGCATCGGCACCAGCGAGGTCGAACACGTGCTGGCGACACAGACTTTGTCGCTGCGCCCGTTCAAGACCATGGCCATCAATATCGACGGCACGCTGCCGCACGGGGTCACCAGCAAGGACGTGATCCTCGCCGTCATCGCCCAGATCGGCACCGGCGGCGGCCAGGGCTACGTCCTGGAGTACCGCGGCGAGGCCGTGCGCGCCATGTCCATGGAGGCGCGGATGACGATGTGCAACATGTCCATCGAGGCGGGCGCTCGCGCGGGCATGATCGCGCCGGACGAGATCACCTACGAGTTCCTGAAGGGCCGTCCGCACGCCCCCGAGGGCGCGGACTGGGATGCCGCGGTGGCGGCCTGGGACGCGCTGAAGACGGACGAGGGCGCCGTTTTCGACGCCGAGGTGCACATCGACGCGAGCGCGCTGACGCCGTTCGTCACCTGGGGTACCAACCCCGGTCAGGGTTTGCCCCTGGGCGCCGCGGTGCCCAACCCCGCCGAGATTGCCGACGAGTCGGCGCGCGAGGCCGCGGAGAAAGCGCTGCGGTACATGGATTTGGAGCCGGGAACTCCGCTTCGGCAGATCCCGATCGACACCGTATTCGTCGGATCGTGCACCAACGGGCGCATCGAGGATTTGCGCGCTGTGGCCGGGATTTTGAAGGGACGGCGCGTCGCGGACGGCGTGCGAATGCTGGTTGTACCGGGCTCGATGCGGGTTCGCGCGCAGGCGGAAAAAGAAGGATTGGGCGAGATTTTCACCGCGGCGGGCGCCGAATGGCGGCAGGCCGGTTGTTCGATGTGCCTGGGAATGAACCCGGATCAGCTTTCGCCGGGCCAGCGCTGCGCCTCCACCTCGAACCGCAACTTCGAAGGCAGGCAGGGCAAAGGCGGGCGGACCCACCTGGTTTCTCCGCTGGTGGCCGCCGCGACCGCGGTCCGCGGAACTCTGTCCTCGCCCGCGGATCTGAACTGACGCCGCGCGACACCCCTACTTACCAGGAGAATCTGATGGAAGCCTTCACCGTGCACAAGGGGATCGGCGTGCCGCTGCGCCGCTCCAACGTCGACACCGACCAGATCATCCCCGCGGTCTATCTGAAGCGGGTCACTCGAACCGGATTCGAGGACGGTCTGTTCGCGGGCTGGCGAACGGACCCGGACTTCATTTTGAACACCGAGCCCTACAACCGGGGTAGTGTGCTGGTTGCGGGTCCGGATTTCGGTACCGGTTCCTCACGCGAGCATGCCGTATGGGCGCTGTCGGACTACGGCTTTCGGGTGGTCATCTCGCCCCGATTCGCCGACATCTTCCGTGGCAATGCGGGCAAGGGTGGCCTGTTGGCGGCCCAGATGTCACAGAACGATGTCGAATTGCTCTGGAAGATGATCGAGGAACAGCCCGGTCTCGAATTGGTAGTGGATCTCCAGGCGCGTACCGTCACGGCGGGAACCGTCGTGTTGCCGTTCGATATTGATGACTACACCCGATGGCGCCTGCTGGAGGGTTTGGATGACATCGGTCTGACGCTGCGGCGTAGCGACGTCATCACCGAGTTCGAAAAGGCAAGGCCGACTTGGAAGCCCACCACCCTGCCCGCGCATATTTCGCAGGCGTAATCAATCAGGGACGATAGCTGGACGTCATGGCGAGCGGTAGCTAGACGTGTGCTAAACCACCATGAATTTTGGCGTGGCACATAGACTCTTGCTCAAAGTGGGTTTACCGTGGTACCTAGTCGGTCCGACGACGGGCCATTAGTCTGCGGAGGATTCAATGAACAAGGCGGAACTGATCGACGTTCTGACCGAAAAGTTGGGTACGGACAGGCGCACGGCTACCGCGGCAGTCGAGCATGTTGTGGACACCATCGTGCGCGCGGTGCACAAAGGCCAGAGCGTCACGATCACCGGATTCGGTGTGTTCGAACAGCGTAAGCGTGCCGCCCGTGTGGCTCGGAACCCGCGCACCGGCGAAACCGTCAAGGTGAAGCCGACTTCGGTGCCCGCGTTCCGTCCCGGCGCCCAGTTCAAGGCCGTCATCGCGGGCAAGCAGAAGCTCGCGGCGACCGGTCCTGCGGTCAAGCGTGGCGTGAATGCCCCTGTGGCGGCGAAGAAGGCGGCCGCCAAGAAGACGGCGGCGAAGAAGGCGGCCGCCAAGAAGGCGACCGCCACCAAGGCGCCCGCCAAGACGACGGCCAAGAAGGCCGCGGCCAAGGCTCCGGCGAAGACCACCGCCCGGAAGGCCGCCACCAAGACCGTCGCCAAGAAGACGGCCGCCAAGAAGACGGCCGCCAAGGCCACCGCGGCCAAGAAGACCGTGGCCAAGAAGACGGTCACCAAGGCCACCGCCGCCAAGAAGACCGCGGCGAAGAAGGCACCTGCCAAGAAGACCGCGGCCAAGAAGGCTCCGGCCCGCCGCGCACGCTGAGGCGTAGTCGGCGGCCCGGCCGACTGACCAGCCATACGGACCGGAAACGGCCCCGGGGACTACCCCGGGGCCGTTTCGGTGTGTCCGCGCCGATTTTTCGAGCGCCCTACGGCTTCACCAAACCCGTCGACAGCGACCGATCCAGGTGATCGGCGGCCACCATCCGCCCGTCGGCGAAGGACAGCACCCAGACGCTGCCTTTGCGGTTGCGCGCGGCCGGAATGGCGAGCCCGTACCGGCCCGCCCACCACGACAGCAGATCGGGAATCACCTTGCCCTGGCTGCACACAACCCGCACCGTGCCGTGCGGCGCCAGCGCCACGGCGCGTTCACGGGCCTCGTCGCGTGCTGCCGTGTAACCGCTTTCGGACAGCAGCGGCTCCAGATGGATCTCCGCGCCGAGTTTCTCGGCCAGCGGCTGCATCGTCTGCACGCAGCGCGCCGGATCGGCGGAATAGATCTCGTTCGCGCCGAAAGCCAGCAGATGCGACACCAGCGCCTGGGCTTGGTCGCGGCCCGCCCGCTCCAGCGGGCGTTCGTCATCGGGACCGTCGAATCGGTCGCGATGGCCCGCTTTCGCGTGCCGCACCAGCAGCAGGGTGTCGGTGGCGGCGGGCAGTCTGCTGAATGCCCGCACGACCTGCCGATCCATCGGATAGGACAGCGCGTCCATCACCCGATCCAGCGGATACCAGGTCAGCAGATCCACTTCGGTATTGGCGGTGAACTCGCCGCCCACCACTTCCGCCGCCCAGTAATCGACGCGCTTGAGCTTGCGGTGGCCCGGAATGGGGTAGGTGACGTGCCCGAGGTACCGGCCGAGGCGAGAGTCCAGGCCGGTCTCCTCGCGCACCTCGCGCACCGCGGCCAGCACCGGCGTCTCGCCCGGATCCAGCTTGCCCTTGGGCAGGGACCAATCCTGGTACTTGGGCCGGTGCACGACCGCGATCTCGACGCCGCCGGGCGCACCGGGGGCACGCCGCCAGAGGACCGCGCCCGCGGCGTGAATATTGGCTGTTACTCGGGGATCCCAGAATGGGCTGCCATCCATTTCGTATCCCGTTGTCGCATTCACGGCTGTTCGGGTCTCCGTAGTCGCATGAGGAATTCTTGGTGGTCGCGGACCTGCTCACCGTCCTCGCCGGTGTGTGCCGGAGAGGCGTGCCAGCTGCCGTCTGCCTGGAGTACCCAGCAGCGGGTCGTGGGATACAGGGCGGAGTCGAACACGCCACCCAACTGCTCGCGCAACTTGGGATCCTTCACCTGCGCCATCACCTCGACCCGTCGGTCCAGGTTGCGGTGCATCATGTCGGCGCTGCCGATCCAGTACTCGTCCTGGGCCTGGAAGTGCATGATCCGCGAATGCTCGAGGAAGCGGCCGAGGATGGAGCGCACCTCGATGTTGTCGCTCATGCCCGGCACGCCGGGGCGCAGCCCGCAGATGCCGCGCACCACGATCTGCACCGGCACCCCCGCTTGGGAGGCGCGGTACAGGGCGTCGATCACCTGTTCGTCCACGATCGCGTTGGCCTTCAGCCGGATTCGTGCCTCGGTGCCCTCCAGAGCGAGCTCGGTCTCGCGCTGGATGCGGTCGATGATGCCCGCACGCACGCCCTGCGGAGCGACAAGGAGGTTGTGGTAGTTGGCTTTTCGGGAGTAGCCCGTCAGCGAGTTGAACAGATCGGTCAGGTCGGCACCGATTTCCGGTGCGGCGGTGAGCAATCCGACGTCCTCGTAGAGGCGGGCCGTCTTCGGGTTGTAGTTGCCGGTGCCGATGTGGCAGTAGCGGCGGATGGTCGAACCCTCGCGCCGCACCACCAGACAGGTCTTGCAGTGCGTCTTGAGACCGATCAAGCCGTACACCACGTGCACGCCCGCCTGCTCCAGCGCCCGTGCCCATTTGATGTTGGCCTGCTCGTCGAAGCGCGCCTTGATCTCCACCAGCGCGACCACCTGCTTGCCCGCCTCGGCCGCGTCGATGAGCGCGTTGACGATGGGGGAGTCACCGGAGGTGCGGTAGAGGGTCTGCTTGATCGCGAGCACCTGCGGGTCGGCGGCCGCCTGCTCGATGAAGCGCTGCACGCTGGTCGAGAACGAGTCGTACGGGTGGTGCACCAGCACATCGCCCTCACGCAGCGCCTGGAAGACGTTGCGCGGGGTCTCGCGTTCGCCGAAGGCGGGCGGGGTGGCCGGGACGTACGGCGCGTCCTTCAGGTTCGGCCGGTCCACGCCGTACACCTGCCACAGGCAGGACAGGTCGAGCAGGCCGGGCACCTGGATCACGTCGCCGGGATCCACGTCGAGTTCGCGCAACAGCAGATCGAGCATGTGCTCGGTCATGTCGTCGGAGACTTCCAGCCGCACCGGTGATCCGAAGCGGCGGCGGGCCAGTTCGCGCTCGAGCGCCTGGAGCAGGTCCTCGTCGCGGTCCTCGTCGACCTCGAAGTCGGCGTTGCGGGTGATACGGAAGGAATGGTGCTCCACCACGTCCATGCCGGGGAAGAGCTGGTCCAAGTGCGCGGCGATGAGTTCTTCCATCGGCAGGAAGGCGGCGACCGAGGAGCCCGACGAGTTGCGCCGGACGCGCACGAAGCGGTCCACGTTGTCGGGGACCTTCACCCTCGCGAAGTGCTCGCCGCCGGTGGCGGAATCTTTCACCGTCACGGCGAGGTTGAGGCTCAGCCCGCTGATATAGGGGAACGGGTGCGCCGGATCCACGGCCAGCGGGGTCAGCACCGGGAAGACCTGATCCTGGAAGTAGGCCGAGAGGCGCTGGCGCTCATCGTCGTTCAGGTCGCGCCACTCGATGATGGCGATGCCCTCGGCGGTGAGCGCGGGCAGCACCGAATCCAGGAAGGCTCGCGCGTGCCGATCCGCGATTTCCTGGGCGCGGGCCGCGATCAGCTCCAATTGCTCGCTCGGCGAGCGGCCGTCCGCCGAGCGCACCGACAACCCGGTTTCGGCGCGCCGCTTCAGCCCGGCGACCCGGACCATGTAGAACTCGTCCAGGTTGGAAGCGAAGATCGCGAGGAATTTGGCGCGTTCGAGCAACGGCAGCGAGGCATCCTCGGCGAGGGCGAGCACCCTGGCGTTGAAGTCCAGCCAGCTCAGTTCCCTGTTCAGGTAGCGATCACGTGGCAACTGCTGCGAAGCCTGGTCCGACCGCACCGGCGTCGCGGCCGGTGGCGGTGTGGGAAGCAGCTGCTGTTGCTTGATGGTTTCCGTATCGCTCACGTCAACGATCATCCCCTACTAATCGCTCGGTGTGCAGGTCCAGAGTGGGATTGCCGGGCGGATCACGTCGTTCGGCGATCGGCTAGCACACGCGACGAACGGGTTCGTGAACACGGCAGGACCAGCCGATGTCACGCAGTACAGCACGGGTGGCGTCGCCCGCCCCGAGTTCGACGGCCAGGTCGAGATCGGCGGCGGTGTCGACGTCGAGGCGCAGTCCCGGCCAGTGTCCGGTCAGATCGGCTGCGCCCGCCGCGATATGCCGTCGGGCGGAGTCGGCGCCGAAGCGTGGATCCAGCGACGCGGCCCCGTCGCGGACGACGAGCGCGGCCGTGCCGGTCCCGGCGTGGTCGACGACCACCGCGCGCCTGCCCGCCGGCGCGACCCTCAGCATGTCAGCCAGTTCCTCCGGGCGCAGCGCGGGCAGATCGGCCTGCAGCGCGAGCAGTTCGACCGCGCCGTGGCGGCGGCGCAACGCGGCCGCGGCGTCGGACAGCGCGGTGTTCAGCCCGTCGGAATCGGCGATGCGCGGTTCGGGATGGACGTGCGCGCCGAGCCCGCCCGCCACTTCGGCGACCGCCGGATCCGGGGTGACGACGGTGACCGAACGCACCTGCGGGACCGCGGCGGCGGCGGACACGGTATCGGCGAGCATGGCGAGCACAAGCCGCGCCCGGTGCTCCGGGCGCAGCCGGTCGGCCAGTCGGCTCTTGGCCAGATCGAGGCTCTTGACCGCGATCACGGCGTGCACGGCGTGCGGGCGCATGGCCCCAATCCTTCCATGGCATATTGGGCAGATGACGAGGGCGGCAGTACTTGGCGCGGGATCGTGGGGGACCGCGTTCGCGAAGGTGTTGGCAGACGCCGGAACCGAGGTCACCATCTGGGCGCGGCGCCCCGAGGTGGCCGAGGCACTGGCCACCGAACACCGCAATCCGTTCTACCTGCCCGGTGTGCAGCTGCCCGAGGTGGCCGCCACCGACGATCACGAGCGGGCGCTGGACGGCGCGGAGCTGGTGGTCCTCGCCGTGCCGTCCCAATCCTTGCGCGGGAATCTCGAGACGTGGAAACCGGCGCTGCACGGCGCGATTACCGAACACGACGCCACGCTGCTGAGCCTGGCCAAGGGCATCGAAACGGGCACGCTGCTGCGGATGAGTCAGGTCATCGCCGAGGTGACCGGCACGGAGCCGAGCCGCATCGCGGTGCTGTCCGGACCCAACCTGGCCAAGGAGATCGCGGCCGGTCAGCCCGCGGCCACCGTGATCGCGTGCGCCGACGCCGCGCGCGCGGAGGCGGTTCAGCAGGCCAGCTACACCGGCTATTTCCGGCCGTACACCAACACCGACGTGATCGGCTGCGAGATCGGCGGTGCGTGCAAGAACGTCATCGCGCTGGCCTGCGGCATCGCCTCCGGCATGGGACTCGGCGACAACTCCATCGCCAGCCTGATCACCCGCGGCCTCGCCGAGATCATCCGGCTCGGCGTCGCGCTCGGCGCCGAGCCCGTGACGCTGGCAGGCCTGGCCGGGGTCGGCGACCTGGTCGCGACCTGTACGTCGCCGCTGTCGCGCAATCGGTCCTTCGGGCACGTGCTCGGCGCGGGTGGATCGATGGAGGCGGCCCAGGAGGCCACCCAGGGACAGGTGGCCGAGGGTGTGAAGTCGTGCACATCGGTGCGCGCGCTGGCCGCCGCGCACGATGTGGAAATGCCGCTCACCAACGCGGTGCACCAGGTGTGCCACGAGGGCCTCTCGGTGCGCGAAGCCGTCGGCAACCTGCTGGGGCGGCGCGTCAAACCGGAGTGATCGCCGCAGGGTAGCGGTGGCTATGACCGCCGCGTAGCGGCCCGGTCAGCGATCGGGGCGACGTCGCGTGCGGGTACGGTTCGGAGCATGACGAACCGGATCAGGGTGGCTGTGGTGTTCGGCGGGCGCAGCAATGAGCACGCCGTTTCGTGTCTGTCGGCCGGCAGTGTGCTGCGCAACCTGGATCCGCAGAAGTACGAGGCCGTCCCGATCGGCATCACCGCCGAGGGCGCCTGGGTGCTCGGCGGCGCCGACGTCGCCGCGTTGCGCCGCACGGACGACGAGCTGCCCTCGGTGGACGCCACCGGCACCGCGCTGACGCTGACCGCCGATCCGCAGCGCGCGGGGTCGCTGGTCGCCCTGGACGACCCGAGTGCCGCTCTCGGCTCGGTCGACGTCGTGTTCCCGATCCTGCACGGCCCGTTCGGCGAAGACGGCACCCTGCAGGGCATGCTCGAGCTGGCGGGCATCCCCTACGTGGGACCCGGTGTGCTGGCCAGCGCCGCGGGCATGGACAAGGAATTCACCAAGAAGCTGCTCGCGGCCGACGGCCTGCCGATCGGCACGCAGGTGGTGCTGCGCCCCGGCGTCGCGACGCTGTCCGAGGCCGAGCGGGAGCGGCTCGGGCTTCCGGTGTTCGTCAAACCCGCCCGCGCCGGGTCCTCGATGGGTATCACGAAGGTGGACGACTGGAGCCAGCTGGCCGCGGCCATCGCGACGGCGCGCGCGCACGACCCGAAGGTGATCGTGGAGGCGGGCATCGTCGGTCGCGAGGTGGAATGCGGCGTGCTGGAATTCCCGGACGGCCGGGTCGAGGCCAGCGTGATCGCCGAGATCCGGATGCCCGACGACGACGCGCCGGAGTTCTACGACTTCGACACCAAATACCTCGATGATGTCTGCGAGTTCGACGTACCCGCGAAGCTGGACGACGAGGTGGCCGACCAGATCAGGGAACTGGCGGTGCGCGCCTTCCGCGCCCTCGACTGCCAGGGACTGGCTCGCGTGGACTTCTTCGTCACCGCGGACGGACCGGTGATCAACGAGATCAACACCATGCCGGGCTTCACCGCGATCTCCATGTATCCGCGCATGTGGGAGGCGACCGGGGTCGACTATCGCGCCTTGGTCTCGACATTGATCGACACGGCGCTGGCGCGCGGTACCGGCCTGCGCTGATCGGGCGAGGGCCTGCCGGTAGGCCGCGTGGTTGCGGTTCCTGGCGAAACTCCTTGGTACCGGCGCGCTTCCGACCGTGTTCGTCGCGGGATCAGTTCGGCAGCGGGCCCGGATCGAGCGCCTTGGCGGGCAGGTTCGCGGTGATGGTGTCGGAGACCTCCTGCAGCGGGGTCGGTCCCGAACCCTCCGGCACCGTCAGCGCGATGTAGGTCTCGCGGTCGACGGCGAACCAAGTGCTCGCCTTGGCCGCGTCGTCGCGCGCCTCGAACCACTGCACGCCGTTGACGATCTGCAACGGTGAGGCTCGATGGAACTCGAGGGGGCGGTCCAGGCCGCAGCGCAACACGATGGCGTCCCCGCCTTCCGGGCGCTGCCAGGCGCGGGTGGCGGGCGGAGCGGGTTCCACCAGGGTCGATTTGGTGAAGTCGCCCATCTCGCCGGGCAGCGCGGGCAGCAGCTTGGTGCAGGCCTCGCCGGCCGCGGCGGGGGCGGGCACCGGGCCGAGCACCAGCGGCTCTCGTTCCACGGGCACGCGGCGGGCGAGTATGGCGGCGACCAGGACCGCGACGATGAGGACCACCGGCAGGGCGACCGCCGTCGCGATCAATGCCGGTGGGTACGGGCGGGATTCCTCGTCGGCATCGGGTTCGTCGGTGCCGGACGCCGTGATGGCGTCGGGGGTTCGTTCGGCGTCGGATGTCTCGGCGGACTCGGACTTGCCGGTGGCGCGCGGCTCGTCGGCCCGATCCGGAGTCGCGCCCTCGGTTCCGAGTTCGCCGAGGTCGGTCGGCTTGTCGTCGTCGGTGGGGTCCTGGCCCTTCGCCGAGTCGCTGTCCGACGAGTCCGCCGCCATGCGTACCGGTCCTTCCTCTTCGCGCTCGCTGGAGCCGGTCGGCGCGGATCGCGCGGGGTGCGTCGCGGCGGGCGCGCGCGCATCGGCTCGGTGGTCTCGATTGCCCAGGACAGGGTACCGTCGAGCCGATTCCAGCTGGCACTACCTCGGGAAGGGACCGGTCATCAGCGAGAGCGCGGCGCCGCGGACGGTGCGTGAGCTGGGGGAGTTCGCGCTGATCGAGCGCATCAATGCCCGCAGGGTGCAGGCGCCCGCCGTGCTGCTCGGCCCCGGCGACGATGCGGCGCTGATCGCCGCGCCGGACGGCCGGTTCGTGGTGACCACCGACATGCTCGTCGAGGGGCGGCACTTCCGGCGCGATTGGTCGCGCCCCCGGGAGATCGGCCGCAAGGCGATCGCGCAGAACGCCGCCGACGTGGTGGCCATGGGCGCGGCGCCGACGGCTTTCGTGGTGGCGCTCGGCTGCCCCGCCGAGACTCCGGTGGCGGTGATCGACGAGCTGGCCGACGGCCTGTGGGCGGAGGCGGCGCGCGCGGGCGGCTCGATCGCGGGCGGCGATCTGGTGCGCAGCCCCGAGCTGGTCGTCTCGGTCACCGCGTTCGGGGATCTGCGCGGCGGCGCGCCGGTCACCAGAGCCGGTGCGCGCGTGGACGACACGGTGGCGGTGGCCGGTCGGCTCGGCTGGTCGGCCGCGGGCCTCGCCGCGCTCACCGCGGGCGCCGACGCCGAGGAGTTCGCCGAAGCGCTTGCCGCCCACCGGGTTCCGCAACCGCCGTACGAGGCGGTGCTCGGCCCGTCGTGGCGACCGGGGCACGCGCTCACCGACATCTCCGACGGGCTGCTCGCCGATCTCGGCCACATCGCCGAGTCCTCCGGCGTCGCGATCGATCTCGATGCGGCCGCGCTGCGCGACCCCGCGCTCGACGCGCTCGCTCGCCGGCTGGATGCCGATGCGACGCAATGGATTCTGGCGGGCGGCGAGGATCACGCCTTCGCCGGCACCTGGCCGCGGGGCGCTGACCTGCCGGAAGGATGGCGCGCGATCGGCCGCGTGACGGCCGGTTCGGGGGTCACCGTCGACGGTGTGCCGCACCGGGGCGGCAGCGGCTGGGAATCGTTCCGTGGGGCGGACTCGGCATCCGGCAACGAGCCACGATAGGTTGTGCGGTCATGGGTGCGAAACCACTGTCGGAAATCATGGATTCGGGCTGGGCACAGGCCTTGGAACCGGTCGCGGACCGGATCGCGGAGATGGGTGAGTTTCTGCGTGCCGAGAACTCCTCGGGCCGCGGCTACCTGCCCGCGGGCGAGAACGTGCTACGCGCCTTCCAACGACCGTTCGACAAGGTCCGCGTGCTGATCGTCGGCCAGGACCCGTATCCGACGCCCGGCCACGCCATGGGGCTGAGTTTCTCTGTGGCGCCGGATGTTTCGCCCGTGCCGCGCAGCCTCGCCAACATCTTCTCCGAACTGCACAAGGATCTCGGCCACCCGACGCCCTCCTGCGGCGATCTGAGCCCGTGGTCGGACCAGGGCGTGCTGCTGCTCAACCGAGTGCTCACCGTCTCGCCCGGCCAGCCCGCCTCGCATCGCGGCAAGGGCTGGGAGGCGGTCACCGAACAGGCTATCCGCGCGCTCGTCGCGCGGGACGAGCCGCTGGTGGCGATCCTGTGGGGCCGTGACGCCTCGACGCTCAAGCCGCTGCTGAGCCAGGCCGAGGTGCCCTACATCGAGTCCGCGCATCCCTCGCCGCTGTCGGCGTCCCGCGGTTTCTTCGGCTCGCGCCCGTTCTCGCGGGTCAACGAGCTGCTCGACGAATTGGGCGCCGAACCCGTCGACTGGCGCCTACCCTGATTCCGCTGTCTTCCCGGCGCGCCGGGAACGAGCACCACCCGCATCACCGCACGAACACGATATCGAGGAGCACTGCAATGCAGCACAACACCGTTCGCGGCGCCCTGCGCGGCACCACCGCCACGCTGGCCATGGCCGCCGCCATCGCGGGCGCCACGTCGGCGGCGACGGCCGCGCCGCTGGCGCTGGAGCCCGCGGTGGAGACCAGTGAGCCCGCGCCGGTGGCCGAGGAGTTCACCTCGACCGGCTCCTCCACCATCTCCGCGTCGGTGAACGCGAAGGTCGCGTGCCTGTTCCAGCGCACCTTCAGCGCCATGCGCCTGGACTGCTGAGCATCGAGTTCACCGAGGCTCACGACGGGCCGTGCGCATACTGTGCGATCCTCAGATCGTGAGTAATGCGAACAATCTTCTCGAGCCCACCCGGCTGCGGCTACGCGGTTCGGGTGGGATCGAGCTGGCCGCCGACCAGTTCGGCCCGGTCAGCGGCCCGCTCGTCGTCTTTCTGCACGGCGGCGGGCAGACCAGGCACTCGTGGAAGCAGACCGGCGCGAAGCTGGCCGCGGCCGGGATGCGGGTGATCACCCTGGACGCCCGCGGCCACGGCGACAGCCAGTGGTCGCCGGACCGCGACTACACGCGCGAGACCATGGTCGCGGATCTGACGCTAGTGCTGGAACAGCTGGATGCCGCGGCCGCACCGGGTGGGGGTGCGGTCGTGGTCGGCGCCAGCATGGGCGGCATCACCGGTCTGCTGACCACGGCGACCCCGGGCGGTGCGGCGATCCGCGCCCTGGTGCTCGTCGACATTGTCACCCGCCCCGAGCCCGAGGGCATCGCCCGAGTGATCGACTTCCTCAGCAAACATCGCGACGGCTTCGACACCCTCGATCAGGTTGCCGACGCGGTCGCCGAATACCTGCCGCACCGGCCGCGCCCGGAGAACACCGACGGCCTGCGGCGCAATCTGCGCCAGCGCGACGGCCGCTGGTACTGGCACTGGGACCCGGACATGCTGCGCGACCGCGTGGAGGATCCGAGCGCGATGATCGAGCAGATGGAGGTGGCCGCCTGCACGCTGAGCATCCCGGTGCTGCTGGTGCGCGGCATGCAATCCGACGTGGTGAGCGCCGAGGGCGCGGCGGCGTTCCAGGCGCTGGTGCCGCACGCCGAACTCGTCGAGATCGGCGGCGCGGCGCACACCGCGGCCGGTGACGACAACGATGCGTTCACCGACGCGGTCGCGAAGTTCGTGATGGAGCACCTGAAGTAGGTCAGGCCGGGTTCCGGTAGTCGGGCTTGCGCTTGGCCACGAAGGCGTCCACGCCTTCCCTGCCGGTGCGGCTGTTCGCCGCGGCGGCGATGAAATCGCGCTCCAGGTCCAGCTGTTCGCTCAGTGTCGCCGAGTTCGACTGTGCCAGCAGGGATTTGATGCTGGCATGGGTGGAGCGCGGGCCGCGCGCCAATTCCTGTGCGAGCGCGAGCGTCTCGGCGCGCACGTCGGCGTCGGCCACCAGGCGGCTGAGGATACCGAGCCGGACGGCCTCGTCGGCGTCCAGGACGGCGTCGGTGAGCAGGATCTCGGCGGCTCGCCCCGCGCCGACGAGGCGCGGCAACGTCCACGACATGCCGCCGTCGGGGCTCAGGCCGATGCCGGGGTAGGCGGGGCGCAGCTTGGTGGACGGGCCGCCGAGAGCGATGTCGGAGGCGCAGACCAGGCTCATGCCCGCGCCCGCCGCCCAGCCCTGCACCGCGGCGAGCACCGGAACGCGGGTCTCGTCGAGCGCCCGCACGAACGCGTGCAGATCCGTCGCCAGGCCGTGAATGTGGGCGGCGCGGTCCTCGGCGGCGGCGAAGCCACGCACATTGCCGCCCGCGCAGAAGTTCGCGCCCGAGCCGGTGAGCACGACCGCGCCGATCTCCGGGCCGAGGTCGCTCAGCGCCGCGGCGCCCGCGACGATCCCGGCGAAGTCCATCGAGGTGCCGTTGGCGGCAGTGGCAATCGTGATCTGGAGGACGCCGTCGATGGTCGTGACGTACTCGTTCTGCGCGGTGGAGGTCATGAGGGGAACCCTATCGTTTGCTCGGGCGCGGCCTCGACGCCTGTTCCCGAATCTCTTCCCGGCTATTCGGTGGATTCGGTCGGGCGCGCCGGGCGAACCATTCGCACCTGCATGGCGATGGTGAAGTCCTCGACTTTGCGCGCGCCCTCCAGCGCGAAACCGTGCTTGCGATAGAAGGCCTGGGCGCGCGGGTTGTCCTCGAAGACCCACAGCGAGCACGGCAGGCCGGGGGCGACGGCGGTGTCGAGTAGTTCCCGCGCCAGGCCGGTGCCGTACCAGTCGGCGCGCACATACAGGGCGTTGAGCTCGAGCGGTGCGACGGGCGCGCGGTCCCGAGGCGCACCCGAGCTGGCGAACCCGACGACGATGTCGCCGACGACCGCCACGTACGTGCTGCCGGGATGGGCGAGGCGGACGCGGTCCCACGCTTCGGCGCGCCGGTCCACGTCGAAGGCGTCGAGCACGTGATCGGGGACCAGTCCGCGGTAGGCCTCACGCCAGCTGGCGATGTGGCATTCGGCCAGACTGTGGACGTGTTCGGCGGCGAGCGGCGTGATCCGCCATGCTCGCGTCGGCGCCTCGGTCATGCGATCTCTCCCGGTGAGGTCGGTGTACCGGAACACCTACGGACGACAACGCCCCGGACAACCCTTGACGGGCGCCGGGGCGTGTGTCTTGGTGCTGATCGACCGGCGGCCGTATCAGCCGCGAGCCACCTTGCCCGCCTTGAGGCAGGAGGTGCACACGTTCATGCGGCGGGTGTTGCCCGGGGCAACCTGCGCACGCACGGTCTGGATGTTCGGGTTCCAGCGACGGTTGGTGCGCCGGTGCGAGTGCGAGACCGACTTCCCGAAGCCGGGGCCCTTGGCGCAGACGTCGCAGACGGCAGCCATAGTCGCGAGCTCCTTCATGTCATGTGGGGACCGCCGCACAATGATGCGGCATGTCCGGAAACAATGTCGTGATGTGCCCTGCCGACTGACGTCGGCCAGCGCAGGCCGGTTTCCGGCCGCATGAGCAACCCAGCAAGGGTAGCCAATGCGGTGCCGATCCGCCAAACCGGGACCCGGTCGGACGGGCCGCCCCGGCTGTCGAACACCCGGACAGCATACCGATTCGGTGTCACGCGGCCGCTGTCGGTATCGCCAGCTAACCTGGCGGACGGTGGTGATGCGCGGGCGGTGCGAAGGGAGCGAGGTGACGGTGCCGGGGCAGCGGGAAGAGATCGACGGCGCGGCGCTGAGGCTCTGGGGCGGCCTCTGTCTCGACGACCTCGAACAGCGCCGCGCCGAGATCAACGCGCTCAATGTCTTCCCTGTCGCCGACGCCGACACCGGGACCAACCTGCTCGCCACCATGCGCGCCGCCGTGCGGGCGGCCGACGCCGAGCGGGACGCGATGAGCGCGCATCGAGTCGCCGCGGCCATGGCGCGCGGCGCCACCGCGGGCGCGCGAGGAAACTCCGGCATCATCCTGTCGCAGGTGCTGCGCGGGATCGCGGAAGCGACGACAGAGCGATCGCTCACCGAGACGACAGAGCGACAGCTCACCGCGACGACCCTGCGTGCCGCCCTGCGCCGGGCCGCGGCCCTGGTCCGTGAATCGCTGAGCGTCCCGGTCGAGGGCACCATCCTCACCGTGCTGGAGTGCGCGGCCGACTGCGCGTCGGCCTGCGCCGAGGACACGCTCGCCGAGGTGGCCGTGGCCGCCGCCGACGGCGCAGCGAAGGCGCTCGGCGACACCCCGTCCCAGCTCGGGGTGTTGCGGGCGGCGGGCGTGGTCGACGCGGGCGCGCGCGGCTTGGTGGTGCTGCTGGACGCGCTGGTCGCCGTCACCCTCGGCGAGACCCCGACCAGGCCCGACTACCTGCCGAACGAATTCGTCGCGACCACAGACGATGCGGAGGTCGCGGAAATCGAGGGCGACGCACCGCATTTCGAGGTCATGTACCAGCTCGCCGACACCGATCTGGCGCGCGTCACCCGGCTGCGTGAGCGCCTCGCCGAACTCGGCGACTCCGTGGTCGTGGTGGGCGACGGCGGCGGGAATTGGTCCGCGCACGTGCACTGCGCCGACGCGGGCGCGGCCGTGGAGGCCGGGCTGGCGGCGGGCGCGCTGCGCGACATCCGGATCGAGAGCTTCGCCATCACGGCCCCGGTCGGTCGCGACCACCTGGATCCGCCGCGCCCGCGCGACGCGGGCCCGGCCGATCGCGATGTCCTCGCCGTCGCCGCGGGTTCGGACGCCGCCGCGCTGTTCGAGGCGGCGGGCGCGACGGTGCTCGGCGCGCACCCGGTCACCTCGGCGGCGTTGCTCACCGCGATCCGGCGGATGCCGCACCGCGAGGTGCTCGTGCTGCCCAACGGCGCGCTGCCCGCGCACGAACTGGTGGCCGTCGGCGTCGCCGCGCGCGACGTGCACCGCGACGTGCTGCTGCTGCCGAGCGGTTCCATGGTGCAGGGCTTGGCGGCGCTGGCGGTGCACGATCGCGGGCGGATCGCCGTGGACGACGCGTTCGCGATGTCGGAGGCGGCCGCGGCCACCCGGTGGGGTTCGCTGCGTGCGGCCGCGCAGCGCGCGCTGACCATGGTCGGCACCTGCGAACCGGGCGACGGGCTCGGGTTGGTCGGTCACGACGTGGTGGTGATCGACCGGGACGTGCGCGGCGCGGCGCTGACACTGCTGGACCGGATGCTCGGCCTCGGCGGCGAATTGGTCACCTTGTTGATGGGCGTGGACGCGCCGGCCGGGCTGGCCGAGGAGTTGAGCGCGCACATCGCGCGGGGCTTCCCCGGAGTCGAGGTGACGGTGTATTCCGGTGGGCAGCAAGGGGATCTGGCGCAGATCGGGGTGGAATGACGACGAGGACGGAGACATGGCGACACTGAGCGATCGGCTGGACCACATCCTGGGCGCGAAAGCCGCGGATTCGCTGGCCGACGCCTTCGACATGAACACCGTCGAAGACCTGCTGCGGCACTATCCGTTGCGCTATGCCACCCAGGGTCAGCCGCTCACCGAGGAAGCGCCGGAGGACGGTTCGCACATCACCGTCATCGGCCGGATCACCAAGACCGAGCTCAAGCCGATGCGCAATCGCCGCGGATCGCTGCTGAAGGTCCTGCTCGACACCGGTTCCGGCCGCCCGGTCGACGTCACGTTCTTCAACGGCGACAAGGTGAAATACGTTGTCAAAGAAGGACTTCGGGCGATGATGTCGGGCACGGTGAGTTACTGGCGCCCCGGCAGCTGGAATCTCAGCCATCCCGGCTACCTGATCCTGCCCGAGACCGAGGACGAGACGGTCGGCACCTTCACCAAAGTGCGTGGCGGCGGCGACCTGCGCGGTCTGGCGGAGAGCGCGAAAGGTGCGGGGGGAGTGGATGTCTCGTTCATGGAGCGGGAGTTCATCCCGGTGTATCCGGCCACCGCGAAGGTGCAGAGCTGGGATCTGCTCGCCTGCGTGCGCCAGGTGCTCGAACAGCTCGACCCGATCGACGATCCGCTGCCGGAGGACATCCGCGAGGACCGCGCGCTCATGCCGGTCTCCGACGCGCTGCGGCTGATCCATCTGCCGGAGCGCAAAACCGATATCGACCGCGCCAAGGAACGGTTGCGCTTCGACGAGGCGCTGGCGCTGCAACTGGTGCTCGCCGAGCGGCGCCACGAGGTCGCGGGCCGGGTCGCGCGCCCGTGCCCGCCGCGCACCGACGGCATCGCCGCGGCCTTCGACAGGCAGCTGCCCTTCGAGCTCACCGCCGGCCAACGGCAGGTGGTCTCGGAGATCTCCGCCGATCTCGGCCGCACCCAGCCGATGCACCGGCTGTTGCAGGGCGAGGTCGGCTCGGGCAAGACGATCGTCGCGCTGCACGCCATGCTCCAAGTGGTCGACGCCGGTCAGCAGTGCGCGCTGCTCGCGCCGACGGAAGTCCTTGCGGCCCAGCACTATCGGTCGCTGCGCGGGATGCTCGGTGAGCTGGGCACGGCGGGGGAACTCGGCGCCGCCGAGCAGTCCACCCGGGTGGTGCTGGTGACCGGTTCCCTGTCGGCCGCGGCGAAGAAGGCCGCGCTGCTCGAGGCCGTCACCGGCGAGGCGGGCATCGTCATCGGCACGCACGCGCTGATCCAGGACAACGTCGAATTCTTCGACCTGGGCATGGTGGTGGTCGACGAGCAGCACCGCTTCGGCGTCGAACAGCGTGACGCGTTGCGCGCCAAGGCGAAAGCAGGAACCAGCCCGCATCTGCTGGTGATGACCGCGACGCCGATCCCGCGCACCATTGCCATGACCACGCTCGGCGATCTGGAGACCTCGACGCTCACCGAACTGCCGCGCGGCCGCTCGCCGATCACGTCGAAAGTCGTTCCGCGCAAGCAACATCCGAATTGGGTGGACCGGGCCTGGGAACGCATCCTCGAGGAGGTGAAGGACGGCCGCCAGGCCTACGTGGTGTGCTCGCGCATCGGCGACGACGAGGAGGACGGCGGTTCCGGCAAGGGGCGCGGTCGCGGAAAGGCGGCGGAGGAGAAGGAGAGTCCGACCACCCAGGCCGTCGTCGACGTCTTCGACATGCTGCGTGCCGGGCCGATGGCGGGCGTCCGCGTCGGCCTGCTGCACGGCAGGCTGCCCTCGGACGAGAAGGACCAGGTCATGCGCGCCTTCAACGACGCCGAGATCGATGTGCTGGTGTGTACCACCGTGGTCGAGGTCGGCGTCGACGTGCCGAACGCGACGGTGATGGTGATCGTGGACGCCGACCGGTTCGGTGTCAGCCAGCTGCACCAGCTGCGCGGGCGGATCGGTCGCGGCAAGCACGCGGGGCTGTGCCTGCTGATCACCGACGCCGCGCCCGGTGGTTCGGCCATGAGCAGGCTGGAAGCGGTGGCCGCCACGACCGACGGTTTCGAGCTCTCCGTGCTCGACCTGCGCCAGCGTCGCGAGGGCGATGTGCTCGGCGCGGCGCAGTCCGGCACCGCCAGTTCGCTCAGGCTGCTCTCGCTACTCGACGACCTGGAAGTCATCACCGCCGCCCAGGATCTTGCCAGGCAGCTGGTCGAGGCCGATCCCGGGCTGCGCGAGCACCCCGCGTTGGCGAGCATGATGCGCGCCGCCGTCGACGGCGAGCGGCTGGAGTACCTGGCCAAGTCGTGACGCGAACGAAGGACGGACCGCGCCGGTCCGTCCCTCGCTTCGATGATGCTATGCGGCAAAGGCTTTCGGATGTTCCTCGGCCGCGGCCTGCTCACCGCGCGAGTCCGCGGTCCACAGCCCGACGATCGCCGCGGTGAGCGCGATCAGGCCGCCGACGAGCAGCGCGCGCTGGAAGCCATCGGTCATCGCGTCCAGCTGTGGCTCGCCCGCCGCCAATTGCGCGGTGGTGCGGGAGGTGGCGATCGCGGTCAGCACGGCGATGCCGAGCGCGCCGCCGATCTGCTGGGCCGTATTGAGCAGGGCGGCGGCCAGTCCGGCCTGCTCGGCGGGCACACCGGCGTTGGCGGCGGTGGTGTTCGCGACGAACACCGCGCCCGCGCCGATCGACATGACCAGCATGCCGGGCAGCAGGTGTGCCAGGTAGGAGCCGTCGGTCGGAATGAACGACAGCCACACGACGCCGAGCCCGGTGATCGCCGCGCCACCGACGATGACCGGCCGGGTGCCGACCCTGGTGAACAGTTTCGCCGAAAGTCCCGCTGCCACACCGATGGTCAGGCTCACCGGCAGATACGCCACGCCCGCCTTGAATTCGCCGTAGCCGAGCACCGACTGCATGTACAGCGTCACGAAGAAGAACATCGCGAGCATGCCCGCCGCGACGATGAGGTGGGTCAGGTTCGCCGCGGCAAGACCGCGAATGCGGAAGATCGACAGCGGCATCAGCGGATCGGCCGAGCGGTGCTCGTTGATCACGAAGGCGATGAGCAGCGCCGCCGCGCCGCCGAGCAGCGTCAGCGTCGTCGCGTCGCCCCAGCCGTGCTCCGGCGCTTTCACCAGGCCGTACACCAGCAGCATCAGCCCGCCGGTGCCCAGTGCGGTGCCGAAAAGGTCGAAGCCGCCGCGGATCTCGTTGCGCCGATCGTTGGGAACGAGCGCCGGGATGGCCGCAAGCACCAGCACGCAGACCGGGGTGTTGACGTAGAAGACCCAGCGCCAGCCTGGGCCCTCGGCCAGCACGCCGCCGAGGAAGACGCCCGCCGCCGACGCCAGGCCCGCGGCCCCGCCCCACACGCTGAGCGCGGTGGTGCGATCGGATCCCTCGCGGAAGCTGGTGGTGAGGATCGACAGCGCGGCGGGCAGCATCAGCGCCGCGCCGACGCCTTGCGCCAGTCGCGCGCCGATCAGCAGCCCGCTCGCGTCGGCGAGACCGCCGACCGCCGAGGCGACCGCGATGAGCAACGTGCCCGCGATGAGCACGCGGCGGCGCCCGAGCAGGTCGGCGAGACGGCCGCCGAGCAGCATCAGCCCGCCGTAGGTGAGCAGGTAGCCGCTGGTGACCCACTGCAACGTCGAGACGTCCATGCCGAGTTCGCGCTGAATGGTCGGCAGCGCGACA
Source organism: Nocardia lijiangensis NBRC 108240 (assembly GCF_001613045.1). Classification (GTDB taxonomy): domain Bacteria; phylum Actinomycetota; class Actinomycetes; order Mycobacteriales; family Mycobacteriaceae; genus Nocardia; species Nocardia lijiangensis. The sequence goes on along the minus strand of NZ_BDBP01000001.1, from coordinate 14,457 downwards.
TTGACGATCGAGCCGTCGACGAAGTCGAGAAACGCGACCGTGCACAGCAGCGCCAGCGTGAGCTTGCCGCGGCGGGTCGCCAGATACGAGGGTGTTTCGGTCGGTGAACGCACGGTCGGGTCCTTCTGTGAGTCCGGACGGTTTTCGTCCTGTCGTCAACCAAGAGCCGGAGCACCGAGGGGAGGTGACATCGCAGGTGTCTCGCGAGAGTCAGATCACACTCCGCGGCCCCGATGTCACGTTTCGTGCCTCGAAACTCTCTCAGATGACGACAGCCGCGCGAGCTTTCCGGCACAGGAGGAACGATGATCGAGACCATGGACGAACGGGCGACGGAAGTCTTCGCCGAGCACCGCGAACTGCTCTTCTCGATCGTGTACAACATGCTCGGCACCGTCACCGACACCGAGGACGTTCTGCAGGACACCTGGCTGGCCTGGGTGTCGCGGCACCGCTCCGACCTCGGCGAGATCACCAGCCCGCGCGCGTACCTGGTGCGGATCGCGGTGAACAACGCGCTCGCGCGCCGGGAGAGCATCGTCCGCAGGCGAGAGACCTACGTCGGGCCCTGGCTGCCCGAGCCGCTGGTCGCCGACACTCCCGAGATCCGCGACAGCGCGGACGCCGCCGAGATCGCGCTGCGCGGCGAGTCGGTTTCGCTGGCCGTGCTCGTGGTCCTGGAGACGCTCACCCCGCTGGAACGGGCGGTGTTCGTGCTGCACGAGGTGTTCGGCTATCCGCACGCCGAGATCGGCGCGATGCTCGGCAGGGAGACTCCGGCGATTCGCCAGCTCGCGCACCGGGCCAGGGATCACGTGCGAGCCAAGCGCCCGCGCTACCAGGCCGATCCGCAGACCCAGCGCGCGGTGACCGAGCGCTTCCTCGCCGCCCAGCTCAGTGGGGACGTGACGGGCCTGCTCGAAATGCTCGCTCCGGACGTCACGTTCCTGTCCGACGGCGGCGGCCGGTTGCGGGCGGCGCTGCGGCCGATCCGCGGATCGGACAAGGTCGCGCGTCTGCTCACCAGCCGGATGGTGAGCAGTTCCGTGCCGGACATGACGGTCCGGTTCGGGTGGACCAACGGCGAACCGTCCGCGCTCGTGCTCTCCGGCGACGTGCTGTACACCGTTGTCGTGCTGGATATCGACGCGGGCACCGGAAAGGTGCACGGCGTCTACGCGATTCGCAACCCGGACAAGCTCCGCCACCTCCGCGGGTGAGCCTCAGCGCCCCACCCGCGGATACGGCAGATCGGTGCTGGTGTGCTCGGAGACCGCCAGCGGACTGCCGATCTGGGGAAACGCCCGCTGCGGGCAGGTGGGGCGCTCGCACACCTTGCAGCCCGCCCCGATCGGCACCGCGGCGGCCGGGTCGTCGAGATGCAGGCCGGTGGAATACACCAGGCGGTCGGCGTATTCGATGTCGCAGCCGAGTCCGATGGCGAAATTCTTGGTGGCCGTGCCGAATCCGTGCGGCGCGATGTACGCGGTCCTGGCGATCCACAGGTAGCGCCGCCCATCGGGCATGGCGGCGATCTGAGTGAGGACACGCCCGGGGTGCGCGAACGCCTCGTGCACCACCCACAGCGGGCAGCTGCCGCCGACGCGAGAGAAGTGAAAGGCCGTGGCGGACTGGCGTTTCGAGATGTTGCCAGCACGGTCGGTGCGAACCAGGAAGAACGGCACGCCGCGTTGCCCCTGCCGCTGCAGGGTGCTCAGGCGGTGGCAGATGGTCTCGAAGCCGACCTCGAAACGCAGGCTCAACAGGTCGATGTCGTAGTGCAGCTCCTCGGCCGAGCGCAGGAACCGGCCGTAGGGCAGGATCAGCGCGCCCGCGAAGTAGTTGGCGAGCCCGATGCGGGCCAGCGTGCGGGATTCCCCGGTGAGCGAAGGGGTTTCGTTGAGCACGGTGTCGAGTTCGGCGCCGTAGAGCAGGAAACCGAGGGTGGTCGCGATCTGGAAGGCGCGCTGCCCCGGGCGTAGCCTGCGGGCCAGGGTCAGCGTCCGGCTCTCGGGGTCGTAGTGGCGCTTCGGGATCGACGGATCGGCGCCGTCGCCGCGCACCAGCACGGTCACCCCCGCCCGCTCCTCCGCGATCCTGGCCAGCTGGCGGTCCAGCGAGCCGATGGTCAGGCCGCACTCCTCGAAGAGCTGTTCGGCGAGGTGGTCGAGGTGCGGAATGTGATTGTGATGGTCGTAGAAGAAGTCGCGGACGTCCTCGTAGGGCATCGGGACGCCGGGGCCGCCGGTGGGTGCGGCCACCCGGGAGGAGAGCAGATCCAACTGATCGGTGGCGGCGCGCAACCGGCGGTGCATGGCGACCAGGAGGCGGGCCACGTCCGGCTGCCTGGTGGCCAGCTCCTCGACCTCGGCCAGCGGGGCGCTGTCGCCGCCCGCCGCATCGACGAGCACCTCGTGCAGGTCGGAGACCAGGCGAGCGTCGGAGTCGGCGGCGAAGAACTGCACGTCCAGGTCGAAGGTGGCGTTGAGCTTCAACAGCACCGGAATGGTGAGCGGTCGCTGGTCGCGTTCCAGCTGGTTGAGATAACTGGGCGAGAGATCCAGGGATTTCGCCAGTGCCGCCTGCGTCATCCGCCGTTCCTCGCGCAATCGCCGCAACCGGGCGCCCGCATACATCTTGCGCACGGGCGAATCCTAGCGGTTTCGTCTTCGCAAACATCGCAGAATCGGCGATTCACGCCCACAAAAATCGGCATTTGCAAGGGGTTCTTCCCTCGGCGCGCGCTGCGTAGCGTGCGAAGAGAGGCCCTTGGGCCTGTCGAGCTCGCCGTCTGAACCCGGAGGATGCATGAAGACCCATATCGTACGCGCTCGCGCTGCCGACGAGGCGTTTCCGCGCAGCGAACATCTGGCCGCGAAGATCGCGGAGGTCGCCGCGGATCCGGTCGAGGTGACCGACGACGTGGCCGAGATGATCGTGAACCGGATCATCGACAACGCGGCCGTCGCCGCGGCCTCGGTGCTGCGCCGTCCGGTGACCAGCGCGCGTACCCAGGCGACGGCGCAACCGTACCGGCCGCGTGAGGGGCGGTCGGGCGGCACGGTGTTCGGGCTGTCCGCGCAGACCCGGGTCTCGCCGGAGTGGGCCGCGTGGGCCAACGGAGTCGCGGTGCGGGAGCTGGACTTCCACGACACCTTCCTCGCCGCGGAGTACTCGCACCCCGGTGACAACATCCCGCCGATTCTCGCCGTCGCCCAGCACGCCGGTCGCACCGGCGCCGAGCTGATCCGCGGCCTGGCCACCGGCTACGAGATCCAGATGGACCTGGTGCGCGGAATCTGCCTGCACGAGCACAAGATCGACCACGTCGCGCACCTCGGTCCCTCGGCCGCGGCGGGCATCGGCACGCTGCTCGGCCTGGACACCGAGACCATCTACCAGGCCATCGGTCAGGCGCTGCACACCACCACCGCGACCAGGCAGTCGCGCAAGGGCGAGATCTCCAGCTGGAAGGCCTACGCCCCGGCGTTCGCGGGCAAGATGGCGGTCGAGGCGGTGGACCGGGCGATGCGCGGCGAATGCGCGCCCGCACCGATCTGGGAGGGCGCCGACGGCGTCATCGCGTGGCTGCTCAGCGGAACCGACGCCGAGTACCAGGTGCCGCTGCCCGCCCCCGGCGAGGCGAAGCGAGCCATCCTGGACAGCTACACGAAGGAGCACTCGGCCGAATACCAGAGCCAGGCCCCCATCGACCTGGCCCGCCGGATGCGTTCGCGCATCGGCGATCTCGACCAGATCGCGTCCATCGTGCTGCACACCAGCCACCACACCCACGTGGTGATCGGCACCGGCTCCGGCGACCCGCAGAAGTTCGATCCGCACGCCAGCCGCGAGACCCTGGACCACTCCGTTCCTTATATCTTCGCGGTGGCGCTGCAGGACGGCGGCTGGCACCACGAGCGCTCCTACGCGCCAGAGCGCGCGCAGCGGCCCGACACCGTCGAGCTGTGGCAGAAGATCTCCACGGTCGAGGACCCGGAATGGACGCGCCGCTACCACTCGACCGACCCGAACGAGAAGGCGTTCGGCGCCCGCGCGGTGGTGACGCTGAAGAGCGGCGAGACCATCGTCGACGAGCTGGCCATCGCCGACGCCCACCCGCTCGGCGCGCGTCCGTTCGCCCGCGCCCAGTACATCGAGAAGTTTCGGACGCTGGCCGACGGGGTAGTCGATCTTGCGGAGCAGGACCGTTTCCTCGACGCGGCGCAACGCACCACGAAACTCGGTGCGGGCGAACTCGATCAGCTGACGTTCACCGTGGCGCCCGAGGTCCTCGGCCGGGCACCGGAGGTTCGTGAGGGGATCTTCTGATGCCCGACCAACTCCACTCCGGCCTGATGGCCGCCGCCACCACCGCCGCAGACAAACGGGCGGCCTTCCGCGCCGGACTGACCTCCGGTCGCATCCAGCGGCTGCCCGGCGCGTTCAACCCGCTGGTGACCACCTTGATTCAGCGGCTGGGCTTCGAGGGCGTCTACGTGTCCGGCGCGGTGGTGTCGGCCGAATTGGCGCTGCCCGACCTCGGTTTGACCACGCTCACCGAGGTGGTCGAGCGCGGCCGGCAGATCGCCAGGGTGACCGACCTGCCCGTGCTCATCGACGCCGACACCGGTTTCGGCGAGCCGATGAACGCCGCGCGCACCGTGACCATGCTCGAGGACGCGGGCATCGCGGGCTGCCACATCGAGGACCAGGTCAACCCCAAGCGCTGTGGCCATCTCGACGGCAAAGCCGTTGTGCCGGTGGACGATATGGTGCGCAGGCTGCGCGCTGCCGTCTCGGCGCGCCGCGACCCCGGCTTCGTCATCTGCGCCAGGACCGACGCGCGCGGCACCGAGGGTCTGGACGCGGCCATCGATCGCGCCAAGGCCTACGCCGACGCGGGCGCGGACCTGATCTTCACCGAAGCGCTGGCCGACGAGTCCGAGTTCGCGAAGTTCCGTGCGGCCGTGGATGTTCCGCTGCTGGCCAATATGACCGAGTTCGGCAAGTCCGAATTGCTGTCGGCGCAGACCCTGGAGGATCTCGGCTTCAACGCGGTGATCTACCCGGTGACCACGCTGCGGCTGGCGATGCACGCGGTGGAACAGGGACTTGCCGAGATCGCCGAGACCGGAACGCAATCCGGTCTGCTCGACCGCATGCAGCACCGCGCACGGCTCTACGAACTTCTCGAATACCAGCGGTACAACGACTTCGACTCCGGAATATTCACCTTCACGCTGAGCGAGTGAACCATGACCGAGATCAAAAAGGGCCTGGCCGGAGTGGTGGTCGATACCACCACCGTCTCCAAGGTCGTGCCCGAGACCAATTCGCTGACCTACCGCGGCTACGCGGTCCAGGATCTGGCGGCGCACTGCAGCTTCGAGGAGGTCGCCTACCTGCTCTGGTACGGCGAGCTGCCCGACGTCGCCCAGCTCGAGCTGCTCTGCCAGCGTGAGCGGGCGCAGCGGCGGGTCGGCCGCTCGATCCTGTCGCTGATCGAGAAGATGCCCGACACCTGCCACCCGATGGATGTGGTCCGCACGGTGGTGAGCTACCTCGGTGCGGAGGATCCGGGCACCGACCCGGACGGCATCGCCGCGCCGAAAGATCTGCTGGCCAGGGCATTACAACTGACCGCTGTGCTGCCGACGGTGGTCGCCGCCGACATGCGCCGCCGCCGCGGCCTGGATCCCATTGCGCCGCACTCGCACCTGGGGTTCGCGGAGAACTTCCTGCACATGTGCTTCGGCGAGGTGCCGGACCAGCGGATCGTCCGGGCCTTCGAGGCGTCGCTGATCCTGTACGCCGAGCACAGTTTCAACGCCTCCACGTTCGCCGCCCGGGTGGTCACTTCGACCCGGTCCGATCTGTACAGCGCGGTCACCGCCGCCATCGGGGCGCTCAAGGGCCCGCTGCACGGCGGCGCCAACGAAGCCGTGATGCACACGATGCTGGAGATCGGTGATCCGGCGCGCGCGGCGGACTGGTTGCGCGACAAGCTCGCCGCCAAGAAGAAGGTGATGGGCTTCGGGCACCGCGTCTACAAGAAGGGTGACTCCCGGGTACCCACCATGAAGGCGGCGCTGGACGACGTGGCGGCGGTGACCGGCGGGCAGAAGTGGTTGCAGATGTACGACGAGCTGGAACGCACCATGGTCGAGGCCACCGGCATCCGCCCGAACCTCGATTTCCCTGCCGGGCCCGCGTACTACCTGATGGGCTTCGACATCGAGATGTTCACGCCCATCTTCGTCCTGAGCCGCATCACCGGCTGGACCGCGCACATCGCCGAGCAATCGGCGGCGAACGCTCTCATCCGTCCGCTGTCGGAGTACACGGGCGTGGCCCAGCGCGAGCTGCTCGTCGCGGGCGGAGCGGCGCGCCGCTAACCCAGCCGCCCGCCGTACAGGCGGAGGCTGCCACAAAGGGTTCGTATGCGCCACATAGGCACCGGCTATGTGGCGCATACGCAACGGGTGTGGGACGCCTACGCGCGGCAGGGGAGGTACGCCTTGCCGGGAGCCGGGGGGCGATCGGGTCAACCTCTGTTGAACCAAGCGATTGTTTGGTTGAATCGGGGCTTGAACCGATGGCCCCGCCCGGGGCCGAGGAAGCGAGCGTTGCCATGACCGGTCCCGACGAACTCGTCCGCGCGATGTGCCAGAGCTGGTCCGATCCCGACCCCGATCGGATCAGCACGTACTTCGCCGAAGACGCCGTCTACCACAACATTCCGATGGAACCGATCGTCGGCCGCACCGCCATCCGCGATTTCATCGCGGGCTTCCTCACCACCTTCGACGCCATCGATTTCGACATCCACCACCAGGTGACCTCCGGCAACGTCGTCATGAACGAACGCACCGACACCTTGCGCGGCAACGGCCGCGACACCGCACTCCCCGTCATGGGCGTCTTCGAGGTCCGCGACGGCGCGATCACCGCCTGGCGCGACTACTTCGACATGGCCGCCATCAACCGCGCCTTCGGCCTGCCGAGCTGAGCGGAGCCGTCCTCTCGCACCGCCCTAGCGGCCACGGTTCGATCCGAGGACGACCGGAAAATCGCCGGAGCGCCAGTCATCGACGCGGACCGGCAGCTCGCCGTAGAGGCCATCGGCACCAGCGAATTCGAGCTGGCCGTCGCGTTATCGATAGGTACCGGAGCTGGTCTGATCCTGATTATGCCGCTGGTCGTCTGGGACTCGAACCCGAGTATCGGAAAGCTCACGGCGTTGTGATCATCTCGGCCGCCCGAAGTCGAGCGCCGCTCGTCGATTACCGGAAGAACGACTGGTTGCGGCGCTGATTTTCTTCGATCAATTCTTCTTCGGTGAGGTCGTCGTCGTAGTGTCCCGCCGGTTGGCGCACGGGAGGTGGGATGGCGCGCGGACGTTCACTGGCGAGTTCGATCGTCTCCACGGCGGCCGCAATGCGCGGATCGGCAGTGAGGTCATCGATGCGTTCGCGGGCCGTGCCGCGCGCTTGGTCGAGCGCCTCCTTGGCGAGGGTGGTGATCAACCTGCCGAGTTCTGCACCATAGGGGGTAACAGTGTCGTTGATGCGGACCTCGGCCAAGGTTCCGTCGGCGAGAACATCCACGGCGACGCCGTAGCGGCCAGCCGTCGCGCGATCTGTCAGCAGGGCGCGACGCAGTGCGTCGAGCTGACCTGTAATCGGATCGATGTCGCCAATATTCTTACGCACTATGGTATCTCGCCCTCAGGGTAGCTGGCTTCGGCCGTGCTAGCGTAGCAACGTTTCGATGGGGAGGAGTTCGATGAGCGAGCTGTATGTGCACCAACCGTCGGTCGAGGCGATGGTTGGTGCACTGAATGTGTCACACGAGGCGTTGGCGGGGATTCGCGCGCAGAGTTTCATCGCGAATATCGAATCCGCATTGCCCGGTTCCGGCCTTGGCCACACCTACATGAAAGCGGGGTGGCGAGCGGAAGCGAGTGTGCGCGGCGTGAACGGGCAGTTGAAGGAGATCGCAGACGGCGCGACGACCAGCATCAATGAGTACATGAACCGCGAACAGCAGCGGGCCGACGACCTCAACAAACTCGAGCCGCGATGAGCTCGATTCCACCGACGAAGAGTCAGATCCGCAAATGGACCTTCGAGCCGCTGACGAACCAGGCGGCGGAGTGGGCCAACGGCGTCCAGGCCATCACGACCGAGCACGGCGCCATCTCCCGCCAGCTCGCCGACTCTCCGGGGTTTTGGCGCGGTCGCACCGGCGATGCCATGCGTGTCAAAGGCGAGGAAGCGACGTCTTCGCTGTCCAAAATTGCGGACGCGTTCGAGAAGGGTTCGCACGCGAGTTCGCAGATCGCGCATACCCTGGGTTTTGCCAAGCAGAGCGCGGTGGACGCGATCAAGACCGCCGAAGATGAGCGATATATGGTTGGCGAGGACGGCACGGTCGGATATTCGGAGGAGTTCCTGTACTGGCTGATGGAGGAGCGCGACATCTCTTATTTCCTTGCGCGCGCCTCTCTCGACCTGGGTGCCAAGCAGCACGAAGATAAGATCAAAAAGGCGCTGCGCGACGCCGGCGATGCGGCTGAATCTGCCCGGGAGGCGATCAACAAGCTGTTCGAGGCTGTGCCGATCCCGCCAAACGAGGAGCTCGGGTGGATCACGGTTTTCTCGCAGGTGGAACCGGACCCACAAGGTATGAGCAAATGGCCGGACGGCGCGCTGAAGGCGGCAATGGAGGCCAAGACTTTGGGCGAATTCGAGCCGCTGGATGTCACCCAGAGTGAGCTCGCGATGCTCGAGAATCTGAGCTTGGGCGACAAGATTCGCTTCTACCAGATTCAGTCGGAAGCGAGTGAAACCGCGGAAGAACTGTTTCCCGAGAATCATGCCAACGGGGATCCGAATACTCAGGACAATCATACCGATGCCTTCCGCCATGCCTATTGGAACGCATTGATGACGCAGGAGTTCGGCGCGGACTGGACCAAGGAGTACACCTCCAAGCATGAGGGTCGGCCCGATAATGCCGCCGTGCGCGAGGCCATGGATCTGCACAACAATGAAGTTGGGCGGCAGCTCGCCTTGGCGAATCCAGATGCGAGCCCCGAAGAGATGCGCGAGATCGTCAAGAAGGCTGTAGGGAACGGCGACACCGTGGTGATCAACCAGAATCAGCAACTCAGCTTTTCGAACGACGTGCCGGTGGGACAGACTGTGGACTCCTTCCAGTACGACAGAGATGTTCAGAACAAGCCGGGGAGCTTTCTGCCGGGCAGCCCTATCGTGGACAATGCGCCGGTGCCGAAGTGATGAAGTGGAGTGGGAGCCATCAGGTATGAAGGGACAAATCACACGGGCTGCGGTGCGCCGAGTTGCGCTGCTTTCCAGCGGATTCGCGGTGCTCCTTGCCAGCTGCTCCGGCGGTGGTCTCTCCGGCGAAAGGGTTGATGTAGCGGAAGACAGCCCGGCTTTGGAAGCAGCCTTCCAGCGAGTTCTCGACGCACGTGAGCCAAAGCGCCTGGGTGACATCGTCGCCGAATCCGGTCTTCCGCTGGGCGCCTGGGACCGCATGTACAGCTTCTACACACCCATCTCCGCCGATGACATCAATGCGGTGTTGGGCACGCCCGGGTTGAAATGGTCTGGATTGCAGGTGCACTCCGAATCGTTGACCCAGGTCTTCCTGCGCGACGGCGAAGTCGTCTACGCATTCAAGGATGATTATCCAAGGTATGGCGTGGACGGTTTCGCGACCCCGGATTCGGCCGTACGCCCGACCGAGAAGGAGGGCAAGAACGCCGTCGGGTCCGACGTAAGATTCTGGACCTTGGAGATCGACAAGACCCCGGTCAACTGACGGGGCGCGGACTCGGCGGTCAACCTTCGGTCGGAGGACTGCGAGGGCCCGGCGGTGGGGTGTCGGACGAGGATGAATGTAATGGAACAGGCTTTTGAATACAGTCTGTCATGCTCCAACTGTGGTCGATCTGCTTCGGGGTGGCAGGGGCAGGAGTTGTCCGGCGATTCGGATGGAATTCGATGGTTTGTGGAATGGCAGTGTCCATCATGCGGTCTCGTTAGTGATGACTACGGCGATGGGCCCGGACCGGATTCGCTTCGCCAGGCAATCATCGATAGATTCGGCGGTTCGACTATCGCTGTGCCGACTCGCAACATACGCCTAGCGGTGCTGAAGAAGTTGCGAGAGATGTTTGGATTGTCTCCAGCCGAAGCGCTCGCAATGTTGACGGAGTCGGGGCCTGGTAATCCGATCGGGACAACGATAGAGGTCCAGTCCATCGTCCGGGTGATTCAAGAACTGGGTTACCAATCCGAGGTGATGCAGACTGCGCCTGCTGGAGACTCGCGTAAGCGATAGTCCCACATACATGTGCCGAGTTGGGCACTGCATAGGAGAGGATTGGCCGTGGGAGGATGCTTGCGCTCTGCCACGCGATGCGCGCGGAATCCGACTACGGCGGTGACGGGAGTGAGGCCTTCAGCCGGTCACGGAGTGTGGGCCAGTCCAGGTGGGCCTGTTCGGCCCCGGGTACCGCCAGGAGTGCGGTGCCGCGCAACGTGGCGAGGGTGGTGAGCAACCATTCGTGGAAGCCATCTCGCGCCGCAACCTCGGGAACGAGCTCACCAGCCAGATCGCTGACGGCGGTAGTCGCGAGGTTCGCCAGCATGGCCGCGACGTCGGCGAGCTCCACATCGTTGCGGGCGACGGCGTACAGCTCGAGCAGTGCACGGCTTATCGGCAGGTTGTGGACCTCCCACAGCAAGTCGAGCAGTGCCTCGAACCGCCCGGCGCCCGGCGGCAACGGGCCGACCTCGGCCTGCACATCGGCCACGTAGCGTTCGACGATGCGCTCGAGAGCGGCCTTCACCAACGCGGTCTTCGTCGGGTAGTAGTGCTGCATCGCGCCCTGGCTGACACCGGCACGAGCGGCCACCGCCGAAGCGCTCAACGCGACGAACCCCTGCTCGACGAGCATCGATACCGTCGCCTTCAGCAGTCGATCCTGGGTCTCCGCTCGTCGTTCGGCTTGGCTCCGCCGTGGCGTCGTCTTGGCTCTGGTCACCATCCGAAGGTTAGTACCGACCACTTGCAAGTTACCAACTTGTATCTTAGCGTGTGCGCATGCCGTCCCCATCGAGCAATGCGCGAGGACTAGCGAACCGCGCCCTCCCGTCCCTCGCTTCCCTGGTCGTTCTCGGCGCCATGCTCACCGAGTCAGCGCTGCGGGATTTCCTGCTGGTGAACGTAGGCGTCCAGTTCGTCATCTTCGTGGGTGCCGCCTGCATCCCGGGGTGGCGCACTCTCCGGATGTCCTATGTCGACATCGCATGGCCCTGGGGGCTGTTTGCCCTCGGCGTCCTGACGCTCGCGATGAGTGACAGATCCCCGCTCGCGATAGCTGTGGCCGTCGTCTTCCTGGTGATGGGCGGACGCATGGGCATCGCGGCACTGGCCCTTTGGCGCCACGGCGAACTCGACCATGAGCTGCCGCGCTATCGGTTCCAGCGAAAGCGCTGGGCAAAGGCCACCCTGGGCAGCGAGCGGCTCGACCTCGTAGCCGAGATCCTGGTCCAGGCGGTCTCGAACATCACCGTCATGGCCGTACCGGCAGCGCTGGTGATCGCGATCGACGGTGCCGGAATGAGCGCGGTCGCAGCGGCAGGCATCATCTTGTGGGCGGTGTCGTGGGTGCTGGAGTCGGTCGCCGATTTCCAGAAACTTCGTTTCGTCCGGTCGATGTCGACGACGAACAGGCGGGGGCATTGCGACGTCGGGCTCTGGAACTACAGCCGACACCCCAACTACTTCTTCCAGTGGATGCAGTGGAACGCGATCATCGTGCTGTGCTTGCCGGTGCTGCGCCGAGCATTCGACGAATTCACGCCCGCCGCGGCGATCGGCGCCGGCCTCGGACTGTTCGCGCTGTCGGTGATCATGTACTGGTGTCTCGTGTACTACACCGGCGCTGTCCCAGCCGAGTACTACAGCGCGCAGAAGAGGCCGGGCTACCGCGACTACCAGGCACGGACCAACCGATTCATGCCCGGGTTCCGTCGCCACAATGCTTCCGCCGACGACACTGTGAGCTGAGGACGCTAGCTTTCGGCTCGACCCACCACCGGACACCGCCTCCGGCTCAGCGCCTTTCGCGCCGTCCGCACGCGGCTTCGAGGCTGCGCGGTCACTACATTGATGATCTCAGCGCTCGGCGCCTTCCAGCAGCGCGAGATACCGGCGTCCGAACAGATAGGCGTCTCCCGGCCAGCGTGCGGAGAGATAGTTGCGATCTTCGACGATGAAGGCGGGGGTGTCGTCGGTGGCGGTGCCGCGTCTGGTGAGTTCGAGTGGGCCGCGCTGGAATTGGTTATCCGGGTTCTCGAGAGCCGCGCGGACCTCGTCCTCGACGTAGGCCGGATACGTGCGGTAGTAGCGGCCGAGGCGCCATGCGGTGCTGAAATACGCGATGCGCTCCATGTATTTGGGCAGGCAGGTGGTGCGGCGCTGGGCGAGCACGCTACGGCCGGTAGCGGGATCTTCGGACCGGGCGAGGACGAGGACGCCGTGGCAGATGGCGCCCACCGGCCTGCCCAGGGTCCAGAACCTTGCGACCTGCCGCTGCAGTGTCTCCGAGCCCAGGTACTGCCGCATGCCGGGTGCATGTCCGCCGGGTAGCAGCAGTCCGTCGAAGTCGTCCACGTCGACCTCCGACCAGGAGACCGTGGCGGTGAACTCCGGTGTGCCGGTGAGCTGCTGGTAGAAGGTCCGAGGCTCGGCTTCGGCACCGAGTTGACCGAAGATGACTCCGGTCAGCAGCCGCGGATCCGCCGCGGGCACCGTACCCGCTCGCTCGGTGGTGAATACGACCTCGTGTCCGGCGTTCGTCAGGATCCGCCAAGGCACGGCGACCTCGGTGACGTCGAAGTCGTGGTCGGGAACCGGCATGAGAACGCGCATACGCACATCATCGCAGCGGCACTCGCGATCGCGCGTCCAGCTCGACCGGTGTGCGTTCGGCCTGCCGGTCTGAGGGCGATATCGCCCGCGGGGGAACCGAACGGACGCGGCGCGCGTCGAACAAAGCAAGTGGGGAGCAATGTTTCGTCGACGTGTGAGGAGGGGTGACATGAAACGGTCGAGGTGTGTGCCGTCGTGGCGGCAAGGCGTGAGTCCCAAGGCGCGGGTGCGTCCGGTGCGGGAGGCGGGGGAGGCTTGCGAGAGTTACCCGCCGAGAAAGCGGCGGCAGCAAGGGCGTCCGGTGGAGGGGGAGTGAGATCGCTTCTGGCGGAGGGGCGATCGGTATCAGCCGGAGCGGGGGAGGTCGAGTCCGCCGGAGGGCGGTGAGATTCGATGTACAGCGGCCGGGCCGCGCGGGGAGCGCGGCCCGGCCGGAGTTCTAGCGCACGGCCTTGGCAGCCGCAACCATGTTGCGCAGTGAGGCTTCCACCTCGACCGGGCCGCGGGTCTTCAGACCGCAGTCCGGGTTCACCCAGAGCCGTTCGGCGGGAACGGCTTTCAGTGCGGCGCGCAGGGAGACGGTGATCTCCTCGACGCTGGGCACGCGCGGGGAGTGGATGTCGTAGACACCCGGGCCCACGCCGAGGTCGAAGCCTGCGGCGTTGAGGTCGTCGAGGACCTCCATGTGCGAGCGGGCCGCTTCGATGGAGGTGACGTCGGCGTCCAGACCTGCGATCGCGTCGATGACCTCACCGAACTCCGAGTAGCAGAGGTGGGTGTGGATCTGGGTGGCGTCGGAGACACCCGAGGTCGCCAGGCGGAACGAGCCCACCGACCAGTCCAGGTACGCGGGCTGGTCGGCGGCGCGCAGCGGGAGCAGCTCGCGCAGCGCGGGTTCGTCGACCTGGACGATGCGGATGCCCGCGGACTGCAGATCCACCGTCTCGTCCCGGATCGCCAACGCCACCTGGCGCGCCGAGTCGGCCAGCGGCTGGTCGTCGCGCACGAACGACCAGGCGAGGATGGTGACCGGGCCGGTCAGCATGCCCTTGACCGGCTTGTCGGTCAGCGACTGGGCGTAGGCGATCCAGTCCACGGTCATCGGCGTGCGGCGGGTGACGTCGCCAAACAGGATCGGCGGCCGCACGCAGCGGGTGCCGTAGGACTGCACCCAGCCGTTCTCGGTGGCCGCGAAGCCGTCGAGCTGCTCGGCGAAGTACTGCACCATGTCGTTGCGCTCGGGCTCGCCGTGCACGAGCACGTCCAGGTCCAGCTTCTCCTGCAGCGCGACGACGTCGGCGATCTCGCCGCGCATCCGGCGCACGTACTCGGCCTGATCGATCTCGCCCTTGCGCAGCGCCGCCCTGGCGAGACGGATCTCCGAGGTCTGCGGGTAGGAGCCGATCGTGGTGGTCGGCAGCACGGGCAGGTCGAGACGCTGCGCCTGCAGCGCGCGGCGCTCGTCGGCGGGCGCGCGGCGGGTGG